>BOXR01000005.1 GCA_019651095.1 Ectothiorhodospiraceae bacterium | reverse complement strand
AACTTCTTTTATTGTTTTTTCTCCGAAAAAAAATTTTTGTGCGAAATATTGTCTATCACCATCACATTCCCGACAAACACTTTCAGTAAGAAACTTTTCATAATACCTCTTAACACTAAATCTAAAAGCGTTATTATAATTTCGTTCAAAATATTACATATCCCTCCCAAGATCTTATTTCTGTTGTATTTTCAAGTTTCTTAGTTCTTCTATTAAGTTTCATGATGTTAAATTCAATATCTTCGTCAGATCCATTGAAAAGAACATCTCTAAACTTTTGGGTAACTTATAATATTTATCGTCTATATTGACTTTGAGTGGTCAGCCAATGAAATAAGCATCGAATTGTATAGAAGATTTTTCTTATCCCATCCTGTTATAGCTCCATTGTTTAAACTCAACTCAGGATTATCTATAATTTTATTTTCATCAAAGAATTCATCTATGCCTAATCCATCACAACGCTCGCATGCCCCCGCGGGGGAATTAAATGAAAATAATTTCGGTTCAAGTTTACCAACTGAATAACCGCAGTATGGACAAGCATACTTAGTTGAAAAGATATATTCTTTGTCACTATCAACTTCATTTATGAATATTATCCCGTCAGAAATTTCAGAACATGAATTCAATGATTCAATTATTCTGAGCTTATTCATTTCATTCACTTCAACTCTATCTATTAATACTTCTATATCATTTTTCTTCTTTGGATCAATAATATGTCCAAGCATATGTTTAGAAATATCATTTATTTTATGAACTTTACTGTTAACTCTCACACGACTGTAACCTTGCTGAGCAAAACTTTGTATTGTCTTTATGTGCTCACCTTTCTGTTGCCTTACAATGGGCGATAGAATAAGCACAGTTTTTTTCTCTATGGTCTTGATGAGCCTCTGATATATGTCAGATGTTGACATCGCATCTAAACCGACATTATGCTCTGGACATCTTGGCTCACCTATTCTTGCATATAATAATCTCAGGTAGTCATGGATCTCTGTTACTGTACCAACAGTGGATCTTGGATTATGTGATGTAGATTTCTGCTCAATAGATATAGCTGGTGATAATCCCTCTATCTTGTCAACATCTGGTTTATCGACCATTGACAAGAACTGTCTAGCATATGCTGATAGTGACTCCACATATCTCCTTTGTCCTTCGGCAAATATTGTGTCAAATGCTAGAGAAGATTTTCCCGATCCTGATAGACCAGTTATAGTTATCAAATTATTTTTTGGAAGGTCTAAATCGATATTTTTAAGATTATGAGTTCTTGCTCCTTTAATCTTAATATACTTGTCCATCAGACAATATTAGCATTTTTTATTGTTATAAGCATTTATTCATCTTTATACATCTTTTCAGTTTTTTTGGAACATTCTTAGGCGGTTTGATTGGTGGATACTTATACGATACATATGGATTAAGTGGCATTTTCTTTTTTACTGCTGTAATATCTGTTGTGTGGACATTTAATTGTCTTACTATAAAAAATAAAGGAGCTAGTATTGTCGGTCAATAAAGTAATTCTGTTAGGCAGGGTTGGAAATGATCCTGAAGTCAAATTTATGCCTAGCGGTAATGCTGTCGTAAATCTTTCTATTGCTACGAATAGGAAATTCAAGAATCAGGATTCTGGATCATACGAAGATAAGACAGAGTGGCATAGAGTTGTATTTTTTAATAAACCAGCTGAAACAATTGGTCAATATGTTAAAAAAGGACAGCAGCTATATGTTGAGGGCAGACTACAAACAAGGAAATGGCAAGACAAAGACGGAATTGAAAAGTATTCTACTGACATTATCTCAGACAATTTTACCTTTGTTGGCAGCAAGTCCGACTCATCAGATGCTTTTACTCCAAAGAGTCAAGATAACAACGATTTTTCAAATCAAGATATCATTAAGGATGAAGACATACCTTTTTAATAGATGATAGACAATAAAAAGTACTTTATCAAAACGCAAGGTTGTCAAATGAATGTCTATGACTCTGATAAAATTTCAGATCTGTTAGTTCATCATTATAGTATGACTCGCACTGAAGATCCCGATGACGCAGATATTCTAATTTTAAATACTTGTTCAATAAGAGAAAAAGCACAAGAGAAAGTCTTTTCTGAGTTGGGCAGATGGAAAAAAATTAAACAGGCCAGACCAGGAACCCTCATAGCAGTGGGCGGCTGTGTTGCCTCTCAGGAGGGAAGAGCTTTAAAACAAAGAGCAACGTTTGTAGATATAATCTTTGGTCCTCAAACACTTCATAGGTTGCCAAAAATGATTGATGAGTCTATTTCGAAAAATACAAAACCGATTGATATCTCTTTCCCTCTTATAGAGAAATTTGATTTCTTACCCCGATCGACATCATCAGATGTTTCTGCATATGTATCGATTATGGAAGGTTGTAGTAAGTATTGTACATTTTGTGTTGTGCCATACACCAGAGGCGAGGAGGTTAGCAGACCACTTGATGAAATACTTTTCGAAGTCTCAAACTTAGCCAGTAACGGTGTAAGAGAAATTATTTTACTTGGACAAAACGTTAATGCCTATAAAGGTATTAGAAATAGAGATAAACGATCCATAAATTTTTCTGAGTTAATCAGATATATATCTAAAATCGACGGAATAGATAGAATAAGGCATACAACATCACATCCAATTGATTTTACTGATGAATTAATAGAAGAGTATAATAATTCAAAACTATGCAGCAATCTTCATCTACCAGTTCAATCGGGATCAGATTTAATCCTTTCGAAAATGAAAAGAAAACACACTGCCTTAGAATATAAAAATATGATTAAGAAAGTTAGAAATGTGAGACCCGATATCAGTATTACCTCAGATTTTATTATTGGATATCCTGGTGAATCAAATGAGTGTTTCGAAGAGACTCTGGATTTAATTGAGCAGATTGGTTTCGATGATGGTTACAGTTTCATTTATAGTAAGAGACCTGGAACACCCGCATCATCTGAACCAGACAACATTTCTATGTCTGAAAAGAAAAAAAGATTAAGTCTTGTCCAGGATCTTATCAGAGCCAACTCTGAAAAGTACTTATCTAAATTAGTAGGAACTTCTCAAGAGGTATTGATAGAGGGAACGTCTAAGACAGACCCTATGAAACTATTTGGCAGAACATTTACTAATAAAATTGTAAATTTTAGTGGTTCAACAGATTTAATAGGACAGATTATAGATGTCAAAATTATAGGATCTAATCGGAATTCATTAGATGGAGCATTATAGGATATAAAATTGACGCAAAAAAACATTGATCAACATATAAAACTTGAGCCAATTGACAATGATAGGTTGATAAGACTATGCGGTCTTCTTGACAAAAATATAAGACAAATAGAAAACTTTTTTGAAGTTGAAATTTCGAATAGAGGCAATGCTTTCAAAATTTCAGGTCGCGATACTAACGTAGAAAATACTTCAAACTTCATTGAAAAGATATATCACTTATCTGAAAGCGAGGAAATAACTCCTAAGCAATTACATTTATATTTGAATAATTCGAGTGAATTTCTATCTGATGATACAGATGATATCGATAGCAGTATAAAACTCAAAAAACTAATTATTAAACCCAAATCAAATAATCAGAAATCATTCATCGATACGATAAATACGAACACTGTTACCTTTGGGATAGGCGCTGCTGGAACAGGAAAAACTTTTTTAGCAGTGGCATGTGCTGTAAACGCATTAGAAAAGCGACTTGTTAAAAAAATAATTCTGGTCAGACCAGCTATTGAAGCAGGGGAAAAGCTTGGCTTTTTACCTGGGGATCTAGCTGAGAAAATAGATCCATATTTACAGCCATTATATGATTCATTGTATGAATGTTTAGGTTTTGAAACCGTCAACAAACTCCTAGAAAAAAAAGTTATAGAAATAGCACCGTTGGCATACATGAGAGGAAGAACACTTAATGATGCATTTATCATCTTGGATGAGGCTCAGAATACCACCATTTCACAAATGCAGATGTTTCTAACAAGAATAGGTTACGGCTCTACGACTGTGGTAACAGGTGATGTTAGTCAGATAGATTTACCAAAAGACTCACAATCTGGTCTAAAAGATTGTCTGGAATTTATATTGAATATAAAAGGTATTGATGCCGTGAAATTTGGGCCAAAGGACGTAATGCGGCATAAGATTGTTTCATCGATTGTCAGTGAATATGAAAAAAGAAAAAAAAATAAAGATTAATTACGTTAGAGTATATAAAAACAGTACGTGCCATCAACATCCAACTTAAAGACTTGGATACGCTTTAGTCTTATGAAGAGCTTCATAATCATGTTAATCTTATTTTCGTAGGCCAAAAAAGAATGAGGACTTTAAATAGCAAGTATTTAAAAAAAGATAAATCAACAAACGTACTCACGTTTTCTTATGACGATGATGTTTTCTATGGTGATATTATCTTGTGCCCAGAAATTATTAATAGGGAAGCAAAAAAATATGGGTTTTCACCTAATTTTAGATGGGCACATATGATTGTCCACTCGATGTTGCATCTACAGGGTTATAATCATGTTACAAAAAGAGAACGTTTGTTTATGGAAAAGACAGAGGTTAAATTGCTAAATAGTATGAATTTTGGTAATCCATATGTCCGAAGTTAAAGATAACAACTGGCTTGATAAGATAAAGGACTTATTAGGCGATACACCTAAAGATAAAAAGGATTTAATCACTCTTCTGGATACTGCTGCGAAGAATAGTTTAATCACTCAAGACATATTTCAAATGATTTTAGGTGTTTTCAGTGTATCAGAAATTCCGGTCAGGGAAATAATGATCCCGCGTCCTCATATGATAACGATAAATGTAAATGAGGAACTAAATGCTGTTGTGACAAAAGTAATTGAATCAGGGCATTCTCGTTTCCCAGTAATACATGACAAACCAGATGAAATTCTAGGGATCCTACATGCAAAAGACTTATTAAAAAATCAAATAATAGGTTCTAATGACTTCGATCTCCATGATTATATAAGACCAGCTAAATTTATTCCTGAAAGTAAGAGACTAAATATTCTCTTAAATGAGTTTAAAGCAAGTCGTAATCATATTGCTATCGTAATTGACGAACACAGTAACATTTCAGGATTGGTTACCTTGGAAGACCTAATTGAGGAGATAATTGGAGAAATTGATGATGAACATGATATCTCTAGCAAAGAGCTCATAATACAACAAGCTAATAACAAATATATAATTGATGCACTGTTATCTCTAGATGACTTTAATCAAAAATTTGCCTGCAATCTGGTTGATAACGATATTGAAACGATTGGAGGTTTTCTAGTTAATAAATTTGAAAAAGTTCCAAAAAAGCAGGAGACTTTGGAAACTGAGGGCTTCATGTTTACTGTTCTCTCCGCGGATTCAAAAAAAATTAATCGCATACAACTTACCATAAGAAAAGATCTTAAAAAAATTTGAAGCTTCTATATCTTTCAATATCTTCTATATTATATGTCTTATCATTTTCACCTTTTGACTATAAAGTATTTATATTTTTTTCTTTAGCTTTTCTTTTTCATTCACTAGAGAATTTATCGATCAAGAATAAGATTAAAGCAGTAATTTATTTCTCATTACTGTGCCATCTTTTGGGTACATCATGGATAAACTATTCGTTGATTAATTACGGTTCTCTCGGACATCTTCTTAGCTATACAATTACTTTTCTATTTGCATTAATTATCAGTTTGCCATATGTCCTGATAGGACTATATAAATCTATATCATCAAATAATTATTTTTACTTGTGCTATATAGCTTCTCTTTTTGTGTTAGCTGAATACTTGAAATCAATATTATATGGCGGCTTCTCATGGCTTCTTATTGGGCACAGTCAAAATGGAACTATTTTCGATTCTGTGTACCCCATTCTAGGAAGTTTTGCAGTTAGTTATTTGGTTGTGCTTACTTCGTTATTTTTCTATAAGGCCTTCAATGATAGAAATAAAGTATCTTTATTTTTTTCATCAGTGCTATTAGTAGTTTATTTTCTTAACCCAATACTCCACAGTAATGAAAACACGAGAGATCTAGATACAGTCAGCTATACACTATACCAACCTAATATTTATCCTCAGCAATCGTATGATAGCGCTCAATATTCACTGATAATGAAGAAGTATAACACCATAATTAATATGAATAAGACTAGTGACCTAGTGATTTTCCCAGAAACGATCATATCTATCCCTTTTACCAGGGAAGACGAATTTTTTAAATCTTTTCAAACGACAACTGATGATACCAATATGCTTATTACCGGATTATTTTCAAAAAGCGACGATAAGTTTTTTAATAGTATGATTTTTTTCTCAGATAGTATTAAGATATACAATAAGCGAAAGTTAGTTCCTTTTGGTGAGTACACACCGTGGTATAATTCCCTCCTGAAATTAGCTGAAAATCTTAACATCCCTCTTTCAAATCTCTCGAGTGGCCCTGAAAGGATCGAAAAAATATCATTTGGTAACATCAATATCATCCCCATGATCTGTTTTGAGAGTACATTTCCAAACCTTATTGAATCTTCTTCTGATCAAGAGATTATAGTTAACATAAGCAATGATGCGTGGTTCGGTGAGTCATTGGCACCACATCAACATCTTCAGATCACACAAATAAGAGCACTTGAATTCAACAGATATATTCTTCGGGTTACTAACACAGGCATAAGTGCAGTGATAAAAAATGATGGACAGATAGTTGATCTTATTGAAAATAACGTAGAAGGAACATTAAAGGGTCAAATCCCAACAAAAATTAAGAGTTCTTTCTACTCAGAATATGGTGATATTTTGATTTTGATGTTAATATTTTTCTCACTACTCATCAATGGTCTAAATAGAGCAACAAAACACTATGAACAAAGATTATAATCCTAGAGAGATTGAGAAAACTGCCCAAGAAGCATGGGGTCACAAAAGCTACTCAAAAGAAAAACTATCTAAAAGTAAAGATAAATATTATGTTCTTAGTATGTTTCCTTACCCAAGTGGAAAATTACATATTGGTCATGTTAGAAATTACACCATAGGTGATGTAATAACGCGTTCAAATATAATGCAAGGTAAAAATGTCTTTCAACCGATGGGCTGGGATTCATTTGGATTGCCCGCAGAAAATGCTGCTATTAAAAATAAGGTTCATCCTGAAGACTGGACAAAATCAAATATTGCACATATGAAGAATCAGTTAAAAAATATTGGAATACTGTATGATTGGGACAATGAAATATCAACGTCAGACCCAGAATATTTTAGATGGGAACAATGGTTTTTTTTAAAACTTTTAAAGAAGGGTTTAGTATATAGAAAGCTCTCCGAAGTAAATTGGGATCCAGTTGATAATACAGTTCTTGCCAATGAGCAAGTGATCGATGGGAGAGGCTGGAGATCAGGAGCATTAGTAGAGCGCAAAAAGATACCTCAGTGGTTTTTAAAAATCACTGACTTTGCTGAGGATTTGCTTAATGATATTGATAAACTAGACGGATGGCCTGAATCAGTCAAGTTAATGCAGAAGAATTGGATAGGAAAATCTAAGGGTCTTAATATAAACTTTGTATCGGAAGATGGTCCTGAAATTTTTACAGCATTTACCACTAGACCAGATACTATATTTGGTGTCACATACATAGCTATTAGTATTAATCATGATCTAGCTACAGACCTATCACAAAAAGATAAAAGTATTAAAAAGTTCATAACTAAGTATCAAAAACAAAAACTTTCTGAAGAAACTTCTGCTAAAGTGGAGAAAGACGGCGTATTCACAGGTAAATATTGTTTACATCAATTACTCAAAAAAAATTCCGATATGGATTGCCAACTATGTTCTTGATAATTACGGTACAGGTGTTGTAATGGGTGTCCCGCGCATGACCCTCGAGATTTTGATTTTGCGAAAAAATTCGATTTTGAAATTATCAAAGTAATTGACGACAAAAAGACTGAACAATCTTCCCAATGTCGAAAAAAGGCATCCTTATTAATTCTTCTCAATTTAACGGTTTACAATCAGATATTGCTAAAGAAAAGATAACAAATTTTTCAGAATAATAACCTCGGGGAGGAGGTAGTCACATATAGGCTTAGAGATTGGGGTATATCTAGACAAAGATATTGGGGGTGTCCTATACCTGTATATTATCATGAGGATGGCACAGTTTATCCTATTCCAGAGAAAGATCTACCCGTAAAGTTACCCAAAGACATTAAATTAGATGGTGAAGGAAACCCGTTAGATAGAAATAATGAATGGAAAAATATTACTTGTCCTCTAACAGGCAAAAAAGCTGTAAGAGAGACTGATACATTTGATACATTCTTTGAATCATCTTGGTATTTCTTAAGATTTCTTGATCCGCATAATGAAAAAGAAATGTTTAACAAAAAGTTCAAATCATGGCTACCTGTTGATCAATATATAGGTGGTATAGAGCATGCAATATTACATCTGTTGTATGCAAGGTTCTTTTATAAACTTTTAAGAGATGAAGGTTTAGTAGATGATGATGAGCCCTTCGTATCTCTACTGTCACAAGGGATGGTACTTAAAGATGGAGCAAAAATGTCAAAATCAAAAGGCAATACGATTGATCCAGACGATATAATAAAAAAATATGGTGCCGATACAATAAGACTTTTCATTCTATTTGCAGCTCCTCCTGAACAAAACCTCGAATGGTCTGACTCAGCAATTGAGGGAGGCTATAAATTTTTAAAAAGATTTTGGAAGCTTTCATACCTGATACGTAATTCCTACGATGTTCCAAAAGATAAAGATAATAAAATCTTAATTAAACATAATGAGACAATTGATAAAGTCTCAACAGATCTTTTCAAAAGAAAATCATATAACACAGCCATAGCTGCTGTAATGGAGTTTTTCAATAGTTTGTCTAGATCTATTGATGATAAGTCAATATCGCATGAATCCGCGAAAATATGTATCTCTACTATGGCTAAATTGCTATATCCTATTACTCCACATATCTGTTTTACTATTTTGTCTGAAATAAAAGCCGAAAAAGCTAGTAACCCTGAATGGCCAGATAAAATTGAGGGAGTAGATGTTGATCAAGAAGTTCAAATAATAGTACAAATTAATGGTAAACTCAGGAGCAGAATATATGCAAAATCTGATCTCAATGAGGAGGAAGTTTTGAAAATTGCACTAGAAGATCAAAAAACAAAACAGTACCTAGCTGAATCTGATATCCTAAAGACTATTTATGTACCTAATAAGCTTATAAACTTTGTGATCAAATGAGAATTCTTTATCTTTTTGTAATTATGACGATGATATCATCATGCGGTTATCAACTTAGGGGATCAATGAATGTTGATGGTTTAGAAAACATAATAATTATTTCTAACGGCCATACATCGATTTCAAATATGCTCTCACAAAAACTTGGTTCATCAGTGATCTTACAGATTCAAGATTACAATACATATCCTGTAGTTAAAATTAATTCTATATCAAGTCGAAAGAGACAGCTTTCTGTAAATTCTTCAGGGAGAGTAGATGAATATGAAATTAGCAAATCATTAGACTATGAAATCATAAGCTCAGAAAATAATAGCGTGACAGGGACTTTGAAAGCCTCTGGTTCCTATGATTTTAATGAATCACGCATGCAAATTACGAGCGAACAAGAAAAAATCACAAATAATGCGATCGATAAAGTATTGGTTAGGAAATTGATACAGAAACTAAGATACAATCTGAAATAATTTAGCCATGAGTAATTGGAGCGTATGGCTCCTGTCTAGTTTTATCATGATCATGCATTCTGTATTGAACAAAATCCTTTAAATTATCAAAACTGAAAAATGGATTACCAGTGATCTCCTCTCCGATAGTTGACTGTCTTTTTATTGAGTAGTTATGCCCAGGCATTATAATTGTATTTTGGTCGAGGTTATTCTTTAAGTTTTTCAATGAATTGTACATTTCTTCAGGGTTTCCTCCGTGAAGATCACATCTTCCACATCCGAAAACAAACAATGTATCTCCTGCAATGAGGTTTTTATCAAATAAGTAACAGCAAGAGCCAGGAGTGTGCCCAGGTGTGTGAATTGTTGATACAGAAGATTTTCCAAGAGAAAAGGTGTCATTGGAGCCAGTTATTATTAAATTATCATATTTCTTCTTCCAAAAACTTGCCTCAAATTTATTAATGTAGATTGGTAAGTCATATTTTTCTAGTAGTGTATCTATAGAATTGACGTGATCATGATGACTGTGAGTTAAAAGAATTTTTCTCAATTTTAATCCATTTTGTGTCGTAAAATTTAGCACTTCTGTCAAATCCCAGGCGGGATCTACTATAGCCGCATCTTTTGTAGTGTTGTCCCAAATAAGATAAACAATATTTAGCATAGGGCCAACATCGAAGGTTTTTACTGATAGAGTAGATTTATCTTGCATACATACATATTATAATATAACTTGTGTGAATATTTATGACTGAAATCGTACTAAAACCAGAATTACTCAAAGGCTTACAAAAAGTTCTTGTTGATTATGAGCCAAAAAATGAAGATCCAATTCTTGCATCTCAGTATTTATCTGCGGTAGTTGGCTCAATAGTAGCAACTGCCGAAATCCCCAAAAAAGATAAAGACGATATCTTGAAACAGCTCATTGAGTTTACTCAATATGTTTATGATCAACAAACAAGTGCTCTCGAAGGTGAAGCCCAAAAAGCACCACAAAATGCTGAAGAAGCATACGGCACTTGGAAGCCTGAATCAAACTAGTATCGTAATATATCCTCGATAACTTTTGGCCCTTTGTATACAAGACCTGTATAAAGCTGAAGCAAATTTGCACCTAATCTAAATTTCTCATTTGCTGATTCATATGAATCGATACCACCTACACCAATGATCGTCCTCTCTTTACCCAGAACATTAGAAATTTTAGTGAGCACATCATTTGATTTTTGGAAAAGGGGTTTACCACTTAAACCACCTTGTAAAGCCTTAAATTGATCACTCAGACAAGATTTATCTATTGTTGTGTTAGTACATATCACTCCATCTATATCATACTCATTTACTAGATTTGATAAATCAAAAATTATTTCATCAGTCACATCAGGAGCAATTTTAACAACTAGTGGTGTATGTTTTTTATAAACTTTTTTTAAATTGTCGTGAAGTGTTTTAATGGAATGTAGGAAGCTACTTATCTTTTCTCCTTTCTGTAGGTCTCTCAAATTCTCTGTATTGGGAGAGGAAATATTTA
The DNA here is from genome assembly GCA_019651095.1 of Ectothiorhodospiraceae bacterium. Lineage (GTDB taxonomy): Bacteria > Pseudomonadota > Gammaproteobacteria > CACLCV01. Next base: position 65,383 of record BOXR01000005.1, on the reverse strand, counting down.
ACGTGATATAGTCTGCTACTGAATAAGCTTTTCTCAGACAATACTCATAATCACGAAAGGCATCTTTTACATCTGTCGAGGCATTTTTACCTATATTGACACCTATGGGTATATTTCTATTAAATTCTTTTATGCGAGAAATTCCATAGTCAATACCCTTATTATTAAAACCGAGATGATTAATTATCGCCTCATCCTTGGCTAATCTAAAAACTCTTGGCTTTGGGTTCCCAGCTTGGGCCTTTGGAGTTAAGGTACCAACTTCAACAAAACCAAATCCAATATTTGTGATAAAATTAAGATAGTCAGCATTTTTGTCAAACCCCGCAGCTAGTCCCACAGGGTTATCGAAAAGAACATCAAATTGTTTGATACCATTTTTTACAAATCTTTTATGAAATATCTTTCCAAGAAAGCTTTTGTAGATAAACTCAAGAAAAGAGAGCGATATATCATGAGCTTTTTCTGGATCAACTTTAAATGCTATTTTTTTATAGAATTGAAATAATAGTCTGTTCAAAATCTCATCTCAAAGATAACAAGAATCATTATCATCTTAAATATCATAGCAGAAAATATTTGACATATATAATGGATAAATTTAGAATCATTCTAAATAATCATATTGGAGACTATAATGAGTTTAAAAGGTTCAAAAACAGAACAAAACTTAAAAGACGCATTTGCTGGGGAATCCCAAGCAAATAGAAGATACCTTTACTTTGCAGCTAAGGCTGATGTAGAGGGTCAAAATGATATAGCTACCGTTTTTCGCTCAACCGCTGAAGGCGAAACAGGTCATGCTCATGGTCATTTAGAGTATCTTGAAAAAGAATGTGGAGATCCTGCTACAGGAGAGCCTATCGGAGATAGTGTCTCAAACTTAAAAGCAGCTATTGCTGGGGAAACACACGAGTACACAGATATGTACCCTGGAATGGCAAAAACAGCAAGAGATGAAGGTCATGATGAGATCGCTGATTGGTTCGAGACTCTTGCAAAAGCTGAGAGATCACATGCTAACCGCTTTACTAAAGCGCTAGAATCAATCTCATAAAAAAATATCTATCTAGTGGGTAATTTATTTACCCACTAGGATTTAACTAAAAAACAGGGAAATATGGACAACGCAAATTTAAAACCCAGCATGGAAGGTGGGCTTGAAAAACCAACCAGACATATTATAGATTGGAAAAACCCCGATTTCTTAAATGAAGAGAAATATGAGGAAGAGCTACGACGAGTCGCAGACGCTTGTCATGGTTGCAGGAGATGTGTGAGTTTATGTAATTCATTCCCTACTTTATTTGATCTCATTGATGAATCTGAAACTTTTGAAGTTGACGGAGTCTCATATACTGACTTCGATTCAGTTGTAGATCATTGCTATTTGTGTGACTTATGTTTCATGACAAAGTGTCCATATGTTCCACCACATGAATGGGAGATTGATTTTCCTCACCTAATGCTAAGAGGTAAGGCAATTAAAAATTCAAAGAAAAAAATATCTTTTCGTGACAAAGTTCTTGCCTCTACAGATATGCTAGGCAAAATGTTCTCTAGGTATTTTGTCTCTGGATTTGTAAATTTCTTTAACAATAATAAAGTTTTCAGAAAACTTTTGGAGAAGTTTGGAGTCCATAGAAACGCAAAGTTGCCTAAATTTGTATCAAAAACTGCGAAACAGCTCAACTTAACCAATCAATCTAATACTTCAAAATTCAAGGTAGCAATTTTTACTACTTGCTATCATAACTTTAACGAGCCCGGAGTGATCAAAGACTTCTATGATATTCTAAAACATAATGATGTAACTGTTGAAATGATAACCGACGACAACTGTTGCGGGATGCCAAAGTTAGAATTAGGAAACATCGAGGAAGTTGGTAAGATGATGGAAAAGAACCTGCCTAAATTCAAAAATTCACTGATCTAGGATATCTGATTATTGCGCCAATTCCATCGTGCGTTTTGATGTATAAACAAGAGCTGCCACTTCTTTTCCCTGATAATCAAGATTTATTGAAAGTCTCCAAATCATTTAGAGATCCCTTTGAATTTTTAAATATGTTGAATGATGAGGGTATATTGAAAACAGATTTTAATACAGAGCTTGGCAACATATCGTATCAAGTTGCATGCCATCAGAGAGTACAAAACTTTGGCATGCTAACAAAAAAAATTCTTGAACTAGTTCCTGGTACTACCGTCAATGCAATCGAAAGGTGTTCTGGTCATGATGGAACATACGGAGTAAAGCTAGAAACACATGATATTGCTATCAAAATTGCTAGACCTATAACCAAGTCATTTAAAGATGCCAATTTTGATAGTTTTACAAGTGACTGCTCATTGGCCGCTCATCATATTGAAAATTCACTAGGGAACATACAAGAGCCTGAGCATCCGATCAGTTTAATTAAGAAAGCGTATGGAATAAGAGCATGAAATTAGAGCCTAAAGACCTTCTCTCACTTGAAGAATATGATTCTAAGAGAGACTCAATAAAAAAGAATTAATTAGTCATAAAAAAAACAGGACAATCAATATTGGTGATAATATTGTTCTTATATTTGAAGATTATATGACTATCAAATATCAAGTACAGGAAATGCTGAGGATAGAAAAAATTTTCAATAAGAAGGAAATTCAAGAAGAGATCGATGCATATAACCCCCTTATACCTGATGGGACAAATCTTAAAGCAACAATGTTGATAATGTTTCCTGATGTTGAAGTGAGAAGAGAGATGTTGTTCAAGCTCCATGATATAGAAAATAAAATTTGGTTATCTTCTGGTGATAAAAAAATTATAGCTTATGCAGATGAAGATTTAGACAGGAGCACCGACGAGAAAACATCTGCAGTTCATTTCTTACGTTTTCAGCTTGAGCAAGATGACATAGCTGATTTCATTTCAAGTTCTGAAGTGAGAATAGGCGTTGATCACCCAGAGTAAACAAGGAAATCGTACTGGACGAGTCTGTTAAAAAAAGCTTGGAAGGGCGATCTTGAGACAAATTAAGTTATTATCTATTCTTTGCCTTAATTAATACCTCTGTGCTCTCGATTTGGAGAGTTTTTGGTAACTCTGGGAGTTCTGCAAAAACAATCTTATCATGATCAATATCAGTCAAGTGCTCATGGTTGTATTGTAAAGATGATGGTGATTATCTAGATTAGTATCATAGAACTTCAATTCATTATCTATATTTATTGTCTTTAACATTCCTTTATCCTCCAATAAAGATAGCGTATTATATATTGTTGCCATAGAAATATGCAATTTCTTTTTGTCAGCCATTGCTATAAGGTCACTGGCAGTAAAATGCTGTTTCTTTGAAAATATCAGCTGGGCTAAATCTACCCTCTGTTTTGTAGGGGTTACATTTAAGTCTCTATATATACTCTCGTATTTGTCTTCCATGCAGGTATTATAATATATTAATGTCAAAACACTAATAATTATTTATAAGTTTTTTCTAATATAGTGTGGATAACAGAGGAGTCGCAGTCTGACAGACCTTCTCTTTCCGCGCAACTCATTGCTTTTTGAACTTGATTCAATCCTTTTAGATTTAAGCCCATGTTTTTGATTAAATTTTTAGCTATTTTGAGATCTTTATGATGAAGAGATAGCTTAAAACCAGGTTTATAGTCAGACGTAATCATTCTTTTTCCATGAACCTCTAAAATTTTACTATTAGCATATCCAGCGAGAAGAGCTTCTCTAATTATCATCGGATTTATATCTGACTTCTTTGCAATAGTGATAATTTCACTAATAGATTGGATAGTTTTCGCCACCAGGATTTGATTACAAGCTTTGCAAATTTGACCTGATCCACTTTTACCTAAATATGTTATTTTGCTGCCAAGAACCGACAGAATAAATTTAATTTTGAGATAAGCTGATTTATCCCCGCCAACCATAATTGATAATTTCCCAGATTTTGCGCCGGCTTCACCACCAGATACAGGAGCATCAAGGAGATAGGATTTTCTTTCTCGTAATTTATCATTTATATATCTTGTGCCTTCAGGTGATATTGTACTCATGTCTATTACAATAGAGCCGTTTGTAGATGTTGATAATTCCATTTTTACCAATGACAATATTTTCGACATCTTTTGTATTTGGGAGGTTCGTCAGGATGATTTTTGTGAATTTTGAAATATCACTAGGATTTGGAATAAACTTGCCTCCAATCTTTGATATTTCATCTATTATTCGTTTCTTCCTCGCATAGAAATAAACCTCAATGTCATTTTTAATTAAGTTTATGACCATTGGCTTTCCCATAATGCCCAAACCAATAAATCCAACCTTGTTTTTTTTAGCGCTCTTCATCTGTTATATATAGTATAATTTAAATCATGATACTTGATTATGTTAAATTTAAGAATTTCCCACTTACAGCAGAAATACCATTATTTTTGGTGCATGGTAATCCGAGAAATATAAGCAATGAAATAGAGCGGGATATAATCAGCTTTTACAGAAAATTAGGTTTCAAAACAGTAAATTATGTTATAGATGATGATACGCAAACAGAAAACCTGAAGAATAATTTGCATGAACAATCACTTTTTGAAGAAAAGAAATTATTTGTAATAAATGTAGTATGCAAATCAATTCCTATGAACATGAAAAAACTTATTGATGAATGGATTTCTCAACATACTGAAGACAGAATTATCCTCAAGTTAGACAGACAATCAGCATCATTTAAAAAAACTAACCTTTATAAAAATATTTCTAACATAGCATGTGTGGTGGAAATATATGAACTCAAAGGTCAAGTGCTAGAGCGATGGGTTACTGGTAAGTGTAAGGCTAATAATATTGAGTTTAATCAAGACTATATCAAAGAGTTGATTGATTTAAACCTAAATAATACTCTCTCAATCTCACAATCGATTTATTTAAAAGGCCTAATGGGCAGTAAAGTGAATTCCATGATTGAGAGCTCGAAATATTCTGAATATGATCTCGTTGATACACTGCTTAATAAAGATGCTAGCGGATTCCTCAAAGTGAGTAGCTATCTAAGAGAAATAGACACATCTCTGTCATACATTATTTTCTTGGTCAACCAAGAGCTTGAGAAAATTTATTCATTAATAAAGCCAACGACGTCAAAGCCATATATTCCCTCTTTTTTGATGACAAAATATACAAGTGCGTCAAAAAAATATACTTTAGATGAACTCTTATTTTTATTAAAAAATATTGCTAGCATTGATATAAAATCAAAATATATGTCAAAAAAATCTAATCCTTGGGTGAGCTTTAATAGTTTATTCCATAACTTGATGAGTAAACATGCAGAATGATTAAACAAAAAATAAAAAATTATGTTTTAGGTGTCTGTCGTGCGTCTCACGAAGCTTCTAAGCTATCTAGGACTCTATCAAATACTCAGAGGAATAAAATATTAAATAGCATAATAGATCAGCTTAGTGATCATAAAGATCATATCTTCAAAAGAAACTCTCTTGATGTAAAGATTGCTATCAAAAATAAAATGTCAGATGCACTGATAGATAGGTTACTGATAAATGATAAAAGAATTTCTTCCATGATTGAGGGACTTAAGAAAATAAAATCAATTCCTGATACACTTTTCAAAAAAATTAACAAAACAATTCAACCAAGTGGAATTTCGGTTGAACAAATGAGAGTGCCAATTGGCGTGATAGGGATGATATACGAATCTAGGCCAAATGTTACAATCGATGCTGCTGGGTTATCAATCAAATCAGGAAATAGTATTATCCTCAGAGGTGGCAGCGAATCCATTAATTCTAATTTAGCTCTATCAAGTATCATAAAAGAATCGCTCCGTGAGTGCAAAATGCCTATAAATATGGTTCAGTTAATCAATACTACTGATAGGTCAGCTGTAAGTGAACTTCTAAAATTAGAACAATATGTTGATGTAATAATTCCAAGGGGAGGGAAAAGTCTTATAAAAAAAATATCGACTGAGTCAAAAATTCCAGTCATTAAACATTTAGACGGCAATTGTCATGTTTATATCGATAGCGAAGCTGATTTTAAAGTTGCTATGAAGTGTACGATAAATTCAAAAACACAACGGTACGGAGTATGTAACGCTGCTGAATCTCTAATCATTCATAAAGATTTCTCAAAATCTTCGATCATCAAGATATTATCAGCCCTTTTTGAACATGACGTGGAAATAAGAGGATGCAAGAAAACAAAAGCAATTTTTCAAAAGGCAAAATTAGCAAATGAGTCAGACTGGTATGAGGAATATTTAAAGCCTATCATAGCGGTAAAGATTGTAAATAGTATTGATGAGGCAATAGATCATATTGAAAAATACGGAAGTAGACACACAGATTCGATAATATCGAAGAATAAAAAATCACAATCTAGATTTTTGAGGGAGGTCGACTCCAGCTCGGTGATGGTAAACACATCAACGAGATTTGCAGACGGATTTGAATATGGTCTTGGTGCCGAAATTGGAATCAGTACAGATAAAATTCATGCTCGTGGTCCAGTTGGGCTTGAGGGATTGACAAATCTGAAGTATGTGGTCACAAGCAGAGGAGTAATAAGAAATTAAAGAACAAAACATAGGTTTGTATCTTGGTTCATTTGATCCTGTTCACACAGCGCATATAGATATTCCATGTAAAATTAAAGATTATTATAACCTTAAAAAAATAATCTTTGTTCCTACGGGTAAATCTCCGGTAGGAAGAAGGTTTTTCGCAAGTTACTCGGACAGAGTCAACATGATAAAGAATGCTATTAAGGACCACGAATTTTTCACAGTAAGCACATTCGAAAATACATCAGAAAATATATCCTTCACTATAGATACTGTTTGTTACTTTAAAAAAAAATTTGAAAATAGTTCACTCAGGATCATCATGGGGGAAGACAATTTCTGTTCTTTTACATCATGGTACAAATACACAGATATTTTATCATCCGTTAATATTATTGTTCTTTCTAGAGATAATATTGAAAGATATGATAAAATCAGTACATTGAAAAATTATATAGAAGAAAATATCAATTTGTTTAATCAAACTAAATCTGGAAAAATACATTTTTCAGCTCTGCATAAATCAGATATATCAGCTACTGCATTGAGAGAGATGATAAAACAAAATGAATCTTTTAAAAATTTTGTCTCAAAGGAAAATTATGAGTACATTGAAAAAAACGGTCTTTATAAGTGATATTAGATAAAGAAATAAGTCTTTTGCTTGAGGAATATAAAGCTGAGAACATTATATCACTTGATGTAAAAAATAAATCATCTGTTACAGATACTATGATAATAGCATCAGGAAGATCTACTCGCCACGTCAAATCAATTTCAGACAATATTATTAAAAAGCTTAAAAAAGTTAAAATAAAACCTTTGGGGATAGAGGGATACTCAAAATCGGAGTGGGTACTTATCGATTTTGGAGATGTTTTAGTACATGTCATGCACCCTGAGGCAAGAGAATTTTATTCTCTCGAAAAACTATGGGACGAAAGTCTGAATAATGAACAAATGATTTAATATGCCTAGAGCAATAAAAGCATTTCTCAATCTAATAATTATATTCCTTACTTTATTCTCTGCGATTATAGTCTACTCAGAAAATTCAGAAGATCTTAAAACAAAGATTACATTGTTAATCCAGAATGAATTAAAAAAATCATTTAATGCAGATATAAGTATAAAATCATTAGGTATCAAGTGGATTGGCTTCGAGCCAGTAGTCCAAATGAAAGATATATATATGAGTGACGAGCAAGATAGAGTATTTTTAGAAATACCAAATGGTCAGATACACATAAATACTTTTAGTAGTCTTCAAAATCAAAATGTATCAATTGATAAAATTGTCATTAACAACACAAAATTAGATCTAAGATATGGTAAAAATAAATTATTCATAAATAAGAAGAATCTCTCTGTTGAATCAAATCCGGTTATAAAAACGAATATACCCGAAATAATATTAAATAATTCTGATATACGGATAACGGAAATAAGTAGTAATCAAAAGCTGTTATTTAATGCTAAGAGTCTTTTTGCTAGCTATAGAAACAATATTATTAAAATTCACTCAAACTTCATACATCAAGCTAGTCCTAATCCTATCACTTTAGTTTATCGAGGTGAATTCAAGGACGACAAAGTTGAGAGTAAAGTATTCATAAGTGGTAACTCAATGAAAATTCCATATTCTATACTGCCCAATCAAATGCAAAATTTAAAGTCTAATAAGATATCACTGAGAGTGTGGCTTAATCTGCTTGATACTAAGATCATAAGAGCATCTGGTAATATATCTACCGATCGACTAAGTATGAATGTTGGAAAGTCTATTTTTACTCTTGAAAATATTAATAGTGACATCTTATTTGTCAAAGATAATGAATCTGAGACATTGAGTCTGATGAGGATGAACTATGTTATTAATAATAAAAATATCAGCAACAATAAAATTGTCCTAAGTAAAGATAATAAAAAGAACATAAAAATATTTATTAAAAAGAATGGAAATAAGGTGGTCAAAGAATTTCTTCCAGCATTTGGTGTAAAAAAGTCTGATTTATTAGCTCAGCTTGCCTCAAGCAATATCAAAAATATCCAAGTGCACCTTAACAATCGAGGCAGTCTAGATTATTTCAGTCTATATCTTGTAGATTCCTTAATACAACTTGATGATAAATATACCTTAAATAATATCAATGCTAGAGTATATGGAACATTACTTAGCGGACTGATCAATATTGATAGTTTATCAATTAGCCAGGAAGATAGGAATTTACTGAATAATGTTTCGGGCAAAATATCATATATTTCTAAAGGAAAATCAATATACTTTAGTAGCTCTAATTTTTCAAACGATCAGAATTATAATCTATCTTTTTCTGGGCATAAAACATCAAAGCTTCCATCAATAAAGCTGAAAGTTTCTTCCAAGCTACCTAAACTCATATCTCCTTTCACCAACAATCTAACAAACAGCGAAGATTATGATGGAAAAGGAAGTATAAAAGTTTATTACCATAGAGGAGTTGTCTTTACTGAATCTCTGTTTGAGGATGTCTATATAAATGTATCCGATAATATTTATCTTTCATCTCCTAAAATAAAATTATATTCTTCCTCAAATTTTATTAGTACTGATAATTTCAACCTTTCAGTTAATGATATGAACTTTAAATCAAGAATTATGACAAGATCAAGCAGTACATCTCATAGGTTTATTTTATCATCGACCGGCTTTTTTGATACTGAAGCCCTGAGTACTTACTTTGACATGAGGAAATCAATTGAAGGAAGATCAAAAATTAAATCAGTTATGACCTATGATTATTCTCAAAATAAGATTTCATCTTATGTTACTAGTGATCTAAGTGGTGTGACACTAGATTTTATAGAGCCATTCAATAAAAACAGCAAGGATAGAAAAAACTTTAGTTTTAGATATCAGCATCATCCCCCGATATCATATCCGATGTCTATAAATTATGAGGAACATGAGTTTAAATTTAAGACTGATAAAGAATTCACGTATACGAATATATCATCACCGATAGCAAGGGGTTTTTTAAAAATACCTAATGATCAAGACTCTACTAACACTACTATTGGATCATTTGAATTCATAGATACACGTCTTTTAAAGAGTGATGGTTTAAGAGAATCAACTCCTAAAATCGATATTAAGTCTAAACATGTAAAAACATCAAGAGCGGTGCTAGATGATGTACATATCATCTTGTCGCCTCAAGTTGATCATATTTCAATTGATAAGCTGAGCTTTAATAACTTGTATCTAAAGATGCAATCCTCTGGAAAGTGGTTCAGAGATAAAAATGAAAAGACAGAAATTCTTGCTAATATTAGCAGTGATAACCTTGGTCAAGCTCTAACAGGACTCGGGTATCCAGGTGCTCTCAAGGGTGGGAACTTAGATGCTAAACTAAAAGCAGAATGGCAAGGCTCATTAGAGGATTTTTCATTTTCAAATGCTACAGGCGATCTCAATTTCACTATAAAGAACGGTCAAATTAACGAGCTAGACAAGGGAACACAAGCTATCGGACAAGTTTTAGGTCTTTTCAGCATATCATCAATTCCTAAAAGACTCTCTTTAGATTTCTCAGACTTTTTTTCTAAAGGCCTACGATTTGATGATTTAAAATCAGATGTGAGTTTAGATAATGGAGTTGCAGACACTAAAAAAATGATTATCCTAGGCAGTTTTGGTGAAATGAGACTCTCAGGAAAATCAAATCTGGTCAATGAGACTCATGATCAAACTTTAATATTTATACCTGATCTATCATCTACCAGCTTAGTTACTGGTGCTGTTTTGGGAGGACCGATTGGCGCTGCCGCTTCAATTTTTTATGATAGACTTCTTAAAGAGTTTGGTCTTGATACCAATAAACTGGCAGGAATAGAGTATTCGATAAAAGGTCCATGGAAAAATCCTAAAATTAGAGTGACCCAGTCATTTAAACCTATCCTCAATTAATATATTCTTAGTGAATGTCTAAAGTATCTGCAATACAGTTAAATTCTGGCCCTAACATCAAAGTGAATTTATATGATGTTAAGACCTATGTTGAGCAAATTTCAGATACTGATTCAAAAATGGTTGTTCTTCCAGAGAATTTTGCGCTCATGCCAGAAAATGATAATGATTACATTAAGAATTCTGAAAAACTTGATGATGGTCCGATTCAAAACAATATATCTAAATTAGCTAGTACTTACAAAATTTGGATAGTCGCCGGGACCATACCAATTAAATCTGATGACAAAGAGAGAGTAATGGCATGTACTATTACTTATAACCACAAAGGCGAAAGGGTTTCACTATATAATAAAATCCACCTTTTTGATGTTACACTTCCCAAATCAAAGGAGTCTTACAATGAGTCTAAATATTTTATGCCAGGTGATTTTATAGAAGTGATTGATACACCAATTGGTCGTGCCGGGATAGCATGTTGTTATGATCTGCGCTTTCCTGAATTATTCAGACTACAACAAGAAAAAAAGATCGAAGTAATAATTCTGCCAGCATCATTTACAGAACAAACAGGTAAAGTGCATTGGGAGACACTAGTTAAAGCTCGTGCAATTGAAAACTTATCATATGTTGTAACCTCATGTCAGGGAGGTTATCATATTAACGGTAAGAAAACCTATGGCCATACAATGATTGTAAGTCCTTGGGGCAAAACGCTTGAAACTTTAGAGAAGGGAAAAGGATTTGTATCAAGTGAAATTGATTTAATACAATTGAAATCCATCAGAGAAAACTTCCCTGTATTAGATCATATGAAATTGATTAAAAAATAATGAATATTGTCAAAGATTACATTTTTCCAGAAAACAAACTTGGCTCTGATCAAATTGAAGCCATAGTTTCTGAGGCATCAGGATCAGCTATAGATCTCTCTGATGTTTATATCCAATATACAACAGTTGAAAGTTGGACTTGTGAAGATGGTATTGTAAAAAATGGCTCTCAACAGATTGACAGCGGTTATGGTATAAGGGCTATAAGCAATGAAAAGACGGGTTTTTCATATGGTAATAATTTTGACTTTGAAAAAATCATTGAAGCAGCGAAATTATCCAAATCAATTGTAAAATCGAATCAAGACAGAAAGATTAATCTTAAAGAATGCAACGACTTTAAAAAACTCTGTATCTCTGAATCACCACTCACATCAATTAGCGACAAAGAAAAAGTAGATTTCTTGCGAGAAGTTGACAATTACATCAAGAAAAAAGATAAAAGAGTTCAACAAGTCATTATAAACCTGAGCTCTAGTCATGATTCAGTATTTGTCGCAAACTCTCTTGGAAAATATTGCTTTGATGACAGGCCGCTAGTTCGATTTAATGTTATGGTAATCTTGAAATCAAATGATCGTGTTGAACGCGGAAGTGCAGGTGGAGGTGGAAGGTACTCTTATAGTACAATACTTGGCACAAACAAGCCTTTCGAGTTAGCAGATGAAGCAATCAGAATCGCCAACGTCAATCTTGATTCTGTACCCTGCAAAGCCGGTAATACAACAGTTGTTTTGGGTTCTGGTTGGCCGGGTGTACTTCTCCATGAGGCGGTCGGTCATGGTCTTGAAGGAGACTTTAATAGAAAAAAAACTTCGAACTTCTCGGATCAAATTGGAAAACAGGTTGCGTCTGAGTTATGTACAGTAATCGATGATGGAACTATTGATAATAGGAGAGGGTCTCTATCAGTAGATGATGAGGGCACTCCGACAGCAAAAAATATTCTTATAGAAAACGGAATCCTCAAAGGATACATGCAAGATTTGATGAATGCTAAATTAATGAATGTGGAGCCAACAGGTAACGGTAGAAGAGAGAGTTATGCTCATTTACCTATGCCCAGGATGACCAATACTTATATGCTAGGCGGGTCATCCACTGCAGATGAAATTATTGATAGTGTGAAAGACGGCATTTATGCAGTCAATTTTTCAGGAGGTCAGGTTGATATTACCAGCGGGCAATTTGTTTTCACTGCGTCAGAGGCTTATAAAATAGAGTCAGGTAAAGTCACCAACTCAATAAAAGGAATGACTTTGATAGGTAATGGGCCTGATGTTTTGAAAAAAGTATCCATGGTAGCAGATGATATGAAATTAGATGATGGAGTAGGCACCTGTGGTAAAGAAGGTCAGAGCGTACCTGTCGGTGTAGGCCAACCTACACTTAAGATTGATGATATTACTGTAGGTGGGACAGAGGTATAGTATGTCCGAAAATTTCGGAGATATATCACTTAGACTAAAAAATATAATCGATTGTCTCGATAAGAACAAAGAGTATGAATTCCATTTTAATTCTGCAAGTGGCACTGATGTTACATCTCGCTTCGGTGATCTAGAGAATATCCAATATCATAATGACGAATCTTTGACAGTGACTTGCATTGATGGAAAGAAAAAGGGAGTTGCAAGTACAAATAACCTCTCGGGAGAGAGCATAGATTCTACAATCAAAAAAAGTGAGACAATTGCCTCATTTTTAGAGCCAGATGATTATCAAGGACTACCATGTGAGAATCTAATCAATGAGCTGAATATAGATTGTGATATCAACTTTCCAAAGCAATTCACGACTGACGAGCTTATAGATATGACTGTTGAATGTGAAAAATCAGCTTTAGATTACGATAATAAAATCAAGAATAGTGAAGGATCAGAGTATGCTTATTCTCAATCTAACAATTTAATTCTTAATTCTCATGGTGCTGTTGGATCTTATTCATCTACTAGTTATACACTGTCTTGTGTTGTGATCGCTGAGGATAATGGTTTGAAAGAGAGAGATTATGCTTACTCAACACGAAGAAATTTCGAAAAAACTGACAGCGCTAAAATCATAGGCGAATTAAGTGCTGAAAAAGCTATTTCAAGACTTGGCGCAAAGTCTATTTCAACACAAAAATGTCCTGTCATTTTGACACCTGAATTATCTGTAGGACTTTTTTCTTCTTTTTTATCAGCGATTAATGGAAATAATATATATAAAAAAAATAGTTTCCTAATTGAACGTCTTGGTGAAAAAATATTTTCAGATCATATTAATATTTCTGAAATCCCGATAGTTGAGGAGGGTTTAGGAACAAGGCCTTTTGATGCTGAGGGTGTAAAAACATATTCTAAACAGATTATCAGTGATGGCGTGTTGGATACTTACTTACTAGACACCTACTCTGCAAAACAATTAAATCTTAAATCTACTGCAAACAGCGGTTATTCTAATATACAGATTAGATCATCAAAACCAATGAGTGAGAATCTAATTGAATCAATAGATAGCGGAGTTTTGATCACTGAGATGATGGGATCTGGAGCTAATCTTCTCACAGGTGACTATTCACGAGGTGCTTTTGGGTATCTCATAGAAAAAGGTAAAATATCTCATCCAGTAACAAATTTCACCATTGCCTCTAATATGTTGGACATGTTCAAAAATATCGATGAGATTGGGTGTGATTTTTATGGAAATTCAAAAATTAACTGTGGATCAGTTTTGATAAAAGACATGACCATTGGTGGAAACTAGTAAAATAAATTGTGTAAAGTCTCAATACATGCAATAGTAAAATACATGCTTTCCCTTAAAAAATTATCCGCGATTGTACTACCTTTTTTTGTATCAACTACATACGCATCTGATGGTAGAACAATGACAGATAAACTTACATGCTATAACTATGAGAAACGCATAGTTTTTATACTTGATCTGGAAAAAGATAACGAGAAATTGAATAACATGAATCTAGCAGTTGTCAAAAGAACTAAAGATTCTATAGAACTAGTTGCACCTGACTTGCTAGTGAAGTTTGATTCTCATAACTTTATCATGAATGTGATTCCAACAAGAGCCACAGAAGCTCTTACAATGGATTGCACAACTGACTAATTACTATCCACTATATTTAGATTTAAGGATCAAATAACCTGCTATAGCAGATACGATAGACCCTATGAAGATTCCGAGTTTGCTACTATCGATCAAGTATGTTTCAGTGAATGCGAGACCATTTATAAATAAGCTCATAGTAAATCCAATTCCACATAATAGTGATAGACCAAAAACATCTTTGAGCGTTACATTCTCAGGCAAGCTAAATAGTTTAGTCTTCATGCCTACGTAAGTGAACAGAGTGATTCCTATTGGTTTACCTAGTAATAATCCCAAAATTACACCCATTGAAAGAGGACTATAAACACTACTCATAGTCACATCAGAAAAATTAATATCACTATTAAAAAAAGCGAATACAGGCAAGACCAAAATACCAACAAAATTGTGTAATTTATGTTCGAGGTGTTTTAGCATTGAATGGTCAACATTATTTTCGACATTGTTTGGGATAGTAGTGGCTAGTAGAACTCCGGCAATGGTAGCATGGACTCCTGATTTCAAAACGAAGTACCATAAAAATATTCCCAGTACCATATAGATATACATCTTTTGATTGCCTGATAAATTCACAACTACTAATAGTCCAAAAACTATTAATGAATATAATAAATAAACACTACTTATCTCAGCTGTATAGAAAAAAGCAATTATTAGCACTGCACCTAAATCATCAATAATAGCTAAAGATAAGAGGAAAACTTTCAGACTAAGTGGAACACTCTTTCCAATGATTAGTAGAACAGCTAATGAAAATGCTATATCAGTTGCAGTTGGTATGGCCCATCCAGACATGTTCTCTGGGTTATTGATATTAATTAAAATATACACTAATGCCGGAGCTGCCATTCCACCGATAGCGGCAATGGCCGGCAGAACCATTCGATCAAAACTTGATAATTCACCCTCGAGTATTTCTCTTTTAAGCTCTAGGCCAATAACAAAGAAAAAAATTGCCATCAGACCATCATTTACCCAATGAGAGACCGATTTGGTAAAGTTGAAATCACCAAGACTTATTGGAATATCAGTGTATTTAATATCATAGTAGAGTGATTGTAATGGACTATTAACAGTTATAAGTGCAAGTGTCGCAAAGAGGAGTAGAAGTATTCCTGATTTTTCTTCTCTAGAAAAAAAGTTCTTAATTGCTTGTGTAATATTAAAGGAATTATCCATTTAGTTTATTATATCAGCTTGTAACATTACCATACAGTCAAACAATAAGCATGGATAAATCTTTTGATTCAACATTTTTCGTTAGATCTCCAACAGATACGTAATGCACACCCTTAATTGCAAATTTATTTATGTTACTTAGATTAACTGAACCAGAAATTTCAATTTTTACTTTTGGATTGCTTGAGATAAAACTTTTTATCATAGCTGGAGTAAAATTATCTAATAGAATTCTCGAGATTTTCAAATTTGAGACCGTTTTTGCAAACTTAAGTGTTTTTGCTTCAACTACAACAATTTTATCTTTTTTGATTGCTTTGGTGATTAAATCGAGTGGTTTTGATGCTAACTTCAAATGATTTTCTTTTATTAATATAGATGACGACAAATCATATCGGTGAGGAGCACAGCCTGCAGCATTGCAAGCTTCTGATAAAGGAAGTCGATACAAAGGTATAGTTTTTCTTGTGTGAAGTAATTGTATTTTTTTATTAGAGATTTTCTTTCTAAACCTTACACATTTATCATAGGTGCCAGACATAGTTTGAAGGTAATTGAGCGCTACCCTCTCAGAGTTTAAAAGAGCATGATTAGTTCCATATATTTCAGCTATTATCTTATTTTTTTTTACAAGATCTCCGTCTTTAACTTTAAGTTTTATTTTTGTAGATTTATTAACGAATTTGAATACATCCGAAAACCATTTTAAACCATATATATGAAATGATTCTTTTGCTTTGATTATGGCTTTGCACTTCTTATCCAGTTGCAAAATCTTTGTAGTAATATCTTTTTTATATTGATCTTCAGATAAGGCTAATTTTATATGTTGCTGTCTATCCATTTAGGCCTTGAAACTTCCTATCGATTCACTTGTCTGTCTGAAAATTACGGGCGCTAAAAGAATCAATGCGATCAAATTTGGAATAGACATTAATCCATTCATGATGTCTGCAATCAACCACATTAGATTTAACTCTATAGATGCTGCCACCGGGATAATGACAATCCATAATATTCTATAATAAATAATAACCCCTGATCCAAACAAAAATTCAACACATTTCTCTCCATAATAACTCCATCCGATTATTGTGCTGAAGGAAAACAGTATTAAACCAAAAATTACAATATATTTACCATTGGCCAGGAGATTTTCAAAAGATGCGACTGTCAACACCGCGCCATTAATCTCACCAACCCACTGATTACTCATCAGGATTACAAAAGCAGTTATTGTGCAAACAATGAGCGTGTCAATCAGTGGCTCTAGCATTGATATCATCCCTTGTTTAACAGGATTATTTGTTTTCGCGGCTGCATGAGCTATCGGAGAACTACCGAGTCCTGCTTCATTTGAAAAGACGCCACGTGCCACACCATATCTCAAAGCCATCCAAACTGTAGCGCCAGCAAAACCACCAGTAGCAGCAGTTGTAGTAAATGCCGATGTTACGATTAAATTAAATACATATCCAACCTGATTTGCATTTAAAATAATAATCAGCAAGCCACCAAGAATATAGACAAGAGACATTACAGGTACTAACTTCGATGTGATGTTTCCAATTGATTTAATTCCACCAAGAATTACAAGTGCTACTAATATAGCGATAACAATTCCAATTGAAAACGTTGAAAAACCAAATTCATTATTAATTACTTGTGATACAGAATTAACTTGAACACCGTTGCCAATTCCTAGTGCGCAATCATACCTGCTGTAGCAAAGAGGTAGGCAAAAACTATAAATTTAGAAGTCAGACCATTCTTGATGTAATACATTGGTCCACCGATAGTCTCACCAAGTTCATTTTTCTCTCTATATTTGATAGCAAGAAATGCCTCAGCAAATTTTGTAGCCATTCCAAATACTGCAGAAACCCACATCCAAAAAATTGCACCTGGTCCACCGACGAATATTGCTGTTGCCACGCCTGCAATATTGCCTGTTCCAACTGTTGCAGAAAGTGCTGTTGTGAGTGATTGAAATGAGGAGATTTCTCCACTTGATGAATCTTCCTCTTTAGAAAATAATTGTTTGAAAGCAACAGCTATATAAGTGAGAGTAAAACCTTTTAGACCAAGACTTAAAAATATACCTGTTCCAAGAATCAAAATCAGCGTAAAAGGACCCCAAATAAAACCACTAACATAATTTAAAATGTCATACATTATCTTTTTTGTGAATTACTTGAACTGCAGTAGCTCTATTTTCGTTTTCTTCTTGCAGTTCTTTGAATATGAGATCCGAATAGTGAGGTATGTCGTATCCTTCTTTTAACTGGGTGCCGACAGTATGAGAGTGATGCTTAGATTTATAATCATTATCTATGTGCCTGTTAACTAGAATAATAAACCCATCCTCAGTTAGAGCACTCAATGACTTATCAATAAGTTCAGCACTCATTTTTTCATCAAAATACTTCTCATCAATCAATATAACATTATGTAATTTATTTAAATCAAAATTATTAATATCTGTAAGTATTTGCTTGTAATCTGATGGAATCGATTTTGGAAGATACTCGCGATACATTGGACTATCAACACGATTATCCGAGTAAACCTCTACATTTTTTATATTCATATAATCACTACAAGAGAGCTCCATTCCAAGAAGAGCGCTATCACTTATTACACCTAAGTGAACTTTTTTATTCCTACCATGATGATCAAGTATAATTTTTTCAATAACAGCACTGAGCCTCATATTTTCAACCTGATTACTTATTTCACTCTCAATTAAATCTTTATCATTAGTGTCAAAAAGTGCGGGAAGTTTCTTATCAATAAAATAAGTAAATGTACTGTTTCTTACTTTGGGCCCCTTTTTCCCAATTCGCATTGACATCACACCATCGTTTTCTGCCCAGATATTACTCATACCCCACCATTTCTGACGGCTTTGGAAAGCTACTTCGAGAATACTCCTTGACCAGTAATTTTTTTCGACACCTTGTCTTTCTGCATAGACTGGAAAAATAACTGCACCATCTTTTTTAATAATGTACATCAGGTATCTTAAAAACTCTGCACCCCAGTTGTTTGCATATAGAGGGAAACTTATACCTAGATAAATCCTATCAAGAGAATGTTTTGGAAATGGATAAAATAGTGAGGGTAATTCCGATTGGTTGTCGAAGTTAAATGAGTCTAACGAATAGCTTTTTATATTTTTACTTGGCTTGACTGCACCATGCTTATCGCGAGTGTCTGATGCATAATAATCAATGTCATCTTCAATGTATTTGCTTGATTTATGGAATATTATATCTGTCATATATCTGATATTATGAAAATAAATATTATCATGAACTTGATTATTACTGTAGTACAAT
The DNA here is from genome assembly GCA_019651095.1 of Ectothiorhodospiraceae bacterium. Taxonomy (GTDB): domain Bacteria; phylum Pseudomonadota; class Gammaproteobacteria; genus CACLCV01. Next base: position 46,383 of record BOXR01000005.1, on the reverse strand, counting down.
TCTGATTCCATAAATGATTATTCTAATTATATTTATAACACTAATAACTATCTTGATAGCATCTTACATAAATGTACCTTGGATATTCATACTATTAATCATATTTTTCTACATTTTAATATATGTTTTATTGTCAAGAGAAAAAGATAGTGCCAAAAGATTCGTAGTAAAAATAAACAATCAAGAAAATAAACAGAACTTCTTCTTTTCAGATAAAGATAAAAGTATCTTTAACCAAAATACATTCCCAATGATAATTGTAGATAAAAGTTATAGGATTACTTCATCTAATGTTGCATTCAATTCATATGTTGGAAAAGATGCAAATGGTATGAATCTCTCACTGTGTTTAAGATCGAATGAGCTTAATGACGCACTAAGTGATGCTTTAACTAATGAAAAAAAAAGCGATATTAATTTTATAATATATGATCAAGTTCATAAATATATTCAAGCGCAAATATTTCCTCTTAAGATTAAGAAAGAGATTTTTGCTTTGGTTATGATGATTGATGAGACACCACAAAAAATTGCTGAAAAACTAAAATCTGAATTTGTTTCCAATGTAAGCCACGAACTTAAAACTCCATTAACTGCAATTATGGGTTTTATTGAGACAATCAATGGACCAGCGAAAAATGATGTTGAGCAAAAAGAAAAATTTTTAAAAATAATCCAAGTAGAAGCAGAGAGGATGCAAAGATTAGTTAATGATACGCTATCACTTACTAGAGTTGAGGAATCTGAATATCAAACACCAAATGAAAGAGTGAGTCTATGGTATTGCGCAAACTCAGCCTGTGATTCAGTTCAAACTTTAGCAGACAAAAAGAACATTAAAATATCATTTCAAAAAGAATATCAAAAAGATGAATTCTTCATCAAAGGAAACGCGGATCAAATAACTGAAGTATTTGAGAACCTTCTTGATAATGCAATCACATATAGTAAGGATGATACTAATATCACTATAGCTTTCTCAGAAAAGGAGGAAAATATTGAATTTAAAATTATTGATCAGGGACATGGAATACCTAAAGATGATATTGTTAGAGTCTCGGAGAGGTTTTTTAGATCCAAGACAGCGAATATGTACAAAAAAAATAGTTCAGGACTTGGTTTGGCTATAGTTAAGCATATCATAAACAGACATGCTGGCAGTCTACTTATTGAGAGTACCGAAGGTAAAGGTAGTACATTTACTATAACTTTACCGAAATTTCCTGCAAGTTCATAAATTTGTCATAAAAGCTTAATTTCTATTTCATCACTTTCTTGTTAAATAGTTGCATAAAATTAAATATGGAGACAACATGAAAAATATTTTATCCCCATTATTCTTGCTGGTTTCTTTTAGTCTATTCGGCAGTGCCGAGGCAAGAGATACCATTAAGATCGTCGGATCCTCTACTGTGTATCCTTTTGCGACTGTTGTAGCTGAAGAATTTGGGAGAGCTGACAATGGTTTCAAAGCACCAATCATAGAGTCTACTGGTTCTGGTGGTGGACTTAAACTATTTTGTGCTGGTAAGGGACCTGGAACACCGGATATTACCAATGCATCGAGACGAATAAAGATGAAAGAAGTCAACTTGTGTGCAAAAAATGGTATCACAGACATAACCGAAATGAAGATAGGCTTCGATGGAATTGTTGTAGCAAACGCGAAAGATGGTCCAACAATGTCTCTCACAAGAAAAGACTTATACTTAGCATTAGCTGCTGAAGTACCTATTGGCGTCATGGATGGAGTTACTGGTGCAAATCCTTACAAAACTTGGAATGAAGTAAGATCTGATCTTCCAAATATACCTATAGTTGTGTACGGTCCACCTCCAACATCTGGTACAAGGGATGCATTTGCTGAAATAGCTTTGAGTGGCGGGTGCAATGAAATCCCATGGATTAAGAAATTAAAAAAGAAAGATAAAAAAGCCTGGAAAAAACTTTGCCGAACCGTTCGTGAGGACGGGCCGTATGTCGAAGCAGGGGAAAATGATAACTTAATTATCCAGAAACTTAATGCGAATAAAGATTCTTTCGGTATCTTTGGATTTAGTTTCTTAGATCAAAATAAGGATAAAGTTAAAGGCGCAGTAATTGATGGTGTAGAACCAACTTTTGATGCTATCGCCTCAGGTGATTACAAAGTGTCACGATCACTATATTTTTATGTTAAAAAAGATCATGTTGGTGTAATACCAGGTGTTCAAGAATATATGGAATTTTTCATGAGCGATGATGCGGTTGGAGAAGATGGGTACCTTCTTGATAAAGGTCTAATACCTTTGCCAGCCAGTACACGTACAAAGTTTCAAAGTGACGCAAAAACACTTGCAAACTTAGTTCGCTAATAATACTCATGTTGTTTGATATGTGTCACCTCACTAGTAGGTGACACGCTATCTAGAGATGAAAAAACTTTTATCCGAATTTATTGGAATGATGACTCTAGCTATGGGAGTAGTTGGTAGTGGCATCATGGCAGAGAACATAAGTCAAGGAAATGAGGGTATAACGCTGTTAATTAATTCAATTGCTACTGTAGGTATTCTCATAGTAATTATAACAACCTTCAGAACAATTTCAGGAGCCCACTTTAATCCAGCAGTATCATTTAGTTTTTACATTCAAGGAAACCTAAATCTTAAAATATTTATACAATATACTCTTATACACATCCTAGGAGGTATTATAGGAGTCATACTTGTACATTTTATGTTCGAGGTTCCTATTGAGATGAGTACAAAAGATAGGACCGGGCTCAACATAATGTTGTCTGAAGTCATCGCGTCTTTCTTGTTAATACTTATCATATGTATGTCGCAAAAAAGAAGTGATGTTGCCGTAGGAGTTTTAGTAGGCGTGTATATTGGTTCAGGTTATTTTTTTACATCATCAACATCTTTTGCTAATCCAGCGATTACAATTGCTAGGTCTTTAAGCGATACATATACTGGTATCAGCTTTGATAATGTCCCCGTATTCATAGTATCTCAGTTTATTGGAGCTTATTTAGCAACAAAAACTTATCAAATAATAGAAAGATAAGACACATTTAACATAAATGTAACATTCGAGCCTTATTATCAAGTTTACATAGTAGATTATGATTAGTTTTTTAGTTGTATTAATATTTGGGCTTGCAGTATATGGTTTTATACTAAACTCTAGTAAAGCTCGTGCATTAGCTGAATTCAATATCTTACACTCACAACCACACTATCATGGATTGTATTCGGCATTTATGACAATAGTTCCTGCCATCATTCTTTTAATCTTCTGGTCGTTTATAGTAAATATGATAAGCAACATAACGCTGAAGGATTTTTTTCTGATGTAACAGATGATGGCTTGGTAAAATTCTATACTGAAGGGGTGATTGCTTACGTAGAGGGCACCACCGACAGAATAATTGATCATGTAGGTTTTATACCTGCTGTTGAACATTATCAATCTCTCCAAAGTAGTAACCAGATTCTAAAGTTTGCTGTTGTTCTAATGTTGACACTAATACTTTTTAAACATTCATTAAAATTTGTTGAGGTAACATTCAAAGCGAGAGACTTCATTGAACGAATAGTTATTCTCGTGATGAGAGCATCAGCTGTATTTGCTATTTTTGTAACTATTGGCATAGTGCTCTCGCTGCTTTCGAGACACTAAGATTTTTCGAATCAGTTAATGTTTTTGATTTTTATTTGGAACACACTGGAGTCCTCAAATGGCAATTAGAGCTGATCAAGTTGGATCATCAGGTAGTTTTGGGGCAGTACCAGTTTTGTTGGGACGTTGCTAATCTCTCTCATCGCCATGGCAGTCGCAGGTCAATTGGAATGTACTCTGCTATTTATCTTTCTCAATATGCGTCGGATAAAGTAAGGAGCTATGCAAAACCTATAATTGAGATACTTGCAGGAATTCCAACTGTTGTATACGGTTTCTTTGCTGTGATAACTGTTGCTCCATTCTTCAGAGATATGGGAACATTTTTATCATTCACAAATATGAGCTCAGAGAGTGCCATAGTAGCTGGGACAGTTATGGGTGGGTATTATGATCATACCTTTTGTTGCATCCCTAACAGATGATGCTTTAACAGCAGTGCCACAATCCCTCAAAGAGGGTTCTCTAGCAATGGGGGCAACCATATCTGAAACGACTAAGCAAGTGATAATACCAGCGTCATTTCATGGAATCGTAGGTAGTTTTCTACTTGCTTTCTCTCCGCCATTGGAGAGACGATGATTGTGGTTATGGCAGCAGGCTTTGCTGCAAATATGACATTTAATCCATTTGATAGTGTGAGTACAGTAACAGTGCAAATCGTTGGATTACTGACGGGTGATCAAGAGTTTGACAGTCCTAAAACACTCTCGGCTTTTGCGCTGGCATTTGTATTATTCTTCATCACACTCATTTTAAATGTAATATCGCTAGCGATAGTAAAAAGATACCGTGAGCAATATGAATAGTATTACCGCAAGAAATAAATCTGAAAAGAGATTTAAAATGTACGGAAAAGTTGCAGTTACAGTTGCAATAAGCTTTCTTGTAATTCTTTTGTATAATATTTTCTCATCGGGCATCAGTGCTTTTAAACAGACTTATGTTGCAGTACAGCTAGATATCCCAGCTAACTTAGATAAGAAAACATTAAATCCAAGATCTGAACTAAATAAAAGTTTTCTGAAAATGTTTCCAGATTTACAAAGTAGGGCTGAAAAAAGAGCCGCTCTGTCTCTTTTGAGCAAAGGAGCAAGATATGAGTTTAAAGACCTTCTGCTAAACAATGAAGGTAAAGATCTCAATGGTTACTATTGGTTTCTTGCATCTTCTGATTTAGATATGTACATAAAAGGGACTGTGAAACGACAAGGAGATACTGCTGGCAGGATTGATGAATATCAGATGAAATTAATAGATATTCTACAGTCAAAAATTTAGTTGAATTACATTCAAACAAATATTTATTCTCCTCTGCTGACAGTAGAGAACCAGAGATGGCAGGAATAAAGGGCGCAATCTTGGGTTCGTTATACGCGATTATCATCGCATTTCTAGTTTCATTCCCAATTGCTGTTATGTCAGCTGTGTACCTTGAAAAAATAGCCACTAAAAACAGATTCTCTGACATTATAGAAACGAATATTAATAATCTTGCTGCTGTACCGTCAATAGTTTTTGGACTTCTAGGGCTAGCAATTTTTTAAACTTCTTCGAGCTTCCCAGGTCCGCACCTCTAGTAGGAGGATTAACCCTTGCATTAATGACACTGCCAACAATAGTTATTGCAGCCAGAGCTGCGATCAAATCAGTCCCCGTCAATAGAGGAAGCGGCGATAGGTCTCGGTGCGAGTAAAGTTCAAACAATTTTTGGATTTACACTTCCGCTTGCCATGCCTGGGATTTTAACAGGTACCATAATTGGTATTGCACAAGCTATTGGTGAAACTGCGCCTTTACTTATGATCGGCATGGTCGCATTTGTTGTTGATGCTCCTGGTGGACCAATGGATGCCTCTACAGCATTACCAGTACAGATTTATTTGTGGGCTGATAGTCCCGAGAGAGCATTTACTGAGAGAACATCAGCTGCCATAATGGTCCTGCTTGGGTTCTTAATTCTTCTAAATCTTACTGCCATATACTTGAGAAAAAAACTAGAAAAAAAATGGTAAAAACATATGAGTGAAAAACTAAAAGTAGCAATAAGAAATTTAAATGTTCATTATGGTAACAAGCAAGCATTATTTGATGTAAATCTTAATATTATGGAAAAAGAAGTAACTTCTCTTATAGGTCCATCAGGATGTGGGAAATCAACTCTGTTGAAGTGTATTAATAGAATGAATGATTTGGTAGAAATATGTAATATCAAAGGTCAAATTTTACTTGATTCTGAGGATATAAATGATGAAAATCAGGATCCAGTTTTGCTAAGGATGAAAATTGGTATGGTGTTTCAGAAACCGAACCCCTTTCCAAAATCAATATACGACAATGTGGCCTTCGGTCCAAAACTTCATGGAATGGTGAAGTCAAAAGGAGAGCTTGATAATATTGTTGTACAAAGTTTATCGAAGTCTGGGTTGTATGACGAAGTAAAAGATAGATTATTTGAGCCAGGTACAAGTTTATCAGGAGGACAACAACAAAGATTGTGTATCGCTAGGGCGCTTGCAGTTAACCCGGAAATACTTTTAATGGATGAACCGTGTTCAGCACTAGATCCAATTGCAACTGCAAAAATAGAAGATTTGATAGCTGAACTAAAACAGCAGTATACAATTGTAATTGTAACGCACTCTATGCAACAGGCTGCAAGAGTCTCTGACAGAACAGCATATATGCATATGGGAGAATTGATAGAAACCGGAATGACAAAATCAATTTTTTCAAATCCTCAGCATGAGAAAACACAGGACTATATTACAGGTAGAATCGGATAATTTTTATTAAAATAAGTTATAATTTTAATCATGACAGATTATAGAGAACATATAGTAAAATCATTTGATGATGAAATATCAAACGTAGTACATTTAGTTACACAAATGGCAACTCTTGTAGAGGAGCAGTATAAGCTACTTTATCATGTAATTGATACTGGCTCTCCAGCAACTACAGAAGATATTTTAGAAAATGAGCCTAAGCTCGATAATTATGATGCTGAAATTAGGGATGCAGTTATCACACTCATAACCCTGAGATCGCCTGTTGCAGTTGACCTAAGAGACGTCTTGACTTCACTTAAGATATCAACTGATTTAGAAAGGTTAGGTGATTATGCAAAAAATATTGCGATGAGGGTCTCTACACTTGAAGAAATTCCGGATACAGCTATAAAGAACGATATACTCAGATTGCTTAATCTTGTTCAAGTTCAGCTTAAAAAAGTCATCGATGCATATGTTTCAAGAAATGTAGAAAAGGCTAAAGAAGTCATTAAAAGCGATATAGAGATAGATAAAACATATGATGTGATTTATGAAAAAATTGTAGATATGATTAAGGGAAAAGTTTCCAAACTAAGACTACTAACGTATACAAAATTACTTTTTGCAATCAAGACGCTTGAAAGAGCAGGTGATCACATAGAAAATGTTGCTGAAGAAATTCACTTCATTGTAACAGGTGAAAATCTTGATCTTAAGTCAGGTAAAATGAACAGTGATACGGTTAAGGATCAGAGCGAATGACAACAATATTTTCTATTGAAGATGAAGAGGCTCTCGTATCACTCTTAGAATATAATATTACCTCTGCTGGCTTTAAATTTGAACATTCTATCAATGGATATGAAGGAATGATGCAACTACAAAAAGTTAATCCGGACTTAATACTTTTAGACTGGATGTTGCCTGATATAGCGGGAACAGAGATTTGTAAATTCGTAAGGAGCAAAAAAGATTTAAAAAATATTCCCATAATAATGTTAACTGCGAAAGGTGAGGAAGAGGACCTTTTGTCTGGTTTTGATATGGGATGTGATGATTATATAACAAAACCTTTTAGTCCAGCAGAACTTATTGCACGAATTAAGGCTCTTTTGAGAAGGGCAAATACTGACTCAAACAATAGTGTATTAACTTTTGGGAATATAAAAATGGATACAGGGACACATCGAGTTTATTGTTGTGACCAAGAAGCAAAACTTGGGCCCAGAGAGTATAGAATTCTAGAATTTTTAATGAGAAATCCTGGCAGAGTATATTCAAGACAACAAATCTTAGACTCTGTTTGGGGCACTAATGTTTATGTGACAGATAGAACGATTGATGTGCATATTAGAAGGCTAAGAAAAGCTTTAAGTAGCACGGAAGAATGTAAAGTGATTAGAACTATAAGGTCATCAGGTTATAGTCTAGATTCACAGTCATAGAAATATATAAGTCAGCAATATATAAATTTGAGTAACATCAGACAAAAGATAACGAAATCTTCACGTTGAACATGATCTTATTTTGTAATGAGTACTAAATTAATATTCATTTGTACAGGTAATTCTGCAAGATCAATAATGGGTGAAATCGCAGCTAATACGCTGACCGAAAATAAATTCATTGGATTCTCAGCTGGATCTCATCCTATAGGGGAAATCAATGATGCTGCTTTGGATATTGCAAGAGACATTAATTATCCTCTAGATAAACTTGAATCAAAAAATTTAAGTCATTTCATAAACAATAAGGAATATAGTTTTGATATTGGTATCACAGTCTGTGATAACGCAAAAGAAAGTTGCCCAGTATTTATGAATTGCTCGAAGATACTTCATTGGTCATATCCTGATCCAGCTAAAGTACATGACTTTCAAGAGAGAAAAAAAGAATTATTAAGAATCTATTATGATATCGGTGATAAATTAAATAATTTGTAAACTAAATCTTAAATGAGACTCTTCATATAACTGTAATAATTCATAAATAAATGTTTCATATTTCTTTATCAAAAACTTGTACTTTGATTTTGTAATATCAATTTGTTCCTTAAATGGAACTGTTGAACGTTATTTAAAAGAGGAAATATGAAACAATTACAAAAATATCTTGTATTTGCTTTACTTGCAGTTCCTTTAGTCGGTTTCACGGGTGGTGCTATGACAAATTCTGTCATCAAACCAAACGAGGCAGTCGCATCTCCAGCTCTTAAAAAAGGCTCCAGTGCGAAACTTTATGGACGACTCTGGGCTCAGTACAGTAATGAGAAGACTGATGGAAGTAATGCTCAAACTGCAATCTTTGATGATGAAGGTATGGGGCGTATCGGTTTTAAAGGCAAAAGCGCTATTGGAAATGGCTATGCCGTCAACTATAAAGTTGAATGGGCTATAGATATTGGTGATGGCGATGCTGCTGGTCTTAAAGTTAGTAATTCTGAAAAATCAAATCCATTTAGTCTGAAACAAGGTTGGCTGGGAATGTTAACCCCTTATGGTCAATTTAAGTTTGGATCAATGGAGTCACCATATAAATATTTGGCTAAACATGACATTTTGCATGATTCACTTGCACAAATGAGGGATACAAACGGTATCTCAGCAGGTACTATGTCTCACTCTAGTTACTGGAGAGGTTCTGCTTTCTACGAACTTAAATCAGGCAACTTAAGATTTGCTGTCATTAAAGGCATGACGGCTCATGATGGCGATGCAAAAGTTAATTCTAAAGGTGACATCGGATATGGTGTCGAATACAAAAACTTTTTAATTAAAGGTTTTGATGTTGTGCATGCCTATAATCATGATGAATCAGCTGATGAAATGAATAGAAAATATACACTTACTTACAATACCAAACTTGGTGATAACAAGGTAAAAGTATGGTACATGCATGAAGATGTTGAACTTGATACAAGTATGTTCAAGACAACCGGTAATGGTGAAGTCGATTGGTATGGAATAACCTATAAGACTGGACCAATGACCTTAATGTATACAATGTCTGAATCTGATCATGACACAATTGCTAATGCAGGCGGTGATGCATACAGTTTAGGTATGCAGTACAAACTGTCTAAAACTAGTAGACTTTATGCGGGTCTTTCTGATTACGATGGAGAATCTGCAGCAGGTGATACAGATTACCGTACATATATACTTGGTCTAAGACATGACTTCTAATCCTTAATGGATGGGTGGTAGCTAGCTCCCTTATTAATTTGACGTTAACAAGCAATTAATTTTCTCAGCTAGCTACTACCAGAATTGATTCTCATATATATATAACCCCGAGGGACAGGTTAACAACCTAGTCCCTTTTGTGGTATCTTATAGGCAGGAATATGTAATAAATCAACTAAACAAGAGAGGTCAGTTAAAATGCCTGCAGAAAGCATTCACAAAGACAATACTGTCACTCTCGATCAACTCTCAGAAGTTCTTGATAGCGGTGCTGTCATCCAAGCTAAAAATTTATTAAATTCTCTCTATCCATCTGAGATTGCAGATGTAATTGAAAGTACGCCAAGAAACAGAAGAGATCTTCTCTGGACATTAGTAAGTGATGAAAATAAAGGTGAGACTCTTGCTGAGCTCAATGATGAAGTAAGAGAGTATCTTATCGATGAACTTATCGATAGAGATGGAACAGAAGGGCTTGTCAAAATAGCTGAGAAATTAGATACCGATGATTTGGCAGATATCATTCAATCACTTCCTGATCACTTAACAAGAAAAGCATTAAAAAGTTTAACTAAGCAAAATCAAGAAAGGCTTGAAAAGGTATTGTCCTTTGAAGATGGCACAGCAGGCGGGCTAATGAATACTGATACAATTACAATTAGAAGCAATGTTACAGTTGATGTCCTTCTTCACTATCTAAGACGTATGAAAAGCTTGCCAGATCAAACTGATAAAATTTTTGTGACTGACAGAATTAATATGTATCATGGTTTTGTGTCTCTAAAAGATGTTCTCGTGGCAGATCCATCAAAATACTTTTTTCAAATCATGCAAAAGGATGATGATCCAATAGATCCAGATCTTGGAGAACATGAAGTATCGAGAAGATTTGAAAATGCCGATCTTGTCTCAGCAGCCGTAGTAGATAGTCAAGGGTTCTTACTTGGTAGGATCACAGTCGATGATGTTGTTGATGTCATCAGAGAAGAGGTTGATGAAAGTGTATTGAATATGGCGGGTCTAAAAAAAGACGATGATATATTTGCACCAGTCATACAAAGTACTAAAAGACGTACACTTTGGCTCGGTGCTAATTTTTTAACAGCACTGCTTGCAGCTGCTGCTATTGGAATTTTGAAGCAACGATTGAGAAAGTTGTAGCACTAGCGATATTGATGCCAATTGTTGCTAGTATGGGAGGTATAGCTGGAAGTCAAAGTCTTGCACTCGTTATCAGGGCACAAGCACTTGATCAAATAGGTTCATCTAACTCAAAACTTTTAATCCTTAAAGAATCTGCAATCGGATTACTGAATGGAATAATTTGGTCTGGCGTTATTGCAGCCATTGTCTATTTTTGGTTTGACAGTGTCTTTCTCGGAGGTGTAATTGCAGCTGCTATTATGATCAATCTTATCATTGGCGCTATCAGCGGGGTCAGTCTTCCACTTATTTTAGAGAAACTAGATATCGATCCTGCCCTCGCCGGAGGTGTGATCTTGACAACTATTACAGATGTTGTCGGGTTCGTATCTTTACTGGGAATTGCAACTTTTCTAATGTAAGCATTAGTATATTTCAATAATCTTATATACAAGTGAATTCAACAAATTCACAAGTTATCCACAATCAAATCACAGACTTAAACACAACATATAGTGTTTTTATTGTTATCAAACCACCACATTTGGTGATATAATTATGTCATAGCTCTCACACCAGAGAAAAATTATGTCAAAAAAAGTAGAAGAACTTAATATAGAAACGCCTTTAAACGCCACAGTAGCTGAGAACCGTTGCATGTTGAGCCAGTGCCAGGCAGATATAGAGTGATGAGAAGAAACGGAAAGGTTACAGCTTACGATCCGCATAAGATTGTTGTAGCTATGACCAAGGCTTTCTTAGTGTCGAAGGCAGCAGTGCTGCTGCATCATCCAGAATTCACAATGAAGTTGAAAATCTTACTGATAAAGTTGATCAAACCATAAGAAGAAGATTTCCAAACGGAGGTGTTGTCCATATCGAAGATATACAAGATCAAGTTGAGTTAGGGAATTATGCGCGCTGGCTACCAAGATGTTGCAAGGGCATACGTTATATATAGAGAAGACAGAGCAAAAGCAAGAAAGCTTGGCGTTGAACAAACAGATGACATGCCGATATCGAAAAATATGATACTCGATGATGGCTCATCAACACCAATCGATTTTACCAAACTAAGAAATCTCATTTCTGAGAGCTGTTTAGATATTAAAGATGTCTCGGAAGAATTAATTTTTGAGACAATTGATAAAAATATTTATGATGGGATAAAAAAATCTGATCTCTCTGACTCTATTTTAATTTCTGTACGACCACTCATTGAAAAAGATCCTAACTATTCTTATGTCCTCGCAAGATTATTATCCAATTCTATGGCGGAAGAGGCTTATGGATTTCTTGGGCTTGACATAAATGATCTAAGTATGAATGCAATGAATAAATCATACTCTGAATATTTTACTAGTTATATTAAAAAAGGCGTTGAACTCAAGCATCTCGATCCTGAATTACTCAATTATGATATCGAGCTACTGGCAAAGAATATTGACCTAACAAGAGATATGCAGTTTACCTATCTTGGGCTTCAAACACTTTATGACAGATACTTCATTCATCATAACGAAACAAGATTTGAATTGTCTCAGGCTTTCTTTATGAGAGTAGCAATGGGTCTAGCAATCAATGAAGATAACCGTGAAGCAAGAACAATCGAATTTTATAAATTATTGTCCTCGTTTGATTTTATGTCTAGTACTCCTACGTTGTTTAACTCAGCTACACTGAAACCTCAATTGTCATCATGCTATCTTTCTACTATCCCCGATGATCTACGAGGAATATTTGAAGGAATAAGCGACGATGCTATGCTTTCAAAGTTTGCAGGCGGTTTAGGAAACGACTGGTCACAGGTGAGGGCTCTTGGTTCTTACATCGAAGGCACTAACGGAAAAAGTCAGGGAGTCATTCCATTTCTTAAAGTTGCTAATGACACTGCTGTAGCTGTCAATCAAGGCGGTAAAAGAAAAGGTGCGATGTGCGCTTATTTAGAAACTTGGCACTTAGACATAGAACAGTTTCTAGAGCTTAGAAAAAATACAGGTGATGAGAGAAGAAGAACTCATGACATGAACACTGCTAATTGGATTCCAGATCTATTTATGAAACGTGTTCACGCTAATGAAGAATGGACACTGTTCTCACCTTCAGATACACCTGATTTACATGATTTGTACGGACTAGAATTTGAGGAAAAATATACCGAATATGAAGATTTAGCTAAAACTGGTGGCATAAAAAACTTTAAAACTGTTAATGCAGTAGATATATGGAGAAAAATCTTGAGCATGCTCTTTGAGACAGGGCACCCATGGATTACATTCAAAGACCCATGCAATATTAGATCGCCACAACAGCACAAAGGCGTAGTTCATTCCTCTAATCTGTGTACTGAGATAACACTCAATACATCTAAAGACGAAATAGCAGTATGCAATTTAGGCTCTGTTAATTTAGCCGCTCACATCACTGACGATGGAAAAATAAATACTAAAAAATTAAAGACAACAATCTCTACTGCAATGAGAATGCTTGATAATGTTATTGAATATAATTATTACAGTGTTGATAAAGCAAAAAATTCAAACCTAAAGCATCGACCAGTTGGCATGGGCATTATGGGATTCCAGGATGCTCTTTATAAAATTCGTGTTCCATATGAATCCGAAGAGGCAGTTGATTTTGCTGATAAGAGTATGGAGTACGTTAGTTACTTTGCAATCGAAGCATCAATGGAACTTGCAAAAGAGCGAGGTGCATATGAATCATTTGATGGTTCATTATGGAGCCAGGGAATACTGCCGATAGATAGTCTTAAGAAACTTAAGAAGATTCGTGGTAAATATTTAGATGTTAATCTAGATGAAAGTCTTAAATGGGATGAACTAAGAGACAAAATAAAAGCCAATGGCATGAGAAATTCTAATACACTTGCTATAGCTCCTACTGCAACTATTTCAAATATTTGTGGTGTCTCACAATCGATAGAGCCAACTTATCAAAACTTATATGTTAAATCTAATCTATCGGGTGAATTTACTGTGATCAATCCTTACTTAATTAATGATTTGAAATCACGCGATTTGTGGGATGAAGTTATGATAAAAGATCTGAAATATTTTGATGGACAACTACAGCCTATCAATCGAGTTCCAGACGATTTAAAAGCTATCTATTCAACATGCTTTGAGATAGATGCTAGATGGTTGGTTGAAGCAGCCGCTCGAAGACAAAAGTGGATCGATCAATCACAATCACTAAATTTATATATACCTGATTCTGATGGTAAAAAACTTGATAGCGCATATAAGCTTGCTTGGATAAGAGGGCTTAAAACTACATATTACCTACGCTCGTTGGGTGCGACTCATGTAGAGAAAAGCACGTCAGATACTAGCGGCTCAAACTTAAATGCTGTTAAGTCAAATGATGATGAAGTTAAACAGTGTCTAATAGATGATCCAGATTGTGAGGCATGTCAATAATGAATATATATATACCAGATTTTGTAATCTATTTAATTGCAGTCGCTGCGACTATATTGGTGATTATGAAACTTAAACAATATGAAAACGAAAGAATTCAAGCTTTAAGAGAAGCTGAGAAAAATTAAAAGGAGATAATTATGTATAACTGGGACGACCCAATAAATGACGCACTAAGTAAACCAGACATAGTGCCAGAGAAAAAAGTGCATGAAGCACAAAATATAGAATCAATCAGTAATGACCACATAGCTGATTCAAATGTTGACCATATGCCTGAGCCTAAATCAACAGGCGTTGGTTCACAGGAATGGAAAACATCGAACATGGCGCTAAGCGAATACAAGTTGATGATAAGGCGATTATTAATTGTCGAGCTGACTTAAATCAACTCGTACCCTTTAAGTATAAGTGGGCATGGCAAAATATTTAGACGGCTCAGCGAATCACTGGATGCCTGAAGAGATACCTATGCATGATGACATCAAATGCTGGAACGACCCTCAAGCACTTAGACCAGAGGAAAGAGAAATGGTTGAGAGAAACCTTGGATTCTTCTCAACAGCTGACTCTTTGGTTGCAAATAATCTAGTCTTAGCAGTTTACAAACATATAACCAATCCTGAGTGTAGACAATATTTATTGAGACAAGCATTCGAAGAGGCAATACATACTCACGCGTATCAATACTGTGTTCAATCACTAGGATTAGATGAAGCAAGGATATTTAACATGTATCGAGAGCTTCCAGCAGTTGCAACTAAAGCAGAGTGGGCTCTTCCATTTACTCAGAGTCTTGGTGACCCTACATTTAAGACAGGGACACATAAAGACAATCAGAGGCTCTTAAGAGACCTAATTGCTTTTTATGTCGTCTTCGAAGGCATCTTCTTCTATGTGGGATTCACACAGATCTTGTCACTTGGAAGGAGAAATAAATTAACAGGTGTGTCGCAACAGTTTCAATACATTTTAAGAGACGAGTCTATGCATATGAACTTTGGAATTGATGTAATTAATCAGATCAAAAATGAAAATCCGACCTTATGGACTGAGGAGTTTCAACAAGAAATGATTAATCTGATCACCAAAGGAGTTGAGCTGGAGACTCAATACGGTCGAGATACTATGCCAAAACCTATGTTAGGGATGGACGCTCAAAAGTTTGAGGAATATATCAAGTTCATTGCAAACAGAAGGTTTGAGAGTATTGGGCTGCCTCATCAATATCCAGGCGCAACAAATCCTTTCGAATGGATGTCTGAAATGATGGACTTAAATAAAGAGAAAAATTTCTTTGAGACACGTGTTACTGAATATAAAACCGGTGGTCAACTCAAGTTCTAGGCTCTCCCCTCGTACTCCTTGACTTTACTAGCTGTTTTCTGCTGACAGCTAGTAAGGCATGGAAGATTATGATAAAAACAATCGTTGAGAGTAGTAGATTAATACCGAACAATAATCCTCGACTGTAAGTCTCAGCTAAAAGACTAGTGGTATAGACACTATTATATGCTAAGTAGTGACCGAAGTTAGTGACAATAAAAAATATTATGTTAGCTTGCAGCCCATACAACATACTTTTGGTTATCGAGTATATTACTTCGTTTCTATAGATAACTAAAACTATAATGAAGTAAGACAGATAGATTGATAAATTAGATACATGTAAGCCATAGACTAAATCAGAGAAAAGTTGTGCGGCAAAGATCATTAACAATAATCTATGCTTACTGTGAATAAAATACGATCCGATTATAATCACTGCTAAGAAAGGCGATATGTTTATGAAAGTACTTGATAATTTACTTACAATGAGAAGTAAGAATATCGATAATTCAGTAAAGATAGTTCTATTCATTTAGATGCCATTCTATCAATAATCTAACGTATATGTAACAAAGAGTGACCTATCCAGAGTATCGTATCCATGAGACGTCCTGTAAGGTCTATCGAAAATATTCTTCATGCTTAAAGAGATTGTACCTGTATCAAGTCGTGTCCTATAGTTTACATTGGCTATATAATATGAGCCTAAATTTATATCTGCAAATGCTGACGCTTTTCTAGTACCTTCAGCTAAAATATTAAATCTCAGAGAACTATTTGGTTTAAAATTATAAATTACATCTGCATTCAGCTTATGCTTGCTTCGTTTTGTTAAGGGTTGATTATTTTTTGTATCTTCTGGATTCATATATGTGTAACCGATATCATATATGAAAGGACGTAGTTTGATTGTACTCTCATTTCTAAACCCGTTATCAATGCATCAGATAGATATATCTGGGAATTAATGTCCGCCTCAATTAGATTTTTCAATCTCGTTTTAAAAGCCGTTCCTCTGATAAATGTATTCTCATTTACATATCTTTTGACTCCAAATTCATAAGAGAACGACTCTTCAGGTTTATGTGTTGCATCACCAGATCCATCAGTCGCATAAAGGTCTGTTGCATCTGCTGGTCTATAGGATTTGGTAATATTAAATGAATATACATTATTATCTGAAAGTAAAGATACTCCAAAGTTCCCAGAAGTAAAATGTCCAGCTTGTGAGTGATCTGTATGTCTTGCCCCGAAGTTCAATCGATATGATGGATATGACATTTCATTCTGATAAAAATATTCTTTATTATTGTGTTGTGCAGTGAATCGACTTTCATAGGCTGTTCCACCATATACAAGTTCACTCATATGCTCTTTTGTATAAATAAATCCAATTTTTTGTACAACATTACTCCCTACTTTTGTGTAGGAAAAATCATAAATATCCCTGAGAGTATCCGTGAAGTCGTTTGAACCCACCTTTTTCTGGATAATCCTATTTTGAGAACCTACAAGTTTTATTTCAAAAATGTCTTCATTAATAAATTTCTTAAGCCCGAAGTTGTAAAAGTAGTCATCACGGTCCTGATTCTCATTAGTACCAAAGCTGTCGTATTGAGTATTTCCATTCGAGTTGTATAGCTTTGTAGAAAAACATAATCATTTATCTCCTTGCTCAAACCGATACTTATGTTATCTGTATTATATGCATGCCTTTTATTAGAATAACGACCCGCAGTCTTAGATTTCGATTCTTTTCTGTTAGCATTAATATTCATCTTGAATCCATTTAGATTATAATTTTGACTCAACGATGTAGTATTGGTCGACCATGATCCAGTCGATATTTTTATTGAATTTGAATTCTCTTTAGTCTTTATGTTGATAATACCACCAATAGTTCTAGCTCCATGAAGCGCTGATGATGATCCTTTTATAATTTCTATCCTGTCAATAGAGTCAATTGAAATGTTTTGTATTGGTGCTAGAGCAAGTGTACCTGGATTTAGCTCAACCCCATCAAGTATAATCTTTGTATGATTACTCTCAGTGCCTCTTGTAAAAATAGATGTTAATTGTCCAATTCCTCCGTTAGAAGTTATATTTATAGAGCTTATAGAGCTCAATAATTCTTGCATGTCAGCGAAGCCTCTCTTTCTATATCTGAGCTAGTGAACACTTCCATAGATGCAGGCGAAGTATGGATATCTATTGGTGAGATTGAATTGCCTACTACAATTGGGTTTAATGTTTCACTTGCCTGTGTGAGACTGAAAAATGTAAATAGGACGTTTAATAAAATAATTTTTCTAAAGTTCATAATATATCCTCATCTAGATTAAAAAATTTAGGGCAACAGCGTCATCCTAAAGCTATATATTCATTACCCAAAGCGCATGAATTAAATGCACAACGTACTTCATATTTGAATAGGTCATTATTACTTAAATAAGATACGACAATGCATCTGCTAAAAAACAGTAAAGCGTTTAAGTAAAAGTTTATATGACTATATGATCAAGATTTCTTTCATAGCACCACCGCTAAAGTAGGTCTCACCTCGTTGGCATTCGGACTGTTGTTCACCGTTGCGGGGGCAGTGTCAGATTATGTATTCACTGACTTTCCCAACCTCGTGAGAGTTAGTTTTTTACTCCAATACCTCTATTTAAAAGGTATATAGCTAGAGAATACATGAAAAAGATTAATATGAACATCATTACTATCGCATTAAATGTATTCATTTCTTCTATACCAATAAATGCATACCTAAATGCGCTTACCATATAAGCTATAGGATTAAACAATGATACTGTTTGCCAAGCTTCAGGAAGGTTATATATTGAGTAGAAGGTTCCACCTAGATATGTAAGCGGAGTTAAAACAAACGTTGGAATAATATTTATATCATCAAAACTTTTTGCATAAACAGCATTAATAAATCCAAGGATGGAAAATAAAAAACTAACAAGAAGTGTTAGAAAAATAGCAAGATATACATTATGTATTGGTATATTTGTGAAACTTAGTGAGACTAGATATACCGCGAAGCCCACTACAAAAGCTCTTGATACACCACCCAATACATACCCGATCAAAATTACGTGACTTGAAAGTGGGGATACAAATAATTCCTCAACACTTTTTTGAAACCTACCACTATAAAAAGAACCAACGACGTTCATGTATGAATTTGAAATGATAGGCATTATGATCAAACCTGGCAGTATGAATTGTATATAAGGCAGCCCACTGATATCTCCCAAACGTGATCCAATGAAATTCCCAAAAATAGTTATGTATAAAAAAATTGTAATTACTGATGGTAAGATAGTCTGTATCCAAATACGTGACCATCGAAAGAATTCTTTTCTGAAGATCGTTGTCAGTTGTGTTATGTATAGCTGTTTTATCATTCTTGAGTAAGCTCCATAAATAGTTCCTCTAGTTTATTTCGTTTACTTAGTATTTCAATTACATTTATTTTGTTGTTATTGAATGAATTAATTATTTCCGAAATTGAAACTTTATTATCTACAGTCAATTCATATGAATTATTATCTATACTTATAATATTGTCACCAAATGCATTTATATCATTAATAGTTGAATCTGTTCGTATGATATAGGTATGCTTTCTCTTTGAAGCGATTATATCTCTCATTGGTGAGTTCTGAACAATTTCTCCTTTATGAACGATTGATAAATTTTTACATAAACGCTCTGCCTTCTTCTAGATAATGAGTTGTTAATATAATTGTGACACCATCATTATTTATTTTTTTGAAAAAGTCCCACATTGTAAGTCTCAGTTCCGTATCAACTCCTGCAGTAGGCTCATCTAAAATTAGAAGTTTGGGACTATGTATTAAAGCTCTGGCTATAAGTAGTCTTCTTTTCATCCCGCCAGATAATTCTCTCGGTGTACATTCTCTCTTATGCCATATACCAAGGTCTTCAAAAAGCTCTTGAGTTTTATTCATAGATTGTTTTTTTGTTAAACCGAAATATCCACCAATATTAATCATTGTCTCTTGAATCGGAATAAACTGATTAAGATTATACTCTTGTGGGACAACCCCAATCATTTTTTTTGTTGCTTCAGGAAATTGACGAATGTCTTTTCCATATACTTTTACTGTACCTGATGTGATGTTGACAAGTGTTGTAATAATTCCGATAACTGTAGACTTACCAGCCCCATTTGGACCAAGAAATGCAAATAAATCTCCGTCCTCGACATTGAGATTTATGTCTTTTAGGGCCTTTACACCATTCCTATAAGTTTTATTAAGTTGTTCAATTTCTAGAGCATATTTGGTCATCTCTTTACATCCATGTATTTTGCATATTTTAAAATTATCATATATACTTCCTCAAAACTTATCGAGTTATAGCGAATATATAGGGGTATATCAAGTCAAATTATAATAGATTATGAGTCACACATCATATAAAAGCGCAAAAACAAGATTACAAAGAAGCGAATTGGCCGTACCTGGTTCCTCACCAAAAATGTTTGAAAAAGCTCTGAATTCAGACGCGGATTATATTTTTCTAGACTTAGAGGATGCCGTATCTCCTAACGATAAAGTAACTGCTAGGGAAAATGTAATAAACGCTCTCAAGGATTTAGATTGGCGAGGTCACGGTAAAACTATTTCTGTTCGAATTAATGGCCTGGATACGCATTACATGTATCGAGATGTAGTTGAGTTGATGATTCAAGCGGGTGAATTTATCGATACACTTCTAATACCGAAGGTTGGTGTCAGAGATGATGTCTATATGGTTGATTGTATGGTCACTCAAATCGAACAAGAAAGAGAGTTAAAGAATAAAGTTGGCCTTGAGTGTCTAATTGAGAGTGCACTTGGCATGGTAAATATTGAGGATATTGCTCAATCATCTGACAGGCTAGAAGCGCTTCACTTTGGTGTAGCCGATTACGCAGCTAGCCTTAGAGCGAGAACAGTTGTAATTGGTGGTTTGAATCCGGATTATCCAGGTGACCAATGGCATCATGGATTGTCAAAGTTAGTAGCAACATGTCGAGCTTACGGTCTTAGACCAATAGATGGTCCATTTGGAGATATAAAAGACCCCGATGGATATATTAAAGCTGCAAAACGTGGAGCTGCAATAGGAATAGAGGGTAAGTGGGCAATTCATCCATCACAAATCGAACATGCAAATGATGTATTCTCACCACCTCAAGCTGAAGTTGATAAAGCAAAAAGAATTATTGAAGAACTAGCAAAAGCTGCTGCAGAGGGGAAAGGAGCCGCTCAATTGGATGGTAGAATGATCGATGCCGCATCTGAGCGAATGGCAGAAAATATTGTCAACATAGACAACCTTATACAATCTAAAAAATAATGAATATTCACGAGTATCAGGCAAAAGAAATACTATCTAGATTTGGCGTATCAATACCTAAAGGTGGAGTTGCATATAGCCCAGAGAATGCAAAAGATAGGGCGACTGAACTTGGAGGAGATCTATGGGTAGTCAAAGCACAAATACACTCCGGAGCTAGAGGGAAAGCTGGCGGTATAATTGTTTGTAAATCAGAACAAGAAGTATCTGATGCAGCTAATAAGCTACTTGGAAAGACGCTCGTAACCCATCAGACAGGTCCTGAAGGTAAAACAGTTCAAAGAATCTATGTTGAAGAGGGCACAGATATCAAAAAAGAATTTTATCTTGGATTGGTTTTTGACAGAAGTACAGAGAGCATCATGGTTGTTGCATCCTCTGAGGGAGGAATGAGTGTTGAAGAGATTGCAGAAGAAAAGCCTGAATCACTTATTAAGACAAGGATTGAAGCTGCAGTGGAATGCAAGCTATCAGGCAAGGGAGATTGCTTTTGCACTAGGTTTGGAATCGAAAGCGATTAATAGATGTGCTCAAGCTATCTTGGGTGCGTATAAAGCTTTCAGTACATCTGACGCTACTATGGTTGAGATAAATCCTTTAGTTTTAACTGGGGATGACCATGTACTCGCCCTAGACTGCAAAATGTCATTCGATGACAATGCATTATACAGAAATCCTGAACTGGCTGAACTTAGAGATAAATCTCAAGAAGATCCAAAAGAAACTTATGCTGCAGATCGAGGTCTTAACTATATTCCACTTGATGGCGACATTGGCAACATAATAAACGGGCCGGTCTAGCTATGGCTTCGATGGATATGATTCAGCTCGCTGGTGGACAACCTGCAAACTTCCTTGATGTAGGCGGAGGAGCGACTCCTGAAAAGTTTGTTAAAGCCTTTAAGCTGATTTCAGGTGACCCCAAAGTAAAAGTAATTTTAATAAATATCTTTGCTGGAATAAATAGATGTGATTGGGTAGCTCAAGGAATTGTTGATGCACTTAATCAAATAACAATCAATCAACCATTAGTGATCAGGTTGGCTGGCACAAATGTTGATGAAGGTATAAAAATACTTAAAGACAGTAAAATTACCTATACAGAAGCCTTCACTCTGGAAGATGCAGCAAATAAAGCTGTAAAAGCACTAAAAGAGCTTGGAGCATAAATTTCCATGGCAATACTAATCACTAAAGAATCTAAAATAATTATTCAAGGTTTTACCGGCAAGATCGGTACTTTTCATGCAGAGGAAATGATTGAGTACGGAACAAATGTCGTTGGCGGAGTCACACCTGGCAAAGGAGGTCAAACACATTTAGATCGTCCAGTTTTTAACACAGTAAAGGATGCAGTCAGAGAGACTGGAGCCGATGCAAGTATTCTATTTGTGCCGCCAGCATTTGCTGCTGATTCTGCAATGGAAGCTGCAGACGCTGGAATTAAAACTCTCGTTGCAATAACAGATGGAATCCCTGCTCATGACATGATTAAAGTAAAAAGATATATGAGAAGGTATAAAGCTGAGGATAGAATGACAATGGTTGGACCAAATTGTGCAGGTGTAATAAGTCCAGGGAAATGCATGCTAGGGATTATGCCAGGTCATATATATAAAGAGGGAAATGTTGGAGTTATAGGACGCTCAGGTACACTTGGTTATGAAGCAGCTCAACAAATGAAAGATTTAGGAATTGGTATATCTACAAGTGTAGGTATTGGTGGTGACCCAATCAACGGAAGTGCGTTTAGAGATCATTTAGCTAAATTTGAAGATGACGATGAGACTAAAGTTATACTGATGATCGGTGAAATAGGCGGCCCTCAAGAGGCAGAAGCAGCTGAATATGCTAAAAAGAATGTATCGAAACCTGTAATTGCTTACATAGCAGGTCTTACAGCACCCAAAGGTAAAAGGATGGGCATGCAGGGCATTGTAAGTGCTGGTGGTGAATCTGCGGCTGAGAAAGTAGAAATTCTTAAAGCGGCAGGGATAACAATAGCTAAGAATCCTTCAGTGATTGGCGAAACAGTTGAATCAGTTTTAAAACAACTAGATGGCTAATTCTGTTACGCCTCTATTTGATATTGGCGCAAATCTTCTGGATAGTCAGCTTTCAAAAAATTTTAATGAAGTTATCACTAAATCAAAAGAAAATAATATTCGTAAAATAATCATCACTTCATCGCATATAGACGACACTTATCAAGCAAAAGAACTGATTGATCGAGAGCCAGACCTTTTATATACAACAGTTGGTTTTCATCCACATAATGCAAAGGATTTTAAAGATAGTCATATCGATAAAATGCTCGAATTATGCGAACACGACTATGTTAAAGCTATTGGAGAGTGTGGACTTGATTATAAAAGAAATTATTCAAGTAAAAATGATCAAATAAATTGTTTTACAAAACATCTTGAACTTGCAACATCAATTGATTTACCAATGTTCCTTCATGAAAGGGATGCTCATGATGATTTTATTATACTCTTAAAAGAATATAGTCATCTAGTAGAGGATATTGTTGTCCACTGTTTTACTGGTGATAAAAAGAGTCTATCAAGTTATTTGGATCTAGGATGTTACATTGGAATCACTGGCTGGATAACGGATCCAAATAGAGGGTATCATCTCCATGATTTAATAAGTTACGTGCCATCTGATAAGCTTATGATAGAGACAGATTCTCCATATTTAATGCCATTTAATTACCCTATTGAAAATAAGAGGTATAATGAACCGAGTAACTTAATCTATGTACTAGATGCAGTAGCAAGTATTTTGCAAAAAGATAAAAATATTCTTGCTGAAGAGATATATAATAACAGCTGTAGATTTTTTAATATTTAATATGAACAAACTAGAATTACCCAAAGGCCATAAAAGACTACTTTTACATAGCTGCTGTGCTCCATGCTCAGGAGACATTATGCTGCGCCTAAAAGAATCTAACATAGATTACACAATATATTTTTATAATCCAAATATTCACCCAAGAGAAGAGTATCTTTTGAGGAAAAATGAGAATTTAGAGTTTGCGAGAAAACACAAAATACCATTTATTGATGATGACTATGATACGAGGAATTGGTTTGACCAAACAAAGGGCCAGGAGTGGGAACCTGAGAGGGGCAAGAGATGCTCCACATGTTTTGATATGAGATTTCTTAAAACAGCACAATATGCTGAGCTACATGGCTTCTCAATCATTTCAAGTACTTTGGGAATCTCAAGATGGAAGGATATGGATCAGATTAATGAATCTGGCATTAAAGCAGCCATGCAATTCAAGAACATTGAATACTGGACATATAATTGGAGAAAAAATAATGGCTCCGAAAACATGTTACTTGTATCAAAATCAGAGAATTTTTATATGCAGGAATATTGCGGCTGTGTCTATTCTTTAAGGGATACAAATATTTGGAGAAGTAAAAATAACAGACCTGATGTGCAAATAGGTCTTAAATATTATTCATTTTCAGATAAAAACACCAGTGATTCCAAGAAGAAAGATCACGCTTAACCAAGCTATTAGTGTTCTTGCTAATATATTTTGAATTTGTATTATTTGATCTGATTCACTTTTTGATGCATCAAAAACTGATTCACCAGTTTGATTGACATATTCTATGTTACTAAGGTAAGGATTATTCGACAGCTCAAGGCTATTAATCCTATCTATAACTCGATCATAATTACTTACAATAGATAAACAGTATGAAGTCAGTCTAACTGGAATGTAGTCAATGAAGTAAATGTATTTTTTCAAATTATTCTTTGTCTGTGCATTGACTTTGAAGGTCTCAGAATAAATCATCAAATCTAATAACTTATATGTTAAAGCCGCAGGCGCACCTAAAAGTAAGAATAGAAAGATAATAGCAAAAGTATTCCTTATTGAGTTAAAAAATAGATTTTTAATCACAAGGACACTCAAGTTAGATTTTGCACGCGTTTGTTTAAGATTAGGACACAATGAAAATAAATCGCTTTTGTCGATATTTTCTTTATTAAATTCTAATTTGATCTTAAGCTCTTCTATATCTCTATTAAATTGATTTGTTCTCAAGCAAAAAAGCATGATTACAAGACTTACAGCAAAGTAAATTATATGAGACAAGTAATCAGCTATCGATACTAGAGCCATTGACAAAATTAATATAATCAATGTGTATGTGATACAAATAGAATTCTTAGAGTATTTTTCTTTATCTATTTTATTTTCAAAATAGTTAAACCCTCTTAGTAGCAAACTATCTTTCCTATACTCTTTCAAATCATCGAAAAAATATTCTATTATGAGTGCAATTATAATTATAGCAATTGTAGACATCTTATCTTATTTTTTCCCATTTAAAATTTGGCCCAGGATCACTTTTCCTTTTGGGTGCTATTTCGCTATGTCCAAGTATATTACTATCTTTAATCGATGGAAATATTTGTTTGAGCTCACCAATTAAATTTTTTAACGAGGAATACTGATTATCAGTAAATTCATCTGACACTGAACCATGAAGCTCTATGCCTATTGAGAAATCATTAAAATTTTCTCTCTCAGCATATTCTGACTTACCCGCATGCCATGCACGCTTATCAAACGGAACATATTGAATTATTTCACCTGTTCTTTTTATTAGTATATGAGATGAAACCTTGAGGCTTTCAAGTGATTCAAATGATGGATCAGCTGTTCGGTTCAAGTTATTCAAGAATAATAAATTCACATTATCGTTATCATACTTTCCCTCAGGCAGACTTATGCAATGAATGATTATTGTATCAACCACAGTATTTTTCGGCCTATCATCATAATTTGGAGACTGTATAAATTCACATTTTTTAAGGACAAATTTATTTTTCATTACAGTATCATTACAGAAGTTGTGTTATTATCAAATTTTTTATAATTATGACAAATATCTTAATTGATTCTGACAAAAAACTGCATAATCTTCTATCAAAAATCGAAGATTGTAAAGAAATTGGTTTAGATACTGAATTCATAAGAGAGTCTACTTATAGACCAATACTTGCATTAATTCAAATTTCTCTAGCAAATGAGGAGATTTATCTAATCGATCCACAAAAAATAAAAGATATTAGTGGCATTTCAAAAATAACCTCTGATCCAAAAATAATAAAAATCATCCATTCTGCTAAACAAGACCTTGAAGCGCTGTATTCACATTTAGGATCATTTCCTAAAAACGTTTTTGATACACAAATTGCATATAATTTTTTATCTGAGAAATCAAATATTGGATATTCAGCTTTGGTAAAAAATATTTGTGATGTTGACATTAAGGAAGGCTCATGGAGAACTGATTGGTTAAAACGACCACTTAGTGAAGAAAAGAAAGAATATGCTGCAAACGATGTAAGATATTTGATTAAAATAAAAAATCAATTAGAAAAGAATTTAAAAATAATTAACAGGTATTCTTGGTTCCAGGAAGAACAAAATAATGAGCTAGAAAAATCTAATATAATTATTGAACCAGACAACGCATGGGAAAAAATAAATTATCCACTATATTTTGATTCTAGTGATCTTGCTTTGTTGAAGAAACTTGCATCTTGGAGAGAAAAATTATCAATTAAGTATGATATTCCTAAAAGATGGATTCTGAGCGACTCTTTACTTATAAAAGTCATGATAACAAATGAGCACAAAGCACAAGAGATCATTGAAAACATTAAACAGACCTTAACAAGTTCAGAAAAGGATATACTTCAAAAAATATTGAGCTCGAAAAGAAAAATAAAAAATAAAAACTTATATCCTAAGAAAGATATAGAGCAAAAGTGTAATGAGGTACTTAGTTATGTTTCAGATGAGTTCAAGATAGACCCAACTATTATTGCCAATAAAAGAGATATGGAAATGTTTATTATATCAAATCAAAAGGCTAGGTTTATGAAAGGCTGGAGATATCAAATATTTGGCAAACTGGTACAATAATAAAATGAGAAAATATTCATCGAAATTAGTGGACGGAAGAGATCGAGCACCAAGTCGATCTATGTTAAGGGCAGTTGGATTCAAAGATAAGGACTTTCAAAAACCTCAAATAGGAATTGCCTCGACATGGAGCATGGTGACTCCTTGCAATATGCATATAAATGATCTCGCAAAAGTTGCTACTAAAACTGTGGATTCAAATGGTGGTAAAGCTGTCAACTTTAATACTATTACTATATCTGATGGTATTTCAATGGGTTCAGATGGCATGAGATACTCACTAGTCTCTAGAGAAATTATTGCAGACTCAATAGAGGCAGTAGTAGCTGGAGAAGGCTTAGATGGATTTATAAGTTTTGGTGGATGTGATAAGAACATGCCAGCTTGTGTCATGGCTATGTTAAGACTAAATAGGCCGTCTGTTTTTGTATATGGCGGAACAATTCTTCCAGGTAGCTACAAAAATAAAAATATAGATATCGTTTCTGTTTTTGAAGCTGTTGGAAAAAATGCTAATGGAATTATCGATGATAATGAGCTTTACAATATTGAAAAAAAAGCAATTCCTGGCCCCGGCTCTTGTGGTGGTATGTATACTGCAAACACAATGGCATGTGCAATAGAAGCTATGGGTTTGTCGTTAACAAATAGTTCTGCTCAAACAGCAATTTCAAAATCAAAACTTGATGATACAAAAGAGGCGAGTAAGGCCCTAATGAAGTGTGTTAAAAAGGATCTTAAGCCAAGAGATATTGTCACAAAAAAATCTCTTGAGAATGCAATTACTGTTGTCATGGCACTTGGTGGATCAACTAATGCAGTCTTACACCTATTGGCTATTGCCAATGAAGCAAAATTAAAACTATCATTAAAAGATTTTGAAAGAATAGGAAAAAAAACACCAGTTCTCGCTGATTTGAAACCCAGCGGAAAATATTCAATGGCTGAGCTAGTTAAAATAGGTGGCGTAGCACCATTGATGAAAGTACTTATAAGTAAAGGACTTATGCATGGCGATTGTCTGACTGTTACTGGAAAAACTATCAAGAATAATTTAAATAAGATTAAACCATACCCTTTGAATCAGAAAATTATCAAGCCAATCAACGATCCTATAAAAAAGGATGGACACTTAATTGTTTTGAGAGGCAACATTGCCCCTGATGGCGCAATTGCAAAAATTTCGGGTAAAGAGGGTACACATTTTAAAGGTAAAGCTAAAGTCTTTGATTCTGAAGAAAAGTGTCTGAAAGCTATCTTAGCGGGTAAGATAACAAAAGGATCTGTTATTGTGATTAAAAATGAGGGCCCCGTTGGAGGGCCAGGAATGAGGGAAATGCTTTCACCAACATCAGCAATTATGGGACAAGGCCTTGGTAATGATGTCGCTCTTATCACTGATGGGAGATTTTCCGGAGGAAGTCATGGATTTGTAGTCGGACACATCTCACCAGAAGCTGCGATAGGGGGACCTTTACAAGTCGTCAAAAATAATGATCCAATTGAAATATGTGCTAAGAAGAGAGAAATTAATATCCTCATATCAAAGAAAGAGATTGAAAAAAGAATGAGAGAATTCCATAAACCAAGTTCAAAAACGGAAAATGGAGCTCTTACTAAATATGCAAGATTAGTAAGTCAAGCTGATACTGGTGCGACAACAAACTAGTTTAAAATATTTAACTCGTCAGGATAAATTCTTTTTACTATATGAAGAATTCTCTCAAGTCTATCTAAGGGCTCCTGCATTGAAATTAGAT
Organism: Ectothiorhodospiraceae bacterium; assembly: GCA_019651095.1. Classification (GTDB taxonomy): domain Bacteria; phylum Pseudomonadota; class Gammaproteobacteria; genus CACLCV01. The sequence goes on along the minus strand of BOXR01000005.1, from coordinate 17,736 downwards.
CAGCCTTGTCATTTAATTCAATCGGCAGACACTCGATCAGTCTAAATCCAAGCCAGTTTGCATCATTGTACTTAGGTTTAATGTGAAAGATGTAGGCTTTAATTTCCGGATAAATTTTTTTATAAAACTTTGACAAAATTTGATATTTCTGAGGAACTAAATAATCAACTCCATACTCTACCTCTTCGGCGTCACCTTTCAGTAAATTACATTCATCAAGATTACAATTACTTAGTTTGACTATTTGTTTACCTTCAACTGTGATGCCCAGTAAACCACCATCAAGCTGAGACCAATCAACAATTTCTACATAGCTAGCATAGTCATACACAGAGGAGATGTAATCAGAATCTCTTTTTGTTAAAGCTATTATAAAACCATTATTGTTTTTCAGGCAGTCTCTCGTCATATCTAAATATCTTCTTTCAAATATTCTCAGCGGGAATTGACCACCAGGAAGTATAATGCTTTTAAGAGGAAAAATTGGGATATCTTTATATGCTTTCATTTTCAAATTTTAAAGAGAGTGAGTTGATACAATACCTTAAGTTTGTTGGTCTAGGGCCATCATTGAACACATGTCCCAGATGTGAACCACAGTTAGCACAAGTTACCTCAGTTCTCATCATACCATGTGATGTATCATTAATTAATGAGAGATTATCGTGAGAAATAACATCATAGAAACTTGGCCATCCAGATCCAGAATCATATTTATGTTTTGAGGAGAAAAGTTCTGCATTACAGCAGACACATCTATAGAGACCTATTTCTTTATTATCCAGATATTTACCAGAGAAAGGGGCTTCTGTGCCTTTATTCTGGGTGATATCAAACTCGTCATTTGATAACTTCTCTTTGAGCTTTTCTCTATCCATTTTTAATGTATCGTAATATGTTCTCAGTATTCCTGTTTGAAAGCACGAGAACAATATCGAAATTATTTTCCTTGTCGAGATATTCTCTTATTTGAGCTTCAGTTTCAATAACATTTATTTTAATGTTATTTCCCATTAATCTCTTTAATGGCTTGAATCTGGTTAAAACTAGCGCTCTATCTGATTTTTTCAGCGATGGTACAAGTTGATCATTATGTACCCCAAGTCTCATCGAATTTGAGCCAGGTACGAATATAGTTAAAAGCCTTTTCCCTGTGAATGTGTCCTTAATTGAGTTAATCGAAGATTTAATGGCAGTTGGATGATGAGCAAAATCATCAAAAACTTTAATTCCATCAATCTCACAAACTAGATCTGTTCTTTTACTGACGCCTTTAAAACTTGATAGAGCCTTAATTTGAGTATTTATTGGAACCTTGAGTTCTCTGCATGCTGCAATTGCAGTTATAGCATTTATGTAGTTATGCTTTCCTATGATATTCACTGGCAATAAAAAGTTTTTATTATTGAATTTAAGCATATATTGTTTTTTCTTTATCAAATTAAAATCCCCTGACGATTTTTTTGAATCTACAGTTATTAACTTCGACCAATATCCTTTTTGAAGTAATTTTTTAATATTATGATCATTTTTATTAATAATTATTGTACCGTCAGATGGTATAAGTCTAATCATATGACTAAAAGATTTTATTATTTCATCTATATTTTCAAAAATATCAGCATGATCATATTCAATATTATTTATAACAGCTAGAAAGGGATTGTAATGGATAAATTTAGATCTTTTATCAAAAAACGCAGTGTCATATTCGTCTGCTTCAATAACAAAATATTTTGAGCTAGTAAGAGAAACTGATTTAAAATTACCTTTTGGAGATCCGCCAATTAAATAACTCGGGTTCATTTTATTTTTTTTCATAATATGAACAATCATCGCAGTAGTTGTAGTTTTTCCATGCGTGCCACTTACAGCTATTACTTTTTTATGTTTAAGGATATTGTCATACAACCATTGTGGTCCTGAGATGTAATTTATATTGTTTTTTAAGATATACTCGATTATCGGGTTTCCTCGTGACATTACATTACCGATTATAATTAAATCTTTATCTTTGATATCTTTGATTTTATGTCCTTTAATCACAGATATATTTTCTTTCTCTAAAATAGACTTAATTGGATCGTACAAGAGGTATCAGAGCCTGTTACTTCATATCCCTTTTTTTTGGCAAGAATAGCTATACCTGACATGAAGGTTCCGGAAATACCTAGAATATGAACTTTCATACAAGAAGGGAGAGAACTAATATCAGCATGAAGCCGATTATCATGCTGTAAAGGAATGATATTGATAAACCCATAAAAGTTGTGCAATCAAGAGTTTGTTTAAAAATATATCCGTATATTAGCCATGAGTATAGTGTTGCGATAAGTATAACTATGATTATGTAATCTGAAGCTCCGCTTAAAAAAATATTAAACTTGTTATTAACCCGATAAATGCATGAATACCAAGTATTGATGTGGCAGATTGAACATAACGAATCCTATATCCAGTTGTCGATGACATGTTTTCTTTTACACTTAGAACTGTTTGAATGAAAAAAAGGCTGGCACCCACATATATCAGTGATGTAATGAAGGAAATACCCAAATTATAGTTAACATCGTTTGGTATAAAACTTATTAGAAGATTAGCTATAATAAAAACATTCAAAAGAGTCTTGCTGGACGGCAGATCCTGCGGGCCTTTCTTAAAGAGCATAATATCTGTGAAAGTTTTGATAATTCCATTCATAAAGTGGTACAATTAGGCCTATTAATTCTATACTTTAGGATAGCATATTGGATGATAAGTCTATAATAAAATCATATAAACGAGTCTCAGGATTTTATGATTACACATTTGGTCAAATCTTTAGACCGGGCCAAAAAAAGCTTGTGAGCATGATGGAGTGCACTCCAACTGACAAGGTTCTTGAAATAGGAATAGGAACGGGCACCTCTTACAAATATTATCCGATGGAAACAGAAGTAACTGGAATTGATATATCTCCTGATATGCTTGAAAAGGCAAAAAAAAACATAAGAAAACATAATCTTCAAAATAAGAATGTAATTATGATGAATGGGAGCAACTTACATTTGAGGATAATTCTTTTGATAAAGTTGTTGGATGTATGTGGTTTCGGTGACGCAGAATCCGAACCTATTAATCAAAGAAATGAAAAGAGTCTGTAAACCAAATGGTGACATTTATTTGGTAAATCATTTTAGTTTTGAGACTGATAGTAAATTTATGAAAATTTTAGAAAAAGGACTCATGCCTGTAAGTAAATATCTTGGCTGGAGGCCATACTTTCCATTTTCAGAATTTAATGCTTACGCGAAACTTAATGTTCAGTCAATATCTAAGGTAAATATCTTCGATTATTGGGGCATTATTCATGCAATTAATACACCAGCTGGTTAGCTAACTGCATCATCAATCATTTTTTGAAGTTCACCAGATTGATGAAGATCCAGTGTAATATCACATCCCCCAATAAGCTCTCCTTTGATGTATAACTGAGGGAATGTTGGCCAGTCAGCAAAGTTTGGTAATTCTTGCATTATCTCTGAATCTAAAATTACATTTACATAAGCGAACTCTTTACCACAACTTTTTAAAGCTTCAACCGTTCTTGCAGAAAATCCACACATTGGCATTTGAGGTGTACCTTTCATGTAGAGTATTACAGGGCTTTCTTCTACTTGTTTTTTTATTCTATCTAGTGCTGACATAGTTTCTCCTGATTATGTAAAAATTATATAACTTGTATGACTACTGATCAATGTTTAGTTGTAACCATCTTTCTAGTAAGGTAAAGTGCCACAACTCATTTCCATTAAGATTTGTAAAGTGTTCATTTGGTTTTTCAAGAATTTTATTAATATATGACGTGTTGTATAAATTTCTCTCTAAAGCAGATTCTGATAACAGTGTTTTTCTGCAATAGTCAAAGAATTTATCTTTAATTATTTTAAGTGGTGGGACAGGAAAGTAGAATTTCTCCTGTTAATTATTTTATTGTTCAAATATTTTTTAGAGACCTCTTTTAAAAAAGCATTTTTCGCCATTTTCTATTTTCTTTTCACTTTTAACAGAGAGCATAAAACTAATGAGATCAATATCTAAAAACGGAACTCTAGCCTCAAGAGAATGAGACATAGTCATGTTATCTACTCTTTTTACCGGATCATCAATAATAAACATGGAGAGCTCTAGGCGGAAAACTTTTATCTAAAATGCTCAAGCTCGGATCCATTTGTTTTAGCCTAGATTCTATGTCGTTTGATGCATAGTTTTCAGAGACATAGTCACTATGTATAATTGTTTTATAATTGTCATATGATCTATCAAAATAATATTTTATGAGAGTATCTATACTACTAAGGTCTTTTTCCCTCATAATTTTCTCATACCAGAAATAACCACCAAAGACCTCGTCAGCACCTTGACCACTCAGTACTACCTTGGCTGATTTAGAGACATTTTTAGCTAATAAATAAAATGCTGATGAGTCCTGACTAAACATGGGCTCACTCATACTCATGATAACATCATCTAAACTGTTTAATAAATCAAGGCTAGTCACACTATACTTTTCATGTGATGTTTTTAAATCATTAGCAACTAGATCAGAGTAGTAGAATTCATTTCCCTCCTCCTTATTTATTGTCTCAAAACCTATGGAGTAGGTACTTAAGTTATTTTTATATTCTTTAGATATCGCAGTAATTAGACTTGAGTCTAAGCCACCTGATAACAAGATACCCACAGGAACGTCAGCAACACTAATTCTTTTTTCAATTGCGGCGGCTAGTAGTGAAGATATATTTTCATATATTTCATTAGTATTATATTTTGATAGCTGAATTTCATCGATATTAAAATATCTAGTCTTATCTATTCTCCCTGATTTATGAACTGTAATTGTATAACCAGGTTCTAATTTCTGAATATTATCGATTATAGTGTGTGGTGCTGGCACGACTGAATGCAATGTAAATTGGTAATTGAGTGCAATTGGATTAACTTTTCTTTTAACCATATTCTTGAGAATTCCTTTCATATGAGATGAAAAGTACAATTGTCCAGATTCATGGAGAAAGTATAGAGGCTTTATACCAATACGATCTCTTGCTAGAAAAAGTTTTTTATCTTCTGTGTCATAAATGCAAAATGCGAATACTCCGTCTAAGTAATTTACACAATCAGAGCCATATTCTATATAAGATCGAATAATTACCTCAGTATCACCAGAAGATGAGAATGAGTGCCCCTTTTTAATAAGAGCACTTCTCAACTCACGATAATTAAATATTACTCCGTTAAAAACAATTACATATTTTCCAACTTGCATTGGCTGATTAGACTTATTACTCGTATCGATTATTGCAAGTCTGTGATGACCAAGAAAAACATCATCATCCATGTATCTTCCTTGAGAATCATTTCCCCTTGCGGAGATAGAATCCATTAAATTATTGAGCTTTTCATTATCAAAACTCTTTGAGATAAATTTAAATTCTCCACAAATTCCACACACTATTTTATTTATATCCCCTATAGATTAAATATCAATCTTCATTTATTATTAAACATAATTTCAACCAACAAATGAGGTATACATGAATCCTTTATTATCAATAAAAGGTACTATAATTTCTGGTTTTGTACTAGCAATTGTATTCATAATGATTTTAGCTGATGGCAGCATTCCTATTGAAGCTGAGGGGTATATAAGGTGGCTACATTACCTATCAGGTGTAACATGGATTGGACTGCTATATTATTTTAATTTCGTTCAAGTGCCTGCAATGGCGAAAGCGACAGCTGACAAGGAACCAGGTCCAGCTGCGATAGGGAAGTACGTTGCCCCCTTGGCTTTATTGTGGTTCAGGTGGGGTGCAGTAGTAACATGGTTAACCGGTGCGGCGTATCTAGGTCATCATGGCCAGTTTATAGATGCATTTACTTTTGCTGGAGGTTATAGCTCTGTAATAGGTGCAGGAGCATGGTTAGGAACAATTATGTTATTTAATGTTTGGGTACTCATTTGGCCAAATCAACAGAAGGTACTAGGCATGGTAGAGGCTTCAGCTGATGAGATTGCTCAAGCCAAGAAAACAGCTTTGTTAGCTTCTAGGACCAACACAGTGCTTAGTATCCCTATGTTACTTTTCATGGGCGGAGCGCATCATCCTGGACTAGTCTCGCTGGCGTCTATAACCCCTTATATTGTATAAATAAAAAACCTAGCCTGAAATCATTTCAGGCTAGGTTTTTACATTTTTCTAAAATTAGAATTTATGTGTTAGACCATGCCGGATGTACTAAAGTCTGAGCCATCTTCGTCAAAGTCTTGCTTAGTGTATCCAATGTAATGTCTGAATTCTTACTAAGATTAATCTTAGCAGAGATGCTGCGTGTTTGATAATCTTGGTTAGCTGCACCATCAGAATCCCTTCAGCACTTACAAGCTGAATATCTGCTATACCCAAAGAGTAATGAATGCCATAAGTATTAATCTTTCCATCGGTTCCACTGGAGGCAATAAAGGTATTTACCACGCTAAGATCCTCTAAAGACAAGAATACACCCATGTTCGGCATAACTTGATAAGAGGCAAAAAATTTATCATTATTCTCGCCTTCTGCTCCAGATACTTCATCGTCATGATATCTTGCGTATCCAAAAGTTAAACCATTTAGTAACATGTCTTTGACTGTCACACCAATTGAATAATCACCACGGTCTGTATTGGTAACATCATTTGCTGTGTTGTCTGTTGCAGCATACATATAACCAATTTCAAGTGGCCCCATCATGGCATGATATGCTATTGCACCTTCAAAGTTACCCGCGATACCACCTTGGCCTTGACTAAAGCCGCCATGAGAATTCAGGGCTATGGCTGTATCCATATTCTCATCAAACATCCCCATAGTTTTATAAGGAGCTTCATAAGTACCTGCACCAATGTAACCGAGTGGTGTCATAAAACCTAAATTACCGACATGAAGATCAAATGTTTGACATCCATTTGCTGATGAGTTCCACAGTTGGCACCTGCACCACTTGTGCCATCACCAATATCGTATTTATATTCTAGGTTACCAACAATATTCCCGATTTGATTTTAAGACCAAGTCTGCTTTTATTGCCGCCATCATCTAATCTAGCCGTATCACCGGTAGTGCTATCATATCCAATGTAAAGCCTTCCATAAAAATGTACCCCTGAAGATGCCTTGGCTGCTGACATACTGTTTCCTTGCGAATCACTCATCCTTGTCCACCAGAAAATGCTGTACTGGAAAAATAATAGCGCAAGTGCACTTAATAGATTCTTCATTTTTCCCCTATAATTTAACGTTAACCTCATCATTTTAGGGATATTGCACCAAAAATACACAAAAATATAATCAAAATGCATTATTTATTAACAGCTAGCTTTATTCACAATTTGATATAGAATTACTCTTTTCGTGCGAGAATGTAGATTATGACCAGCAAAATCATGCCTACCTAAATAGGAAAAGTTACCTTTACAAGGGGGAAGGAATTTATTTTATATGATCTGAGGGAAAGCAGTATTTTGATACCGTGGTTTAGCAGTTACAAGCTTGGGTCACTCACCCCATAAAGCAAAACAGTCAAAACAGTCGCAAAATTGATTCATACTTCCAATGCATTTCTTTTTGGACAAAAAATTGCAAAAAGATATGTCAACTAAGAAGGGAAATGTTTTTTTTTGAACCGGGCAGAATCTTTTTGAGGCGCATTAAAATTGCAGAAAATAGGTCATGATAGGATAAACCCAAAATTTTAGTAATGCAAAACTTAGGAAGGGACTATGGGGCATGGGGAACATCGCACACTTCTCATGCCCATTTGGACCTTTTGGACGGCTCTTAGATTTGAATTTAATAAATTAAGCCAAAAAGAATTTTTTAAAATCATGATGAGTATCGCAATTCTTTTTGAACCATTAAAGGTGGGGGGCGGAATTTTTCCTGTGACAAAGCAATCTTCAAGAAGTAAGGGAAATCTGCAATAAACAAAATATTTTCTATGATAGAGAGGTTCAGTCGGGTTTTGTGGGACGGGGTGATGGTTTGGTTATCAACATAGGGGAACTCCCGAGTTGTCATGGTAGAAAAGCTCTTGGTAATGGATTTCCCAAATTTGGGGTGTTGGAGGGGAAGCAATTTTTTACAGCGGAATCATGGTCACATTCGGGGGAAATTTCCCTTAAAAAATCTTTTGGAAAAAAATTTCTTGAATTTGAGGATCAGTTATGTCAGCTTTATACCCTACAAATTTATGCAGGAATATGGCAAAGCAAAAATTAAAGGCTTTTTCAGAAATTTTTTTTGGATTATGATAGGATGAGCTTAAAAAAAATTGTACTGATTGTTAAAAGCATTAGACAAAGGTTGGTAATTAATGTTCTAAACAAAAACATAAGATTATCCGCCTTTGATATGAAAGAAAAGTTTTTTAAAAATTGTTGATATAATTAAGGCTTATAATGAAAATATGAATAAGAGAGATTTCAAGTCATTAATGATATTAATTTCCAAGTTTAAAGAATTATACAAATATTGGTATAAAAATTTGATAAAAAATTCTTTCCAAGACATATGTTAATAGGACTTTGGCTATGATTTTTAAAAAAAATTAAAAAGAACCAGAGTCTCATTTGAGACCGATGTATAAATTTGGGGGCATGCAATTTTTTTTTCAGAGATCAACCATTAAAAGAGGGAGGGTATATCTGACACGCCAAAGTACTCTCGGGATGGTTGATTTGATAATGATGGGAAAAAACCCATGATGAGATAAAATGTTTGCAAGAATTTATCGTTCCGTATAAATGGTTTGTGTAATTGTTTCATCCATGTCAATGCAGCGATATCAAAACCCTCCGAGATAAAAAGGGATGATTTAACAATTACAATTGCCGGGTTGAATGGTAACAAAATTCAACTCATAATAAAACATCAAAATTTTATTTAAACTTAAAATATCTGTCCAAATGGTATGAACCGATAAATAACACTGATAAATTTTGAAAATGTTGAATTAGGAAATACCGGTTCTGCTGTTGATGGAGCCATGTTGTAACAACGATGTTTGGGCTAATGGGTGATGAGCAGAAAATGAAGAGAGAAAAAGTATTTAAAAGCTTTCAGGTTACTATGAATTTAATGTCAAAAGTTACAGAAAAGGCGATATTTCTTCATTGCTACCTGCGCACAGAGGAGAAGCAAATTGATGAAACAATAATAGATTCTCAATATAGTGCAGTCTGGCAACAAGCTCATAATAGCTTTACAGCTCTATGGCACTTATAGATTTTTTATTGTCCTCGAGTAAAAACTAGAGAGATTCAATCAACTGTAATCTCTTCATAGTCATTACATTTTAAGATAGCATTTATTTTTGATTTAAGTGCTTTAGTATCAGTTTGCATTATAAGATTTTTAATCTCAGGTATTGCTTGTGGATGCATACTAAAAGATGTCAGACCAAGACCTAGTAGAAGTTTAGTATATATTTTCTCACCTGCCATCTCTCCGCATACTGTGATATCTATTTTTGACTTATTGCATGTCTGTATAACTTGTTTTACCAATTGCAATACAGCTGGGTTAGTAGGATCATATAAACTTGCTACCTCATCATCAATTCTATCAATAGCTAGAATGTACTGAACGAGATCATTAGTTCCAATTGACATAAAATCTACATGTTTACATAGTACATTTGACTGAATTGCACTCGCAGGTACCTCAATCATAATGCCAACTTCATATTTATGACTGAAAGACTTTTTCTCTTTTATAAGTTCAGCTTTCGCTTCATCAATAAGTTCTTTAGCTTTTTTGATTTCGTCAAGCGTGGTGATCATCGGTATCAATATTCTAAGTTTTCCTTTTTTTGCAGCTCTCAACATAGCCTTTATTTGGACTTTAAAAAGATTTTTTTCATACAAGCTATATCTGATGCCTCTTAAGCCTAGGGCAGGATTTTTTGCAACTTGGCCTACTTTCATATTTTCAGATACTTCTTTATCAGAACCGATATCTAGTGTTCTTAGTGTCACAGGCTTATTATTTACTTTTTTAAAAACTTTACTGTAAGCTTGATATTGTTCTTGTTCCGTGGGCAAATCATTTCGGTTCATATAGAGATACTCCGTCCTGAATAAACCCACTCCATCGGAACTATCATTTAAAAGCTTTACCTCTTCTGAAAGCTCAAGATTACACATTACATCTACTTTTATTCGATCCTTAGTAATTGCTTTTTTGTTAGTTGTTTTTCTGAAAGATTTTATTAATGAGTTGTTTTCTGATTGAATTTTTTTAAAATATTTTAGTTCAATTTCATCAGGATTGATTATTATTATTTGATTTTCAGGATCCATAATAAGTTTGTCGCCATCTTTAATAATATTGATGGAGGATTCTACCTTCACCAACATAGGAAGTGCCAAACTTTTACTTAAAATTGCGCTGTGGGAAGAGCGACTTCCATGAGATGTTATAACTCCCAGCCCTTTACTATGATGAATATCAATAATATCCTTAGGTGTTATTTCATCAGTTATAATGATTTTATTTTCAATAGTGTTATTGCTGAAAATATCTAACTTTTTTCTAGATCGAAGGAGTTCTAGTAGACTGATAATCATTTGTTTAATATCAATTAATCTCTCTTTAATATATTTGTCTTCGATATCCTCGAAGGACTTTTTCATACTATAGTACTCAGAGGATATAGCCCAACTTGCGCTGAATTGCTGATTATTTATCTTATTAAGAACACTCTCTTTGAAACTTTTATCATCAACAAAACTTGATTGTATTATTCATTAATTTTGTTATAGCAGGATTATTTTTTATTTTCGAAGATGATTTTTTATATTCTGTTTTAAGTTTATTTATTGCGTCTAAAACATTTTTTGATTCTTTATTAACCTGGATTCTCTACTATAAAAGATGGCGCATGATCAATATTGTCCTTATATACGACGATTGCTTGCCCAATGCATATTCCTCGTGATACACCATCACCTGTGAAAATAATACTCTTTTTTGTTATAAATTTATTGTTAAATAGTTCCTCAATTGATTTCATTGCATCCTTCGTCATACCTTAATTTCCACTTATTCTTGAGCCCTGAGATGATAACAAAAGTGTTTCATTTATTTCTTGCATCGCATTTTTCCACCCTTTGGGTTTTGATGATTGTCGTTCAAACTCATTTGCTGTTGATACAACTTTGGCCTGGCGGAAGTCCTTTTATTTAGAATCTAAGTTTTTTTTGATCATCTATATTTTGAAACTTTTTGAATGCCGCCTTCTAGCGCCGATTGTTTGATGGTGAATCCTCGGTAATTAATCGTTGAGAATCATGGATAGATTCAACCCAACCGCTATTTTTTTCATGATTTATGGAGGTAATATTTGATGGTGTATTTCCCAATAATATCTGTTAGTACTAGAACATGCTCCATTATCAAGGAATTTCACATATTTATCGGCAACTTTTTTACATCACTGGGTTGATCATAATTATCAATAGATAATAATTCAATTGAAATGGATTTTTCCCAAAGATTGAGGTTGCAGTCAGAAATAATTGTTTACCAATGTCACTAGGGTTAAATAAAATACCTATTTTCATTTGATAAACTCTAGGTTGTCTGGGAAAATTTTATAATTTGAGAACTATTACGCGCTTGTTTTAAATTTTTCCACGAAGGTCATCAAGCTTTGAAAAAGAGCTAGTAATTCTAAATGATTATATAGTTATTTTAGGAACAATAATAGATACAATTATATCAATCTAGGTTATCTATGTTATCAAATTCCACTGGCTCATCCAATATTATAATTGATGGAATGGATACTCAATGTATCAATTCGTGCATGGGGATCGCAACTCCTTTTCCAAAGATGTCGACCCCCGCTTTTCTCGATCATACAGCTTTTTAAAATGTCATTCCCATTCCCCCTGAAGGCTTACTAGGGGGATCAGAAATCTTTTCTAGGATTTTTTTTTGTCTTTTTAAATATCTTCACGGATACGTGGGGTCCCTAATTTAATTTTAATCATCAGATTTCTTTTTCTTTGTGTTGAGTTTGGATATTGATTTTCTCTCTGTATTTAGTAACTTTCGTCTTGCTACTGAAAACCTTTTTAAGTAAAAAATTTTTTAAACTCATTATCACTCAAAGGTTATTTTGTTTTCTTCTTTAATGCACTCCTCGATCATTTTTTAAAAAACTTTTTAAAATATTGTTCCAGTATCAGTAAAAAGTTCAAAATGAAAAAAAAATTTTTAATTCATATCCCTCTAGGAGTTTGTACAAATTTTTCAGCCCTAGAGACAGTTGATTCATGAAACCCCGTGACTAGCCATCCCCGGGCTTTGGGTTTTATTCCAATATCCCCATCACTTAGAAAAAACTATTTGTCTTATTTCTTTGAAACATTTAATATGGTTAAGTTTTATTTTTAATTGATTTAATAATAAATTTTGACATTATAATTTTTTCGAAGATAATTTAAGTCTGTCTTAATTTTACTTTTTTCATCAATGATACATATTCTGAATTTAACTTTTAAAAACCGGGTTTTTTTTTCCCAGTCGTTCTGTCACCCATTTACCATTTTTTTAAAAATAATTATTTCGGGTAGATTTTAAGTTAATTTTTTGAAATCTCAAGCCCAGGTTTTGGTTGAGTTTTTTTATTAGCTCAAGTCTTAGAAACGGGTATTTTTATTTAATCCTGTAAGAATATTATTAAATTTAGAAGTGTTAGAACTATCTATTGTTTTCAGGTATTTAATTATACTTATCGCCTTATCATATAATGGTGATTCTTTATATGAGTGATCCAATTGTATTGATAATGTGTCACATAAGTCTATTGCGCATGTTCCCACAGGGTCAAATCTCTGCAGAGTATGTAATACATAAAATATTTCTTGGAAAGACACTTCAATTTCTCTATTGGCTTGAATAAAGATATCCTTGAGGTCTTCTGTTATGTAGCCATTATCATTTACACAATCGATTAGTATTGAAGCGATTATTTTTTCATTCACTGAGAATGAAGAGGTATCTACTTGTCTGTTTAAATATTCCTGTAAGCTCTCACTCTTTTTATGATACTTCAGAACATCATCAGCATCTGCATTAAATACATTGCTTGTGATCCTACATCATAATTTGATTCAACCTCTTCATTTTTCTAGAAGCGGATTTTCTAATATTAAATTATCTACCTCTTTTTCTAGATCATATGAATTTAGCTGAAGAAGTCTAATAGCCTGCCTTGTTTGTTGAGACAAGACTTTTTTCTGAGTTAGTGTTGTTGTTTGCTTTAATTTATTCACAATTTAAAAGACTCACCTAAATAGACTTTCTTGACAATTTCATTTTTAACGAGTTCTCTAGATTTCCCAGACGCTAGAACTTTACCTGAGTTGATAACATATGACTTATCGCATATTTTCAATGTTTCTCTTACATTATGATCAGTAATTAATATTCCTATATCTTCTTTAGCCAATACTTTGATGATTTTTTGTATATCTATTACAGATATAGGATCAATCCCTGCAAATGGTTCATCAAGTAAAAGAAATTTAGGTTTTAGAGCTAATGCGCGGGCGATTTCAACTCTTCTTCTCTCTCCTCCTGATAATTGTATTCCTTTAGTGTTGATGAATTTAATTAAATCAAATTTATGTATTAGATGTTCAAGAATTTCGGCTTTCTGAGTTTTGGCTGAGGCTTTTATCAACTTCAAGAATTGCTTCAATGTTATCTTTTGCTGTCATATCTCTGAATACAGAGGGCTCCTGAGGTAGATAGCTGATACCCTCTTCAAATCTTTTATGAATTGGCTCGTAAGTAATATTCTTATCATTGATATGAATGCTACCTTCATCTGATTTTACCAATCCAACTATCATATAGAAGGTTGTAGTTTTACCAGCACCATTTGGACCGAGAAGTCCTACAATTTCACCAGAATTAACTTCCAGCGAAACATTATGAATAACTGTTTTACTCTCAAACGATTTTTTTAAACCAGCTGACGTAAGTGTTGACATATTAATTTAAATTAAAGGTAGTTGTTACTTTATTTCCTATACTTTTTTTTAGATCACTTGCGGGCTTATTTTTAACAATCCACTCATCAGTTTTAGTATTATATATCATTTGATTTCCTTTTATTGTCTGTAACTGATTACCCTCTTTAATAGTTCTCTCTGCATTACTTAATATGGTAATTAAGCCTAAATCAAGATTAGCAGATAAACCGTTCCCTGTTGTAGTCGAATCGGATGTTATTATTGTTACGTCTCTATCTGTCTCAATGAGGTCCCTCGATAGGTAAAATATAGCATATGATGTGTATAATTTGATGATATTTCCATTTGAAGAATTATTTCTATTAACTGATACATTGCTTTTTAGATAAATCTCACTCATTTCGCCATTGGGATCGATTGCTGTATCAGAGCTTATGTTAGTTATTAAATTAGAGTTAAACATTTTTAACTTTGGATTTTTTATAAACGTATAGTTATCGTCATACTTCTCCAAATATAATCCCGTTAAACTCCATTTGGTCGACATATTAGTATCTATATTTTTTGATGAGAAGTTATGTATCTTATTTTTTAATTTTCTCTGTTCTGTTGGATCACTCGCCAGCACATTTAAGTCAGTAATTAGCAATAAAGAGAAAAAACAAGCAATTAGATTAAATTTCTTCATTTAGTGTTTTTGAGAAATAGATGAGATCACATACATCTCTTATTGCCCCATAACCACCATGCCTTTTAGTTACCCAATCAAATTGATTCATGTCTATTGTAGGATTAGTATTGGGGACTACAACTGACATCCCAACGCTTTTAAGAATTTCAACATCCACGGTATCGTCCCCAACAAAGCATACTTTTTCTAGAGGAATCGACATATTTAGATCATAAAAGGATTTCAGTTTGTTCCTGCTACCCTGAACTACATACTTAATACCCAATTCCTCTGCGCGATGATTTACACACGCTGCTTCTCTTCCAGAGATAATCATTATTTCTATTCCTATAGACTGTACTATTTTTATGCCATGGCCATCTTGGGCAAAGAATTTCTTGAGTTCGTTTCCATCATGATCATAATAGAGCCCGCCATCTGTTAGTACCCCATCTACATCAAAAGCTAATAACTCAATCCCTCTGGCTTTTTTTATTAGATCATCAGGATAATAAGATTTTAAAAAATTTTGATCTTTAGTCATATTAGTTGATTGATTTAATTATGTCTTTAAGCGTAAGTATTCCTACTACTTTATTTTTATCTATTACAGGTAAAGCGCTTATACTATTATCCTCCAGTACTGAAAGCGCTTCGGCGGCAAGCATAGTAGGACTTACTATGAGAGGTTTTTTAGTCATTACCGTTTTAATATATATAGATTCAAATTTTTTATTTTTTTTCATGATTCTCTTAATATCACCATCAGAAATTACACCAATTAATTTTTTTTTGTCATCTACTATTATCGCTAGTCCAAGATTAGATTTTGTAGTTTTTTCCAACAATTGTGAAAACTTAGAACTTCCAGTCACAAGTGGTAAATTTTTTTTAACCATTATGCTTGAAACAGTCACCATTAACCTTTTCCCTATAGCACCTCCTGGATGAGTTTTTGCGAAATCTTTGATTGTAAAGTTATTCTGTGAGGAAATTGCTAATGCCAGAGCATCCGATATAGCCAAGGCACAAATGATACTTGATGTAGGCGCTAAATTATTTGGACATGCCTCTCTAGTAACTGATGCATCAAGAGAAATTTCAGAGTAACGAGCTAGAGATGAGGACAAACTGCCTGTTATTGATATTATGCAACACTTTAATAATTTCAGCAGAGGCAACAGTTTGATAACTTCCTGTGTTTCACCTGAATTAGAGTAGATTATAACTACATCATTTTTTTTAATCACACCAACATCACCATGTAAAGCATCTAATGGATGAAGAAATAATGCCGCCGTCCCTGTACTACTTAATGTGGCTGCCATTTTCATAGCAATAAAACTTGATTTTCCGACACCTAATGTGATTACTTTGCCCTTATTGGACATAATTGCCTTACATGCTTTATCAAACTTGTTATCTAATAACTCAGCTGTTCTTCTGAGTGCGGTAATTTCTCTATTTATGATTTCTCTAGCGAGCTGTTTATTTGACTTTTTATTCATACTTTACCCGAGTATAAAATATATATATACGAAGTATGTTATTACTAATATGCTCGAGTATAAAGTTTTTATAAGAGTTTTATCTGATTTAATTATCATATAGAAAAAAATTGATACTATTAGCAAAACTGAAATATCTCTGATAAATTCTGTTTTATTCACAATAGCTGAGTTAATAAGACCAGCTAAACTTGCAGCAATTGCTATGTTGAAAATATTTGAACCTATTATGTTACCGATAATGAAGTCTGTTCTGTCTTTTCTGGCAGACTCTATACTAGTAGCAAGTTCGGGTAGACTAGTTCCTAATGCTGTGAGCGTTAATCCGATTGTATAACTACTTATTCCAAAAAGAACTGCTATTTGAGTTGCTCCATCAATAAAATAAGCTGAGCCATAAATCAACATTATAACTCCAACAATCAATAGGAGACCGATCTTTAAAAGACTTAAACTCTTAGTACTTTCTCCATTATAGGCATCTATCTTTTGTTCTTCTCTACCTATGAAAAATAATATAACTAAAAATACTAGAATTAGGATTAATGCATCAAGAATATCAAATAAATAATCAGAGAGAATAAGTATAAACAGAGACAAAGTTAAGACAATCATACCAATGTACATATTTTTAGGTAAAGCCATCGCTTTATTTTTATGTTTAACAAAAAAAAAGGATAAACAAAAAACCAAGGCAATATTTGATATATTTGAACCAATTGAATTACCTAGAGCAAGTATAGTCTCATTTTGAAGTGCAGACTTAATAGATATCGATATCTCAGGAGCAGAGGTTGCTATCCCAATCATAAAGAAACTAGCAGTGAATCCAGAAATTGAATATGCAGATGAGAATCGCTCGGTTGATGTAACTAGGAGATTCGACCCTACTAATAAGAGCGCCAATCCAAGGACTAAAAACAGTAATGATCCTATCATGACGGGATATTGTATAAAATATCTTTGTATTTAGTAGTTGATTTCAAGAACGTCTATTTCAAAGTCTTGTACGTCTTTGCCATCAGTAACCAATTTTGCTCTTCTCTGTAGATAAGACTCTCTGAGAAAAATATATTTGTCTTTGGCAGCAGTATCGAGAATCTTTGTGGCTTTCAGTAAATTTGCTCTTGTGTCGATCACATTTGTAGCTTGAATGGCCTGTCTCTCCTCATGATGTAACTCCGTATGAATAGGAGAGATATCTTTTTCTATCATTACGTCAACGTAAAAGCCAGGAGCATCTCTAAATGAGCTCGGCCCGAAAAAAGGTAAGACTAGATATGGGCCAGGCGAGATACCATAATGCCCTAATGTTTGCCCGAAATCTTCACGATGTCTTTGTATGCCGAGAGAGGTTGCAACGTCAAATAAACCTAAAATTCCAACAGATGAGTTGATAACGAATCTGCTGGTAGATGTATAGTTTTGTCCAGTTTCATTTGCGTGCCTGTTAAAAATCGTATTAATCTCTCCAAGATTATTAAAAAA
>BOXR01000004.1 GCA_019651095.1 Ectothiorhodospiraceae bacterium | reverse complement strand
ATTCATTGTCAGGTGAAAATAAGGTGGGTGGGATAAATTTAAAATCATATCAAAAAATTTTTTGTTAAAAATTTGAGTTTTAAATGAGTATTTTTGATAATCTCAAAATATCTTTCGATGAAATTTAAAAATAAAATTTGAGTTAATTTTGCCCAATGAATACAGATAATCAAAAGCAAGCTCTGGATTAGAATCAATATTTAACTCAAAAAGAAGTTTATATGCTCTCGTACAACTTTTATTCACATCAACTGCCTTCTTTAGGACAGTTATCGTTTTATTGAGTTGTTCATCTTTTAGATAATCCATTGCTTTTTCACAATAATACTGCGCTAATAGAATCTCTCTAGATTTATTTCTTATAATTTCACTTTTAAGATCTTTACTAAAAGTTATGGCTTTATCCCAGTCTTTCGATAGCTCATAAGTCAGGAGAAGATATTCATTACATGACTCATAATATGATTTATTAGACTTTAGATTTAAAAGTATTTTCTCAGATTTATCATATAAACCTGCTGAAAAAAAATCTTTCGAAAGCTCAAAAAAAGTGACTGATTCTTGATACTTTTGTCGAGTTTTTTGGTCTAGATAATGGGTTCTGATGGATTAGTATGGCCTTATCAAACTCTCCCCTTCTCCTATATACTCCTCCTAATGCCAAATGAGTTTCTATCGTTGAACTATCAACGTCAATAAGATCTGTAAATATTTTCAGTGCCTTATCATCCTCATTATTCAGTAGATAATTAAGTCCTCTATAATATTCTGCACTGTATGTCGTTGATACTGTTTGATCATTTAAACTTGATTTACTGTAAAAATAAACTATCAGGACAATAATGACAATTATAATAATGAGTATTTCAATCATTCAGTCCCATCTCTTAGTGGATTTCTCCTGAGGTTATCAAGCTCTTCACGGTTATTTTCTAGCGCTACTTTCATTTCACGAGTTTTTCTCTTGTAAGATATGACAACACTAATGAGATATATTACTGTCGTTAAAATACCAGCAATAAATGCGAATAAAATTATAATCGATAAAGGTAAATCATAGGTCTCGAGATATAAATCAACAGATGTAGAATCAACATTATTTGTAGAAATGACAACTGCTATTATTGTCAGAAAAACAGTGAATAATAGAAAAAATAATCTACCCATTAATATATTCTAGTGTAATTTTAATAAAATCAATAGATCAAATATTGTTAACTCTAGACTTGAGCTCTTTACTAGGCTTAAAATGTACTGTATTTCTTCGCTCAAGAGCAATTTTTTCCCCAGTCTTGGGATTTCTTGCAATACGTGATTGATGAGTATGTAAACTAAAGGTCCCGAATCCTCTTATCTCTATTCTTTCTCCTTGATAAAGATTAGAGCCCATATAGTCAATGATTTTCTTGATTGAATATTCTATGTCAGAAATATTGAGATTATTTGTTTTTGATACTAAATTGATTATGTCAGACTTATTCACTATCATTTTGTAATGAGCAAACCACTTGATAGTTTTTCTTATCTATTGTCTTTATAGTACATTTTATTTTTTGTAAAACTTTAAGCGTATCATCCTCAAGTATGCTTTTGAGTTCCTTTTGTAAAAGTTTTAGTGACGCTGTAATGTTATTTTGAGTTTTCATATATACACCAGTATCAGAAATACTAACAATCTCTGCATCAATAGTGGTGCCAGCAGACAAACTTTCAGTAAATTTATCAAAGTTAGCCTCAATGAATTGCTTAATACCCAGAGAAATTCTCTCTCTATCAGAGTCAATTGAAAGCACAACAGTTTCCAGCATATCACCTTTCTTATAGGACCTAATAAAATCCTCTGGTTTACCAATATTTGTAACATCTGATATATGCACTAGACCGTCTATACCACCCTCTAAACCAACAAAAATACCAAAGTCTGTTATAGATTTAATTTCACTCTTGATAATGTCTCCTTTCTCATGATTAGAGGAAAATTCAAGCCATGGATTAGGTAAACATTGTTTATAACTTAATGATAATCTTCTTTTCTCTTCATCAATTTCGACAACCTTAACATTTATATTGTCACCAAGACTCAAAACTTTTTTTGGACTAATATTTTTGTTGGTCCAGTCAAGCTCTGAGGTTCTTATAAGACCCTCGATATTATCACCAAGATCAACAAAGACGCCATAATCAGCAATGTTGACTACTTTGCT
Source organism: Ectothiorhodospiraceae bacterium (assembly GCA_019651095.1). GTDB lineage: Bacteria > Pseudomonadota > Gammaproteobacteria > CACLCV01. The sequence continues at coordinate 94,759 of BOXR01000004.1, read as the reverse complement.
TTCATAAACCTCATTTAGTTGAATATTTCCATCAACTTTTTCCCATGGGTCGTCTGTTAATTGTTTCATGCCTAGGCTTACTCTATTTTTTTCTTCATCATATTTAAGGACAGAAACCTCAATTTCATCTCCTACTTTTAAAACTTCCTGAGGGTGATTTATACGTTTCCATGAGATATCCGTTATATGAAGAAGACCATCAATTCCACCTAAATCAATGAAAGCACCGTATTCAGTCAAGTTTTTAACAAAACCTTTTGTTACATTTCCTTCAGCATACTTTTCTTTTATTTCATCTGAACTAGAAGTTTGATCTAATAAGACTGCTTTTCTTGATAAAACAATATTGTTTCTAATTTTATCCATTTTGATTATCTTGAAGTCCAGAGTTTTACCCTCAAGGTAATCAGTTTCCTTGGTTGGTCGTATATCAACTAAAGAACCAGGAAGAAAGGCTTTAACATCCATTAACTCAACTGTAAAACCACCTTTTACTTTTCCACAAACTTTTCCAGAGACAATTTCTTGATTATTTAGATAGCTTTCAAGTGTTGACCAAACTTTTTTTCTCTTTGCTTTTTCTCTGGATAATATTGTCTCTCCATAGCCATCCTCGACTAAATCTAGAGTAACATCTACAACATCGCCAATAGAAACCTCTAATTCACCATTTGAGTTCATGAATTGATTTTTTGGAATTATGCCCTCAGATTTTAAGCCAGCATTTGTTATTACGAAGTCGTTTTTTATGTCTATTACTGTGGCAGGTATTATTTCTCCAGGAGTCATATTTAACTGAGAAATATTTGATTCTAGTAATTTTTCAAATTCTGATGTTGTTGCCATAAGTTATATTTAATTAATTCTTTGTAATAGTATACAAATTTAATATTTTATCAACAATTGCATCAGGTTTTAGGTCCGATGTATCAATAATTTCAGCATTATCTGGTACTCTTAATGGTGATATTGAACGATTAGTATCACTTTCGTCTCTTTTTTGAAGCGATTTGTATATATTCTCTAAATTAACATCTTCACCCTTGTTTTTTAGCTCTTCATATCTTCGTTTTGCTCGAACATCTAAATTAGCGTTTACATACAACTTTAGATCAGCTTCTGGAAAAACTTCTGTTCCCATATCTCTTCCATTCGCTATTAATCCTCTACCTTTCACGCATAGCTTCTGTATTTTCATCATGCATTCTCTAACTTCAGGTATTTTTGAGACAATGGACGCGCTTTCACTAACCTCTTCACTATATAATAGATGGTCAATTTTTTTGTTGTCGAAAAAAATTTCAAATTCATTAGAATCCGCATTTGATGACATTGTAATTTTAGAAATCACACCTTGATGCTATTCAATCAGAAAATGACTCCTTGACTGTAAATAGACAAAACCAGCAGCACGATAAAGTTTTCCACTATCTAATAGACTGAAGCCAAGTTTTTTCGCGAGAGATTTCGATATCGTAGTTTTCCCGGAGCCGCTTGTTCCGTCAATTGTAATTATGTATGTTGAATTAGACCTCAAAAATTTCGACTCCCAGTTCTCTAAGTATAGTCACAAAAGTAGGAAATGATGTTGAGATGTTTTGTGTATCCATAATTGTAAGTGAATACTGTGAAATCAAGCCTGCGACAGCAAATGACATAGCAATACGATGGTCATCATAACTATCTACTTTACCACCTGTTATTTTTCCGCCAGTTATTTCAATTGAGTCTTTTGATGAATGTACATTTATGCCAATTGCTCTAAGGCCATTTTCCATTGCCATTATTCTATCACTCTCTTTATATCGAAGTTCTTCAATGCCGCTAATTTTGGAAGTACCTGATGCAGTCGCACAAGCGATAAATAAGATTGGTAATTCATCAATTAAGGATGGAATTATCTCCCCTTTGATTTCAGCACATTTTAATTTGGAGTGTCTTACTTTGATATTACCTATAAGTTCATTAGATACTTTTTTGATATCAGTGATTTCAATATCTGCTCCCATTCCTTTGAGGACTGTTACTATGCCTGTTCTAAATTTATTTATGTTGACATTGCGCATCTCAATGCAAGAACCATCTACAATAAGACATGCAACGATAAAAAATGCAGCGGATGATATGTCAGACCCTATAAAAATATCCTTAGCAATTAACTTTTGCTTACCTTTTAATGAGAGAAACTTATTCTCTCTATTAATTTTATAGCTAAGATGTTCTAGCAAATTTTCAGTATGATCGCGTGTTTCAATCTCTTCATGGAATGTAGATTGTCCAGATATATGCAAAGCAGATAAAATTAAACAAGATTTAACCTGAGCGCTCGCTACATCTTGATAATATTCAATTGGAGTAAGAGAGGTTGTGCCATGAATAGATAAAGGAGCCTTGTGCTCATTTGCTTCAATTTTTGCGCCACATGATATCAAAGGTTTAATGATCCTGCCCATAGGTCTTTTCTTTAGAGAATCATCGCCAGTTATCGTAGAATCAAAATCTTGAACTGCAAGAACACCTGTCAATAAGCGAATAAGTGTTCCTGAATTACCAGCGTCTATTATTTTTTTTGGTTGTTTAAGGCTGAAAAGTCCTTTTCCTTTTATGTGCACTTGATTATCATTTACAGTGATATCTGCTCCTAGTTCTCTCATTGCCTTATTGTTGCGTTGCAATCATCAGAGGTTAGAAAATTGGATATAGTCAATTCTCCATTTGATAGTGAACCTAAAATGATACTTCTATGTGAAATGGATTTATCACCTGGTATTTTTAAGTTTCCAATTAAAGGTTTAGATTTATTAATTATGAGATTATTTGGAGAGCTCATTTAGTTTTGTTATATGTGTTCTTAAGTAAAGATTTGATCTCAGTTTTATTGGATTTTTGAATCATGCTCTTTATTACTGCAGTATTTTTCTGAATTCTAGTAAGTGTCTTTATGATATTGTTTTTATTATTTAAAAAGATATCAGTCCACATTTGTGGGTTGCTTTTGCTTAACCTTATGTGCTCCTTAATTCCGCCTCCTAAAAGTAAAGGTAGATTATCATTCAAAATATTTTGAGGAAGTGATTTTACAAAAATAAAAGACATTAAATGTGCTATATGACTGGTTTGTGACATTAATAAATCGTGCGTTTTAGAGTCAATTTCGTGTGTGATTGCTCCAGTTGCCTCCCAAAAGCTCTTCAATTTAAGATAGGACACTTTACTTGCCGAATCCTTATCCAAGATAAAGACAACTTTATTTCTATACATATCTTTTCTAGTAAATTTTACACCTGACTTTTCAGATCCAACCATGGGATGAGAACTCAAGAAACTTATATTTGAATCATGAAATAATTTTTTAATAGTTCTATGTATGCCACCTTTAGAACTCCCTATGTCTGTAACTAATGTATTTTTGTTTATTTTTAGAAGTAACTTTTTAACAATACTTAGGTATGAGCTTAGTGGTGTGCAAATAATCACTAAATCTGGTTGCTCCATTTTACCTAAATCAGTAACTTTATAATTAATAATTTTATTCTTCAATGCATATGATAGTGCGTCATGATCTGTATCAAAAGCTGATATTTTTTTAGACAATTTATTTTTCTTAATGGATTTACATAAGGATCCACCCATCATTCCTAAGCCAACAATTAAGATATTATTAAACTTTGGCATTATAAAATAATTTTAGTTGTTTCTTGAATGCATTCATCTCTCTCATAGTGCCTAGAGAGACTCTTAAATATTTTGAGAGCTTATAATTTACAAGTGGCCTAACTACTATCCCTTTTTTCAGTAGGTACTCAAATAGTGCTTTTGAGTTTTGTCCTACTTCGAAAGTGATAAAATTACAATAAGTTCCAAGGTATCTAATAGAAAGTTTATTGAATAATTGGATTAAGCTAGCTGAAGCAATATCATTATTTTTTTTACTCTCATTAACAAAATTATGGTCATTTAATGCTATTTCGGCAGCTTTTTGTGCAAAAAGATTTGTATTAAATGGCTGTTTATATAATTTAAGTTTTTCAATATTTTTCTCAGAGGATATACCATAGCCAATCCTGAGTGAGGCTAAGCCATATATCTTTGAAAATGATCTGGTAACAAACAAGTTTTTATATTTTTTTATTAAAGATATAGCGCTTTTATCTTTTTTAGGATCGAGATATTCATAATATGCCTCATCAATAATAACAGTTATTTTTTGAGGCAAGGAACTTAGAAAACTATCAATCTTTGAAAGCTTGATATACGTGCCTGTTGGATTAGCAGGGTTTGCCAAAAATATAAGTCGTGTTTTGCTTGAAATTTTACTTTTTACTGAATCAAGATCAACTCCTAGATAGTTAGCACTATTTTTGTTTGAGTCTGGTTTGCTTACAATTATTTTAGCATCTTGTAACTTAGATATGATCTCGTATACCAAGAATGAGTGTTTTGGAATAATTGCCTCGGTTGAACTATTCAAAGTTAATCTTGCGATGAACTCTAATATTTCATTACTACCATTTCCCAAAATAATATTTTTCTCATTCATCTTAAAGCCTATATTTTTTGCAATAATTGATTGCAACTTGCTAGGTTTACTCTCTGGATAAAGATTCAGGCTATGTTTATTATTGTTAATATATTTTGTTACTTTATCTGATATAAATGGATTCTCATTAGAGGATAATTTAATAATCTTCTTGATATTAAATTTTTTTTGGACATCATTGATATTAAATCCAGGAGTATATTTAGTTATATTTTTGGAAGCCACTAATCTATACTCTTTGGATACGAACCCAATAATTGAAAATACTTTGAGTTATCTGATATTTTTTGTAAAGCATTCGACACTTTTTTAGTCTTGATGTGTCCAGAAATATCTATTAAGAATAAATATTCCCAGTTTTCTTCTCTTGTAGGAATTGATTCTATTTTTGTCATAGATATCCTGTGCTTAGCAAGAATCTCCAATGCCTTCGATAAAGACCCCGCCTTGTTATCAAGAGACATCACAAAAGATGTTTTATCGTTATCTGAAGAATCTACTTCTGTATTTCCTAATATGAGAAACCGTGTGGTGTTATTTTTTATGTCATGAATATTTCTTACTAAAACATTAAGCTTATATAATTTAGCGCATTTTTCATTAGCAATACATGCTGAGTTCTTTTCACCTTTGACTACAAGTGCTGCTTGAGCATTACTGTCTGATGATAAGCATTGAGCATTCGATAGGTTTTTTGAAATCCATTCATCACATTGAGCTAAGGTCTGATTATGAGCATAGATTTTCTTGATATTTTTAAGCGATTTACTCTTAGACATCAAGCAGTGCTTGATGGGTATATTTTGTTCACCACATATATTAGTCTTATATCGTATTAAGAAATCAAGCGTACTTTTAATACTTCCTTGGTTTGAGTTTTCAACTGGGACGACGCCAAAATCACTTGTCATATTTTTAACATCATTGAATACATCAAAAATATTCAATCTACTATTTTTTGTAACACTCTTACCAAAGAACTTGTTTGTTGCGATTTCACTATAGGTACCCTCAGGTCCTAGATAGGATACTGTAAGATTAGTTTCAAGTGATAAACATGAAGAAATAATTTCTCTATAAATATTATGAATATGTTCTGCTGAGAGTGGTCCACTGTTAAGTGACCTTAAGTTCTTTATAATTTGTGATTCTCTATCAGGCCTAAAGATATTTGTATTATTTGATTTTTTTTTATATTCTGCAACGTCTTTAGCAATAGTTGCGCGCTCACTCAGAAGCTTTAAGATCTTTTTATCTAATAGGTCAATTTGTTGGCGAAACTTCTTTAACATATTTAATCTTCTGTTCGCTCTGATGATATTGCAGAAATCATCTCATCATCAGACATGTCTTGCAGACGAACACCTTGAGTGTTCCTATTTATAGTTTTCATATCAGAGGCAGATATTTTAATGGTTTTACCTTTATTCGTAATGAGCATAATATAATCTGAGTTATCAAGATTTACAGCACCTACAACGCTTCCATTTCTCTCTGAAGTTTTTATTGATATAACACCTTGCCCACCTCTATTTTGTGTGTTGTATGAATCAATAGAAACTTTATTTCCAAACCCGTTCTCGGTAACAAATATTATTTGCTCTGCATCAACTTTTAAAGATGAGACTATTTTTGAATTCTTATTAAGTTTAATCCCAACGACACCTTGAGTTCCTCTAGATCTCTCTCTGATTTGTGTTTCCTCGAACATTATTGATTTACCAGATGATGAAGAAAGAATGATTTTATCATTACCAGCTGTATGAAGTGCGTTAAATAAATAGTCATCATCTTTGAGCAAAATAGCTTTTAATCCACTATTTCTTACTTTTTTAAATGATGATAGAGATAGTCTATTTACCATTCCGTCTCTTGTAGTCAAAAATAAATAACTATCCTCGTCAAAGCTTTTGATTGACAACAATGCAGATATCGTCTCGTCATTATCTAGAGGCAAGATATTATTGATTGACTTACCTCTTGCCTGTCTACTGGTATCGGGTATGTCAAAAACTCTAATTGAAAACGCCTTCCCTTTTGTGGAAAAACACAGTATTGTGTCATGGGTATGAGCACACACTAATATCTTTGCCTTGTCACCCTCTTTAAAATTTGCTGCATTTACACCACGACCACCTCGTCTCTGACTTTTAAATTCAGTATTTGGCATACGCTTTACATAGTTAGCCTCAGTAAGAACAACAATCACATCTTCTTTTTTGATCATGTCCTCACGATTTAGCAAACCTTCATCATCAGATATTAAAGATCTTCTGTTTTGTCCATACAATGATTTTATTTCCTCAAGTTCGGATATCATCAAATTATCTAATTCAGACGGATTAGACAAAATCTTAAGATATTTTTTTATAGAGCCGACCGCATCGTTATAATCTTTTAAAATTACTTCCTGCTCAAGATTAGTTAACTTATTCAGTCTCATATCTAGTATCGCCTGAGCTTGCTCATTACTTATAGTATAATTCTTCTCATTAAGACCAACAGTACTATCAACAATCATGTAATCTGAGCATTGCTGCATTAACTTTGACAAATTCCATTTTTTTTTAGAAGTTGTCCAGGATTTACTAATAATTCTTTTTTTTGCCTCATCAGTAGATTTTGATTTTTTTATAAGATCTATCATCTCATCTATACTATTCAGTGCTATGCTCAAGCCTTCAAGAATATGAGCTTTGTCATAAGTCTTGTTTAAAAGGTATAGAGTTCTTCTAGTGATAATCTCTCTTCTGTGCTTGATAAATTCTAATAGAGCTTGAGGTACACTTATTGTACATGGCTCTCCGTCTACTAGACAAACCATGTTGGCAGAAAAGGATGTTTGAAGATTTGTCTGCTTATACAAGCTACTTAGAATCACGTCAGGCTGCTCTCCTTTTTTTAATTCTATAACTACTCTTAATCCATCCCTATCAGACTCATCTCTAAGGTGACTGATACCTGTAATTTTCTTATCTCTTACTAAAATTGCTATTGATTCAATTAATTTAGCTTTATTAACTTGATATGGAAGTTCATTTATGATTATTGAGTTTTTATCTTTATGTTCTTCAATACTATGAGTAGCTCTAATTTTAAAAGACCCTCGTCCTGTTTTTATTAGTTGGTGAATTCCGCCATTATCTTTGATCTCAGCTCCCGTGGGAAAATCTGGACCATTGAACCCGGACTTTGCAATGAATTGATCTAAATTAGCCTCATCTGATAGTGATGGCTCTTTTATCAAAGTAATTACACCATCTATTACCTCATTAAGATTATGAGGGGGTATGTTTGTTGCCATCCCTACAGCTATTCCTGATGCACCATTAATTAAAAGGTTAGGAAGTCTAGTTGGAAGCACAGTAGGTTCACGCTCTGATCCATCATAATTTGGATTGAAATCAACTGTATTTTTGTCTATGTCTGATAATAATTCATGAGATAGCCGTGACATTCTCACCTCTGTGTATCTCATTGCTGCTGGAGAGTCGCCATCAATAGAGCCGAAGTTACCTTGACCATCAACTAGAGGATATCTCATAGAGAATGGTTGAGCTAGGCGGACGATGGTGTCATAAACAGCAGTGTCCCCATGTGGATGATATTTACCAATCACGTCCCCAACGATTCTTGCTGATTTTTTATATGCTTTGTTATAACCATTATTCAGCTCATGCATCGAATATAATACGCGTCTGTGAACAGGTTTAAGACCATCTCTAACATCTGGAAGTGCTCTCCCGACAATGACGGACATAGCATATTCAATGTAGGAATGACGCATCTCATCATCTAATTTTATTTGTGAATAATCAGACATTTATGGGTATATTTTGTGCCATATTTAAGCTCTATATTTTAGCACAAATAGGGTTTATAAACGATATAAATTAAAGCAGTATCAGTATAGAATTTTAGGATGTTTATAGTTTCTCCAAAATGGGTATATCTCTCAAATAAAAAAATAGAAAGTAACAAATCCCTGTTAATAGATCGCTCAATTATAGCTGATATTTTAGTTGATAATAAAATAGATAGAACTTATGGAAAGGTACCTCGAATACATTATCAAAATCATTTAATGGTTCCGACTTTTTCTGAGAGTTACATTGATATCAATGATTGTGATAGTCAACTAAAATATAGTAGAAAAATTAGTAATCTTTTTCAAAACGGTGTAACGAAAGTGCAAGTAGTAGCTAATGATTATAAAAAAATACTTAAATATGTCCCCTTACCTAATATAAATATAAGTAATAAAATCACGCTTGATTCATCTAAGTGTACGTATCATGTTATTAGAGATATGTTGAAAACTATAGATTTTTATAAATCTGATACCTCGAAAGTATTTAGTATTAATTTACTTAATATCATGAAATTTTGAAAAAAATTTGATAATAAAGATTTCTTCTATATGTAATGAATTAAATTTATCAATAGATATACATCTGAATGAAATAAATAATTTATCAGATAATGAAATCAATAAGCTATTTAAGTTTTGGGAGGAAATAAATCTTCTAAATAATTGTGTAGTACATGATTTTTTAACTTCAAAAAAATTGATACAGAATTATATTAGTAAATACAAAATTCTGATGCTAGTAAAATATTCTGAACTATTGGATATAGAAAATGTTAAATTATTATTATCACTAAAGCCAAATAGTAATAGATATGTCCTGATATCAGATTTAGAGAATACATATAAACTCTATGACTTATTTAAAGTTGTAAACCTTTTCTCTGAAAATCAAAATACTTTTGATGACAGAAAGATACTTAACTCTGTTACATCAAATACATTGGATTTTTTTGCAGAAACTTCATCGTCTGGGATTATCGAGAAAGATAGTTTAGCTTCATTTAATATATTTGATATCAATTCAAAAAGACTTCTATGGAGAGATGAAAACTATCCGACATTAGCTGACCTTGACAATGAGAGCTTGACTGCTGTATGGTCATCTGGTGAGTGTGTAAATATTAAAACATGACTAAAAACAATAATAATCAAGAAGACCTTTTCGATGAATATGCATATGATTGGTGGAATAAAACAGGTAATTATAAACTTCTCCATAAGTTGAATCCATTGAGACTGGAATACATCTTATCTAGATTAGAGATAAAAAATAAAAAGATTTTAGATATTGGCTGCGGTGGAGGAATACTGTCTGAAGAGTTGAGTAAAATGGGTGCAAAAGTCACTGGAATTGATTCTTCAAAAAAATCAATCAATATTGCGAAAAAGCATGCCAAAGAGCAAGATCTAGAAATAGAATACATTAATGGATCAATACTAGATGTATCAAGTCTAGGAAATTTTGATTGTGTTGTATGTTTTGAAATGATTGAGCATATTCATGATCCAAAAAAGTTAATTGAAAAAATAGGAACTATTACACAAAAAAAATCTCATTTATTCATGTCTACTATCAATAGGAATTTGAAGTCATTTGTTTTTGCTAAAATATTCGCAGAGTACATCTTAAATGTTGTACCTAGGGGAACACATCAGTACGCTAAATTTATTACCCCATATGAATTAAACAATATGCTTGAGCAACATAACTTTAATATAAGCAGTATTGATGGTATTTTATTCAACCCAATAAATGAATCATTTACTTTAGGTAATGATACTGAAGTGAATTATTTTCTACATGCTGAAAAATAACAAAGAAATACTCAGTGTACTGTTTGACCTAGACGGAACACTAGCTGATACATCACAAGATATGTGTGATTCTTTAAATAGGATCCTTGATTTGCGTGATCTTAAACAAGTAGATTGTGTAAACTTAAGAAAATATATATCTAGAGGAGCAATTGGAGTTATAGAGTATGCGTCTGTAGTCAATGGAAAGTCAATTGACTCTTCTTTGTTGAGGTCTGAATTTTTAGAAGATTATAAAAATAATTGTTTTATTAAAACAACATTAAATAAAGACATGGATCAACTACTAGATTACCTATTGAGTGAACAGATAAAAATTGGTGTCGTAACGAATAAACATTCAAGGTATGTGAACAAAATTATAAAAGGATTGGGTATTGAGCAAGATTTAAGTTGTGTCGTAACTGGAGACATGGTTCTAAATGCAAAGCCAGCAAGTGATAGTTTGATGAAAGCTGCTGAAATTATTCAATGTCCAACAGATAATATAATATACGTTGGTGATGACGAAAGAGACATTATAGCTGGAAAAGAAGCTGGTATGATTACGGTTGCCGCAAACTTTGGATTTATAAATGATGAAATTAACATACACTCTTGGGAGGCCGATTTGATAATCGATAATCCTCTTAGTTTGAGACAATATCTAATCAATTAATACTAGAGTCTTTTGATCGACTAAATCGAAGAGCTTTATAACATCTCTATCACTCATTCTAATACAACCCTGGGATTGTTTGCTACCGAGTGTATTACAGTGTGGGGTGCCATGAATATAAATATATCTATTATATGAATCTACATCACCACCCTTGTTCTTACCTTCTTCAAGACCATTTAATCTCAATATTCTTGAAGTGATATAATCTGAATTATCAAGTGGAATTTTTTTAATAACTTTTTCAGTTGGTCTTCTGTTCTTAAATAGTGTTCCTGCTGGTAATCCTTTTCCAAGCATACTGGAAACGCTGTGTAAACCAGTAGGTGTTTTAAATGAATTCATTCTACAGCCCATGCCATATTTTGATGTAGATATCTTCGACTCAAAAATGAGACTATCATCTTTAAAAAGATAAAGTGTTTGATTAGAAGAATTGACGAATATCATGATTTATGCAGTTAATATACAACTACTTCATCGAACGTATCATCAGTTTGTGTTTTTTTTCTTTTTTCAGCATCATTTCTCAGTTCATCAAGGGCCAACAAATAATCTTGATTGACATCTCCCGTGATATATTTACCATCAAAACATGATGAATCAAATTCTGTTATTGATGGACTCTCACTTTTTACAGCGTCAATTAAATCACTCAAATTTTGATAAAATAACATATCACATCCTATAAAATCAGCTACTTCATCAACTGTACGTTTATCAGCTATAAACTCCTTACTTGCTGGCATATCAATTCCATAAACATTAGGAAATTTAACTGGGGGAGCAGCTGATGCCATATAAACTTTCTTTGCTCCTGCCTCCCTTGCCATCTCAACAATTTGCCTAGAGGTGGTTCCTCTAACAATAGAATCATCGACAAGTAATACTGTTTTATTGTTGAACTCTGATTTAATAGCATTTAATTTTCTTTTAACTGACTTAGAGCGTTCATTTTGTTGAGACATGATGAAAGTTCTACCTATATATCTGTTTTTGATAAAACCCTCCCTAAAAGGTATGCCTAGCCTAGAAGATAGCTCTAATGCAGAAATCCGGCTAGTATCAGGAATAGGAACTACAACATCTATATCATTATCGGGAAGAGCTTTCTTAATGTTATCTGCTAACGCCGTGCCCATGTTCATCCTTGCTTTATATACCGAAATACCGTCAATGATAGAATCAGGCCTAGCAAAATAAACATATTCGAATATGCAAGGGCTGGCAGTACTATTCTCGGAGCATAACCGAGTGTGAACCTTTCCATCTTTATCTATGAAGATTGCCTCACCAGGTTTCAAATCTCTTTCTAATTTAAATCCCGCAGAGTCTAGTGCTACTGATTCGGAAGCAACCATAGTTTCAGTCTTACCATTAAAGACTCTTTGTCCAAAACATAAGGGGCGTATACCATTTGGATCTCTAAATGCGACGACTCCTCGATCAGTTATCAGGGAAACTACCGCGTATGCACCCTTTACGCGTCTATGCACACCTGCTACAGCATAAAAGATGCTGTCTGGTGTAAATGCGTCTTTACTATGAAGGTAAAGTTCATGTGCAAATATATTTAATAAAATTTCAGAATCTGATTTTGTGTTTATGTGTCTCAAATCCTCCTTAAATAAATCAGATTTTAATTTATCAGAATTTATAAGATTTCCATTATGTGCTAATGCAATACCATATGGCGAGTTAACATAAAATGGTTGAGCTTCAGATGAATTATCAGCGTGACCTGCAGTTGGATAGCGAACATGTCCTATACCTATAGATCCCTTAAGTCGATCTATGTGTTTTTTCGAAAATCCATCTCTAACAAGACCTAATGACTTACGTAAAGTAATTTTTCCGTTGTGGTTAGTTAATATTCCTGAAGCATCTTGACCTCGATGCTGCAAGACTGTAAGAGACTCATAAATATCATGAATCACATCATTATTGCCAGATACAGCTACTATCCCACACATATATGCACATTATATTTATATTTGTAAACTATTAAAGAGAGAATCTTCATAATTAGAGATATATTCGACTAATTTAACATAATAAGGAACAAAATAAGAATCATCGAAAATAGATTCATGAAATGAGGTATCCAGTAAGATAAGAATAAAAACAAAAATATATATTTGTGATTTGATTAAGGACATAAGAAGCCCTGCAACTTTATTAGAGTTTTGAAAAAGTGTGGCTGCAATCAATTTTGAAATAGTCAAATTTAAAATAAAGATAAATATGATAGTGAATATAGTTAATAAGCTGACAGTAATTATTCTGATATAATTGTAATCGAGTGATATTTGTGAAGATACAATATCAGTGAAATACTCCAAATGGTAAAATAATATATAAACAAAAATAGACCAGGATATAAGGGAAAAAAGTTGACTTACAAAACCTCTCAGCATACCCATTAATGAAATCGTAACTGTAAAAAAAATAAATATATAATCAATTACAACCATTAGAAAACAAAGCTAGAAATTTTATTATCAATACCTAAAACCTTAGTCAGCTTACTTGATTCCTCTTTAGCATGGGATATATCAGCAAATGGTCCTATAGTATATATCATCTTGGATTTATTGATCCCTAATTTGTAACCACTTTTTAGTAGTAAATTTTTAATGTCATCAATATTTTTTTCATTGTATTCTATCTCGATTATCCACGCCTCTACCTTATTTTCAGTGACAGAAATATTATCGACAGGTTCTGTTTCAAAGACTTTAATCTCGCTTTCATCAATATATATTTCTTCTTGTAAATTTTTTGAATAATTCTCAATAGGATTCTTGATATCCTCAGTTATATAGCCAGAAAATATATATATTATAAGTACAAAGGCTATGACAAATTTATATTGCATTATCCTTCTTGTGCTCCAACAGATGTGCTTTTAGTGCCTCAGAGACAGTATAAAAAGACCCATAAACTAGTAGTAAAGAATCTTTCATTTGATCGTATTTAGCTGCATTAAATGCTGAAGTGACTGACGCATATGTTCCAATCGATAGTTTATTTTTATAGATTGAGTTAATTCGAAATTTAATTTCATCTGAGTTCATCCCTCTCTCACTATTAATAGTTCCAATATACCAATGGTCAACAAGAGACGAGAAAGGCTCAACAATACTATAAACATCTTTATCAGCAAGAACTCCGAGTACTACTATTATTTTATCATACCCAATTTTCTTAATATTATCGGAGAGACTTCTTGCGGCATCCTCATTATGAGCAACATCTAAAATTATATCAGGTGATTTTGATAAGTACTGAAACCTCCCAGATATCTCTGTCTCGGACAAGGCTTTCTTTATGACATCATGGTCTTCTAAACATTCTGGTAGTATTGCATCTAGAGCTAAGAGTGATGCTGCTGCGTAGTTATACTGGTAGTCACCAATCATTTTGAGGTTAGGAATTTCATTTATAGAATTATGTTTAGATTTCAAACTCCAATTAGAGCTGCCTAGATTTACTCGGTAGTCATTATTATGTATCAACAAGTTGACAGATTTATTTTTCGCATATTTTAGTAAAGCTGCTGGTGGTTTTTCTTGAGCATAAATACATGTTTTGAAAGGGCGCATCACACCAGCTTTCTCGAGTGCTATACTATCGATCGTATTTCCCAGGAATTCAGTGTGATCTATACCAATTGAGGTTATAATTGAGATGTCCGAATCAACAATATTCGTAGCATCTAATCTTCCTCCTAATCCAACCTCTAAAACAGCTACATCTAAATTTGATTTGCTGAATAAATAAAAGGCAGATAATGTTGCAAACTCAAAATAGGTAAGAGTTGTATCTCCTCTTATTTCATCAATCATCTCAAATGTTTCTAACAGAGATTCATCGTCTATTTCTATACCATTTATTTTTATCTTTCGTTATATCTAAGAATATGTGGAGAAGTGAAAGTTCCAACATGATATTTTTTTTCATTAAGTACAGATTCCAAAAATGAAACCGTTGAACCTTTGCCGTTAGTTCCAGCAACAGTAATTATTTTATTTGCTATTTTAGATATATTAAGTTTTTTATATACACTTAGTATTCTCTCTAACTTGAAATCTATATTTAAAGGATGAACAGTCTGTTGCCAATCAAGCCACTCATCGACTGTATTAAATTTTCGCATGATCACTGAAACCAAGCATTTCGATAATATTTGCTATTTTTTCTGGCTGGTCCTTCCTTTCAACTATCATATCTGATAGTGCCATGCTCTTGGAGAAATTCGCTCCTTTGAAAACCCTCGGGTAACTTCTCCCTCACTGTTTGTTCGATTACTCTTGGACCTGCGAAACCAATGAGAGCATTAGGTTCAGCAATATTAATATCTCCTAAAACGGCTAGACTAGCGATACTCCTCCCATGTTGGGTCCGTTAGAACAGAAATATATGGAATGGCTTCTTCAGATAATTTTGCAAGCGCAGCACTGTTTTAGACATTTGAAATAATGAGAAAAGTGATTCTTGCATGCGAGCCCCACCACTTGCTGAAAAACAAACTAAGGGCCTTCTGAGTTCGATAGCTAAGTTTACAGCTCTATTAAACTTCTCTCCCACAACCGATCCCATAGATCCACCAAAGAAAGAATATTCAAATGCGCAGACAACAATAGGTATTTTTTTAGATTTCCTGTAAAAACTAGAATGCATCTTTCTCGCCAGTCTTATTTTGTGTTTGCTCAAATTTATCCTGATATTTTTGTTTATCTTTAAATTTAAGCATATCTTTCGGTGATAGATCGTTAAACATCTCTTTGTGTTCACCCTGATCAAGAAAAATGCTTATACGTTTTCTCGCTGATATTCTTTCATGATGATTGCATTTCGGACAAACGTGTTTATTTTTATCAAACTCAGCCGTGTATAAAACTGCTCCACAGTTAGAACATTTGTGCCATAAACCCTCAGGGACAGAGCCTTTCTCATCCTTGGTTGCTCTGATTCTTGATGGTAAGATTTTATCCAGCCAGCTCATTAGATCACATTTGAAATTGATGATATATAAGTGGAAAGCTTACTATTCATTTTTTTTTCATTATTTGAATATTTATGTATCAATTCTACTATAGAACTTCCAATTATTATACCGTCTGAGAATGCTGCCATTTTTTGTGCAGAACTACTATCTTTAATGCCAAATCCTACTGCAACTGGTAAATTATTATTAGAATATTTCTTAATTTTATTCACATTCTTCCGGATACTGCTCACATTGGACAACTGTGATCCTGTTATTCCTTTGATAGTTACATAATAGACATAACCAGATGACATCTTAGAAATATTTTTCATCCTCTGATCTGTAGTTGTTGGCGATGCAAGATAGATGTGTGATTTTTATACTTCGTAAGATATTTATTTAACATTACGATTCTTCTGGTGGTGAATCAACAATTAAAACTCCGTCAACGCCAGTATCATTAATTTGTTTTGCAAATTTATCAATGCCCATTTTGTGCACAGGATTCATATAGCCCATTAACACAACGGCTGTATCGTTGTTATCTTTTCTAAATTCCTTAACAACTGAAATTACGTCATGTAATGAAGTATTATTTTTTAAAGATCTATCTATACTTTTTGAATCGTAGGACCATCTGCTATAGGATCTGTAAAAGGAATACCTAACTCAATAATATCTACACCGATTTAGACATTGTATGCATAGCAGACAATGTAATGTCTTTTGATGGATCACCACAAACCAAATAACTAATAAATGTTTTTTATTTTTGCTTTTGTTTTTGTTAAAAATATTTGGTATGCGGAGGTCATAGCTTAATGTTTTTCAGTTTTGCAATCGTATCAATATCCTTATCCCCACGGCCAGATAAATTGAGGAGGATTTTTTTATTTTTAAGTTTTTTTGCAAGTTGAAATGCATATGCCAAAGCATGTGCTGTTTCAAGTGCCGGTATAATACCTTCTTTCTGAGTGAGTGTGAAAAAAGCGTCTAATGCCTCATCATCCGTAACCGCAGTGTACTCAACTCGTTTTAAATCTTTGAGCCAAGAATGCTCAGGACCAACCCCTGGATAATCTAGTCCAGCTGATATCGAATGAGTATTCTTGATTTGACCATTTTCATCTTCCATGATGTATGTTCTATTGCCATGTAGAACTCCTGGTGAACCTGCGCTCAACGGTGCAGCATGTTTTCCAGATTTAATTCCAGAACCACCTGCCTCTACTCCTACGATTTTGACTTTGTCATTTAAAAAAGGATGAAAAAGGCCTATTGCATTGGATCCGCCACCAACACAAGCAACGAGATAATCAGGAAGGCATTTGTATTCTTTTTTAAATTGATTTCTAGCTTCATACCCTATTACAGATTGAAAATCTCTTACAATCATAGGGTATGGATGAGGTCCAGCAACAGATCCTATAATGTAGTGTGTATCGTCTACATTCGTTACCCAATCTCTAAGAGCCTCATTAAGAGCATCTTTTAAAGTCTTTGTGCCCGAGTCAACAGAGACTACTTCAGCACCAAGAAGTTTCATTCTGTATACGTTTACAGATTGTCTGTTAATATCCTCTTCCCCCATGTATACCACGCACTTCAAATTTAATCGCGCGCATGCAGTCGCAGTCGCTACACCATGCTGACCAGCACCTGTTTCAGCGATAATTCTCGTCTTACCCATTTTTTTTGCAAGTAAAGCTTGTCCAAGAGCGTTATTTATCTTGTGCGCGCCGGTATGATTGAGATCCTCTCTTTTGAGATAAATGTGAGAACTTCCTAGTTGTTTACTGAGTGATTCAGCATAATAGATCGGTGTAGGTCTTCCAACGTAGTCTTTTAATTGACTATTTAAGGTTTTTTTAAATGATGTGGATGTAGCATATTTTTTATAAGCACTGAACAACTCCCTAAGTGGGTGTATTAGGGTTTCTGAGACATAAACGCCACCAAATGAGTCAAAATGACCAGACTTGCTGGGATAGTTTTTTAGGTTAATTTTTCTCTTCATTAATATGCTCTAATTTTATCCACAAAATCACTCATTAGATTATGGTCTTTATGGCCTATTTTATTTTCGATACCACTACTCACATCAACACACTTAGGTGTATATTTACTGAGTAAGTCTAATATATTATCAGGTTTCAGTCCTCCGGCAATGAATAACTTATCTACAGGGACATCATTCAAAATATTCCAATCAAAACACTTCCCAGAACCTCCCTGTAAATTTTCACTCGAGGCATCAAGCAAGAAATCTGTATTTTCAAAATCAAGATTTTCACTCATAAATGCTGAATCTTTTGTGACATGTAAGGTTTTTATAATATCTTTTTTAAATATTCTATAATCAGTAATGTCCTCTGTCCCATGAAGCTGAAGTACGTCAAGATCAACTTTACTGAGAATTTTATCTACTGTATCAGTATTTTGATTCAAGAAAACTCCAACAGATTTTATGTTCTTCTCTTTACAAATTGTTGTGGCTTGAATAGCAGTATCTATATCAATCGATCTGGGAAGATTTTCTACAAAAATCATACCAAGATAATTAATATCTAGAGATGTTGCAAAAATAATATCATCAATATTTTTGAAGCCACAGAGTTTGATAGAGGTTTTCATAGTTGTATCTTACAACAAGATAGATTCGGTATTATAACTAATTTTGTATTTCTGTGGATATGATACACGCCATAAAAACAAGGCATTAGGTGGAGCCATCTTGCTACAGTATTTTCTATTTTTTTTACTAATGATTATATGTAAATCTTTGGGTCTGATTTTTTTTAAACCAATATCTACCAATGTACCAGCAATATTTCTTACCATGTGATACAAGAAAGCGTTTGCGGTAATTGAAAAAACTATTACACCCTTATTCTTTACTAGGGAGACATCACTAACATTTCTTACAGGATTACTTGCCTGACAACCAGAGGATCTAAAACTTGAAAAATCATGTACGCCCTTTAAGTATTTCATCGAAAGTTGCATAGATGAAAATGATAGCTTATCACCAACAACCCAAGTATAAGCATTATTGAATATCGTGCTCTTGATATTCGTATTTATGAAATATTTGTAAGTTCTTTTAGTAGCAAGAAATCTTGCATGGAAATCGTTATCAACTCTATATATCCTCTTGACTCTAATATCATCTGGTAAATTAGAATTAGCACCATCTATCCAGTTTTTATCTGATCGTTTTGAAGTAGTATCGAAGTGAACTATTTGATTCAAAGCATTCACGCCTGTATCTGTTCTCCCTGAGCAAATAGTCTTTATTTTATGATCAGCGATTTTAGATAGTGACTTATCAACAAAGTATTGAACAGTATTTGTTGATGAATGGTTTTGTTGCTGCCATCCAAAATATTTATTTCCAATATACTCAACAGATAGAGCTATTCTCATCAACTTATTTGTAAATTAAGAATTCTTGCCTCGTGAGCTTGATCAGCTGATCCAGTTTTGATTATATTTAGAATAATTTCTTTTGCTTTTTCTCTCTCTCCACTTTCTATAAGCGCTCTAGCTAGATCAATATTAGATAGGTTGTCATCATCATTATTGATTTGTTCATCTGTTTTGTGCGACTCCTGAATTTCACTTGGTTCAGAATCTAAAACAGCAGGAGGTTCTACTAGAGAATTAGTCTGATCATTGATTGTTTCTGGTACACTAGCAACCTCTTCTGATTCATCTTTGCCGATTGAACTTTCAGCTGAAACTCTTCTTATTTTTTTTGAACGTACAGGAGTTGTATGATTATTTGTTACAGATTGGGCTAATGTAGAAGAAATCTCTAATTTCCTTTGCAATGCGTTGCATTTCATCTCTTTAGAATCTGTTTTCGTTATTGCTATTTAAATCTTTATTCATATCGGATATCTTTTGACTTAATCTTTGAAGTTGCTTTGTTAAAACATAATTATTCTGTTCCAGTGTTTTAAATCGCTCTAGAATAAATCCGATCACAAAAAGAATAAGCAATGTAGTAAGTATTCCTTCTAGAGTTATTGTAATGTCAGGGATGATAAGATAGTAACTATGAATATTTAATGATTTTATGAACTCTCCAGCCGTACTTAGTGCGCCAAGAAGACTATAAGGTGACTCTGGTATCACCGCTTGAGATTCCAATACTACTACGATTGATAATAGAATTATTATAAATATAAATAATCTCACATTTCACTCCCAACCAAATTTTCAGCAATTTGGATACTGTTTAACGCAGCACCTTTTCTTACATTATCAGCAACTACCCATAAATTTAAAGAGTTATTTTTACTAAGTCCCTTTCTAATCCTGCCAACATAGACATCATCAGTTCCATGACCATGCTCAAAAGAAGTTGGAAAATCGACTTCTTGAACATCATCTATGACTGATATTCCTGCAAACTCATTTAAGCAGTTTTTTGCTAATTCAATATCTATCTCCTTCTCAGTTTCAATATATATGCTCTCTGCATGTCCAACCAACACAGGCACTCTTACTGCGGTAGGATTAACACTTATATTCTCATCAAGAATTTTATGTGTCTCCCATACCATCTTCATTTCTTCTCTTGTGTAGTTGTTCTCTAGAAAACAATCTACAAATGGTATTGAGTTAAAGGCGATTTGTTTAGGGTAAACTTTTTTATCAATCGATCTTTGATCAATATATGCAGATGATTGTTGTAAAAGTTCTTCAACTCCATCTTTACCAGATCCAGAAACTGCTTGATAAGTGCAAACATTAATGTGTTTTACACAAAAAGTATCATGCAGTGGCTTAAGTGCAACAAGCATCTGTATCGTGGAACAATTCGGATTTGCAATGATATTTTTATGCTTATACAAATCGATGTCTTGTGGATTAACCTCTGGTACTACAAGAGGTATGTCTTGCTCGTATCTAAATTCTGAGGTGTTGTCAATTACAATACAACCCTGTGTAGTAGCTTTAGTAGCATATTCTTTTGATACAGAACTTCCTGCACTAAAAAAAGCTATATCGATGTCAGTGAAGTTAAATTCATCCAGAGACTCTACGATCAGTAATTGATCTCCAAATTTAGCTTTTGAGCCCTTTGATTTTGTACTAGCTACAGCATAAATACTGCTTATCGGAAATCGCCTAGAGTAAAGTATATCAAGGAGGGATTCTCCAACAATTCCTGTTGCTCCTACTACAGCTACATTATATGACTCTTTTTGGTTAACATAGTTTTTTAATACTCTCTAGAATCTTATCACCCATCTCGTTTGTTGTAATATAATCATTTTGAGATAAATCTTTTGTAAAGTATCCAGACTCTAATACATCATCTACAGATTTTTTTATTATCCTTGCCAAATCTTGTCTATCAAAAGTATATTCAAACATCATCGCAAGGGATAAAATCATAGCAATTGGATTTACCACACCCTTCCCAGCAATATCTGGCGCAGAGCCATGAATCGGCTCGAACATTCCTATAGTTTCAGATAGTGATGCAGATGGCAATAACCCTATTGACCCAGTAAGCATTGATGCAGCATCGGATAAAATATCTCCGAATAGATTAGGTGTTAATATTACATCAAATTGCTTTGGATTTTTAATAATCTGCATCGCTGCATTATCAACATACATATGTTGTAAATCAATATTACTGTAACCTTGCATTATTCTATCAACAGTCTGTCTCCATAATTGAGAACACTCCAGCACATTAGCTTTATCAACAGAAGTAATATGTTTGTTTCTTTTAAGTGCGATATCAATTGCAAATTTTGTAATCCTTTGAACTTCAGATTCGGAATATTGCATAGTGTTGTATCCAACTTTATCTCCATTTACATCTTTAAAACCTCTGGGCTCTCCAAAATAAACGTCGCCAATGAGCTCTCTAATTATTACTAAATCTAAATCATTGATTAGCTCAGATTTAAGAGATGAGAACTCTGACAATGTATTGAACACAAATATCGGCCTAATATTAATGTATAGGTTTAGATGTTTTCTTAATACAAGTAATCCATGCTCAGGTTTAAGCTCGCGAGTATTATTGTCATACTTGGGTGTACCAACTGAGGCTAGTAAAACTGCATCCGATTTACGTGCTTTTTCTAAAGTTTCATCCGTTATTGGTTTGTTGTACTTATCAAGAGAAGCACCTCCTATATCACCGAACTCGTAATGAATATCCGTCATTTTAGATTCATTAAGGAAATCTATAATTTTTATAGCCTCAGTTGTAATCTCAGGACCTATTTCATCCCCAGGAAAAATAAATATATTTTTTTTACTCATTATTAAATAACCATGGCTTGGAAAGCTTCATTTGATTCTCATAATTTTTTATTTGATCTTTATTTCTTAATGTAAGCTCAATATCATCGAGTTCATTAATAATTCTATCTTTATAAGATCTCGATATAGAAAATGTTATCGTTTTATCATTTGGTAGTAAAATTTTATCCTCTGCAAGATTAACATCTAATATATACGAATTTGACGATAATGATGAATCTATAATTTCATTAATGGTTTGTGATTCTAGAGTAATGAGTAATAATCCGTTTTTAAAACTATTCCTCGAGAATATATCTGCAAAACTTTCTGCGATTACAACATCAATGCCATAATTTTGTATGGCCCAGACAGCATGTTCTCTAGATGAGCCGCAGCCGAAATTACTTTTTGAAACAAGAATATTGCCTTTTCTAAATGGTTCTCTATTGAGTATAAATTCAGAGTTTTCCTCTCTCTCATCATTGCTATCTAATGTTGCAGTGTCGTTATACCTCAGAGAGTCAAATAAAAATGGGCCAAATCCAGATTTTTTTATTGATTTCAAATATTGTTTTGGAATTATTAAATCCGTGTCAACATTATCTCTATTAATTGGAATGACTTGTCCATTATAGGATTTACTTTTCATTCATAAAATCCTTAACATTGTAGAAGTGACCTTTTATAGCAGCAACTGCAGCCATCCCTGGGCTTACAAGATGTGTTCTACCTTTATCGCCTTGTCTGCCTTGAAAGTTTCTATTAGATGTAGATACGCATCTCTCGTAAGGTTGTAAAAAGTCATCATTCATTCCCAAACACATCGAACATCCAGGGTCTCTCCACTCAAAACCAGCTTTCATAAATATTTTATCTAATCCCTCTCTTTCTGCTTGTGCTTTTACAAGCCCCGAACCTGGAACAATAATTGCTTGCTTAATTTTGCTAGAGACTTTTTCTCCTTCAACAACTTCAGCTGCCTGGCGTAAATCCTCTATACGAGAGTTAGTGCATGATCCAATGAATATTTTGTCAAGATCAATCGATTTTATTTCAGTTTTAGGTTCTAGACCCATATACGCAAGTGTATCTAAATATTCTTCCTCATTATCAATTGAATCTGAACTAGGAATACATTCATCGACAGATGTGACCATTTCTGGAGAAGTGCCCCATGTTACTTGGGGTTGAATATCACTCGCATTGAATTTCTCTTTTCTATCAAATGTTACGCCACTGTCACTTATTAATGTTTCCCAATACTTAAGTGCATCGTCATAATGTTTGGATGAAGGTAGAAATTCTCTATCTTTTAAATAATCATGAGTTTTCTCATCAAAAGCCATCAAGCCAGATTTAGCACCAGCCTCTATTGTCATATTACATATGGTCATCCGTGATTCTATACTTAAGTCTGATATAGTTTCACCTGTGTACTCGATTGTATATCCTGTTCCACCTGAAGTACCTATACTTCCAATTATATATAAAATTAAATCCTTTGATGTAATGTAAGGATGGAGCACGCCATTTACTTCTATATTAAAGTTTTTCTCTTTTGTAAGATTAAGGCATTGTGTAGCAAGTACATGCTCGACATCACTTGTACCTATTCCAAATGAGAGTGATGCAAGAGCACCATGTGTTGATGTATGTGAATCACCACACACTATAGTCATGCCTGGCTGAGTCATTCCAAGTTCTGGCCCTATTACATGAACAATACCTTGCTTAAGATTATCTAAATCATAAAGCTCTATGTTATGTTTTTTACAATTTTCCCGAAGAGCCTCTATCTGGATTTTAGAAACTGGGTCGGTGATTCCTTGATCTCTATTAATAGTTGGAACATTATGGTCTGTTGTTGCCATAATTGATTTTTTATTCCATATATCTCTTTTTTTGATATCCAATCCATCGAATGCTTGCGGAGAGGTGACCTCATGAATTAAGTGGCGATCAATATATATAAGCGATGAGTGATCATCATTATCTAAAATGCAGTGATCATTCCATATTTTATCGTACAGGGTTTGTTTCATATCTAAAAAATTATTTGTTTTGTGCTTTATGTCTCAAATATAAGTCACATAGAGTTAGTGCCATCATAGCTTCAGCTATCGGGACGGCTCTTATTCCAACACAAGGATCATGTCTTCCTTTAGTACGTATAGTAGTCGGTTTGTTTTTCTGATCGATGGTTTTACCAGGTATTAAAATACTCGATGTTGGTTTAAGAGCAATGTTTACATGTAAATCTTGACCTGTAGAGATGCCTCCTAGTGTACCGCCTGAAAAGTTACTCAAAAAACCTTTTGGGGTGATTTCATCTCTTGCTTCAGAACCTTTTTGGCTAACAACATCAAAGCCTGCTCCAATCTCAACACCTTTTACTGCATTTATAGACATCATACCTTGTGCTAACAATGCATCTAATTTATCAAACACTGGCTCACCTAATCCAATCGGAATATTTTTACCAACAACCGTTACTTTAGCACCAATAGAGTCACCAGCTTTCCTTATACCTGTTAAATATTCCTCAAGCTCAAGGATTTTTTTCTTATCAGGAAAGAAGAAAGGATTTTTCAATATCAGATATCTTTATGCTTTCAGCTTTGATTTCGCCAAGCTGTGATACATATCCAAATATTTTAGTTTTGTTAATTTTCGATAAGTATTTTTTTGCAATTGCCCCAGCTGCTACACGCGCAACAGTTTCTCGAGCAGATGATCGCCCAGCTCCTCTATAGTCTCTTATTCCATACTTCTTCTGATAAGTAAAATCTGCATGACCTGGTCTAAACTTATTTTTAATCTCAGAGTAATCTTTTGACTTATGATCTTTATTGTATATTAATAGAGCAATAGGAGTTCCTGTTGTTAAACCATTAAAAACTCCTGATAAGATCTCAATCTTATCATCCTCTTTTCGTTGAGTAGTATATTTTGATTGCCCAGGCTTTCTTCGATCAAGATCTCTTTGAATATCGCTCTCATCAATTTTAAGATTTGGAGGACAGCCATCTATAATGCAGCCGAGTGCCTTCCCATGGCTCTCACCAAAAGTAGTAACTTTAAAAATTTTACCGAATGTGTTTCCTGACATAATAAATATATTTTTATTGCATTATAGACAAAATATCATATATTTGCTGATAAATTTCAAAACGATAGCTATAAATATATAGCACATAAAGATAAGATATTAATCGAATGAATAACTATCTCATAAAAGTAAAAAACATGATCCTTTCTTACTGGCTATATATTATGCCTCATCATTTGATATCACGTTTTACCTACATCATCACAAGGACACATCATCCTCTAACCAGCTTCTTAATTAGACTCTATGTCAAACTTTTTAAGATAAATCTAGATGAGTGTATTGAGAAAAATACTGATAACTACAATACTTTTTGTGATTTCTTCACGAGAAAACTTAAAAAGGGCGTACATGTGGTCAATAAGGATAAGGGCTCAATAGTGTCTTCGTGTGACGGTAGAATTCTTCAGTTTGGAAAACTACAAGACAATTCTATACTTCAAGTTAAAGGCAAAAAGTACGCCAATACAAACACTTCTGTGCAATGATAAAGAATTAGCATCCATCTATAAAGATGGCTCATTTTTGACAATATATCTATCACCAAAGGATTATCATCGAGTTCACATACCAGCTAATGGCAAACTAATGAAAACATTACATGTCCCCGGGAGACTTTTTAGTGTGGCCGATCATGCGGTAGAGTGTATAGATAACTTATATTCAAAAAATGAAAGATTAGTTTGTCATTTCAAAGAGCATGACAATCATTTTTCTGTAATTTTCGTTGGTGCGATAAATGTTTCATCTATTGAGACGCAGTGGAAAGGCGAGGTTTCTCCTCCTATGCCCAAAAAATTAATCTCTACAAAATATGGTAATAAGAATATTAAGTTCAACAAAGGAGATGAGATCGGGATGTTTAAATCAGGGTCAACGGTTATATTACTTTTTACAGAAAATATAGAGCTATCAAACAGTCTAAAAATGAATCAGTCTATTAGAGTAGGAAAGAAGATAGGTAAGATTAACTAGATAGTATGTCCTGCGTAACTAGGCAACGCATCTTTATAATCAAATCCTTGTTTCTTTTCACAGTATTGTGTAGTATTCTATTAATAACTCTGAGCCTATGTATTTCTCAATTGATTCGTATTTATTGTCGTTGAAAGATTCAATATCTTTTGAGTTTGTTGCTAACATATAATTAGATTGAACTTTTATGTCAGAGAATGTAATTGTTTTAATAGATTCTTGAGCAAGACAATCTTTATCATTAACTAAAAAAAGACCATGGAAAATTTGATCGCCAAAAGCTTTTTTTGCGATCTGAATTTTTTGAACATTATATTTTTTATACAAATAATATGCATCAAGGTTGAGTGCATTTATACCGTATACCGGGCAATCATTGCTAAATCCTATTGCTTGAACGATTGCAGACGACACTCTTATACCTGTAAAACTTCCTGGTCCATTATTATAAACTAAAGTATTTATTTGATTTGGACTAAGACTGCATTTTGAAACGATATTATCAATCTCAACCAAAGATACTTTCACTGGATACATTATCAGATTTATCTTGAAAAGAGGTGATATCATTTTCTTTGGAAATACTTAATGAATAGTTATTTCCAGATGTATCTATAGAGAGTATGTTCATAACTCTTACTATACTATAGAATAAGTAAAATTATCTCCCCGTAGTTAAACTGGATATAACAAGACCCTCCTAAGGTTTAGTTCCTGGTTCGAGTCCGGGCGGGGAGGTTCAGAGACTATTTATTACTGGCATGCTTGTTAACTACATCGATTGAAAGAGCTCTGGCATGTTTACTTTTTCTTATTTCCCAAATTTTATCTCTTGCGAGTTTTGTCTCTACACCATTGTCTACAATGGGCTTGGATAATTATTTCCTGACTTAATGCCTAAATCTAATTCCTCTGCTGGAGACAAGCGCCATGGTTCATGAATCAGTGAATCTGGGACATCAGTTAATTCAGGGACCCATTTTCTTATAAAATCACCATGTGGATCCTGATCATAAGACTGTTTGATAGGATTGTAAATTCTAATAGTATTGATGCCTGTTGTGCCAGATTGCATCTGAAATTGCGAATAGTGAATGCCTGGCTCATAGTCAGTAAAATATTTGGATAGATGTTTACTTGTCAATCTCCAGTCTAACCAGAGCTGATATGAAGCAAATGAGACAAGCATCGCTCTCATTCTAAAGTTCAACCACCCTGTTTTTGTAACAAAACGCATACATGCATCTACAAAAGGAAAACCTGTTAAACCATTCTTCCATGCCTCTAACTTCTTCTCATCAGCATCAGCTCTCATTCCGTCATAAGCCCTATTCATATTTTCATATTCGATTGTTGGTTCATCATAAAATTTTTGGATGAAGTGGCAATGCCAAGCGAGTCTTTTTTTAAACGATGACAACGATTTTTTATCAATATCAGAATCATTATATTTCGTGTTCAATTGTGAGACGATATCTCGAATAGAGATTGTGCCAAAAGTAATGTGAGGACTTAATCTTGAACATGAATTTTCGGATGATAGTGGTGATGACATTAGAAATTGATAATCTTTATGACGTGATACTAGGAAACTATGTAAAAGTTTTTGTGCTTCTTTACTCCCGCCATGTTGTCTGTATAAATAATTGTCTTTTTTAAAAGAAGTAAGATTATCTAATTTATGGCAATTATCATTTATGAATTCACAAGATGAGGTCGTTGTCATTTTTATTTTCTTTGATGTAAAAGAACGCCAATCTTTGGCCCATGTTTGTCTATTTCGATGTTTGAGCTGTATTCCAAATTGATTACACTGGAATCCATTTGACACCTTTTGATGAAAATAGACTATGACATGAATCGTCAATTTCTTGAGATGATTTTTCTTTAAATATTCTATTAGAAAAAACATTCTTAACCTGATATCTGCTGAGTAAATCTCTAAAAACATCCAAAGTATCAGAGTGATAGATATTTAAAGTTGCACCAAATTTTTCTTTGAGCTCATCAGACAGATCATCTAGTGATTCTTCAATAAACTTTAAATGGAAAGATGAGACTGTATCTCGCTTTATAAGCGTTCTATCATATATATAGACTAATAAAACTGAGTCATTATCTATTGCTTGTGAAAAAGCTTCATTGTCATGTAATCTTAAATCATTTCTAAACCATAATATATTTGTCATGTTAGCGAGTCACCATGAACGCGAAGATAAGAATCCCAATAATAAGTGTTGAGGATACAAAATACTTAATTGCCCAATTCATCTGTTTAGATGTATTTTGATCAGATGTGGATGTTATGAGCTTGATGGCATAGACAAAAACTAAAATAAATATCAATATGAGTATAACGTTAAACATTATGTGTATCCTTTTTTATCTTCAATGACATAATCCTGTCAAAATTAATTCCATACTGCTTCCCAATGCTAAAAATAAGATGAGTGCTAAGTACTCCATTTTTAAGCCCTTAAAATGATAGTAGTATGCTCCGTAATATATAACAAAACAGTTAAGTATGATTAGCGAGTTTAAACATCCAATTGTCATCCTAGAAAATAATAACATTTACGATAAAATAATTAACATCGTATTAATAAAGGTTTCTTAACAGACAGGGATACAGTAAACATCAAATGCTATATTATAAAGTAATGAATAAGCTAAGCTTCATTTTGTTAATTATTCCATTTTATTTAGCCTCGGCTTCTGAATTAGATATAACTCTAAGCGAAGTAACTGACAATCTCAGCGAGCCATGGGGGATGTCATTTATAGATGATGAAAAATTACTCATTACTGAGAAAACAGGGGCAATAATACGTGTCGATATGAAAACAGGGGCAAAATATGAAATCGAGCATGATCTTAATTTTTATTATTATGGACAAGGTGGCCTCCTAGATATTCTTTACCACGATGGCTATGTCTATGTTAGTTATTCAGAAGATAGAGAGAATGGATACTCTTCAACATCGGTGGCTAGAGGTGTATATGACGAAAAGAGAATAAGTTTTAAAAATATTTTTCAAGCTGAGCCTCCTATAAATAGTGGCTATCATTTTGGCTCTCGGCTAGTTATTAAAGATGGATATCTTTATGCGACTGTTGGTGAGAGAGGTGAAGGGATGATTGCTCAAGATGTTTCAAATCATCCTGGAAGTATTATAAGAATAAATTTAGACGGATCCATTCCTGAAGATAATCCAAAATTTACTAGTAATCCTGATTGGTTGCCCGAAGTCTATCAAATAGGAGTCAGAAATCCGCAAGGAATGGCTGTTTCACCCTTCACAAATAAGATTTATATCTCAAATCATGGTGCTAAAGGTGGGGATTTTTTGGTGAGGTAAAATTCGCAGAAAATTATGGATGGAAGCATATTGGATGGGGAGGAACTAACTATATTGGTACTAAAATTGGTGATGGAAGCGCGTGGAAACCTGGATTTACCAAACCGCTATGGACATGGACTCCATCAATAGCAGTCAGCAATATTGTGATATATGATGGAGGAGCATTTCCTCAGTGGAAAGGAGATGTATTAGTAACCTCACTAAAATTTAAAACTCTATACAAACTAAAATTTGAAAATGACATAGTTAGAGAGCAAGAAGTTATTTTTGAAGACCGAATAGGAAGGATAAGAGATTTAGAAGTTAATAGTAAAGGCGAACTATTTTTGATTGATTCAAGTGGAAGCGCAAGTTTATGGGAACTGAAACACAATGGAGGTATATATGAGTAGGTTTTTCTATATTTTTTAGTGTTTATTTTGATAGCACCAACTGTGAGTGCGGAAAGTTACATAGCAACGAGACAAGAACTATGGTTCAGTGACTCTAGCTATTATAAGACCTCACACCACATCAAAATAGGTAAGAGTATTAACATGGATAATTATAAGGTTTTTGGCGAATTTGGTTTCGGGGAGGATATAAATGAAGGTACACCAGTGGGATCAGGCGCGTCATATGATTATCTAAGATTCGGTTTTACAAAAACATTTTATGATGCTCTAAGAGTAAATGTAAATTATCGAAGTAAAATGAAGTCTGTTGGTAGGGATCTTAATTGGATTGTAATAATACAAAGTATAAATTTTAAAGAAAACATAAAAATTAATTAAAGCATCCTAATGGATATTTGCTACAATGAATTATGAGTTATGCGCAAGGTATAATACTTTTTTTTATATTCGCTATCGGTTTTGCAGTCATTATGATGTGTTTAGATGATAATACGGATATTTAAAATTTAAGGTATTAACTGATTCATACTATTGGGAATATGGCAATTAATGAGACCGATGTTAAGCTGTTCGTAGATTCTTGGAAACAAGGTGTGCTAGATATCAAAAATGTCTATGACAACAAAGGTGATTACCAAGAACAAGCAAGTAAATTCTTAAAAACACACTACTTATTTGAAACAGAGAGTGTTTTGTTCAAGCCTACCCTCACTCGCGAGGAAATATTCAGAAATAGTTTTGATAGAGCTCTGTCATACTTTATAGGGGGTGACATTGATGAGGATAAAGGCTTTGCGATACAAGAATGGAAATCTATTGATACTGATCAGATAAATATACTCATAGAGGACGAACTTATAATTGCTATGGGAATTTTAAGTTTTAAATCCGATGAGGTGCTCAAAGTTGCTTTTACGTTCATGCTAAAAGAAAGTAACAGTAACTTAAAAATAAAGGTACACCACTCATCTCTTATAAAATGATAATAAAAAGAGCAGAGTAACACTATGACACAGATTAATTATGAAAAACTAATTGGGCAATGGCACTTGGACAGAAACCTTATTGAAGGAAGCACAGATAAAGATCAATATATGAAACTAATACAAGAAGTAGGAGAATTATCTGATAGTTTATGTAAATCAAAAGATTTTAGAGATGATGTGGGCGATATCATGGTTGTTTTGATAAATATACTAGTTAGAAATAATTTAACTATGGATGAGTGTTTAAAAGTTGCGTATGAGGATATAAAAGATCGAAAAGGTAAGATGGTTGATGGTGTTTTTGTCAAAGAGGGAGACAGTTAGATATTTTTAAATATAACCTATGAAAGCTAATAGACAAAAAGATCAATTTTGGAAAGACACTGATACATGGCGAGACGAGCCTGATTTTTGGAGAAAAGGTATAATGAAAAAACTACCTGTTCTCTCATCTTTAGGAATTGTTTTAGTTACTGGAATTTTATTAACTATATTATTCAGATAATTATTAAGATACATGGATCAACTAAAAGAGTTGATCTTGGTTCATTATATTTTTAACAATCGACGGTATATTTTTTTTAAAATTAAAGAAACCTTTTTACAAAATTGTAAGCAGTGAATATCATCATCCAAATAAATAAAGTTCAAGTGATCTGAAACACTATGATTATTTATAAATGATAGATTCTCTCCTACAAAAGGATAAATAACATCAAAAGAAGAATTACTTGTGAGTAAAGATATTAATTCATCATCTACCATGATTGAAGAGCCGGTGAATTTTTTTGAAATATCTTCAACTAAAAGATTCTTATATGTCATCACATTCTCAGAGAGTTTAAGTACTCGCTTGTCATTCGAAAGTAATGCAAAATAAATATTTTCATAATTGTCTTTAATTTTAGTAATAAACTCTACATCAAGATTATTTTCAAAAATAATTAGATTCTTATTGCCTGAGTTAAGATTTATAAAATCTAACTCATTGGTATCATAAGTCATCGAGCTTTCCATAGGCTCTGCATCTTCATTTAAGTTATTTGGCCTGTATTTACCATTAGTAAATTTTGAGATATTAGATGATGTAGCCACATAGTGCTTACCGATTGTTTGTAAACCAGCAACCCATCTCCAACTTAGTGTGTTTGAGGCAGCATCGCCATCATACAAATGTTTCATAAAAAAATTTGCACCAAGCTGCCAAGGAAGATCTAATGTGAAAATCCATATACTTGCAAACCACATTCTTGTGTGATTATGTAAATAATTCGTTGATTTCAACTCATCTACCCAATCATTAAAACATTCTATATTTGTTGTTCCTGAATATGCCTTTTCTAATACTTCATTATCAACGTTTTTAACAGAATAACTTAAATAGTCATTCCATAATTTAGGCCTATGCTCTAACCAGCCTTTCCAATATATTCTCCAAAACACTTCTTGGATGTATTTTTCTATTTTATTGAATTTATATCTATCCAGTGATCTTTTAACTACAGAATATTCATTTATTATTCTGTGAGAAATATACTTTGATAGCATTGAGACATTGTTTCTTCGAGTGATACCAAAATCATAATTACGATCTCTAGAGTATTGTGGCAAGTCATGATTAATAAAATCATCTAACTTTTTTATTGCTTTGCTATGTATATCTTCCATGAATATTAAAAACTATAAAGTTATCTATTATTAGATATTAAAATAAATTATAAAAGGCACTGACACACCTAAACTAATACCTCCGAAGAAGAAAAATGCAAAATGAGAGACCCAAATTGCAGATATTAATTTTCTACTAAGAGAATTTGTATCCTTCAATTTTTCATCTATCGATTCCTTTCCAAAGATAGATTCATAATTTGAGTTAACCCATTTACAGTAGTACACATAGGCTATTGATACTACAACAAAGATAAATAAATTAATAAATAGTAGCTTATTATAAAACGTTATCCAATATATAGACGAAATTATAACAGGAAGAAGAATATCTCTTAGCATCATTGGCATTTGCATATCATACATGAATATAAATAAAAATGGAGGATTAAATTACTGTTTGCAAAAGCTCAGCAAATTTGAATATTACCAGAAACATACCAACGAGAGCGCAGAAAAATATGAATGATATTACTGGTAAAACAAGATTCTGTGCATTGTTTCCAAGAAATGCAATTACACCCTTTTCAATGATTTTTTGAAGAAAAAACATGATATTACCAAAGACTATAGACGCAACAACTGGACCAACTATAAAATAAATGAAAGGTTTAAGTGAATAGACATCTGAAAATCCGGAATCATTAGAATAAATATATAAGCTTGATAGAAACCAAAATACTGCAGCTATTATATACTTATTTTTTTTAGCTTTATGCTCTTGTATTTGTTGCTCTGCAGCCTTTCTTCTCTCTTGTGCTTTGCTCATATTATGCCCTTGATGAATATTCACCAGTTGTAGGATTTACTTTAACCTCTTCATCTTGTTTTATAAAGGCCGGAACTTTAATAATGATGCCATTATCAAGTTCAGCATCTTTAAGTGTAGTAGATACAGTATCACCTTTCGCAACATTTTCTGTTGATATTACCTTACATGTAACAAAATTAGGTAGATTCACATCAATTATAGCATCGTTCCATATCGTAACATCACATTCATCCCCATCATTCAGCCATCGAGGATCAAAATCTACTGATGAAACTGACAGCTCAAGTTGTTCATATGATTCCAAATTCATAAAAAATAAATTATTAGATTCTTGATATAGAAATTGCATAGAGGTATTCAGGACATCGGCCTCATCAAGTTCTTCACCAATCTTTACCGTTTTTTCAATTATTTTCTTATTCAGTAGATTTTTAATTTTGATCTTTGTGAAGGCTTGACCTTTCCCAGGATTAACAAAATCAGTATCAATAATCAGATAGGGCTGATTTTCGACAAGAACTTTATTGCCACTTTTTAATAAAGAATGATCAACCATTAGCCCAATTGTTGTTGGCTAGCTGATTCGATCTGTGAATTTTCTAAAGCCTCAATTCTTTTTCTTAGAGGTGGGTGTGTCGAAAAAAGTTTTTGCAATGTGCTTGACTGACCTTTGTTAGAGATACCAAAAGCTAACATTTGGTCTGGGAGCGGAGCTGCAACTTGTCTTTCTAATGCTTTAAGTGCGTTTATCATTTTAGTTTTTGATGTAAGTTGTGCACCACCTATATCTGCTCGAAATTCTCTCATACGTGAGAACCAACAAACTATTGTAGAGGCAAGTATTCCTAAAATTACTTGCGCAAAGATAACAGTGAAGAAATATCCAATTCCATAGCCTCTTTCATTTTTTAAAATTACGCGGTCAACGAAGTGACCAATTACGCGTGAAAAGAATATTACGAACGCATTTACTATTCCTTGTATAAGAGTAAGTGTAACCATGTCGCCGTTAGCTACATGACTCATCTCGTGACCTATTACAGCTTCAATCTCATCTCTATTCATAGCACTAACTAGACCAGTACTAAGAGCAACTAAAGAACTATTTTTTGATGATCCTGTCGCAAAAGCATTTGGTTGAGGAGAATTGAATATACCTACTTCTGGCATCTTGAGGCCTAGTTGATCTGATTGTCTCTTTACCGTATCTAAGTACCATTTTTCAAATTCATTTGATGGAGTATTGATTAACTTTACTCCGGCCATAGACTTAGCCATCCATTTGGACATGTACAGGGATATGAAGGATCCGCCCATACCAAATACCAATGAAAATAGCATTAGTGAATCGTAATCCAGGTCAACTCCATTAGACTGAAGGATACCCGTGAAGCCCGTTAGTGATAAAAAGATACTTAAAACAAAAAGTATCGCAATGTTAACAACTATAAAATAAAATATTCTCTTCATTTTTTCCCTGTATTGTAAATTAATTTAGCATTTTTGTGGGTATATTTATTATCTATCTTCTTCCCACGTCTTGTTCTACTCATAATATATGGTTCTAAATCCTCAAATTCAATATATTTCGTCCTTTTATTTTTACTAGCAATCTCTAATCTTTCCCCGTCTTTAATTACCCCAGAAAAAACAATTTTTTCCTCCTCGTCAGACTTAGGAATATTGATCAACTTTACTCCCTTCCCTTTTGACATTATCGGTATATCGGATAAATCTCCGACGAGCATGTATTGTTTATCAGTTATCAATATATAGTATTTATAGTCTTCCATCTTAAAAGCAACAGGTTTTGAAAGCATTGATGCTTTGTTCTTTAAGATAGCTTTACCCTTTCTGTTCGAGGAACTAAGATCATGATTATCACATATAAAACCATATCCCGACTCCGTGCTTAGTAGTGTATGATTAGTATTTTTCGAATCAACCATTCCGATAACATGGATACCATCATCAATGGTAAAGTATTTCTTTAAGGATTCACCGTAACCTCTACCAGAAGGCATATCATTGACACTCATCGTGTATAAGAACCCTTTTTGATCGAAAAAGGCAACCTCTTTGTCGTTCTCAATATTTAAATAATCGAGCAATGTATCACCTGATTTAAATGCAAGGTCGTCGGTTTTATCTAGTGAACCTCTATTAGATTTTATCCAACCATTAGTTGATAAAACAACAAACATTGCTTCATTTGATATTTTGATTTCTTTCTTGATTTGCTTAGAAGAGGATACATCCTCCAGAATATTTGTTTTTCTATCAGATGAATATTCTTCACTCAACTCATCGAGTTCTTCACTGATTAGTTTATTTAATTTAGATTTAGATTTTAATATAGAACTAATCTCCTTATTTCTCTCCTTCAGCTTTGCGAACTCATCATTAATTTTTTGCTCTTCAAGTTTAGCAATGTTTCTCAGTCTCATATTCACAATTGATTCATACTGTATTTCTGTAAACTTACCAATTTTCATTATTTTTTGTTTTGGATTATCCTCATTGCGAAGAATTGAAATAATTTTATCTAGATGTTTATAGACTATTAAGAAGCCTTCAAGGATATGAAGTCTTTCGAGTATTTGATTATTCTCATGATTTAGCTGCTTCTTGTATGTATCCATACGAAATGCTAACCATTGAGAGAGAATTTCTCTTAAATTCATAACCTTCGGCTTGCCTTCTGATGTAATAATATTTAGATTTGCTCTGTAACTTCTCTCTAAATCTGTGGTGAAATATAGATGGTTCATCACATCTTCAGCGCTGACACTGCTGCCTTTGATTCTAATAATTATCTTTACAGGGTTTTTCTCATCTGATTGATCCTCAACAGATCCAATAAAGCTAATCTTCTTCTCAATAATTTGAGATTGAATTTGTTCTATGATTTTTGTGGTAGATGCTTGATAAGGCAGAGAGTTGATAGTTATTTCTTTTGACTTAGAAGTATACTCAGCTCGTAGTTTTATATTACCAGTCCCCTCGTTATAAATTTCATCAATATCAGATTCATCTCTTAAAAGAGACCCGCCTGTTGGATAGTCGGGGGCTGGAATAAAATCTATCAAATCTTTAACACTACATTTAGGATTCTTTATCAAATGTTGCACAGCGAGGATTATTTCTCCAAGATTATGCGGTGGAATATCTGTTGACATTCCGACTGCAATGCCTGAGCTACCATTTACAAGTATATTGGGGATAAGTGAGGGTAAAAACTTAGGCTCATCAAGGGAGCCATCAAAATTTGGTATCCAATCAACAGTACCATTTTTAAGATTTCTAAGAAGTAGATCAGAGTATTTGGTTAGCTTAGATTCGGTATATCTCATGGCAGCAAAAGACTTAGGATCATCTTGAGTACCCCAATTACCCTGTCCGTCTATCAATGGTGAGTTATATGAAAATGATTGCGCCATCATAACCATAGCTTCATAACATGCTGTATCTCCATGCGGATGGAATTTTCCCAGGACATCCCCCACTGTTCTTGCTGATTTTTTGTGTTTAGTGTTATGTTTCAGACCTAATTCACTCATTGCATAAATTATTCTTCTTTGAACAGGCTTTAGTCCATCCAACAGACTTGGTAAAGCTCGATCAAGAATCACATACATGGAGTAATTTAAATATGCGTCCTCACTAAAAGCACCAATAGAAATTTTATCTATATTTGATGAAAATAGGTCTTTGTTTTTTGCCATTAGTTTGCCTGCACAAGATTACCCTTTTTCTCTAGCCACAACTTCCTATCTATGGATGTCTTTTTAGAGAGCATCATGTTTAATAATTTCATATCTTTCGCCTTATTTTCTAATGAAAGTAGTAAAAGTTTTCGTGAAGATGGATTAAGTGTCGTGTCCCTCAACTGTGAAGGGTTCATTTCTCCAAGTCCTTTGAATCTTGTTATACTTAACTTCGGATCTGAAGATTTTATTTTATTTTGCTTTAGAACTTCAGTCATATGCTCATCTGAAATAGCGTATAGAACACTGTTTTTAAAATCTAGACGGTATAGTGGAGGAAGTGAAACATATATATGTTCATTAAGAACAAGATCAGGAAAGTGCTTCACGAACAAGGCAATTAGTAGAGTTGCTATGTGCAAGCCATCAGAATCTGCATCAGCTAAAATACATATCTTTTCATATCTAAGTTTTGATAAATCAGACTCGCCAGGCTTTACGCCAATAGATGTACTGATGTCTTGAACTTCCTTTGATTCCAGAATCTTTGTTGATGAAACCTCCCACGTATTTAGTATTTTTCCCCTCAAAGGTAAAATTGCTTGAAAATTTCTATCCCTCGCTTGTTTTGCTGATCCTCCCGCTGAGTCACCCTCAACAAGAAATAATTCATTAGCAGAAGCATCTTTGCTTGAGCAATCAGATAATCGACTAGGGAGAATGATACTCTTAGTGGTTGCTTTAGTTTTCTTGGGAGCGATTGATGATCTCATTTGCGCGTTACTTATCGCGATACTACAAATTTCTTCAGATATCTCAGAATGATTATTCAGCCATAACTCCAGTCTATCCTTGAGTTGAGTGGTCAATTTCGAACCTATTGATGTTGACTGTAATTTATTTTTTGTTTGGCCAATAAATTGTGGGTCTGAAATCTTTATGGAGAGGAGATATGAGGTATTTTTCCAAATATCATCAGGTATAATTTTTGTGTTTTTAGGAGTCAATTTATGAGAAGTCATAAACTCTCTGATAGAGTCAGTTACTGCTGATTTGAGAGAGTTTACATGAGTCCCTCCATCAGAAGTAGGTATCAGATTGACGTAACTATCTTGTATAGTCTCATTTGAATCTTGGTGCCAACATAAAGTAGATGTCAGTTCAAATTGATCTGTATCAAGCTCTACTAAAATTGGTTGCTTAGGCAATAGATCAATATCTTTAAGTGAATTTTTTAAATAAGTATCTAGAGAACCGCTGTGACAATAAACTTTTTCTTCTTTGCGATATTTCAGATCAAAAATTTTTATCTTTAAGCCGGGTTTGAGTATAGATTTTGCCTCTAGTAGTTTATGCAATCTATTCATATCAATAGCATCGCTATCAAAATATGTTGAATTTGGCTTAAAAGTGATAGTAGTACCATGAGATTTTTTTTGAGTTTTAGATACTTTTGTTAATTTTTTGCTGATTAGTCCATTTTTAAAAACTATCTCATAGACATCAGGATCATCGGCTCTTTCAACGTTGACAGTTAATGTCTCGGAGAGTGCACTGACAACAGATACTCCAACTCCATGTAACCCTCCTGAATATTTATAATTTTTATTACTAAACTTAGCGCCTGAGTGAAGATTCGTCATAATGACTTCGACTCCAGATTTCTTATACTCCGGGTGTATATCAACAGGCATCCCTCTTCCGTCATCTTTAACAGTGAAAGAGCCATCCTTATTGACTGTGATATCGATATTGTTACAGAAGCCAGCAATAGACTCATCTACGCAATTATCGATTACTTCTTGAAGTAAATGGTTAGGTGTTGATGTATCAGTGTACATACCAGGTCTCTTTTGAACTGGTTCGATACCTTTTAAAATTTCTATATCAGATGCGGTATATGTCTTTTTAACCATGTTGTGTATAATAAGATTACACTATCCCGAATATAATATAAATGAATTATGTTTTTTATGATTTTGAAACATCTGGATTAAATTTCTACTTTGATCAGCCAATTCAATTAGCAGCTAAACTTGTAGATGAGAACTTCCATGTGCTCGATGAGCTTAATGAGAAGTGTAGACTGAGAGATGGGGTTATACCCTCACCTACAGCAATGCTTATTACAAAAACTGATCTTAGGGATCTTGATACCAAACAATCCTTCTATGAGTTCATGGACAAAGTACATCAAAAACTAACATCATGGTCACCTGCTGTATTTATTGGTTATAACAATATTAATTTTGATGAAAAGTTTTTGAGGTCGAGCTTATATCATTCACTTCATGCCCCGTATTTAACAAATACAAATAATAATTCACGGATAGATTTATTTAAAATAATTCTATCAATATGCAACTTAAATAAATCATATATAAACATACCCGTAGATAAGGAAAAAGGAAGAAAGAGTCTAAAGCTGGAAAAGCTTGCAGCAAATAATAAGGTCAAACATGAATTTGCTCACGATGCAATGAGTGATGTTGACGCTACGCTAGGTGTCGCAGAGATCATCAAAAAAAATGATGCAGACTTTTGGGATCATCTGATGATTTTTCGAAATCACAATAATGTAAGAGAGTTTCTTGAGGAAAATAAAATATGTTTCATTCCGCCAACAACCTCCACAGGTGAATACACTCCCGTTTGCTTTCTTACAAGTAACCCAGATAATGCAAAAGAGCTAATTTTCTTCAACTTGTGTGAGGAAGTGACAGAGGATGTTCTCACCTCAAGAACAAGAAATATAGGATCATTATTTAAAAATAAAATTCTAAAAAAAATTAAAAGTAATGATTATCCTATATTACTCAAGTATGATCATCTTGATGATGTACTGAAACAGAAGTTTTCAATAAATGAAAATAATTATGATGCTAAGTTTAACTTACTAAATTCAGCAAGTAATTTTATTATGAACATAAATCAGTATCTTGTAGATCAACTTGCAGATTATCAAGTTGATAGTAGAGATTATTTGTCAGCATCAGAGCATGTAGATGAGATGCTCTATAATGGTTTTACTGGACCAAGTGATTGGGCATTGATAAAAAAAATTGATGGGCTTAATGAAATAGATGATATTTTGACTAAGCTTGGAACGCTCGAAGATAAAAGATTAGTCGAGTTATATAAGAGAAAGCTCTACTCTGATAAGAGAGGAGCTCTTGACTCAGGAAAATATCAGTAATTACAGAGACTACATAGCTAATAAAATTTTTAATGATTCTGAAAAAGTGCCTTGGACTACCATTTCAAAGGCTAAAGCGGAGCTTGTAAAAGCATCCAACGATAGTAGATTCGCTGACATGAAAGATGAAGTTGAAATTATCAAAAAGTATATTGATGATTTAGAAAAAGACTTTAGTTCTTAATGAATGCAAGTATTTTCTCATAGCTTTGATATCCGGGAATAATCCTACCATCTTCTAAAAATATTGTTGGAGTGCCCTCAACGGACAATGCACTAGCGTACTCAAAGTTCCTATCAAGAGGGTTTATACATGTTGCATTATCATCTATCAAATCTCCTTGAAATATACTATCAATGGCCTCTACTCTATTATCTGCACACCATGCTGATACGAGTTGTCCATAAGCATCAACGTCTTTGCCATTTCTAGAAAATAAAACATATCTAACCTCAATATTATTCTCAAGAAGTCCAGATAGCTCATTATGTAACTTCTGACAATATGGACATGATGCATCAGTAAAGATAGTAAGAACATAATCTGTTTTATCAGGCTTATATATTACTTGATAACTTTGATCAATTGAATTAATTACTTTTAAACGTTGCTCCATTTTGGTATTTTCAGTAATGCTTTCTTTAGTGTCTAAATCAATCACACTACCAACTATTAAATATTTACCATCGTTTGTTGCATAATATATTTGATTATTAATGATAATTTCATGAAAATTTTCATCTATTTTTTTTAGGCTCTCTATTGATACATTTGGGTATGCATCTGAAACAATTTTATTTATATCAGCATCTTCTTTTTTAGCGCATGATACGAACAATATTAATGATAGCGTTATAAATATACTTTTCATAATTAGCCTCTAGGATGATATTTTTGATGAAATTTTACAAGCCTGTCTTTTGCAATATGTGTATAAATTTGTGTTGTAGACAGACTAGCATGACCCAATAGCATCTGAACAGTTCTCAGATCTGCTCCATTATTAAGTAAGTGTGTTGCAAAAGCATGTCTCAGATTATGAGGTGATATATTTTTATTAATCATTGATTCTCTAGCATATTTTTTTATCATCTCCCAACAAGATTGTCGTGTAATGAGATTTCCGTTTTCCGTTATGAACAACATATCTATATTATTATTAGCTTTGATCTTAGACCTATAAGTATCAATGTATGTAATTAGTAAATTCATAGCAAAAGATCCGATTGGAACAAGCCGTTCCTTATTGCCCTTTCCTCTAATTTTGAGAAATGGTTGCTCAGGTGATATTTGATTTACCTTTATATTCAACAATTCTGAAATTCTAAGGCCGGCAGAATACAACAACTCAAGAATACATTTATCTCTCATGCCGTTAGCGTTATTTTGATTAGGGGCATTCAAGAGCTTCTCAACTTCACCCTCAGATATAATAGTTGGTAATTTTCTCCTTTTTTTTGGGTTCTCAATCAGGATTGCTGGATTATCCTTAATAATTTCTTTGTTTTGTAAAAATGCATAAAAAGACTTAATACATGTTATGGTCCTTTGAATTGTGCTCACTGTAGATCCGTTATCTAATTTCGATGCAAGATAATTATTAATAAGTATTCTATCGACATGGAGTAAATCATGATTTCTCGATACTAGCCATTTCAGAAAGACTGTGAGATCTGATTTGTATGCTTCTAGTGTATTTTTTGCTAGATTTTTTTTATATGAGGCATCGTTACAATAATGATCTATATATTCCAGTGACTTTGAATTATCTAATAAAGACATAATATTTGATATACTAATATAATATAGATTATATGAAAAAAATGAAAGATAGCTGTTTTAATGAATTTGATCCTAATGCGATGAGCGTAGAGGCTGCTTTAGAAAACATTTTAAAATCTATTAGTAGTATTAAGACTAGTGAATATGTTGATCTCAAGAGTGCGTACGGGAGAATTTTATCAAAGAACATAAAATCAAAAATCAATGTGCCAAACTACAAAAATTCAGCGATGGATGGTTATGCGGTAAATGTGGGGGATTTCAATGAAAAAAATAAAACTTATGACTGTATTGGTGAATCTTTCGCAGGAAATCCATTTTTAAAACCAGTTAAAAAAAATCAAGCTATAAAGGTTATGACAGGAGGCATGGTACCCTCTGGCTGTAATGCAGTCGTTATGAAAGAACTGATTACACAGAAAGGCAGAATTATAACCACGAAATCTAGAATTATTAAAGATCAAAACATCAGGTTTCCTGGAGAAGACATCAAGAAAAATGAAATTGTTTTGAAAGCTGGCAAAGAGATTGATGAGATTGACATCGGCATACTAGCATCCTTGGGAATCGATAGAGTGTTTGTTAAAAAGAAGGCCTATAATAGGTTTTGTGTCAACAGGAGATGAATTAGTAAGTATCAAGAAACCAATAAAGATCTCGCAGGTCTATGATAGTAATAGATATCTTTTATATGGGCTTCTTAAGAAATATCCTGTTGAAATAAAAGACTATGGTGTAGTGAAAGACAAGATAAAATCAATTGAAAAAAAATTTGTAGAGGCTTCATTGAATTGTGATGTTCTTATTACAACCGGTGGAGTTTCAGTGGGTGATGCTGATTATGTAAAAGAGGTTCTAGAAAAACTTGGAAAAGTAAATTTCTGGAAAATTGCTGTTAAACCTGGTAGACCTCTAGCTTATGGTAAAATAAAAAAGTGCATCTTTTTTGGGCTACCTGGAAATCCGGTTTCAGTTGTAGTTACATTTAATCTTTTGTAAGTGCAGCATTAAATAAATTAATGGGAAAAGGTCAAGATCACGCCTTATCATTGGAGGCCGAGTTGTTGACGAGTGTAAAAAAAAGAAAAGGTCGAAAAGAATATAAGCGAGGAATCTTACTAGTAAGAAGAATAAATTATATGTGAGGAAGTCGGGATTACAAGGATCAAATATCCTTTCATCTGTCAAAGATGCAATTGCTATATTGAACTAGGCGAGAATATGAGAGAAGTTCCTAAAGGAGCAAAGGTGAAAGTATTGCCATTTACATTGACCAGTGAGTATTATGAGCAATAAAGTTGGTCTTTTTAAAATGTTGTTAGTGAATTTTTATGATTTGATATTGTTATTCGCAGTGTTATATTTTTTTACTATTCCAATTATTTTGTTGTCTAAAGGCAATGCGGTTCTTGATAATATTTTCTACCAAACATATCTTATTGCAATCATATTTTTATATTACGCTTGGTTTTGGAAAAAATACAATCAAACACTTGGTATGAGAATCTGGAAGATAAAAATATATAGCAGATACTCATTAGAGATTTCATACATGCAGTCTCTAAAAAGAATAATGTTTCTCTTCTGGGTGGTCATATTTTATTATTAGTTAGCAATGAATCTCTACAAGATAAAATATCTCAAACCTACCTCGAAAGAGTTGATTAAATTGGAATATCTTTCTTTACTAATGAATTAAATAGATATATGCCAACCACAATAAAGAGAGACATGGATATTAAAACACTTGCTAGTGCAGGAATACCGATAATTAAAGATAAGTTAGTTATGATACTTGTCAATACAAAATAAGTTATACCAAATAAGACTCCAAATATTAATCTTTGACTCTGGTTTGTGGACCGCATTCTAGTGAATAAGAAAGGTAATCCTATGAAAACTATAATACAGCATGAGATAGGCAATAAAACTTTTTTCCAGAAGACAACTTTATGATTTTCATATGGAATACCGGCTTTATTATGGTAATTTATATTTTGATATAGATCTTTAATCGATAGATATCTTTTTTTATTAAATTGACTCTTCAGGATCTCAGATGGAATAAAGTCGTCAGACTCTAAAACATAAGATTCCTCAATTAATACCTCATTTAAGCTTGTATTGTGAATTTTGACATTACTAAGATTCCATTGCTGATTATAAGAACCTTTTTCAGCTGAAATGATTGATGATAATGATCCATCTTGTATATTATAAATAATAATATCCTCTAGCCTTTTGTCTGTAATAACTTTATTGACATTTACAATATAGTTGCTGGACCTGAACCACAAGTTTTTGTCTGATAATGCTTTATTCAAAGATAAATTCTTTAGTGTTTGTGCTTCA
Organism: Ectothiorhodospiraceae bacterium; assembly: GCA_019651095.1. Lineage (GTDB taxonomy): Bacteria > Pseudomonadota > Gammaproteobacteria > CACLCV01. Next base: position 50,298 of record BOXR01000004.1, on the reverse strand, counting down.
TTTGAATATTTAGGTGCAATTGAATTAATAGTAATAGTCAACAGCGATGAAATAATAAAGGTCTGTATAATAATTATGTATATAATTTTCTTTATCCCAATACCATGTGAGTTAATAGCGACAAACTCAGAGTGATAAGCCATAGAACCAAACGAAATCATACTTCCTATAAGTAAAGCATAAGGGAAAATATCTAGAATATTTTGTGGAATTAGATAAATAACATAATTAAATAGAACGGAAATTGTATATTCATGGGATCCAATATTCTTAAGCTCTGCGATAAATATAAGTAAAAGATTTATTCCTAGAAGAACAGTTATTGCTAGTGCAAAACCAATTAGATATTTTTTTAGCATATAAATTAATATTTTTCTCATTTCAATTGACCGCTGTTGTCGTGTGTTTATACAGAGCGAATGTAAAGTAAATATAAGATGTGTGTAGAAAAAAGGCGATCATCGCAAGGTCAATTTTACTGGATACAGAACTAGAGGCTAATTGAATGATAATAATGTAACTGAAATAAATCAAAGCTCCTATAAAGATATTTCTGTATTTGTCATTTTTTTTAGCATAATTACTCAAAGGAATTGCTAAATATGCCAGTATTAATCCAGCAATTATAATAGACACTCTGTTAAATATTTCTTTAGCTGATAATAAATCAGTCATATTAACTAATTCAAAGAAAGATTTAGATTCAACATCCACGCTAGAAAACTCAGGAATCTCATTTACTAAAATCATATCCTGAGTTGAGTACTCTGTTGAGCTAAAACTGCCATCAGGATTAAAGACATATGATATCCCGTTATCCAAACTAATAAGATTAGAATCAATATTATTTGATGTAACTCCTGAGGATATATCTATACGTGTACCAGACTTTGAGAGTGATCTTATGAATATATTAGCTAACTCACTTTTTTCTTTATTATTTATGTATACTACTTTTGATTTATCATTGCTTATGTTGAAAATTCCCTCTTTGAGGGAATAAATCTTTTGTTCATGGGATATTTGATGTTCGATTTTAGACCTATGCTCTACAGCTAAAGGTGCTAAAAAAAATTTCAAAATAATCATAAAAATAGTAACGAACATAATTAGTATGGAAAGTATTCTAGCTAGGTGATAATTAGAAAAACCATTTAGTTTTATTATTGTCATTTCATTGGTAACGTAAAGTCTATTAAGTGTGATAATAATCCCGAAAAATAGGCTCAATGGAATAATAATTGATGAGTACTGAACAACTTTCAGAGCTAATAATTCAATCAAAAAAATAGAGGGAATATCACCCTCATTTACATCCTCAACCAGACGTAGTCCCGTATTAGCTAGAAGAATAAATAAAAGAACTGCAAAAACAACGATAGATGCTTTGGTACAATTTTTATATAGATATTGGCTAATTAAATTCAATGTAGTAATTACATGATCACATAAAAATGTTAATCTAATTTATTATTTATTATAACTTTATTATATGGAAATATCATGAAATACACCAAATTTGACAAAAGTAAAAAATATGACCTAAATATCATTTTCGTGTTTGAGGACAACCTGGCGTCCATTAATCGAGTTGTTGATAAAGGTCCAGCTTCCGATGATATAAAGATGTCTATATCAAATAAAGTTATTACAGGTAAGTCAGGAGCGCGTAATATGCTGGCAAGTAAAATGTATGATAACAGCTACTATTTTATTGGATTAGGGAAAAAGAGCGAGTTAACAATACAAGGATTTGAAAAGAATCTTAAAGCAGCTCTAAAAGAGATAAATTCATATAAGATATCTACTGTTTCTATTGATCTAACAAACCTCAAAATAAAGAACTTTGATATTATAAATGCCTCAATCATAGAAATTGAGAAATCACAGTATTCATATAAAGGAACTACCACTTCAGAACTAAAAATATGTGCATTAAAAATTTCATCTGCTTTAAATGATAGGCAGTTTAACAAAACTATTTCAGAATCGATTGCAGTATCTAATGGAATAAACAAGGCTAGAATGCTTGGTGACACACCTTCGAATATATGTAACCCGACTTTTTTAGCAAAAGAAGCAAAAAAACTCGAAAAAATACATAAAAGTATCAAAGTTGAAATTTTAGACGAAAAACAAATGCGATCACTTAAAATGGGTTCGCTTTTATCTGTCTCTCAGGGAAGTAAGCAGCCAGCTAAACTAGTAATCATCAAATATACTCCCATCAAGAAAAAACAACCTATTGTCTTGGTTGGAAAAGGTATAACCTTTGACACAGGAGGCATTTCTTTAAAACCCTCAGCAAATATGGATGAGATGAAATATGATATGTCTGGAGCAGGATCTGTGATAGGTACTATGCAAGCATGTGCAGAAATGAATTTAAAAAATAATGTCATTGGTATTCTTGCTTGCGCAGAGAACATGCCAGGAAGCCAAGCTACCCGCCCAGGTGATGTGGTAACAAGTATGTCTGGAATAACAATCGAAATTCTAAATACAGATGCTGAAGGAAGATTAGTTTTATGCGATGCACTTACATTTTGTAAAAAATATAAGCCAAGGTATATTTTAGATATGGCAACACTGACAGGTGCATGTCTCGTTGGTCTGGGGAAATATCCTTCTGGATTATTCTCAAATAGCAGTGAGCTTAGCTCCAAAATAAAAAAATCAGCAGATAACACTGGTGATCGTGTTTGGGAGCTACCTCTTTATCAAGACTATTTTGATGAGATAAAAACAAATTTTGCGGATATTCAAAACATAGGCGGTAGATATGGGGGAGCAATCACTGCAGCAGCTTTTTTAGCTACTTTTACAAAAGATCAAAAATGGGCCCACTTAGATATTGCAGGTACAGCATGGGAGATAGGTCAAGACAAAGGTTCAACAGGCAGACCTGTCAAACTTCTAACTGATTTTGTCATGACAAATAAATAAATTGAAATCGACAGTAAATTTCTACTCACTAGAAAAAAGTCAAGATCTTCACTTATCTATCTGCACTCTTATTAGAGAATTATATAAGTTAGGCGGACAAATTATAATTTGTGATTATCATTCTAATTTAGAAAAAATTGATAAATTACTCTGGACTTTTGAACAAAATAGTTTTCTTCCTCATAAAATCTATGAGCCAAAAGTAACACTAGATACTCCAATTCTACTTTTAACTGAAAAGTATTTAAATAATCTGTTAATATTCAAAGAGTATGATTCGATAATAAATAATTTTGATGAACCAATTATTCAAGCTGAAAATCATTTTAAAGTGTATGAGTTTGTAGAAAGCTCTGAAGAGAAAAAAATTATTAGTAGAAAAAAGTATACTATTTATAAGAATAACAATTTTGATCTAAATCATAAAAAATATAATGGATAAACAATATAAGCCTAGAGATATCGAGCAGAAAATCTACGAATCATGGGAAAAACATAAATGCTTTTTGCCAAAGGATTCCGCCTCAAAATTTTCAATTGTTTTGCCTCCTCCCAATGTAACTGGGACTCTCCATATGGGCCATGCATTTCAACACACAATTATTGATGTTTTAGTTAGATATCATCGTATGCTTGGAAAAAGCGTATTGTGGCAACCTGGAACAGATCATGCGGGTATTGCAACACAACTTGTTGTTGAGAATAGAATCAGTAATTCGGCATCAATCCTAAAACTCTTAGTAGAGAAGAATTTATTGATGAAGTCTGGAAGTGGAAGGAGTTATCAGGTAATACTATTATCAGTCAAACAAAAGAATTGGCTCATCTGCAGACTGGTCAGGAATAGATTTACTATGGATGATGGACTGTCAGAAATTGTAAGAAACATTTTCATAGATTTATACAACAATGGATTAATTTACAGAGGAATCGACTTGTTAATTGGGATATAAAACTTCAGACTGCTATTTCTGATCTGGAGGTCATTAATGAGGAGAGAGAGGGTTTTCTTTATCATCTGAATATGGAGTTAAAGACTCTACTGATAAAATCATCGTAGCTACAACAAGACCAGAAACATTCTTCGGTGATTCTGCTGTTTGTGTTAACCCGTCTGATACAAGATATAACAGCTTGATAGGCAAAAAATAATATTACCTATGATAGATAGGAAATACCTATAATAGGTGATGATATAGTTGATATGGAATTTGGCACGGGCTGTCTTAAAATTACACCAGCACATGACTTTAATGACTATAAGATTGGTAAAAAGCATGATCTTGAATTTATCAATATTCTAATAAAGATGGGAAATTAAATGAGAATGTTGCAAAAAAATACATTGGAAGAAACATTCATGATGTCAGAGAGGATCTACTTAAAGATTTAGAAACTCTTGGAGTTTTCAAAGATAAAGTTCCATACAAGAATACTGTCCCTGTTGGCGAGAGAACTGGTGAGATAATCGAACCACTTCTTACAAATCAATGGTTTATGAATATGCATGATCTAGCACAAGATGGAATTAGAGTAGTTAAAGAAAAAAAAGTAAATTTTGTACCCGAACATTGGGAAAAATATATTTCAACTGGCTTGAAAACATAGAAGACTGGTGTTTAGTAGACAAATTGTATGGGGACACAGAATTCCAGCTTGGTATGATGCTGAGGGAAATGTTTATGTTGGTAATGATGAGGAAGATGTTCGTGTACGAAATAACTTATCTGATAAAGTGAGTTTATCGCAGGATACTGATGTTTTAGATACATGGTTCTCCTCAGCTCTATGGCCTTTTTCTACACTTGATTGGAAAAAAGATGATGCTATTTTTCAAAAATACTTCCCTACTAATTTACTTGTTACAGGTTTTGATATAATTTTTTTCTGGGTTGCACGGATGATTATGATGAGTTTAAAATTTACAAAGAACATACCATTTAACAAAATCTATATACATGGCTTAGTTCGAGACTCTGAAGGGAAAAAAATGTCAAAATCAGTTGGTAATGTGATTGACCCATTAGATGTTATTGAAGGCATATCTCTTGATAAATTATTGGAAAAAAGGACATCAAGCCTAATAAATGATAAACATAAATCAAATGTCATCAAAAAACAAGCGAGATTTTCCAGATGGATAAAAGAATTTGGTGCAGATGCACTTAGATTTAATTTTTGTGCAATGGCTTCTACTGGAAGGGATATTAATTTTGATCTAAAAAGAATTGAGGGTTATAGAAATTTTCTGTAATAAAATTTGGAATGCATCAAGATTTATATTACTCACGTGTAAAGATTATCAATATAATGAGATCTAAATTCTAAGGATTCAAATATCTTTGATAAATGGATTTTATATAAACTTGATAGTATGGTGCTGATTTTAAAAATATACAACAAATTATAGGTTTGATTTAATGGCAAATAGTATTTATGACTTTGTATGGAATGAATACTGTGACTGGTACTTAGAGATAGCTAAGAATAATATTAACGAAACAACTCAAAATAATCTCATATTTTCTATAGTTCGAATTATAAAAATATGTCATCCAATTATCCCATTTATTACTGAAGATATTTGGAAAGAGTTTTATAATAAAAGGCTTTGTCGACAGAACCAATGCTGATAAATAGCAGTTTTCCATCCCAAATAAGGATTTCAAAAGAATATGATGTTGAGTCAAGAGTCGAAAATATTAGAGATATAATCAGGAAAATTAGGAAAATCCGTGCTGAGTTGAGTATCCATCCGAAAGAAATTATTAATGTAAAAATATTTATCAATGAATCTAACCTAGTTAAAGATCTAGCAGAAACATTCTGATTTAATTAATAATATGACTAATATAAAAATAGAGATTACAGATCAAAAAGAAGAAAATTTAGATTACATTGATCTCATCGATGAAAATTATACATTATATTTAAAAATAAAAAGTATGATTGATGCAGATGAGGAAACTGCTAAGATTGATAAAAAAATAACTGACCTTTCAGGTATAGTGAATAAGATTGATCAAAAACTTAACAATAAAAAATTCATTGAGAGAGCGCCCAGTGATATTATTAATCAAAATATTTCTAATAAAGCAAAAATAGAAAACGATATTTTATCCTTGAGGAGTCTCAGAGATACCTTATCTGATTAAGCTATATAATCTCTCAAGTGTTAATCTAAAACTAGTTAAGTCGTTTGCAATGTTAATATTCAATTGATTAGTTAATTGTCTAAATTCATTACACTGACGGCCAATTAGGATGATATCTTCAGTTTTTTCTGCATTGTCTCTGATATGTTTAATTTCATAAATTTTTCTCGCAATATCTCTTTGATTATTAATAGCTAAAACAACTAGTTGAGCTTTCACATTTGATGCTGCATATGTGATCTCATCATGTGGAACTCCATTACCGATATAAGTAATATCCCAACCTACATTTTGTGCAACTATTAAGTGCATTATAGTATCAAGACTCTCATGCTCCGATAAGAGTGATGCAATAACTAGTCTTGGACAATCCTCTTTTGATGAGCGAAGTCGTAAGTACATATTATTTAGGCATGTCCTAATACATAACTTTGACATTTTCTCTTGAGCATATCTAATACTTCCTCTTGAGCATTCATCATGGATATAATTAGTTAGTGGTTTTATAAACTCGATAAGAAAGTCATTTGTACTCAAGACCGCAACAGCATTTGATAGAACATTATCAAGTTTCCAACTATTCATTTCTTTCACACATGAAACAGATTCGTCAAATAACTCCATTATAGTTCCTGTACTAGGTCTTCTATAACCAACTGCAGCATTCGATTCATCACCCATTACCAGCTCAAATAAATCATCATATGACAATGCAGCTATATCTCCTATCCTTCTTCCTGCGGCTATAGCCCTCTTAAGTAATGTTAATTTATCTATATCTTTGTCAGAATATAATCTGCGGTTGGTATCATTTCTATGAGAAACAACTGCTTGATACCTCTTTTCCCAGACTCGAATTACATCAGAACTCAATCCTGTTCGTCGATTGACGACCTGGATAAGATGTCTAGGTTTCGCAGATAAATCTTCTTTCATTTGAAGGCCATTAGTAGGCTTTTCGCTTTCATTGTTGTCAATTATTATACTTTCCATCGTTTTTGTCAAAGTTTTGTCTAATTTTTAACAGACAATAACACCTTTTAGTGAATTTGTATAGTTTTTGTTCATATTATTTATTGACATGTCTATATTATTAAGATAATGTTTTAGACAGGATACAGACAACAAGTCATATCCCCACCCCTTTAATGAAAGGCCGAATCTACCCCCTTCGGCCTTTTTTTATACAGATTTCCTATATCCTTTTGGGCGCCAAGCAGGCGCAATAACATCTGGACTATCACTAATATCAGATTTTAAACGTGCAGGTCTTACAATATCCTGCCCAAACCTTTGATTGATACTGTCAACTACACTCATATAATTGTCTTGTTCAGTTTGTGAACCGAAAAGATCAGTTTGAATATCTTTTTTTATTGGATTAATTGCTGTTACTTGGACCTGATAAATGCCAACATTTTTATCAAACATGCCCAAATATAGTTCGCACAAACTGTATATAACAAATTGATCACACGTGGGATGTTCAAGCTTAATTTTCTTTTGAACCCAACCTGCTTTGATCTTAATATTAACTAAGAATTTATTTGATTCATAACCTGAATTACGTAATCGTCTTGATAATTTAACCGACATCCTTAAAAAAGTTTTTTTTATTAAATATCGATCTTTCGTATTTGGCATCAAGACTTTTCCATGACCAAGGCTTTTTGGATGAACTGGATCTAATGTAAGACCTTCAAAATCACTTCCGTTTGCCATAAGCCATATCTTTCTTCCAATATTACCAAATCTGTTTGAAAGTATACTAATGGGAATTTTCTTCATATCAGAACATTTGTATACTCCATGTATATTTAAAAATCTTGTTATTCCTTTCGATACTCCACATAATTTATTGACAGGAGCATTATCTAAATATTGATGATAATTTTTTCTAGTAATAAAGGTAATCCCATCTGGTTTATTAAATTTTGAAGCAAATTTAGCCAATGACTTACTGTATGACACCCCAATTGAACATTTTAAATTTTCAGATGAATATATTAAATCCTTAATTTTGTAAACAATTGTATTTATATCCTTATAGATTCTCATGCAATTTGTCACTTCTAGAAAAGCTTCATCTACAGAGTATATTTGAATGTCAGGAGTGATAGTTTTTAAAATATCCATGATATTAGCCGATATGTTAGCGTATATATGTGGTCTAGACGGTCTTTGTATTAAATGCGGACATATTTTTTTCCCATCACGAAGTCTCATTCCGGTTTTAATACCAAATGCTCTTGCTTCATACGATGAGGTTATAATACAAGATCCATGATTTCCATTAGTTACTGCTACTGGCATTCCTCGTAATTCAGGAAAGTCGCGCTGCTCAATTGATGCAAAAAAAGCGTTCATATCAACATGAATAAATATTTTTTTACTCATTAATATATTCTTACTTGCCCAACTACATGTCCCTGAATAGAGACTCGTTCAATTGAATAAATAATTTCTTTAAACCTTTTGTTTGCAGGAATCAGCTTTATTTCTTTTGGATTAATTTTCTCAATAAATTTTAATGTCACATCTTGGTTATCTATTAAAATTACATGTACTTTTGATTTATAGGGCTTTGTTCCTTCTTCAACGATTACCCAATCTCCATCACGTATACCTGCATCGATCATTGAATCCCCTGTCACTTTTAAAGCATATGATCTCTTGTTAGTAAATAAGTATTCGAGCTCAATTCTTTGTTGATCAGTTATCGCTTCTATTGGTCCGCCGGCAGCGATTTTCCCTAATGATTTTAAAAATATAGATTTTTCTTCTTGCAGAATCATCCCTCTATGTTTGTTTGATATTCTTTTTAGTTTTCCTGCTTTTTCTAAAGCCTTAACATATCGATGCGCAACACCCTTTGAATTTATTCCTATTCCTTTTGCAATTTCATTTAATAAAGGATGTTTCCCATATTTTTTTGAATATTTTTCAATAAACTCGTAGGTTTTTTGCTCTTTGTTGGTTAATAATGAATAGTCTGCCATAAAGTTCTCAATAAGTTCTCATATTTTATATGATCTAACCGGCTAATACAACTTCAGAAGTTATATAATGTTTAAAATATTTTCAGGTGGTCTAGCTATAACGACCTTGTTGTGGTGTTTAATGATTGGACGCTGTAAAATTTTTGGGAATCTTATTATGAAGTCTAATAATTCATCGTCTGTAAGTGCTGTATTATCTAAATTATTTTCTTTATATTCAGATTCGTTGCTTCTAATGAAATCTCTGATTGGAAGGGATGATATCGCAATAATCTCTGATAGATTTTTTTTAGACAAAGGTTCATTTAGATAAAGTATAATATTGGGCTTGATATTATTATTGATTAAAAGCTCAAGAGCTTTTCTAGATTTACTACATCGAGGGTTGTGGTATATGAGTGTATTATTGATTGTTTACTCCCACTCAATTGTACCAGGTGGTTTTGAGGTAATATCATAGACGACTCTTGCTACACCATTAACTTCATTAATAATTCTAGATGAAATATTATTTAATAATTTATGAGGGATTGGTGTCGATGTTGCTGTCATAAAATCAGTTGTATTTACAGCTCTAATAGCTACAACAAATCCATATTGTCTTCTATCACCCATTACACCTACAGATTTTTGCGGGATCAAGACACAGAGTGCTTGATCAGTTTTATTATAGAAGCCATTAACTCTTAGTTCATCAAGAAAAATGGAATCAACTTCTTGTAAGATGTTTACTTTGATATGATTTACTTCTCCTAAGATTCTTACGGCTAGACCCGGCCCAGGAAATGGATGTCTTTCTAGTAAACTATTGGGTAGACCTAACTGTTTGCCGATTCTTCTCACCTCATCTTTAAAAAGATCTCTTATTGGTTCAACAAGCTTAAGCTTCATATTTTTTGGGAGACCACCAACATTATGATGTGATTTAATAACATCAGACTTAGAATTTTTTGAGGATGATTCAATGACATCTGGATATATTGTTCCTTGAGCGAGAAATTTTACTTCTTTAATTTTCAAGGCAGCTTTATTAAAAGTATCAATGAAACACTTCCCTATTATTTTTCTTTTCTTTTCTGGATCTGAAACACCTCTCAATCTCAATAAAAATATTCTTGATGCGTCAATAATTTTCAGTTGAATGTTTAATGATTTTGTTATTTTTTTTACTTCATTTACCTCATTCTTTCTAAGAAGGCCTGTATCAATAAAAAATACATGTTAACTGTTTTCCGATTGCTTTGCTGAGAATCGCAGCAACAACTGAAGAGTCGACGCCACCAGATAGTGCAAGAATTACTTTTTCTTTTACTATGTCTTGTTTAGCTTTTTCTATCAGGCTTTTACTAATACTACTTGCTGTCCATGATTTTTTACAACCACATATTTTACTAAAGTTATCAAGTATATTTTTCCCTATTTTTGTATGAGTCACTTCGGGATGGAATTGGAGTCCAAAAATATTCATTTTACTAGAGTAGATTGCTGCAATTTTTGAGTTTGTGCTACTCCCTACAGCTATAAATCCCTTTGGTAACTTATCAACTTTATCTGCATGACTCATCCAAACACTACATTGCTTAAGATTGTTATTACATCCATTAAATAAATTTATTTTTTTGTTTATTTTGAATACAGAGTGTCCGAATTCTTTTTTTACAGACTTAACTACAGTACCTCCAAATTCTTTTGCTATCAATTGCATTCCATAGCATATACCTAGAATTGGTATCTTAAGGTTGAATATATCCTTTCTGGGCCTCAAAGTTTTACTAAAATTGACTGAATTTGGACCTCCGCTTAACACTATACCTTTGGGATTCAACTCTCTAATTTTACTTATAGAAATGTTATATGGCTCCACTAAACTAAAAATACCAAGCTCTCTAATTCTTCTGGCAATAAGTTGAGTGTATTGTGACCCGAAATCTAAAATGAGTATTAAATCTCTATTTCTTGTCATTATCTAGACTGATAGTTCGGAGGCTCTTTAACAATAGCTACATCGTGTGTATGACTCTCAATTTTTGATGAACTGGATACTCTAATGAAATTTGTTTTCGTTTTCATTAATTTAATACTTTTACAGCCCAAGTAGCCCATACTTGATTTTAGTCCTCCTGTTAACTGGTGAAGGATAGATTTCATGGTGCCTTTATAAGGAACGCGACCCTCAATCCCTTTCTGGGATAAGTTTTTTACTTTCATTATGGTGTTCTTGAAAATATCTATCTTTTGACCCACTTTGCATAGCACCAATTGAGCCCATACCTCTGTATGATTTGTAAGTCCTTCCTTCGAACATTTCGACTTCACCAGGTGCTTCATCTGTGCCTGCTAACAGTCCTCCCAACATAACTGTATCAGACCCAGCAGCAATTGCTTTCGCTATATCTCCGGGGTAACGTATCCCTCCATCTGCGATAAGTGGTATTTTGAATTTTTTAGAAATTTTTGCACACTCATATATTGCAGATAATTGAGGAACTCCAACGCCTGCAACTATCCTAGTGGTACAAATGGATCCGGGTCCAATCCCAACCTTAATAGCATCTGCTCCGTTTTTTATGAGTGATTCTGCAGCATCGGCTGTAGCAATGTTACCGGCAATTACTTGTTGAGATGGATAATTTTTCTTAATAAATTTCAGCATATCTATAACAGATTTTGAATGGCCATGTGCGGTATCGATTGTTATGACATCAACATTTTCATCTATCAGCGCATGAATACGATCGATAGACTCTGAATTAGTACTAACTGCTGCTCCAACAATCAAGCTACCATTATTATCCTTCGATGCATTAGGATAAGTAGATGATTTTTGAATATCTTTAAACGTAATCATCCCCTTTAGTTGATTTTTCTTGTTTACAATGAGTATCTTTTCAATTCTATTAGTTCGCAGTAGTTGTATGACTTGCTTTTTTGAATAATTTTCATTTACAGTCACTAGTTTTTCTTTTGGTGTCATTATTGATGTCACTTTAGTGTTGATATTCTCAACAAATCTCAGATCTCTATTTGTGACAATCCCAATTAGCTTGTCTTTATCTACGATTGGAACACCAGAAATCCCATATTTTTCAGTAATATTGTTTATCTCTTGTACGGTAGATTCTGCCGATGCAGTTATGGGGTCATTAATCACCCCACTCTCATATTTTTTTACGAACCTTACTTGCTTTGCCTGATCTTCAACTGATAAATTTTTATGGATAATGCCAACCCCGCCCTCGCTAGCTAGACTAATCGCCATTTGTGACTCAGTCACAGTATCCATCGCAGCAGACAAAATAGGGATTTTAAGGCCTATCTCTCTGGTAAGCTGGGTAGATAAATCAACGTTGACTGGAAGTATATCGGAATAAGCTGGAACAAGTAGAACGTCATCAAACGCTAGAGCCTCATCGGAAAATACTTTAGATCTCGATTGATGTGATCTTGCTACCATTCTATATTATACATATAAAAACATTATCCGAAAAGTACAAAGATGAAAATATATACAGTATCTGAATTAAACTTAGAGGCAAGAGAAGCAATGTTACTTGCTTTTGAGTATCCCATATCTGTTAAAGGTGAGATTACTGACTATAGAACCTCTAAGGGACATCAATATTTTAAATTAAGAGATCAGAATGGAAAATACACAGTTGATTGTGTAATTTGGAAAAATGAATATCTAAATATAAAAGTCTCAGACTATATAGACATGCAAGTCATAGCTAGTGCTAAAGTTGATTTCTACTCAGGATTCGGAAAATTTCAATTGAATGTCTCCGATATATCAGAATTTGGTGATGGTTTTTTAAAAAAAGAAATTGAAAGATTAAAATCAAAACTCTCTAAAGAAGGAATTTTCGATCTTAAAAAAGATATTCCTATGTTTCCAGTGAACATTGGTGTTCTCACTGCAAAGGATAGTCATGCTCTTAAGGATGTGTGCTCAAAATTGCAGGAAAAATATCCACTCGCTAGAGTGTACGTATACCCATCAACAGTCCAGGGAGCATCAGCCCCAATGAGCTTAGCAAAAATGCTTAACAAAATTAATAAAGATAATATTGTAGATGTACTACTTATTGTGCGTGGCGGAGGGTCATTACAAGATTTAATGGCTTTTAATGATGAGAACTTGGTTAGAGAGATTTCAAAATCAAGGATACCCACGATAACAGGTATAGGTCATAAACCAGATATAACTCTGGCTGATTATGCTGCGGACTCGGCTCAAGAGACACCAACAGCAGCTGCTATTAAGGCAGTCCCTGACTGTAATGTATTAAGACAAGATATATATCAGCTTGACATTACAATAAATAGGGCTCAAAAACAGAGACTGGATTATTTATCCGATAAAATCAAAAATATATTTTCTATGCTAAAAATAAATGCACCGGATAAAAAAGTTAAGTCATTTCAAAGGGAGTTCAAAGTTAGTCTGGATCTAATAAAAAATCTAATCATTAAGATGATTAAAAATACTCAATTATCTCTCGATAACAAAATCTTACATAGAAAACAAGTTCATCAAATGATGAGGAATAAGAATTTTACTCATTCAAAAAATATAAGTAATGATCTTAAGATAATTAAGAGAAATATTTCTGATAAAGTAATTCATTTTAGCGAGTTAGTTAAATTGAAGACCAAACAAATTCACCAATCTAACCCTAAGATCATACTAAAAAAAGGTTATGCTATCATCCGAGATAAAAAATATAGAATCATTAAAAATTCTGTACTTGCTAAAAATAATGATCATTTAAAAATTGAGATGGCTGATGGGTATGTTGATGTGTATAGAAAGAAAAAAAAGACTTGATATAGCATTAAACTAGTAGCAAAATAATCTATCAATATGGCATCAACAAATCTCCAAAAATACCTTGATTTCAAACCATATAAGCCGAAAAAAGGGGAAGAATACATGTCTCCTCAACAGACAGAACACTTTAAAAATATCTTATTCTCTTGGAAAAAGATGCTCATGACTGAAGCAGAGAAAACTATGGATCATATGAAACAGGATTCTTCAAAACTATCAGACCCTAATGATGCTGCTACCCAAGAAGAAGAATTTAGACTTGAGCTCAGAACAAGAGATAGGGAAAGGAAGTTGATATCAAAAATTGATCAAGCTTTAAGTAGAATCGATGACGGATCATATGGTTATTGTGAGGATACTGGTGAGCCGATAGGTATTAAAAGATTAGAAGCAAGACCAATTGCCACATTATCAATCGAAGCACAAGAACGTCATGAGAAAATGGAAAAAACTCAAATTGATTAGGTATTCTGATCTACACCCTTCATTGTAAGCTTGACGCGACCCTGCTTGTCAACTTCCAAGACTTTCACTTTAACCACATCACCCTCGGATAGAACGTCCTTAACATCTTTCACTCTCTCTTCACTTATTTGCGATATATGAACCAAACCATCTTTATTAGGGGTAATTGCTACAAAGGCGCCAAAGTCCATTATTTTCGCTACTTTTCCTTCATAAATCTTATCAACCTGAGGGCCAGCTGTTATCTCCTCAATAATAGATTTAGCATGATCACTTTTTGATTGGTCAGATGCAGCTATCTTGATCACTCCGTCATCATTAATATCAATGACTGCGCCAGTTTGCTCGACAATTGACTTAATTACAGCGCCACCTTTACCAATAACCTCCGCAATTTTTGATTGATCGACCTTCATATGCGTATATCTTGGTGCAAATTCTGATACATCCTCGCGTGCAGTACTGAGCTCTTTGTTCATCTCATCTAAAATATGTAGTCTCGCCTCTCTCGCCTGATTAAGTGCAGTCTCCATTATATCTGATGTGATACCGTCAATTTTGATATCCATTTGTAGAGCATTGATACCAGTAGCTGTCCCAGCTACCTTGAAGTCCATATCACCAAGATGATCTTCGTCACCAAGAATATCAGTCAAAACGACGTGCCTATCACCCTCTTTTACTAATCCCATAGCAATTCCTGCAACAGGGGCTTTTAATGGCACTCCTGCATCCATCATAGATAAGCTTGAGCCACAAACTGATGCCATAGAGCTAGATCCATTTGATTCAGTGATTTCAGATACAACTCTAACTGTATAAGGAAAGTCCTCTTGAGTAGGCATTACTGCCTGAACACCTCTACGTGCAAGTTTTCCATGACCAATTTCTCTTCTTTTTGGTGAGCCAATCATTCCTATCTCACCAACAGAATACGGTGGGAAATTGTAATGAAATATAAATGAGTCCTCTATTCTACCACTAAGAGAATCAATAATTTGAGCGTCTTTATTAGTTCCAAGAGTTGTAACAACTAAAGCCTGAGTCTCTCCTCGCGTGAATAATGCCGAACCATGAGTTCTTGGTAAGACACCAGTTTGAACGCTTATTGGTCTGACTGTAGTAGAATCTCTTCCGTCAATTCTTTTTTCTCCAGATAAAATTCGTTCTCTAACAATGTCTTTTTTAAGATTATCAAAAACTTTTGAAATCATTTCAGAATTGTCTTCTTCTTCATTTAGTTCATTTTTTATGACCTCATCTTTTAGAAGTGATAACTTTTCATATCTTTCTTGTTTTTCGATTATCTGATAGACAGATGATATCTTTTCACCATAGGAAGATTTAATTAAATTATATAAGTCAGAATTATCCTCAGGTTCTTTGGCCTCTTGTTGGGATATCCCTACTTCAGCTATGAGTTCATCTATAGCTTTAATAATGATTTGCATGTTGTCATGTCCGAAATTAACTGCATCTAACATTTGTTTTTCAGTAAGCTGATCAGCCTCAGATTCAACCATGAGTACTGCATTGCTTGTACCTGCGACAGTTAAATCTAGTTTCGAAGTAGCTAATTGAGTGGATGTTGGGTTGAGTATGTATTGATCATTATCAAACCCAACTTTAACTGCACCAAGTGTTCCATTGAAAGGAAGTCCGGCGAGCTTGACAACAGTTGAGGCAGCTATTAAGGCAGGAATCTCTGGATCTATCTCTGGGTTCAGAGAGACTAGTGTTAGGATTATTTGCACTTCTTGATTATATGTGGATGCAAATAAAGGTCTAAGAGGTCTGTCTATCAAACGGCTTATCAAAGTTTCCTTTTCTGTGGGTCTACCTTCGCGTTTGAAAAAACCGCCAGGTATTTTCCCAGCAGCGTATGTTTTTTCGTTGTAGTTTACGGTCAAAGGGAAAAAATCTCTATCATTTGGTTCTGACGAAGCTACAATAGTCGCCAAAATCACAGTGCCATCAATATCGACAGTTGCTGAGGCATTAGCCTGTTTCGCTATAAGGCCAGTCTCAATTTTGACAGATTGAGTGCCAAGGTCAAAAATTTTTGTGTGCATTATTTTCTTAGTCCTAGCTCTTTTATTAGGTTCTCATAAGTACTCATATCTGTTTTTTTGAGATATTTCATGAGAGATCTTCTCTTCATAATCATTTTCAAGAGTCCTTGTCTCGAGTGATTATCCTTCTTATTTTTATTAAAGTGGTCAGAAAGTTTGTTAATGTTTTCTGTGAGAAGAGCTATTTGAACTGAACTAGATCCGCAATCTTTATCAGATTTTTTGAATTTCTGTATGATTTCAACTTTTTTATCGCTATTCAATGCCATTATTTTTTTCTAATTACTTAACGAAAGGATTTTATCATGTCCAACTGGTAATACCAATGAAATATTACTTTTTCATCAATCTTTTGGGATACAAAACATTTTCTTTAAAATATCCGATCCCATGAAAGATTTTTTCATCATCCTGAGCCCTAAGATTACAAAACTTTTTGCCTTCAATTTGTACCCATTTGTATAACTTTCGATCTTTTGAATTACAATTTATGAAAAGGTATATTCTTGAGCATGTCAGAGATACTAATATTGTATTTGTCTAAGTTGTCTTTATTAATGTCATTTAAGTAAAGGGGAGTTTTTCCTCAAAAGGCTCTATTTTGCATCTTTAAATTCAAAAGGCATGAATGTAAATTCCAAAGTCTTGAAATATCCGGGGAAAAATTTTCGTAATATAGTACCGGGGAACATGTTACTTTAAAAGTCAAAATATCCCCTTCGAGTGAAATGAATTTTAAATCATAAATATATCTTTCTTTTAATTCTCTTTTTACTGTTATATTTTTTCTTGCATACGTGTATAGAGGTTTTCCTTTATGTTTGCTAGCACTATACATCGGAGGCATTTGAGGATATTTACCAAGAAACTTCTTGAGTGTGCTCTCGATTACTTCTATTGAAAGATTATTAATGATTTCAATCTCGTTTTCAAAAGTGACAGGTTCGGTCTCATAATCACCGCACTGACTGAATACACCTAGTTTGCACTTTACCTCGTAGGTCTTATTATTATTAGGAATGTAATTTATGAATTTTGTCGCTTCCCCTACTACTATAGGAAGAATTCCTGTTGCTAAAGGATCTAAAACACCAAAAATTCCAGCTTTTTTAATCTCTGTTTTATTTTTAAAGATAGCAAGCGTTTTACTCGAAGTGATAAATTTTTTCTTATCAATCAAATAAATTCCGT
Source organism: Ectothiorhodospiraceae bacterium (assembly GCA_019651095.1). Classification (GTDB taxonomy): domain Bacteria; phylum Pseudomonadota; class Gammaproteobacteria; genus CACLCV01. Next base: position 32,639 of record BOXR01000004.1, on the reverse strand, counting down.
TGCTCATTTTGAAATTATCTTAGAGAGTCTAAGAGTTTATTTATTCGCTGTCCTTTGATTATCGTATCATCAAAGATGAATTTGATATCTGGTATTCTTTTTAGGTGTACATTTTTTGACAAGTAGAATTTTATAGTTGGTTTAAGTTCATTGATTATTTTTTCTACTTTTTTAAAATTTTTATCTAATGTTACGAAATAAACAATAGCGCTTCTTATATCTTTACTGACCTTTATATCTGTAATAGTGACTGTATTTTTAATTTGAGGATTATCTATACGAGTTACAATTATGTTTGCAATTTCTTTATGAAGGAGATCTTCAATTTTATTCATTCTACTCATAGTAGATTATATAGAGCGCTTTATTTCTGTTCTTTTGTATACTTCTATTTGATCGCCAGACTTAATATCATTGTAGTCTTTTACCCCTATGCCACACTCGGTACCACTTTTGACTTCTTTTACATCCTCTTTGAATCTTCTGAGAGATTCTAGTTCTCCCTCATAAATGACTGTATTATCACGTAAAACTCTGATAGGTTGATCTTTTTGAATGGTGCCTTCAGATACAATAGAGCCAGCTATGGCGCCAAGCTTCGATGAGCGAAAAACATCTTTGACGGTGGCAATTCCTATAATTTCCTCTTTGATTTCTGGCTCTAATTCCCCAGATAAATCAAATTTAACATTATCTATAAGGTCATAAATAATGCTGAAATATTTTAATGGTAAATCATGCATTTCAATTAATTTTTTTGCTTTACTATCAGCTCTAACATTGAATCCAATGATATGTGCTCCGGCACTAATTGCTAAATTTATATCTGACTCAGTAATGCCTCCAACTCCACTGTATATTACCTCAAGCCCAACGTCAGGATTATCAATACTCTGTAGACTATTAATTATGGCTTCACAACTCCCTTGTACATCTGTTTTTACGAGATAATTGATAATTTTTTTATTGTTTGAGTCGTCACCAAATGATTCAATTGAGAAATTTTTCTGTTTAGACTGCATCTCGATTTCCTTTTGTTTTTTCTCTCGAGATGAGGCGATATCTTTAACCTTTTTCTCATCATCAGTTGATATTAATTGATCCCCAACATTTGGTGTGGCTGACAATCCTGTAAGGACGACTGGGGTGCTTGGTCCTGCACTTTTTACAGGCTTATTATATTCATTGAATAGAGCTCTTACTCTACCAAAAGTCTGACCAACTAATACAAAATCTTTCTGATTCAGTAGACCATTCTGTATGAGCACTGTTGCTACCGGGCCTTTTCCTTTATCTAATGATGATTCAATCACTACACCAGTTGCTGGTCCGCTATCGTTTGCCTTAAGTTCCAAGATTTCTGCCTGCAGAACAACAGAATCTAGTAGCGCATCAACCCCTTCTCCTGTTAGAGCAGAAATTGGTACGAAAATTGTATCACCTCCCCACTCTTCCGGAACAACATTGTTAGCGGCAAGATCATTTTTCACTTTTTCTTGATCAGCATTTTCTTTATCAATCTTATTAATTGCAATTATGATAGGTACACCCGCAGCTTTAGCATGCTCTATAGCTTCTTTAGTTTGAGGCATTACTCCGTCATCTGCAGAAACTACTAAAATAACTATGTCAGTCACTTTAGCGCCTCTTGCTCTCATACTTGTAAAAAGCTGCATGACCAGGGCGTATCAAGAAAAGCAATTTCCACCATTGTTTTGTCTTTACACGATATGCGCCTATATGTTGTGTAATCCCACCTGATTCAGATTCAGTAATTTTAGACTTTCTTATGTAATCTAGGAGAGATGTTTTTTGCCATGATCAACATGGACCCATTATTGTAACGATTGGTGCTCTTGTTTTTTTCCATCTGTAACTTTTAATTTTCTCTAATGGGAGCTATTTCATCCTCAGAATCTTGAACTATTATAGGTTTATGGCCAAGTTCCTCTGTAATAAGTACTGCAGTGTCTTGATCCAGCGATTGATTTTACAGTAGCCATAACTCCTAAACTCATCATTTTAGCGATTAAGTCCGTGTGCTTTTAGTGCCATTTGATTAGCTAATTCAGCTACCGTCATAGATTGAGTGATTTTTACATCTCTTACAACTGGCTCAGTTGGTTTTCTCAAATTTATGCGTAGCTTGTATATCATGCAGTTGTACTTTATTTTTTTTGTTTTTTATCTTTTTTTGTAACTTGGAGATTTTAAATGCAGCTCCTTGTTTTCCATTTTTTCTATTTTTTCATCTTTATCTATTTTATGTTTTCTTCGCTGGTTTAGGAATCTAGGGGGGTAACTTCCCTTAGGGGTAGATACTTTTGAAATTGTGATTATCTTTATGGGAGACTCTCTTTATAATTTCTTTTTTCATCTTTTTTTGTAGACCGTGATGAGTGAGGAGCTTGGCTTTTGATGGCTTCAGCTATAATTTTTCTTTTTCTTTTAACATGCACTCCTACAGATGAACCGCTTTTTCTTGACGAAGAGTATCTGTCTTAAGTTTTATATTATCTTTTGTCCGTCATTTTCCTCATCAAACCAGCTTTCTCTAGCTTGCATAATTACTTTACCAGCAGTCTCATTCGAAATATCAATAATATCCAGCAATTCGTCAATCGATAAGTCTGCTATATCATTAATGGTTAATATATCACTATTTCTAAGTAAAGTGACTTGATCATCGGTTAAATCATCTAAATTAGTTAATGAATTCTTGTCATCAATCTCTTTTTGTTGCTTTTCGTATTCATCAATCGCTCTTTTTCTTAATTCAATAACGAGTTCTTTATCAAAACCATTAATATCTTCAAGCTCCTCAATTTCACACAATGCAATCTCGTCTATGCTTGTAAATCCCTCCTCAGCAAGGATCTTTGCCACATCATTATCAACATTAAGATTTTTTTGGAATTTTGCAGCAGTTTCTTCCTCTTCTTTTGTGTTCTTATCATCAGCTTCATCTTTACTCATTACATTTAAATTCCAACCTGTAAGCTCGCTTGCAAGTCTGACATTCTGCCCGCCCCTTCCAATTGCTTGAGATAACTGCTCCTCAGCTACAGCAATATCCATTGTTTTGCTTGTTTCATCTACTACGATTGATAAAACTTCTGCAGGTGACATAGCATTTATTACAAATTTCGCAGGATCATCGTCCCAAGGAATAATATCAATTCTCTCCCCCGCTAGTTCATTTGAAACTGATTGTACCCGAGATCCCCTCATTCCTACGCATGCGCCGATAGCATCTAACTTCGGATCATTAGATTTAACTGCTATTTTTGCTCTTACGCCAGGGTCCCTTGAAGCACCAAGTATTTCAATAATACCTTGACCTACTTCAGGAACTTCTAATCTAAAAAGTTCAATTAAGAACTCAGAGCATTTTCTTGAGATATAAAGTTGCGGTCCTCTAGACTCAGATTGAACATCCATTAAATAACCTCTAATTCTATCTCCTGGCTTTATAATTTCTCTGGGAATTAAATTATCTTTTAAAATCATCGCCTCATCAGATATACTTCCACTTTCATTTGAACTCAGATCTAAAAAAACATTATTTTTATCAACTCTCCTAACAATACCAAATAATAGCTCGCCTATCTTAGGAGAGTATAAATCAACAATTCTGTTTCTCTCTGCAGCTTTTAATCGTGATACGATATTTTGTTTAGCAGTCTGCGCAACAATTCTTCCAAATTCAACCGATTCAATTTCTTCAGTGATAAAGTCTCCGACTTCTATTTTTGGATCTTTTTCTTTTGCTAAGTCTAGTAACATTTTCATTTCATATTCGTCATCAACTAACATTTCATCTACTACTTCCCATCTTCGTAATGTTTTGTATGATCCGTCATCTTGATTAATCGTTACCTCTACATCTATCTCATCTTGAGTTTTATTATCAAGTTTATATTTCTTTTTGACAGCTGATGCTAATGCATGCTCCATGGCATCAATAATAATTTCTCTATCTACATTTTTTTCGTTTGAAACAGTATCGATTATGAGAAGAATCTCTTTATTCATACTTTAATCTCCCTAATTAGGTTAGCTTTTTTTATATCATCTATTGATATCTCAATGGTATTGTCTTGATTAGGAAAAGTTATTTTTTTATTAATTACTTTATATTCTCCGGTAAAACGTTTTTGATTATTAACGCTTCTTTTAAGCTCAATAAATACTTTTTCACCTTGATATTTTATAAAATCCCCTTATGTTAAATAGAGGTCTATTAATCCCTGGTGAGGATACCTCAATACTATAATCACTATCAACTAAGCTATCGAACTTAATAATATTCTGTGCGAGCTTTGTTACATCCGCACACGTGTTAATTGTGACTCCTTGGTTAGATTCAATCATAATTTCAATAGATTTTTGATTTCGAGCTCCAAATATTTTAACATTTATTGCCTCGAGATCATTCTCGAGCATATTATTGAGTCTATTCATAAGTTTTTCTTCAGTATCATTCATAAATACGCATTAAAATGGCCCCAAATGGAGCCGTGTTTGTATTGTATATCAAAATACAATTAATGCGAAAGAAATTTATAGATTCTTGGTCGCGGGGGCAGGATTCGAACCTACGACCTTTGGGTTATGAGCCCAACGAGCTACCAGACTGCTCCACCCCGCACTGATTCGAAGTCTATAGTTTATGAGATTTATTTTCAAGTTAAATAGAAATAACTGTAAGAAGATTAACAAGAAAGCTTGTAGTATCAAACAATATGAAAGGAAAAATCCCCAAACCTAATAGCAAAATTACATTTATTGATAAAAGAATATTACTACTTGTGTATGTGGAGATTAAGTTCTCTCGCTCCTCGAAGTAAACGGTTTTAATTACCCTTAAATAGTAATATGCAGATACAACAGTCATCAGAACCACAATTATCGAAAGAAGAATATAACTGTTATTTATCAATGCTTGAATCACCATCAACTTTGCGTGAAAACCAATTAAAGGCGGTATACCTGCCGAAGATAACATCGTAATAAGAATAAGTATTGCAAAATATGGATGAGTTTTTGACAGTCCAGCTAAATCTGAAATGTCCTCAATTCCATGACTATTAGAGGTAATATGTGTTACAACTCCAAATGAAGCTAGAGCAGTGAATGAATAAACAATTGTATAATACAATGATGCATGAAGACCATCATTAGACACTAGTGCCATAGCTAGAATTATAAAACCTATATTTGATATAGCAGAATATGCTAGAAGTCTTTTAATATTTTCCTGAGTAAGGGCGAATATGCTACCGATAATAATTGATGCGATACCGATGAAGATTAAAATATCTGACCAGACATATTCTAATGCCATAAATGGGATAAAGTATAATTTTAGAAAAACGATGAATACTGCTATTTTGGGAAGAGTACTAAGAAGAATAGTAGTGCTTATTAATGAACCTTGATAAATATCTGGTACCCAGATGTGAAATGGTGCTGCACCAAACTTAAAGCATAAACTTGCCGTGATAAATATTATCCCAAAAATGATACCTAAAAACTGAACGGAGTTACTATTAATATTTCTAATTTGATCAGCAATTTCAAAATAATTGATAGAACCAGTGAATCCATAAATTAATGATATTCCAAACAATAGGATACCAGATGACATTGCGCCTAAAACATAATACTTTATAGCTGCCTCGGAGGATAATCCAGAGTGTTTGTTGAAACCAATAAGCGCATATAGTGCCAGAGATAAAAGTTCTATTCCTAAATAAAGCATTAATAGACTGTAGGCTGAAATCATTACCATAGTGCCAACTAATCCTAGAATAGAAATAGAGAAATACTCAATCTTAAGACTATTTAAATAATTTAGATGCTGATAAGTATATTGAAAAATAATTATCGCTCCTAAGATAAGTATGAATTTGATCAAACTAGTAAACTCGCTAAATTCGTAGGAACTATAGTTTTGTTGTGGAACTTCAGTTAATGCATACAATGATGCAATTATTAACAAAAGCTGTATCAAGAAAAATGAAATATACTTATGTTTCTGTAGATATAGATCAAGTATAATTATGAGAAGAACTCCAATAGAAAGTATAACCTCGGGAATATAAAATAGTTCAATCATCAGGCCTTTCCTATAGATATTGACGAGATAATATCGCTGACTGATTTATCCAAAAGGTTAAATAATATATCTGGACTTATTCCCAAATAGAGTACGAAGATGACTAAAGTGCCTAAAACTATTTTCTCATTATTTTTACACTCCAAATAGCCTTGAGAATTTTTCTGATTATCCCCAAATAAAACATTTTTTCCTAATTTAAGTGAATAGGATGCAGACAGTATTAATGAAAGTGCTGCAAGGAAGCCAAAAGAAAGCTTGAGCCAAGAGAAGATGTTATAACTAGAAATTCCCCGACGAATCCAGAAGTCCTGGTAAGCCTGAATTAGCCATTAAGAAAAAACCATCATGAAAGAGAATATTGGCATAAACTGTGCCACCCCAAAATTATCTTTTATTAATCTGGAATGGGAGTGCTTATACATAATACCTATACAAAAAAATAATGCTGCAGAAATTAGTCCGTGGGATATCATTTGAACCATTGCTCCCTCAAGTCCAATTGCTGCTGCAGTTGGATTATTTCCCATAAGATTAAAAACTAGAAATATTCCCATTGTTACAAAGCCCATATGAGCAACAGAAGAATAGGCAATAAGTTTTTCATATCCTCTTGAGCAAATGCAACAAAGCTTATGTAGATTATTGCAATAAGTGAAAGATATATCATGTAATCACTCAGATAAATTCCAGCCTCAGTTGTAATCGGCAATAAGAATCTAATCATTCCATATCCACCAACTTTAAGAAGAACAGAGGCTAATATGACAGATCCGCTAGTCGGTGCTTCCACATGGGCATCTGGCAACCATGTATGTACTGGCCACATAGGAATTTTTATACCAAAACCAATCAGAAAAGCGAGTAAAAGCAAAACTTCCTCCTCAAATGATAGGGTTAAATAATAGAAATCTTCTATAGCGAATGAGTCGGCTAAGTTTGCTAAGTAAATTATTGATATCAGCATCAGTACTGATCCAAAAAATGTATAAAGGAAGAATTTAATAGTCGCATACTTTCTATTCTCACCTCCCCATATTCCTATTATTAAAAAAAGCGGTATTAATAGGCTTTCAAAAATATATAAAACAGGATACTATCAAAAGCAGAAAAGGTTCCCATCAGTAAACCCTCAAGTATTAGAAATAACCTAAATATGATGACTTATTATCATAATCTTCGATGAAGCATAAATTGCGATCAAGAAATTTATAAATGATGTTAAAAGTACTAATGATACAGAGATACCGTCAACTGCAAGATAGTAAAAAATATTCAAACCAGATATCCAAACAAACCTCTCTACAAATTGTAAGTTTCCTAATGAATAATCATAAGATTGAAAAAGCTTTATAGAGATAATTAAGATAATTAGAGTGGTTAATAAAGTTATTGTTGTTGATAATGACTTCCTATATCATTTGATGCGACTAATATAAGTCCAACAAAATGGTAGCCAAATCAAAATACTAAGTATTGGATAGTCAAGCATTTAGTAAGTTATCCTCATAAGTATCAATAAAAAGATTAATGCTGATATATTATCAGAGAATAGTGATAAATAAATCCAGTTTGAAGTTTTTTCATTTTACTGGACAGATTGTTAAAAACTTGATGTATTATTAATTAAACCATTATCGATTGTAGAAATATCAATCTTTCTCCACAGATATTTTGTAAAAATATTCTGGACCTTGGGTATGAAGTATGAAGATAAGCTCTCAAACCCATATTCTTTTGTAAGAGCTGATTTGATAAAGCGCGGTGCGTTTATACTGAATGCTTTTTATAATAGTATAAGTAACTGAAAATCAAGCCTATGAGTAAAATCAAGAAATTTATAGTCGTAAACGAATGTAGGAAGAATTTGAAGGAGTTTACAACATAACCATTATAAAATGACATCATGAGCTCATTTGCTGCAAGCGAGTTTTGAAAAAGAATTCCTATCATGAGTGGATCATAAATAAATAGTCCCAAAAATACAGATGGAGCCGTTAGAATGAATAACGGAAGTAGCATTTGCCTATCGTTCTCATTTTAGGATTATCATTCTGTTCTTCTTTGGTAAAGTAGATTCACCAAAGAAAACTTTGAAGAATATTTTGGAAGTATATAATGTTGTTGTAAATATCGATAATAGCAACATTAGATATGGTATTGTATGTCCAAAATATCCTATTGCATCGATGATTGATTCTTTTGAGTAGAAACCAGATGTTATAGGGAATCCTATCAATGATAGAGATGCATACATAAAAGCTAGATATGTTATTGGCATATATTTTCTCAGGCCTCCTATTTTTCTAATATCTTGCTCATGGTGACATTTAATAATGATTGATCCCGCACATAAAAATAGAAGAGCTTTGAAAAAAGCGTGTGTAATTAAGTGGAACATCGCTAGTGAGTATAATGATGCACCTAAAGCCGCAGTCATATATCCTAATTGAGATATGGTAGAATAGGCTATTATTCTTTTTATATCATTTTGAACTAGAGCAACTAATCCTAGGAAAAAGCTGTAATTGATCCAACATAAAGTATGAAAATTAAAACTCCATCAGTAAGTTCATATAATGGCGAGAGACGGGCGACCATATAAATACCAGCAGTAACCATAGTTGCTGCATGAATTAACGCTGAGATTGGAGTAGGCCTTCCATTGAGTCAGGTAACCAAAATTGTAAAGGCACTTGTGCAGATTTTGCCATAGCTCCAATAAATAAAAGCAAGCAAATTGCGCTCAATGCATTAAATGTAAATCCAAATATATTAACACTATCCATGTTAATTGAATTTTTAATTTGAAATATTTGATTATAATCTGTTGTATTGTATGAGAGTAGTATTAAACATAAGCCTAGCAATAATCCAATATCACCCACTCTGTTAACTAGAAAGGCTTTATAGTTCGCTTTAATTGCAGATTCTTTTTTTATCCAAAAAACCTATTAGTAAGTATGATGATAAACCTACTAGCTCCCAACCAATGAAAAGCTGTAAAAAATTATTAGCAAAAACTATCAAGAGCATAGAAAATGTGAAAAAGTTGGTATAAATAAAAAATCTATTAAATGATATATCCTGCTTCATATATGAGATTGAATAATAATGAACCAAAAGCGAAACTGATGTAACTACACTACTCATAATTAGAGCTAAGGAATCTATATAGATGCCAAAATGTAAAGAAAATAGTTTTGTATCAGCGAATGTTAAAAAATTAGCTGATATGGCCCCTGAGTTGGAAGAATAAAAAAGATAAAGGAGAAATAATGATAATAAGAAAGCAATCAGTATAGAAATGTTTGAAATGAGTATAGTTAAGTTTTTAGATGAGTTTTGACAAAACAATAAAAGTAGAGTTCCAATCAGTGGTGATAACAATAATATAAGAGTCAGTGCGATCAACCCTTAAGCTCCGATAGATCATCAACATCTATAGTTTTTTTATTTCTGAAAAGCACAATTAGTAGCGCAAGGCCAATCGCAGACTCAGCAGCTACAACAGTGAGAACGAAAAAGACAAAAACTTGCCCTGTGAGATCGCCAAGATAGTTCCCTAATGTAATTAGATTAAAATTGACCGATAGAAACATTAACTCTAATGACATTAGAAGGACTAATATATTTTTTCTATTTAGAAATATCCCTGCAACAGACAAAGTGAATATAATGTACTTAATATAAGATAATAGCTTATTGGTATCATACTATTCTTTTAAACCTTTAATAATTTTCAATCTATCCTTTTTTTCTACGTCAATTTGTTCTGTTGGATTTTGATATTTATTATTTGGATTTTTCGATAGGTAAGGACGATTGCAGACAAAATACCAAGTAGGAGAATTAACCCGCAATCTCAAATTCGACAATATAATCAGTAAATAAAACATAACCAAGATTTTCGGTGTTACTCTCACTTATGACATTGATGCTATTGATCGCATTATAATTAATATTCTCAAAAGTATTAATAAAGAAATTATTATTAGTGCATTAAATATTACAAAAACTGCAATGCCGACTGGTAGATACTTAATGTAAGCGGCACTCTTTTTTGCAATGTTAATATCAAGCATCATAACTACAAACAGAAATAATACCATTACAGCTCCTACATATACTAGAATGAGTATGATTGATAAAAATTCAGCGCCTAATAAAAGCCACAATACTGCAGATAAAAAAAATGAAAAAACTAAATAAATTGCAGATAAGACAGGATTTGAAGATGTAATTACTTTAATAGATGTGACAATTAGTAATAAGCTAAAAATAAAGAAAGTTATAAGCTCAACGTTCATAATTTATTTTTTTCTCTATCTTTAAGCTCTTCTTTCTCATACATATCACCTATTTTGAGAAGATCAATTTTATTCATCACACTATCTTTCCTGCGCTCAAAATGATACTCAAATATACTTGTTTCAACAATTGCGTCTACTGGACATGCCTCTTCACAGAAGCCACAGTAAATGCATTTAAATAAATCAATTTCATATTTAGTAGTTCTTCTAGTGTTATCACTCCTCACCTCGGTATCCATTGAAATAGCTAATGCAGGACATACAGCCTCGCATAGCTTACAACCAATGCATCTTTCTTCACCGTTAGGATATTTTCTTAGAGCATGTAAGCCTCTAAATCTTGATGATAGTGGCGTTTTTTCCTCAGGGTACTGGATTGTTATTGGTTTCTTAGATAATTTACGACCTGTTATTTTGAGTCCTTTCAGTATCTCAAGAAAGAATAAACTTTTTATAAACTTGATAATCTTATTCATAATTATAATGGTAAATATTTAAGATATATTAGTATACCTATAACCGTAAGCCAAAAGAATGTTATTGGTAAAAAAAACCTTCCATCCCAAACGCATAATTTGATCGTATCTATATCTCGGTAGAGTTGCTCTCAACCATAGAAATATAAAAATAAAAAATAAGTGTTTTGAGTGATAGCCACACAAAACCTGGGACAAAGGAGAAATAAGCATCTAAAAATGTTCCTTGAAAAGGCGATAGCCAACCTCCAAAAAACATGATACTTGATAGTATGCTTATGAGTATTAAATTCATGTATTCTGCGAGGAAAAACATAGCGAATGCCATACCAGAGTATTCAACATGAAAGCCAGCCACAATCTCAGATTCACCTTCCGATACATCAAATGGTGCTCTGTTCGTCTCAGCAACTCCTGCAATAAAATAAATTAAGAATAGAGGAAATAAAGGAATCCAGAACCAATTTAGTATTGATCCTGACTGCTCTTGAATTATAACTTGTAAATTCAAACTCCCAGAGAGCATTAACACACCAACTAGAGCAAAACCCATAGCTATCTCGTATGCAATAATTTGAGCTGCTGATCTCATAGAGCCAAGGAATGCATACTTTGAGTTAGAGGCCCATCCAGCAAGAATTACACCATACACGCTAAGTGAGGTAAGGGCTAAATAAATAACAAACCTGCATTAATATTTGAGATGATGAAAAATTCAGATAAAGGGATCACGGCCCAAACCAGTAAAGATGGGACAAGCATTAACATTGGCGCTGTGAGAAAAATACCTTTATTTGCGTTAGTAGGTATTATTATTTCTTTAGAAACTAATTTTAAAACATCCGCTATGGGTTGAAGTAGACCAGAAGGTCCTACTCTTGTTGGACCCATCCTTGATTGCATAAAACCAATAATTTTTCTTTCTGAATATGTGACGTATGCTACGATTAAAAATAAGGGTACAACAACCATCAATATCGACACAAGTGTGTTAATAATATAAAAAATAATATCCATGATTATAAGTCTACTTCAGTACTGTAGGCGCCTATCTTTTGTTTATGTGTTCCACCTATTTTTACCAAAACTGCATTAACCGGTTTAGAATGAATTTTCTGTTTAATAGTGAGTTTAATTTATTATTTTTTCATTAAATATAATTTTATCATTACTACTTACATCTTTCTGATGGCAGACTAAAGTAATCATCGTTATCATGAGTTTTTATTATAGAATTACATCTTCTGAGTGTAGGATTACTTGAATTAGGATTTCTTATGATCATCTTCTCAAGGAATCAGAGCTAATCTTCTTCAATTTTTAATTCGAACATAATTATTACTAATATTTATCTCAGCTAATATTTTTCTAATTTCTCTCTAATTGAATCATGTGTATAATCCTTCCTATTGTGTTACATAAACCTAATAGAATATCTGCTCCTTCTCGGCTTTCCCCAAGTGGATTGATTATTTTATTGTAATGTTGCAGCTTTTTATTTGTATTTAAATAAGAGCCACTTGATTCAACTTGAGTTGATAAAGGAAAAACAATATCAGCATATTTTTTTATTGACTCTGTCATATAAGAAGAAAAGAAAATGTTTACTTTTGATTCCTTAATTTATCTATAATTCTGTTGTCATCTGAAAAATCATACTCTGGCTCAAGATTATAAATTATTAGTAGGTCATCTTTATCACTCAGTAGCTCATAGCTGTCTTCCTGTCCGTCAATAGAAACACCCTCCAGGTAGTCTATGAGGCAATATTCCCATAGCCCATGCGCCAGATGTGTTTGCCTGATCACCCAATAGTGCAAGATTTGCATTGATCGATTTAGCATATTCGCTGAAATTATTGAGAATATTTGAATAGTTAGAGAGATATGAAACAGCTGGTCCAATCAATATAAGATTTTTTTTACTTTTTTCAAGATTAATACCTGACTCATTATTAGAGTTGGTGAAATAATTTTCTAGCTCTTGACTATTCAAAATGGCAGATTTTTTTAAGGGGAAGTTCTCCTCAAATTCATATGTTGATAGCGAAAATATATTTGTAGAATTATTTTTGTGTGCATCTCTAAAATAGATAGATAATATGGGAAACTCTTTTGAGATATTAGCACCAACAATTATGATATTATCTAGAGATTGTATGTCTACAAGTTTAATATCAAATGATGGAATGATAGGATAATTTTTTTGATACCTAAAATCACATTCCTTTGATCTATGATCAATTTTTTTTACATTTTTATTTCGGAGTAAATCTTGGAAAAGGAACATTTCCTCACAAGATGATTGCGCTGACATTATGGCACATGATCCAGATGAGTATTTCTCTAAGTATTCAATAAATTTTTCTGATATAGAATTAAAATCAGTTTTCTCTAGATTTTCATTATGTCTAATCAAAGGATGTAATATTCTCTCTTCAGATTTGATCCCCTCGTAACCAAAACGATCATTATCAGATAACCAAGATAAATTTATTTCTTCATCTTCTTTTGGGACACAACGCTTTATCTCATCATTGTATGTATGATAAAAAATATTAGAGCCAAGACAGTCATTCGAGGAAATTGAAGACATTTGTTTCAAATCCCATGTGCGAGCACTATATTTGTATAAACTATTATTTAACGCACCAACAGGACATAGATCAATGACATTACCAGAGAGTTGAGATGATAGACCTTCATTAATGAAAGTCTCGATCTTAGTGTCTTCACCCCTTCCAGTCATTCCTAGTTCTTTTATTCCAGCAACCTCTTCGCCAAATCTAACACATCTGCTGCAATGTATACACCTGGTCATTTCTGTACTAACTAGTTCGCCGATATTTTTATCAATAACTGTTCGCTTTAATTCTTTGTATGCAGATTTATAATCACCATGCTCAAGAGAAACATCTTGAAGCTCGCACTCTCCGGCTTGATCACATACAGGGCAGTCTAGAGGATGATTAATCAGTAGAAACTCCATTGTATTTTTTTGAGCTTCCTCTGCGGATCTATTATTAGTGTTCACTCTCATTCCTTCTTTAACAATCGTGGAACATGCTGGCTGAGGATATTTCACATTTTCAATGTCAACAAGACACATTCTACAACTTGCTACTATGCTTAACCTTTTGTGATAACAAAATCTCGGAATATGAATATCATTGCGATCTGCTACCTGAATGATAGTATCATTTTCATTTACATCGAATTTTGTGTCATTAATATATATGTGCATTTAAATAATCATTGATTGTTTTTTTTCTACATAGTACTCGAACTCATTCCAAAAGTTTGTGAGAAAGCTTTTCACGGGCATAGCTGCGGCGTCACCCAGAGCGCATATGCAATGTCCTTCAATTTGATTAGCAACTCTATTAAGTAAGTCTAAATCTGATTGGTCTCCTTGACCCGCTCTTATTTTTACAAGTGTTTTATAAAGCCAGCCAGTGCCCTCACGACATGGCGTACATTGACCACACGATTCAGCATAATAAAATCTGGATATGCGTTCGAGAACAGATACCATGCATGTTGTTTCATCCATTACAATTACACCGCCAGACCCTAGCATAGTACCAATTTTCATCAGAGGCTCATAATCCATTGGGGTATCCATTATAACCTCACCTTTAACAACAGGTACAGATGACCCGCCAGGTATAACAGCTTTTAGTTTTTTATCATTTAGTATTCCATTACACTCATCTAATAATTTTGAAAATGGTGTTCCCAGTGGTGCCTCTATTACTTTTGGTTTGTTGAGATGACCACTCATACAAAACATTTTTACTCCATGTGCATCACCAGCACCTAAATTTTTGTACCAATCTATTCCATTTTTTATGATATAAGGGACGGATGCTATGGTTTCTGTATTATTTATTATCGTAGGCTTGCCATAAAGTCCTTGAACTGCTGGAAATGGTGGTTTAATTCTAGGCATACCTCTTTTCCCTTCAATAGATTCAAGCATAGCAGTCTCTTCTCCAACTATATAGGCACCAGCGCCTATTAGTGGAATGATGTTTATAGAAACATTTGAACCCAAAATATTGTCACCGATAAAGTTATGCTCGTATGCCTCTTTTATTGCATTATTTGTTACTTTCCATTGATCACCAATAAATTCACCCCTAAGGTAATTATAACCAACTGATGCCCCAATGGCGTAACAAGCAATTAACATACCTTCGATAACAGAATGAGGATTATATCTTAGTATGTCTCTATCCTTACAAGTTCCTGGTTCACTCTCATCTGAGTTACATACCAAATATTTTTGTGATTTAGTTGGTGATATGAACGACCACTTTAAGCCTGTAAGAAATCCAGCGCCGCCTTTGCCTTTTAGCTGAGAGTCTTTGATTGTTTCTATTATCTGAGACTTTGGAGTTTGCTGATTTAATATCTCCCTCCACGCCGAATATCCACCGAGTTTAATATAAGTTTCAATACTTGATGGATCTTTACAGTCAAAAGTCTGAGTGCAAACCTTAATCATCTTTTATTCCATCTAAAATTTTATCAATTTTCTCAAAAGTTAAATTTTCATAATTGACATGATTTACTTGCATCATTGGCGCTCCATTACAAGCAGCTAAACATTCCATTTCATCTTTAAGATAAAATTTATTATCTTTGGTAGACTCACCAATTTTTATTTTTAACTTCTTTTCTATATACTCAACAATCTGATCAGAATTTCTCAACATACAGGATACATTCGTACAAACTGAGATAGTATTTTTACCAATAGGTTTAAGATTGAACATAGAGTAGAAAGTTGCTACCTCGTAGACATCAATTTTTTGAACATTCAAATACTGTGCAAGAGCTCCAATCAATTCCTCATTTAGGTATCCATTATTTTCATGTTGAATAATAAGTAATGATTCTATTATGGATGATTTATTTTTATCATGTGGAAATTTAGATCTTATAGAATCTATCTCTTTTCTAACATTTTCTGAAAGAATGTCATGTATCATCGATCAATCTCCCCAAATACAATATCTTGTGTTCCTATAATTGTCACCACATCAGATAACATGTGTCCTTTTGCCATCTCATCTAGTGAAGCTAGATGGGAAATCCTGGCGCCCTTATCTTTAGCCTATAAGGTTTGTTGGCACCATCAGAAATCATATAAATTCCAAATTCGCCTTTTGGAGCCTCTACACATTTATATGTTTCACCAACTGGCAAACAATAACCTTCACTAAACAGCTTAAAATGATGAATTAAAGATTCCATGTTTTCTTTCATATCGTCTCTATCCGGTGGTGCGATCTTATTATTCGATGATATAAAATCTCCATTGTCATTTTTTAACCAGTCGCAGCATTGTTTTATAATTTTAGCGGATTCCCGCATTTCTTGCATCCTTACAAGATATCGATCATATGAGTCGCCTTCTGTGCCTACAGGAATATCAAATTCAAGATTTTTATATATTTCATAAGGCTCCTTCTTCCTTAGGTCCCATTCAACCCCTGAGCCTCTTAACATTGGTCCTGTAAAACCAAGATCAATTGCTCGATCAGGAGAGACTACTCCGATGCCAACTGTTCTTTGTTTCCAGATTCTGTTATCAGTTAATAGATTTTCATATTCATCAACATTTTTTGGAAATCTATCGATAAAGCTATCTATGAAATCTAAAAGAGATCCCTCGCGGTTATAGTTAAGTTTTTCAACTTGATCGAGGTTCTGATTCTTATTGAGCATGTATTTAGGCATGATGTTCGGTAAATCTTTCGCAACACCACCTGGGCGGTAATACGTTGCATGCATCCTGGTTCCAGATACAGCCTCATAACAGTCCATCAAGTCTTCTCTTTCTCGAAATGCGTACAAAAATACAGACATAGCTCCTATATCTAGTGCATGAGCACCCAACCACAGTAGATGATTTAATATACGTGTTATTTCATCAAACATAACTCGAATATATTTTGATCTCTCAGGTATATCGAGCTTCATTATGTCTTCAATTGCTAAAACATACGCATGCTCATTACACATCATTGATACATAATCTAAACGATCCATGTAACCTATATTTTGATTATAAGGTTTTGATTCAGCAAGCTTCTCTGTTGCCCTATGAAGAAGACCAATATGCGGATCTGCACTTCGAATCACTTCTCCATCCATTTCCAAAATTAGTCTAAGCACCCCATGTGCTGCAGGATGTTGAGGACCAAAATTCATAGTAAAGTTTTTATAATCACTCATTATTTCTTCCTAATAACCTTTGGAACTAGCGTTCTTGGTTCTATATCAACCGGCTCATTCACAACTTTTCTTTGCTCAGGATCATACCTTACTTGAGTATTACCCACTAAAGGAAATTTCTTCCTAAAAGGATGTCCTATAAAGCCATAGTCTGTGAGAATTCTTCTGAGATCGTTATGTCCCTCAAATAGAACACCAAATAAGTCGTATGCCTCTCTTTCATACCAATCAGCAGATGCAAACAAATCAGTGACCGATGGTATTATTAAAGAGTCATCATCAAGAAAACATTTAACTCTAATTCTTTGATTATGAGTAATCGATAGTAAATGGTAAGTTACACATAAATCATACTCATCTTCATTTGTTTCATTTGAGAAATCTATTCTACTATGTGAAGACGGTCTTATTCCTCTGTTGTAGCCAGTACTTGTTGCCTCTTTTGTTTGCCATTCAGAATCACCATATTCGACATAGTCTACAGCACAAAGATCAATGAGTTGTGTAAATTTTAAATTTATATCTTCTTTGAGTAATGACAGTACTTTTTTAACTTAGATTTTCGACTGTAACTGTAGTCATATCTGATTCAACATAATCAACAATATGGCCGTCAAGTAATTCCCTGATTTTATTCATAACTAATTACTTAATTTTAATTCTATTTTTATATCTAATTTTATTTTGCAGTTGGAGAATTCCATACAGCAAAGCTTCTGCGGTTGGTGGACAACCAGGAACATAAACATCAACAGGAACTATTCTATCGCAACCACGAACAACTGAGTATGAATAATGATAATACCCTCCACCATTTGCACACGACCCCATTGATATAACCCATTTTGGATCTGCCATTTGATCATATACCTTCCTTAATGCAGGAGCCATTTTATTTACTAAAGTTCCAGCGACAATCATAACATCTGATTGTCTAGGACTAGGTCTAAATAACATACCGAATCTATCTAAATCATAACGGGAAGCACCCGCATGCATCATTTCAACTGCACAACATGCTAAGCCAAAAGTCATTGGCCATAGTGATCCAGTTCTTGCCCAATCAAACAAACTCTCGGAATCTGCAAGGACGAAGCCGTCTCTTTGTATATTTTCTAATCCCATTCCAAAGCCCCTTTCTTCCATTCATAAATGAATCCAACTAGAAGTATAAGAATAAATATTGCCATTGCCAGATAACCTTCGAGTCCTATATGATCTAAAACAACTGCCCATGGAAACAAAAATGCAATTTCTAAATCGAAAATAATAAATAGAATTGCAACAAGATAAAATCTTACATCAAATTTCATTCGAGAATCTTCAAAAGGTTCAAAGCCGCATTCATATGGCGAGTTTTTTTCGTCATCAGGGTTACTGCCTCCAAATATAAAACCAGCAGATAGCATCACTGACGCGAATAGCATCGCTAAAGCTAAAAAAATTAATATTGGCAGGTATTCATATAGCATGTCTTATTATATCCTATATATACTCAAATACTAATTAGCATTACATTAATTATGAGCGCAAAAAATACGTTAGAAACATTAGAAAATGTAAGAGAAAATATATCGAATAGCCTCACTGAGGGGGTTAAAAATAGGAAGTCAGATTTCAGAACTTTTACATTTTGCACATCGGGAAAGTTCCCTACAGGTAGAACAGTAGTTCTTCGTGGTTATAATTCAGAAAATGGTATTATAACTCTCCACTCAAATTATCATGCTGATAAGATAAAAGACTTAAATATAAACCCGAATGTTTGTTGTGTTTTTTATAGTAAAGGAATGAAAATACAGATTAGATGTTTTGGTCGAGCAGTAGTGAATTACGATAATGATAGATCTTCACATGCATGGGCTAACATGAGTGATATGTCTAAAGAATGTTATTTTCAAGTGCCTAGTCCAGGAACAATTATGGACAGTTACAATGACTTCTCAAAAGAAATAATTGATAAAAAAAGTGAGGCTTTTTCAGTAATCGATGTAGATATTGAGAAGATTGATTGGTTATACCTTAAAAGAGAGGGTCACAGGCGTGCAAACATTTTTATAAAGGAATCAGCCAAAGATACATGGGTTAGCCCCTAGACGTATGCCGATGGCCGGACTCGAACCGGCACGACTCTCGCCACTGCCCCCTCAAGACAGCGTGTCTACCAATTCCACCACATCGGCTTAAGGTTTATCAAATTTTTCTTGATCGTCAACTATCTCTTCTTTGACCGTCTCATTTATAAGACTTTTAGATGTCTGACTTTTATTTGAAGATATGTATGCAAGACTCAGACTCGTTACAAAGAAACTGAGTGCAACTATTGTAGTCAATTTATTAAGAAAAGTTGCGTTTCCTCTAGCGCCAAATACAGTAGAAGAGGCTCCTGAACCGAAAGCTGCGCCAGCATCAGCTCCTTTTCCTTGTTGCACAAGAACGAGAACTACAAGGATTACTGCGAGAATTATATGTATAGTTAATAGCGCTGTTTGCATTGTGTATTTATCTCAAATTGTGGAGCAAATATCAATAAATTTTTTTGCTATCAATGATGCGCCACCAATCAGAAGTCCATCTATGTGCTCAGTATCCATCAAAGATGATGCATTATCTGGTGTGACACTTCCACCATAGAGAAGTTTTATGGATGCGTACTTCTTATCCAAATTATTTACTGTATCTCTTATATATTTAAAAATGCTTACTAATTCTTCTGGCGAAGGTACTAATCCTGTACCAATAGCCCAAACTGGTTCATATGCTAAAATTAATTTGCTTGGATGTTTTTTTAAATTATTTTTGTTATTCAAAAACAATTTTTTTAATTGTCTCTTTATGATTAACTTTGTTTTTTTATTTTTATAGTCATTTAGTGTTTCCCCAAAACAATAAATAACTTTGATATCATTATCGATTAAACGGCTTACTTTACTGGAAAAATCAGATTCATCTTCATTGATTATATGCCGTCTCTCTGAATGTCCCACTAAACAATAATCTACTCCAGAGTCTTTTAACATTGAGCCTGATATTTCACCAGTATATGCGCCATCGTTAAAAGCAGACACATTCTGAGCTCCTAATTTTATTTTACTCTTGTGAATTAAATCTTTGACAGGCAACAAAAATATAGAAGGAGGAATAATAACGATTTCGTGGGTGTATTTTTCCTTCTTTACAGCTTGAAGAACTTTTTTAGTAAGACTGATGGAGCTTTTCAAGGTTCCATTTTGTTTCCAATTTCCTGCTATGATTTTCTTTGACATTATAGTATTAATTTAATTTTTTGTTCTGCTAATTCCAAAACTTCATTCGATTCATGCTCTATGAGAATTCTGATTAATGACTGCGTTCCTGATTTTCTTACAAAGATTCTACCACTATTTCCAAGAATTTCCTCAACATTAGAAAATACTAAATTATTGTCCTTAAGAAGTTGTTCAGGTGATGAGCTATGAATGTTTATTAGTTTAGATGGTATTTTGAGATTCACAGGATAAAGTTCCTCGATTTTTTTGTTTCTAGTACATAATAGATCAATAATTTTAGTCATAGTTATTAGACCATCTCCAATCGGTATACTCGCTAAACCGCTTTGGATAATATGTCCTGATGATTCAGCACCCAAAATGCATCATGTGTAATCATAGCTTCGAGCACATTTTTGTCTCCCACATCGGATTCTATGAAATCTATTCCATTTTCTTTTAGACTTCTCCTTATCCCAAAGTTTGTCATGACTGTACCCACTACTTTATTACTTATTTTAGAATTGGAGGAGAAAATATAGAGAAGATCATCACCGTCTAAAATATTTCCTGATCTGTCAATTAATATTGCTCTATCCCCATCGCCATCAAAACAAATACCAAAATCAATATGCTCCATATCATTTTTTTTATTTATTTTTGAAATTATGTTGGATAGATGTTCAGGATAAACCGCACCACATTTATCGTTTATATTTAAACCATTAGGAGAATTATTAAATATATTCAAAGATATATTATCTGGGAATGTAATATCATTTATCACACGAGATGTAGCGCCATTTGCACAATCAACTGCAACATTAAGATTAGTTGGACATTCTTTTATTGACGATAGTAGTCCAGATATAAAATCTATATAGACTGATTTCATTGGACTACTATTTATGAATTTAGTACTTGAAGTTTTGTTGACATCATTTTGAGTGGCAACTATCTCCTCAATTTTTCTCTCTAATTCTGATGAAATCTTATAACCATTTTTATTGAATATTTTTATGCCATTGTCTAAATATGGATTATGTGAAGCAGTTATTTCAATCCCGATAGCATCTTCGGAATCATTTTTGGAGAGTATTAAAGGCAGAGAAGGTGTTGGGAATAACTCTAGGTTAATTATATCGTAATTATTAATGAAGTTTATTCCATCAGTTAGACAGTCTAGAATTGCGCCACATGACTCTCTTCCATCATGTCCAATAATAACTTTCTTAACAGTGTTGCCGAATGATTTTGCAATTGAGCATCCAATTTTTTTAATAGTTGAATCGTCAAGTGGGAAATCGCCATACCTGCCTCTAATGCCATCAGTGCCAAATAAGATCATGTTTTTTCTATCATCAAATCTTTAAAATTCAGTAATACTCTGGTTTGTCTGACATCATGAACACGTAAAATACTGGCTTTATTCCTTATAGCTAGCACTGTTGCAGCCAAGGAGCCATACAATCTCTCTGATGGAGGTTTATTTATTACACTACCTATCATACTTTTTCTAGAAATTCCCGATAAAATACGGCACCCTAATTTAGTATATTTTTTCAGACTATTTAATAATAAGTAGTTATGATCAAGAGTTTTACCAAAGCCGAATCCAGGGTCAATAATTATATCGCTCTTATCAATGCCAGAATTTACGCACAATTGTACTTTTTTTTCTAGATAATCATATACATCACTCGACGACATCATCATAAGCAGGATTATCTTGCATATTTTTAGGAACCCTTGCATATGCATCAATGAAACCATTAAATTATTATCTTTTATAACGTTAATTAGCTCCATATCTTGTAAAGCTGAAATATCATTAACAATGTTTATCCTATATTTAGTTAATTTTTTAATTACATCAGAACTCCGAGTATCAATTGAAATTGGTATATCAGAAATTTCTCTAATGGCCTCTACTACAGGCTCGATTTTTTTTATTTGAACTTTACTTGATACTGGTTCAGACCCTGGTTTTGACGACTCTGCTCCAATATCTATGATATCAGCACCCTCATGAATTATCTCTTTTGCATGTTGGAAAGACTCTTTAAAAGAGTTGTATTTACCGCCATCATGAAATGAATTATCTGTAATATTTAAGACACCCATGATTTCAATATTATTCATCTTCTAATCTCACTAGATCTTGATACTTTCTAACTCTATCTTCAAACTTTTTTTGATACCACAAAAACTCATTATCCTTAATTATAAACTCTTGGAATTCAAATTTAGATGTACAAATCAAAATAACTCCTTGTCTAATATTAGTTTTATGCTGGAGGTTATGAGCCAATGCATAAGCACATGTTTGTAAAAAATAATCTGTTATCCATTCTCTTTTTTTTATTCTATTCGATGATTTAAAATCTATTATAGATTCATTATTATCATAAACCCACATAGATCAGTAGTGCCGGCATGAGAATGTGGATAATACAAAGGAGTCTCACAGCCCCATATTTCATTAAGTTTTTTTTCAAGTGCTTGATTAATAATCACCTCTGACATTTTCTTTCAACATCACTTATTTCAACAAAATCAAGGTGCTGCTTTCCATGAAGGGCATCCTCAAGATGCTTATGCATCTTATCTCCTCTGCTTGTTGACTCTCTAGATATTCTACTAGCCTCGGTATATCCGACTCTTGCTTTCCATGCGCTTAATGAATCTTTTTCTTTTTGAGATTTTGTTTTTCAAGAATTGTTGTAACAGATGGGACTCTATGCCATCAAGGCTATAGTGTCTTGCGCCTGATTTATCAGTAACTCTTTTCAGATTATTATAATGAAATCTTTTATTCCAAAGGTGTAACAAGAATATAGTCCATGTTAGTAGTCTTCTAACATACTAACATGAACTAGATTTTATGTCTTATGATGCTGGTGATGCTGAAGGGCTGTCTTTAGATGCAACATCAGCGTTTTTGCCTGATGAACTACTATCATCATCTGACCAGCTGTCAGGGGCATCAGGGACTTTACCTTCCATAATTTGATCTATTTGATCTGAGTCAATAGTTTCATACTTCATCAAAGCATCTGCCATTAGATGCATTTTATCAAGATTATCTTTAATAAGTTTGGTAGCTCTTGAGTATTGAGTATCAATTATTTTTCTTATCTCACCATCAATAGAGCTTGCCGTTTCATTAGAAATATTCTTGTTGTTTTGGGATGCAGATTTACCAAGAAAAACTTCTTGTTGTTCCTCTCCGTAAGCAAGTGGGCCCATTTTATCTGACAGTCCCCACTTTGTAACCATATTTCTTGCTAGATCAGTTGCTCGCTCAATATCGTTGGATGCACCAGTAGTAACTGCATCATCTCCGAAGATTAATTCCTCTGCAACTCTTCCGCCGAAAAGTGCAGCTATCATGCTATTAATACGTTGTCTACTGTTGCTATACCTATCTTCTTCAGGTAAGAACATTGTCACACCAAGCGCTCTCCCTCTTGGAATGATGCTAACTTTATAAACAGGATCATGATCCGGTACAAGTCTTCCAACTACAGCATGGCCTGCTTCATGATAAGCAGTGAGTTTTTTTTCGTCATCATTCATTACCATAGACTTTCTCTCTCCTCCCATGAGGATTTTGTCTTTAGCTTTTTCAAAATCATCCATGTCTACAATTTTTTTATTGGCTCTTGCAGCAAACAGCGCTGCTTCATTTACAAGATTTGCGAGATCAGCTCCAGAGAAACCAGGAGTACCTCTCGCAAGTATTTTTGGATTTACATCATTAGCGATAGGAGTTTTCCTCATATGCACCTTTAAAATTTGCTCTCTTCCACGTATATCAGGAAGGGGAACTGTAACTTGTCTATCGAATCTTCCAGGACGAAGTAGTGCTGGATCGAGTACATCCGGTCTGTTTGTTGCCGCAATCACAATAACTCCCTCATTACCCTCAAAACCATCCATCTCAACTAGAAGTTGGTTAAGTGTTTGCTCACGCTCATCATGGCCACCGCCTAGACCAGCTCCTCTATGTCGTCCAACAGCATCGATCTCATCAATGAAAATAATACATGGAGAATGTTTTTTTGCTTGTTCAAACATGTCTCTTACTCTTGATGCGCCAACACCGACAAACATCTCAACAAAATCAGAACCTGAGATAGTAAAAAATGGCACTTTAGCTTCACCGGCAATTGCTCTAGCTAATAAGGTTTTACCTGTTCCAGGTGACCAGACATAAGACTCCGCGGGAATGTTTCCACCTAAATTCTGAAATTTTGCAGGATCTCTAGAAAATCACTAGTTCCTTTACTTCCTCTTTAGCCTCTTCAACTCCAGCAACGTCTTTAAATGTAACTTTGACTTGATCCTCAGTTTGCATTTTAGCTTTACTTTTGCCAAAAGACATTGCACCACGGCCACCACCGCCACCTTGCATTTGTCTCATGAAGAATATCCAAACACCAATAAGTAATAGAAATGGGAACCAGTGTATAAATATCTGTGCTAAGAAAGACTGTTTCTCTGGTGCTTTTCCATTTATGCGAACTTTACCTTTGATAAGCTCGCCTATGAGCGCAGAGTTGTTTGTCTCCGGACTGTAGGTCATGAAAGTTTCGCCTGATTTGAAAGTGCCGATGATTTCTCGACCTGATATCGTGACTTCTTCAACTTGTCCAGTCTGGACCTGTTGCATAAAATCAGTGTAATTAAATTCTTGTGATGTGGCATTTCTTCCGCCAACACCGGAAAATAGTGACATAATCACCACGGCAATTATTGTCCATACTACTAAATTTTTAACTAAATCTCCCATTAGTACTCCTTTTTTAGAATCATTCTAAGTTTGACATTATTAAACATTAATTTCAATCATATCAGTCTTTATAGCCAATACAAATAAAGAAAACCTCATTACTTCTGGATCTAGACGAATCAGGTTTATAAGTATTTACTTCATTAAATAGCATTTTCAATCTCTTTTTTACTAAATCACACGATAATCCATTAAAAAACTTCATAACTAAAATTCCTTTTTTATTAAGAAAATCTGAACATATACTTGAAATTGATTCAAATATCTCAAAGAAATGAGCCTGATCAACATCTTCTATACCAGTAATATTGGGGGCGATATCTGATAAAACAAGGTCAGCATTTGTTATAATTTGCTTGATTTTATCTCTATGCTCAGAGTTGTTGATATCACCATGGATAAATTTAACACCTTCAATTGGCTCCATGACTATCTGGTCAACGGCAATAAGTTTTTTATGCCTATAATTACGTGATATATATTCCGACCAAGATCCAGGTGATGCTCCAAGATCAATAATGCTATTTGCAGACTTAATAACCTTGTACTTTTCGTCAATTTCTTGGAGTTTATGAAATGCTCTTGATCTATAGCGAGATGCCATAGACATCTTAACGTATTTATCTTTTGTGTGTTTCTTGAGCCAATTTTTTGTACTTTTCTTTTTAGTCATTACGTTATAATCTATGTCAATGGCTAAAGTAACACTGAAAGGAAATGAAGTTAACACTAATTCAGAAATAGTTAAAGCTGGAGAATCTGCGCCAGATTTTATTTTAGTTGATTCTGATCTTAACGATGTAAGCCTTGCTAGTTATGAGGGTAAAAATAAGATTTTAAGTATCGTGCCCAGCTTAGATACACCAGTGTGTCAAAAATCAACACTGATATTTAACGAAAAAGTATCAAAACTTGACAATACTGTCATGTTGATAGTTTCTAGCGACCTTCCTTTTGCCATGAAGCGGTTCTGTACCTCGGAGTCACTGGATAATGTTATACCAGTCTCCATGATGCGATCACGTAATTTTGCGAAAGACTATGGAGTACTCCTTATCGATGGTCCTCTATCAGGCATAACCTCGAGAGCAGTTGTTACAATATCACCAGAAAATAAAATACTTCATTCAGAGCTTGTCTCAGAAATTGCTAACGAACCAGACTATCAAGCCGCTTTAGACTCCCTAGATCAATAATGTCATTTACAAAGAAGATCATTGTCTCAATGATTTTGGGTATTTTGATCGGCGTTACTTTTAATCTTACTAGTTTAATTGAATCTTCCTTGGGCACCTATGTAACTAATTTATTAGATTTAGTCTCTTACCTCTTTTTATCATCACTAAAACTAATTATAGTGCCTCTAATATTTTTCTCGATAGTGTGCGGTATTGTGTCCCTATCAGATGATGTCTCTATATCAAGATTAGGTATAAAAACATTGTTGCTATACACAATTACGACTGTAATCGCAATTTCACTTGGTCTATTGTTTTCATCTTTTATAAATTATGAACCAATTGAGATGAAAAACTTAGATAGCGTTATAAACATTGAAAACATTGAAACTGATGGAAATATCTTCCCTAATAATATTTTTAAGTCTTTATCTGATGGTAATATAATTCATTTACTAATTTTTGCAGTATTGATAGGGATATCAGCTGCAAGAATAAAAAATAGAATTAAAACATTTATTCAGTACTTCTATGATTTTAATGATGTTATCAATGAACTTGTAAAATTAATAATATCATTCACACCAATAGCGGTATTCTGCATTCTAGCAAAAACTTTTTCAACACAAGGTATAGAAACTATAATGTCATTAGCGGGATACTTTTTTACTGTTGTTTTTGTGCTCTTATTTCATTTCTTATTTACTTTTTCAATCTTAATCAAACTTTTTACCGCCTTAAATCCAGTTAAGTTTTTTCAAAACTTAAAAGATGTAGTTATTTTTACTTTTAGTACGTCGAGCAGTAGCGCATCAATACCATTTACACTAAAGGCTGCTGAGGAAAAGTATGGAATAGATAAGTCGATAGGTACTTTCACGGTTCCTCTGGGAGCAACAATTAATATGGATGGTACTGCTATCATGCAAGGATGTGCTACTTTCTTCTTGGCTAGTCTTTATGGAATTGATCTTGGAATAAATGAAATAATTACGATTGTTATTACAGCAACGATTGCCTCAATAGGTACAGCGGGAATTCCAAGCGCAGGTATCATTATGCTAACTGTTATATTTACTCAGATAGGTATACCGCTAGAGGGAATTACGCTTTTACTGGGTGTAGACAGGCTTCTAGACATGATGAGAACATCTGTAAATGTTAGCGGTGATCTTTGCATTAGTTGTATCATTGCATCAAGTGAGAATAAAATAAATGAAGAAGTTTTTAATTCTCGAACTTTATAAGATTGATTCGTGCCTTTGCTTTAAATCTTGTGCCCCAAAGTCATCGATAAATTTTATAGCTTTGCAGAAGGCCTTTGCTCCAGAAACTGTAGTTGTTAGTGATATTTTATGATTTTGAGCCTCTTTCCGAATTGAAAAAGAATCTTTAATAGATCTAGCTCCCTCGGTGGTGTTAATAATTAAATGAACCTCATTATTTTTTATCATATCTACAATGTGTGGATGACCGTCTTTTACTTTATTTATTTTTGAACAAACAATCCCTGCATCTGCTAGATAAAAGAATGTACCTGATGTTGCATAAATTTTAAAACCCATATCTATTAATTCTGATGCAACTTCACAAATTGGTTCTTTGTCATGGTCTCTCACACTTATAAAGACATTACCTTCTTTTGGTAAAATTACTCCAGCTGCTCTTTGAGCCTTAAAGTATGCCTCTCCAAAAGTTTTTCCAAATCCCATTACCTCACCAGTTGATTTCATCTCTGGTCCAAGTAAAACATCTACTTCAGGAAATTTAGAAAACGGAAAGACTGCTTCTTTTACAGAAAAGTAGGCTTTGTTACTAGACCTATTTGGTAAATCTAAATCTTTAATTTTTTTACCAGACATAACCAATGCTCCAAGTTTGGCTAATTGTATCCCTACAGCTTTTGAGACAAATGGAGCTGTTCTTGATGCCCTTGGATTTGCCTCTAAAAGAAATATTTCATTATCTTTAATCGCAAACTGTGCGTTCATTAATCCGATCACTCTCAAAGCGATAGCTAGTCTAGAGGCTTGTTCTTTAAGTTCATCTACTATTTCATCACTTAGCGTATATGGTGGAAGCGAACATCCTGAATCACCTGAGTGAATTCCTGCCTCTTCAATATGCTCCATTATTCCAGCAACATAAACCTCTTCTCCATCACAGAGTAAATCAATATCCACTTCAATTGCATCATTTAAAAACTTATCTAAAAGGATTGGTGAGTCATCCGACACATCTACAGCCTCCTTCATATATTTTTCAAGATCAGATGTATTAGTGACAATTTCCATTGCTCTCCCTCCTAAAACATATGAGGGTCTTACAACAATAGGATAGCCGATACCCTCAGCAGATTCTTTTGCCTCTTGGACTGTAGTGACAGTTTTATTTAAAGGTTGTTTAAGAGAGAGCGACTCTATTAAAACTTTAAATCTCTCTCTATCCTCTGCTAGATCAATAGAATCAGGGGATGTACCGATTATATTAACACCACATTCTTCAAGCTCACTGGCAAGCTTAAGAGGTGTTTGTCCTCCATATTGAACTATTACTCCCCATGGTTTTTCAATATCTATAACAGACAATACATCTTCAACTGTAAGTGGCTCAAAATACAGGCGATCTGAAGTGTCATAGTCAGTTGAGACGGTCTCTGGATTACAATTAATCATTATTGTTTCATAGCCAGCATCTCTAAGTGCCATTGATGCATGGACACAACAGTAATCAAATTCGATACCTTGCCCAATTCTATTAGGACCACCACCAAGAATGACTACCTTTTTATTTTTTGTAGGATGGGATTCACAAAAATCTGAATACGTAGAGTACATATAGGCTGTGGAGGATTCAAACTCAGCTGCACAGTATCTATTCTTTTAAAAACTGGTTAATAGACATTCTTCGCCTCTAAGTCTCTACTTCACTCTCGTGTAGCTAAAATATTTGCTAATCTTTTATCAGAAAAGCCATCGACTTAAGATCCTCAAGCTTCTGATATTGATTCTAAGTGATTTATTCTTAAGATTTATTTCAGAATCAACAATTTCTTTAATCTGCAATAAAAACCATCTATCAATAAAACATAAATTAAAAACCTCATCAATAGACATACCTACTCTAAATGCCTGAGCGATATAAAGAATTCTGTTAGAGGATGGAGTTGATATCTCTTTAAAAATCAAATCACGTATCTCCTTTGATGATAGCGAATCTTCAAATTGTATTTCTGATAGAACCATCAATTCCTATCTCAAGACCTCTTAAAGCCTTTTGAAGAGATTCTTTAAAACTACCTCCAATTGCCATTACTTCACCAACAGATTTCATTTGTGTTGTTAAATGTGGATCAGCTTCTTTGAATTTCTCAAATGCGAATCTAGGTATTTTTGTTACGACATAATCAATACTTGGTTCGAATGAAGATGGAATAATACCGCCTGTTATGTCATTTCTCAATTCATCAAGTGTGTATCCAATTGCTAGTTTGGCTGCAACTTTAGCAATTGGAAATCCTGTTGCTTTTGATGCTAGAGCAGATGACCTAGATACTCTTGGGTTCATCTCAATGACATAAATTTTCCCATCTTGAGGATTTACAGCAAACTGAACATTAGAACCTCCAGTATCAACACCAATTTTTCTGAGCACTTGTATTGATTGATTCCTCAGATTTTGATATTCCTTATCAGTAAGAGTTTGAGCGGGGGCTACTGTGATAGAATCTCCTGTGTGAACACCCATTGCATCAAAGTTTTCAATCGAACAAACAATAATACAATTATCATTTTTATCCCTTACCACTTCCATTTCAAATTCTTTCCAACCAATCACTGACTCCTCTAACAGCACTTCATTTGTAGGAGATAAGTCTAACCCTCTTTTGACTATTTTTTCGAAATCCTGCTTGTTGTAAGCTATTCCGCCACCTGATCCACCCAATGTAAATGAAGGTCTAATAATTATGGGGTAACCAATATCTTTCTGAATAACCAATGCTTTATCAAAATCTTTTGCAACTTGAGCCCTTGGTGTTAATAGGCCAATATCCTCCATTGCTTTTTTAAACAGTTCTCTGTCTTCAGCCATATCAATTGAGTTGACACTTGCCCCAATGATTTTGACGCCATATTTCTGAAGAATCTTGTGTCTATTAAGGTCTAGAGTTGTATTCAATGCAGTTTGACCTCCCATCGTTGGAAGAATTGCATCAGGTTTTTCGATTGCTATGATCTTTTCTATATTTCTCCAATGTATAGGCTCTATGTAAATTTTGTCAGCCATTTCAGGATCAGTCATGATGGTTGCTGGATTTGAATTTACTAGAATCGTTTTAATGCCCTCTTCCTTTAATGCCTTGCATGCTTGAACACCAGAGTAATCAAATTCACATGCTTGACCGATAATAATTGGTCCAGCTCCTATCACGAGAATGCTGCTTATAGTCATTATTCTTAGGCATTATTACTAGACATAAAGTTAATAAATTTTTCAAAAAGATAATATATATCTTGCGGTCCAGGGCTTGCCTCAGGATGGCCTTGAAAACCATATGCTGGTGATTCAACAAGCTCAACTCCTTGCAAGGAATCATCGAATAATGACTTATGTGTTATTTTATGATTTTTATTAAGTGATGTTGAATCAACAGCAAAACCATGATTTTGACTAGTTATGGATACCTTTTGTGTTTCAACATCAATCACTGGATGATTAGCGCCATGATGACCAAATTTCATCTTATAAGTTTTGGCGTCACTTGCTAAACACAGTAGTTGAAATCCCAAGCAAATCCCAAATACTGGTATTTTGTGTGAAATTAATTCTCTAATATTATCTATTGCATAGTTGCATGCTGATGGATCTCCAGGCCCATTAGACAAGAATACACCATCAGGCTTTTTTGTTTGAAGTTCAGTGAAAGGATAGTCCGCAGGAATAACTGTTATGTCACATCCAAGATCATATAAAAGTTTAGAATATTTTTCTTGATTCCAAAGTCATAAGCATAAACATTAAATCTTCTGGTACTTTTTTGTGATGAGCTACTTATTAATGCATGAGTCCCCTTTTCCAAGTATATATTTTTTTTGTTGAAACTTTTTTTGCTAGATCTAGTCCATTGAGTCCAGAAAATTTTGACAATTCTAATTTAGCATCATCTAATTTTTTAATATCCGGTACAAGGCATCCGTTAAGAGAGCCTTTTTTTCTTAGAAGTGATGTCAGATATCTAGTGTCAACTGAGCACAAAGCTGGAATAGATTTATCTAGTAAAAACTCTATTAAACTATGCTGTTTTCTCCAACTACTATCATGTGTAGGATGATTTCTCATAATAATGCCGGAACACCCATGCTCATTGGACTCATAATCATCAATATTTATCCCAGTATTACCGATATGAGGATTTGTAAAGTAATGATTTGTCTATCATATGATGGATCAGTTATGATTTCTTGTAGCCTGTCATTGATGTATTGAAGACTATTTCTCCAACGTTTATTTCATCACTCCCAATAGATTTAGCTGGTATTATTGTTCCATCGTCGATTACTATAGCTGCTGATTTCAATTAAGAGTCCTTGTATTTAAATAAAAAAGATGCCTCGAAATGAGTCATCTTTTATTATTTTAGTAAGTTTCACTAAAACTAAATGATACGATAAAACTACTCGCCTTGTCTAATAGATAATACAGTTTTATATATTTCTTTTTTTGAATCTGTTGAAATAGCTTTATAAGTTCAATAATATCTTTATTAGAAAATTTTCTAGAATCCAACTCTTTATAATTGAAATATATGGTTTTCTGTACCGCGCGATGATTTGGGCGACAATAACAACAAACTCACCTTTTGGTGTATTTTTTTTTCAAATCAAATATGTGTTCAATAACTCTCTTATGAGTTACTGTCTCGTAGATTTTTGTCATTTCACGGAACAAGCTAACCATTGTATCTTCTCCAAAGACCAAACAAATGTCCTCAACAAATCCAATAGTCGATATTTCTCTCAAATAAGCATAAGGTAATTCTGTTGAGGATACTTGCAATAATTTATTTTTCGATCATTTTCTTTCTTGGGAAGAAACCCAAGAAAGATAAACCCGTTCATGGAATTTTAGAGATCGATAATGCGCAGGTTATTGAAGATGCACCAGGAATTGGGGTTATATTAATTCCTTCATCAAGATTAGATAATAGATAGAATCCAGGGTCAGACACACATGGTGTTCCTCGTCGTTACTAGAGGCAATAT
>BOXR01000003.1 GCA_019651095.1 Ectothiorhodospiraceae bacterium | reverse complement strand
CTAGACTATATTTTTTTGAAACTAATTTATCCTTTAATTCAAAATTCATATGAGTTTTAACGCTATCTCTAAATACTGATTCATCTTCAGTTGAAATTCCCAAGTTTGAAAAAAAGTCTTTGTTAAGATCTGGAAGTTTACCTATCAATATCTTTTTAATTTTTATACTGTAAATGACGGTCTTACCTGCTAGCTCCTTATCAGGAAAATCACTAGGCATTTTATTAACAACCTCAACTGTATCGTTAACATTCTTGCCGATACACTTGATTGAAAACTCTTTAAAAAGTGAGACCGTAGCAGGATCACCTTTAATAGTATCGTTTATCACAAGCTAAAATCGCTCTGTTTGTTATTTTTAAATTCCTTACCATTAATTTTGCCCTCATAATCAACCACGACTTTATTACCATCAGCTGCCTCTTTACTTGAATCAGACCATTCAGAATTTTGTTTACGTATATTATCAATAACTTTGTCAATATCTTTGGCATTAATCTCAACACTAGGTACTTCAAGGTTTATTTTGTCTATTAAAGCTAGGTCGATGTCTGGCATAATGTTGTAAGTAACTTCAAATGAAAGATTCTTCTCTTTTGATGGTGTATCTAAAAGTTTTGCTGATGGGCTATCAACAAGATCAATTTTTTCTGAGCTAATTTTATGCGAATGATAGTCTATTAGATAAGAAATACTTTTTGATGACACTGGCTCTCAAATTTTTTTTGATTACACTATGAGGAACTTTTCCTTGGCGAAAGCCATCTAACTTTACAGTTCTCGCAATTTTTGATATCTCATCATCAAATTGTTTTTCATATTCACTAGCTGTAACTTCAACGGATACTGTATACTCTGAAGTCGAATCTTTAATATTTTTTACTTCTGCCATGAGTGCTCAATTATCAACCATATCTTTTATTTTATCAATAAAATATGGCAAAGCTTTGTGTGAATCTGAAAAAAATTTTGAATCATCATAGATCTCTGATTTTCTGTTGTAGAGTAAATATTCCCATGTAGTTAATGTCTCATCTTCATCATCTGAGAATTCTTGAAGGATTAGTGTAGCCTCAAAGAACAAAGTTTTTGGACCAATTTTAATGCGCATATGTCATAGATCTATCACATTTTTTTATCATGTCATCATCCAGAAATTGGTGGGGGATATTTTTAAAATATTTACGTTTAGCTTCTAAGTTTGTTTTGTATTTATTCTCATGTCTTGGCTCACTCGTCCAATCTATCTTATTCTTCTCATCTAGCTTCTGTTTGAATTCTTTATGATATTTTTTTGCCATAGTTCAATATTTTATAGTTTACGAGAGGAGAGACTCGAACTCTCACACCAAAGGTACTGGTACCTAAAACCAGCGCGTCTACCAATTCCGCCACTCTCGCAAATTTACTGGGTGGATGATGGGATTCGAACCCACGACAACCGGTACCACAAACCAGGGCTCTACCACTGAGCTACACCCACCATATTTCTATTATAACATACGCGCCTGGAAGGACTCGAACCTCCGACCCTATCGTTCGTAGCGATATACTCTAATCCAACTGAGCTACAGGCGCATATTTCGGGGTGATAGGATTCGAACCTACGACCTACTGGTCCCAAACCAGCCGCGCTACCAAGCTGCGCTACACCCCGTTTTGTGGATATTATACCTATACTAGATATATATTAAATATATCTAGTGTTTAATTTTCAGGAAACTCCATCGGAACCATCATTAAGAGCAACGTCCATATCTGAAAGCACATCTCTTAATCGATCTGCCTCGATATAATCTTTATTTTTTTTAGCAGCTTCCTGAGAAGATAAGGATTCAATTCTTTTCAACCAGAGACTTATCTATAATATTTTTGTTGGATTTAATGCCTAAAAGATCACAATTATATCTTAGTTTTGGCAATAAACTTACGGTCTTTCTTAGCGTCTCGTGCCTGCTTACTAATATACTGTAGTGCATTAGGTGTATTCAAATCTCACAAGAAAATCAATAAATTTATCGTCTCTCTCAGTTGTTGTAGATGATTCAATATCAAGAGAAGAGATTATCTTTTCGTAGATGTTGCGTGAGTTATTCATCGTATCTTGTGTCCAATTCAAAGGCTGTCTGTAATGTGCGCTCATCAAAGCAATTCTAACTATAATTGGATTTTCCTTCTCAAGGATATCTGAAACTGATATGACATTGCCCAATGATTTCGACATTTTTTTCTTATCCACTAATACGATCCCATTATGAAACCAATAATTACAATAATCTGATGAAGAGCAGCATGATCCTTGAGCAATTTCATTTTCATGATGTGGAAATATCAGATCATTTCCTCCGCCATGAATATCCAGAGTTGCATCATTACCTATAATGCTTTTAATCATACTAGTGCACTCAATGTGCCACCCGGGTCTGCCATATCCCCAAGGACTATCCCATCCACAAGACTTATGGGATGAGGGTTTCCATAATACAAAATCTTTTGGATTTCTCTTATATGGCTCGGGTTTGATTCTTGCTCCATCTATTAGATCTTCAGATTTTTTATTTGATAGAGAACCATACTGGCTAAAAGATTCCATATCAAAAACAACATGACTGTCAGCAACATATGCAGACTTATTGTTTAATATTTTTTGAATAGTATCGATTATGTTATCTATATTTTCAGTAACTTTTGGTTCATGTGTTGGTTTTAACATATTTAGCTTCAACATATTAGCTTGATAGACTCTTGTGATGTCTTCTGTAAGTGTATTTATATCCACGCCGAGCTTGTCTGACTCAATAATAATTTTATCATCAACATCAGTGAGGTTTCTAATGTATGTTACATTATCGAATAGCTCACTGAGTATACGAAAAAACAAATCGCCTACCAAAGCTGCCCTTGCATTACCAATGTGTGGTTCACTGTATACAGTTGGGCCACAGACATACATATTTACTTCACCATGATTATGAGGCACGAATTGCTCTTTTTTATTTGTTAAGGTGTTGTAGATGTATAAATTCATTTAATGTATTATTGTCTTGAATGTTCGGAATTAGTAAAGTTAAATACATACTTTTTTTATTAGTTTTCATAACTACGAGCTCATTTAGTGACATTATACATGATAATAATACTTCAAAGGAGACCAAATTGATTAAGCTTTCAACAAACATGGGTGACATAACCCTTGAACTATATGCAGATAAAGCACCCGAAACAGTAGCCAACTTTCTCAAATACACCAAAGAGGGTAAACTGAATGGCACAATATTTCATAGAGTGATCCCTAACTTTATGATACAAGGTGGAGGTCATTTGCCAGACATGTCGCAGATTGATACTTTTGATCCAATAATCAACGAATCAAGCAATAATATTAGCAATAAAAAAGGCACTATTGCTATGGCTAGAACAAGCAGCCCTAATTCAGCGACTTCACAATTTTTTATTAATTTAAGAGATAATGAATTTCTCGATAAAGCAAATGCTGCAGATGGATATGGATATTGTGTCTTTGGACAAGTCACTGAAGGTATTGAAATAGTAGAACAGATTGGAGTCGTGGCGACAGGTAATAATGCTGGGCACTCAGATGTTCCAATAGAAAATGTAGTCATAAACAGCGTGGAAGTAATTGAATAAAATTTATGGCAATAAATTTCATTTCTGACTTACATCTTGATAAATCAAGACCTCATATAAATAAATATTTCATTGAATATCTTAATCATTTAGATAATAGCGTCACGGATCTATATATTCTTGGAGATTTATTTGAGTATTGGGTAGGTGACGATGATCCTATGGATGGACTCGGAGAAGTTCGAGATGCAATCACTGATCTTGGGGAAAAAATTAATATTTGGTATATGCATGGAAACAGAGATTTTCTGGTTACAAAAAGTATATGTAAAGACCTAAAAATTAATTTATTGGATGACCCAACAGTTATAGAAATAGATAATCTGAAAATATTACTCCTGCATGGTGATACTTTATGCACTGATGATCATGAATATCAAAATTTTAGATCAATGGTACGATCTAGCGCCTGGCAAAAAGAGATGCTATCTAAATCTCTTGAAGAAAGATTGACCATAGCAAACAACTTAAGAGAGAAAAGTATAGAGGCAAATAGATTAAAGGGAGAGGAAATTATGGATGTAAATAATACCGAGGTCATGAATATAATCCAAAAATATAAACCAGATGTGATCATTCACGGGCATACTCATAGAC
This sequence comes from Ectothiorhodospiraceae bacterium, assembly GCA_019651095.1. Taxonomy (GTDB): domain Bacteria; phylum Pseudomonadota; class Gammaproteobacteria; genus CACLCV01. Next base: position 120,364 of record BOXR01000003.1, on the reverse strand, counting down.
CCAACATTCATCGGCATAATGAAGTTATTAGATATGTTTTAGGCGATTGGTACAATAATTTTTTTATTTTAACATATGATAATGATAAATTTTATATCAATAAAGGCTTATTAAAATAGTTTATCGCCAAGTAAATATATATCAGGGTATATTTGTATAAAAATTTTTCTAATTATAGATCTTATATTCGATATAGTTTTTTCAGACGTAAGAGTATTTATAAAAAAAGACTGTAAATCAGATCCAAGAATAGAGCTTCTAGTTTCTAATGATAGGTCTAATTTAAATCCCTCATTATAGTCATAATAGTAATATTTATCATTTATGAGAGTCTCATTCTCAGAAAGAGAGATCTCATAACCTAAATCTTGAAGAAGATTCTTTTCAAATAATAAAGCTAGCCTTCCTAAGCTATCATTGGTGTCTGATAAGTTTATTAAAAACTCTTTATAATGTAGGTAAACCTTATCAAAATCATATCCATCTTTAAGAGTTTTATACAGCAACTCGTTTACATATAAACCAAGGAGATAATATTTTTTGTCAAAGACATACTGGTTTAGCAGCTCAAATTTAGTTAGGTATGGTAGTGAGTATTTTTCATTGAATGTAAAACTATATTCATTAAAAATTGAAAATTTAAAGCGATCTTTGTTAGTGTGCTTTCCTTTGAATATGAGTGATTCAATACCTCCTTCACTAGTGAAGATATTTAAAATACTACTAGTCTCTCTGTAATCTCTTGTATGAATTAAGAAGCCGTTATGAGTATTGTACATTCAATCTATATATCCAAAATCTTTAAGTAAATCTTGATTATTTTTCCAGTTTTCTTTTACAAGTACAAATAGAGATAGATTGATTCTCTTATTTAGAAGTGATTCAATATTCTTTCTTGCTTTGATACCTATTGCTTTGATCATTTTGCCATTCTTTCCAATAATAATTTTTTTATGATTCTCCTTTGTGACTATTATTTCTGCATTTATTTGATCAGTATTTTTCTGTTTATCATATGATATGATCCGGACAGCTGATTCGTAAGGTACCTCCTCATTCGTAGTATTAATCAAAGATTCTCGTATTAACTCCTGTATAATATAAAGATCATTTTTTTTATCAATTTTATATTTCGTAAAATTATTTATATTTTCAATTTTAGATAAAATGTCATTAATAAGTAGATTTATTCCGATATTTTCTTTTATTGATATCATAGAGTAGTCTTTAGTATTCAATTCTTGCTCTAAAAGAGTCGTATATTTATTATTTTGCTTTTGATCAATTTTATTGACACATATTATATATGGCTTATTTGAGAGTATATATCTTCCATTATTGCCGATTCATAATCATAGGAGTCTTGTAGCTGCGTCAATAGTATTATGAGATCGCAATTAGTAAAATGCTTTTGAGCATTACTTTTCATAGCTTTTGCTAAAAGATTATTATCTGTGATAGAGATTCCCGGCGTATCGATAAATTGTATTAAAAAATCTTTTAATTTAAAGTCATAGAAAGTAGAAAGTCGCGTTGCATGTATTTTATTTGACACAAGAGATATGTGATTTTGTGTCAAATGATTGATTAATGAAGATTTTCCGACATTACTTTTACCTAAAATTAATAACTTAACTTTTTTCATTGATCTTATTTAGAATAGTTTGAGCAAGAATCTGTTCTGATGTTTTTATTTTATTAGAATGCATTTGCTCATTGATGTTCAGTTGAGGGATTTTACATGACACTAAATATTTGAAAGATTTTTTTGATGATTTGCAGGATGTATAAGTCGGAAGTGGAATTTTCTCACGATGCAAGTACTCTTGTAACTGTGATTTTGAATCCTTTTTTAGTAAGCTGTCAGATACAAGGGGTTGAAATATTGTATTGATAATATTCTTTACAGTCTGAGTGTCACTGTCGAGATATATAGCCCCTAAAACAGATTCTAAGATATCTGAAGATATTCTTCTCCCATCTAAGTTATTATTGATCTTATTTATAGGCTCTTTTAAATCTAAGGAGAGATAAATTTTTTCTAAACATTCAGTATTTACTAATTTTTGTCGCATTATAGTTATATCTCCCTCACTAATATATGGATACTTAATAAACAGCATTTCAGTTATAAATAACTGCAAAACAGCGTCACCTAAAATCTCAAGCCTTTCATAATTGTTTGATGAAGACATACTTTTGTGAGTAAATGCAGTTATGAAGTAGTTAATATTATTGATCTTATAATTAAAGGATTTATTTACAGAGTTTATAATATTATTTACTAAATCTTTATTCAATTTTATTACCTACTCTATCAGATAAACTATAATAACTATCAAAATTCCAAAACATCCAAATGTAGAATGCTTTACCAACTAAATTTTCTCTTGGAACAGGTCCCCAATATCTACTATCATTTGAGTTATCACGGTTATCTCCTAATACGAAATAAGTTTCATCTGGAACCTGATATTCAAAATTAAAAGGTGGGCTAGATTGATTAAGAATAAGATACTCTTTAGATGAATTATTCTCTATGAAAACCTGTCCATCAGCTATCTCTACAGGATCAAAATTATGATCAATTTGAGTATGGGAGTATTCAGTGTCATTGATAAAAAGACGTTTATTTTTATAGATTATCCTGTCACCAGGCAGGCCAACTACCCTCTTGATGTAATTAATTTTTTTATTTTCTGGATATTTAAACACAACTACATCACCCCTCTGAGGATCCTCGTTATCAATTAAAGTTATATCAGTAAGCGGAAGTTTATATCCGTAAATATTTTTATCAACTAATATAAAATCACCTATCATTAATGTTGGGATCATAGAACCAGATGGTATTTTGTATGGCTCTATAAAAAATGATCTTATTATTAATACGACCAATAAAATCGGAAAAACAGAACTTGAGAATTCTCTAATATTTCTGAGAATTGAGTTATTGATACTGACTATACTAAATATGCCAGTAATTAGTGTTGCTATTACAAGTATGAGTGTGAAATCCATAGAACTAATCAGAAGTGGATAAAAATTTATAAAATGCTTCTCTTGGAATTTCTACATTACCTATCTTCTTCATTTTTTTCTTACCTTCTTTTTGTTTTTTGAGAAGTTTCATTTTTCGTGTTACATCACCCCCGTAGAGCTTAGCAGTAACATCTTTTCGATATCCTCTGATCGATGTTGAAGAGAGGACTTTTGATCCAACACATCCTTGTATTGTGATCTCAAAGTTCTGTCTTGGAATCAATTTTTTTAGGTTTTCTATTAATTCTTTTGACCTTTTATAAGCATTATCTTTATGCAGTATTTGTGACAAAGCATCCACCTTTTTTTTATTTACATGTATATCAAGTCTCAACATTTTACTTTCTCGATAGTCAATTATATCGTAGTCATAGGATGCGTAGCCTTTTGATGCAGATTTAAGAGTGTCGAAAAAGTCATATATTATCTCAGATAAAGGAATTTCATAGCGTATCTCAACCATATTTGAACGATATATCAAGTCCTGTTGTGCACCTCTTTTTGATGTACATAGTTCAATTACTGATCCAAGATATTGAGAGGGTGTTACAATAGATATCAGTGCGATGGGTTCGTAATAACATTTGAGACTATTATCATCAGGTAGATCGCTTGGTTTTCTGATATCTAGCTTTTGTCCTTTTTTATCTTCTATTCTATAAGTAACTGAGGGAACAGTCATAAGGAATTCAAGATTATACTCTCGCTGGACTCGCTCTCTTATTATCTCCATATGAAGTAAGCCTAGAAATCCACAACGAAATCCATGTCCTAAAGATTGAGAGCTCTCTGGTTCATAAGTAAAGGAATTGTCATTAAGAGATAATTTGTCTAATGCTTTTTTTGATTCTTGATAGTCATTTGAATCGACAGGATAGAACCCAGAATAGACTCTTGGCTGTATTTTTTTAAATCCTGCTAAAGGTAATGCATTTTCATCTTTAGCTAATACTATCGTGTCACCGACAGGAGCTGAATCAAGAGTTTTAATCGACGCGATCATAAAACCAACCATACCAGAGCTTAGAGTTGAAAGATTAGTCATTTCAGGATTAAAAGTTCCGAGTTTATCAACAATAAACTCCCTTTTATTAGATAAAACTTTTATCTTATTTTTTAATTCAATAGATCCGTCTACGACCTTAATTAAGACAACTATGCCAAGATAGTTGTCAAACCAAGAATCAATAATGAAAGCTTTTAGAGAATTTGTTAAATTACCTTTTGGCTCAGGAATATCAATAATTATTCTCTTAATTAGATTGTCTACTCCCATGCCAGATTTTGCACTTACCTTTAGTATTTCTTTTTTATCTATATGGAGTAACTCTGATAAATCACTCGAAACTGAATCAGTATTTGCCGAAGGTAAATCAATCTTGTTTATAACTGGTATAATTTTTAAGCCTAATTCACTTGCGACGTTATAATGCGCTATAGTCTGAGCCTCTAATCCTTGAGTAGCGTCTACTAGCAATAAAACTCCATCGCATGCGGATAAAGATCTTGAAACTTCATATGAGAAATCAACATGACCTGGTGTGTCTATAATATTAATATTATATTTTTGTTTATTGTAATCAACCTTAAGACTCACCGTCTGAGCTTTTATTGTAATGCCTCTCTCTCTTTCTAGATCCATAGAGTCTAGAACTTGCTCTTTCATATTCCTGGAGCTAATATCTCCATATTTCTCAATTAGACGATCGGCAAGAGTCGATTTACCATGATCGATATGAGCAACAATAGCAATATTCCTAATATTCATTATTGACCTATAATATCTTAGAGATCTAAAACATCAAATTATTTAGAGATTTTAAGAGCAATAAATAGTGGTGTAGTCTGCCTGTATACCAGTAAATTTACATATGTGTTATTCTTTGCAGAATTCATAATCTTTGAGAAATCATTTGAGTTATTGATAACTTTGTTGTTGATCTTTGTAATAATGTCGTTCAGTTTAAGGTCATAATTGTTGTTTATACCCTCATTGATATTCGTTACCAAGACACCATTTGAGATCTTATAATTTTTTTTATCCTCAATGCTAAGATTCCTTACTGTAATACCAGAGATTGCGTTAGAAATTATTTTCTTTGTATCTGTCTCAAGTGATGCGATCTTATCCTCAGCTGGTAATTCTTCCAGTTTTACAGATAAGTTCATCATCATCTTATTGCGCATAATCTGAACCTTAAAGGTACTACCAACTTTAGACTGACCTACAATAAGAGGTAAATCAGTAGATTTTGAAATTGGCTGATTATTAAATTTTAAAATGACGTCTCCCTGCTGAATTTTTGCTTTCTCAGCTGGGCTATTAGGTAAAACTTTACTTACGAGAGCCCCTTTTGATTTCTTCATACCAAAACTTTTAGCTAACTTATCGTCAATTTCTTGTATATAAACTCCAAGCCAACCACGACTAACTTTGCCTTTCGTTTTTAACTGGTAATAAACATCATTCACAGTATCTGATGGGATTGCGAAAGACACTCCCATAAATCCACCCGTTCGGCTATAAATTTGTGCATTCACGCCGATTACCTCTCCAGATAGGTTGAATAATGGTCCACCAGAGTTACCTGGATTAATAGCCACGTCTGTTTGAATATATGGAACATAATTATCGCCTGCCAACTTTCTCTGTTTGCCACTTACGATACCTGCTGTTACAGTCTGATTAAAGCCAAAAGGTGATCCAATCGCTAGGACCCACTCTCCTAATTTTACATTATCTCCAGAAGCAATTTTTACAGTTGGAAGATTATCTGCATCTATCTTAAGTAGTGCTAGATCACTTCTCTTATCTGATCCGATTAACTTTGCTTCGTAAGATGATTTATCGTTGGTTAAAATAAGTATTTTACTAGCTCCATTAACAACATGGTGATTGGTCATAATATAGCCGTCAGTTGATAATATGAAACCTGAGCCTGAGCTTGGAGCTCTTCTTTCAGGGCTTCTTTGGTTTTCGTCAAAGAATTTTTTGAATAGATCGTTGAATTCGTCAGGCATGCCAGGCGGTGTCTGGAATTGGTTTTGTCCATTCGAGCTAGACACAGTTCTGGTTGCATTCACAATCACCACAGCCGGCATGTTCTCTTCAACTATGTTTGTAAAATCTGGATATGATGCAGCATCGCATCATTTATTAAAAACATACAAGAGAGACATAAGCTTATAAGAATATTTTTATTAATCACACGCATCTTTTTTATTAATCGTATCATTATCGTCATAACATGGATCTTTTTCTATGACTTTTTGTATTATATTGTCCCCAACTGGCTCTGGTACAGTCGATTCGCTAGAGACTAAATTTGAATTATCCGGATTATAGTTCACAAGAACAAAGGAGGTAATTACAGCAAATACACAGATGCGGCAACATTAAGATAATTATTAGACGTTTGCTTACTAAAATTTATTTTATTTTTGTTGATCTCTGACATGACTCTGTCAGTAAATTTCTTAGAGACTCTGGGAGGATAGTCCTTATTTAAAACGCTTATTATTTTTCCAAATATTCTATAGTTTTCATTCATCATTTATACTCTTAAAGCCAGAGATTAACATATTCCTTGCTCTGTGTAACCTAGAACGAACAGTCCCAATAGGCATTGATAGTTTTTTCGATATTTCTTCATACGTATTATCATTGATTTCATATAATTCTATTAATATTTTTAGATCATCAGGCAACTTATTAATCAATGGCTGCACTTTGTCTACTAATTCTGTAAGCTCATAGTAATCTTTAGGATTACTTGATGCTGTATTATCATTTATTTGACAAGATTCCTCGGAAATAGTTTCTTTTTCTTGTCTTTTTTCTTTAGAGTTTATGTAATTTAGACTAGTATTGATGGCGATTCTATATATCCAAGAGTAAAATTTGCTATCAAATTTAAATTTATCAAGATTTGAGTAGGCTTTTAAGAAAACTTCTTGGGCAACATCTTCTGCATCATCAAGGTTTTTTGTGTACTTGTAGCAGCATTTATTATTCTAGGTTGATACTTGTCAACAAGATACCTAAACGAATCTGTATCACCTGATATACAATTCTCAATTATTTGCTCGTCATCTTCAATATTCATATTTGTTGTCACTATGCAATATGATACTTTATAGTATATGTCTGAAAGGTTTAATACTGAAGTTTTAATAGTTGGAACAGGTATTTCCGGGCTACTTGCTGCAATTAAATTATCTGAGAGATATTCAGTTACAATTTAAGCAAATCTCACTCAACGATTGCTCAACAGCTTGGGCTCAAGGAGGCATAGCAGCAGTAATTGATACTAAAGATAATATTAATAACCATATAAAAGATACAATAAATAATGGTCATGAAATCTGTAAACAAAATCTGTTCAACAAATTATTAAACAAGGGAAAGATAGCATTGAACTATTGCTAAACTACGGTGTTAATTTTAATAAAAAAGGGAAAGGTTAGATCAAACCTTAGAGGGAGGCCACTCCCACAGAAGAATTATTTATCATAATGATAATACAGGCGAAGAGATACATAGTTCTCTCTTAAGAGAAGCCAGAAGAAAAAAATATCATCATTAAAGAAAACATAATGGTGATTGATATGATTGGCAAAAGAAGAACTATTGTGAGGGTGTATGCATATGATAAAAGAAATAATAATGTAATTTCAATTAAGGCGAATATTGTAATCCTGGCAACTGGAGGAGCTAGTAAGATTTATCAATATACTACTAATCCAAAATACATCAACAGGTGATGGCATAGCTATGGCATGGCGATTCGGTTGCGAGATTAGTAATATGGAATTCATTCAATTCCACCCAACATGTTTATTTCATCCAAAAGAAAAAAAGTTTTCTTATATCAGAGTCCCTTAAGAGGAGAAGGGGCTAAACTAAAGGATCTAAATGGAAACTGCTTCATGAAAAAATATGATGAGCGATTGGAATTAGCTCCCAGAGATATAGTGGCAAGAGCCATTGACTCAGAGATGAAAAATAATAACTTCGATCATGTAAATTTAGATATTTCATTCAAAGATAAGGATTTTATTCTGAGACGATTCCCTAATATCTATCAAAGATGTCTTGAACTTGGTATTGATATTACCAAAGAAGCTATCCCTGTGGTTCCCGCAGCACATTACACTTGCGGAGGCATAGAGACAAACGTTTCAGGAGAAACAGATTGCTGCAATCTTATTTGCGATTGGTGAAGTTGCCAATACAGGTTTTCATGGCGCAAATCGACTGGCTAGTAATTCACTACTGGAAGTGCTCAGTAATGGCAATGGAGTGTTGTGAGAAAATTTTTATGAAAAATATTAAAGTTTCAAACAGCAGAGAACTTCCACTGTGGGACGATACCTATGTGTCAATGCCAACTGATGATAACATCCTTATATCACATAATTGGGCAGAGTTAAGAAAAATAATGTGGAATTATGTTGGAATTCTTCGATCTGATAAAATGCTCACATATGCTAGAGAGCGATTAAGTGTAATTCATAGTGAAATAAATGAGTTTTATCATACACATTCATATTAATATGGATTTATTAGAAACTAAGGAATCTTATAGATGTAGCAAATATAATCACTACTTCGGCTTTAGAAAGAAAAGAAAGTCGTGGCCTTCATTTTTAACAAAGATTACCCTCACATGGATAAAAAGTATAACCAAGCTACAAAGCTAATTAATAATGATGAAGATTTTATTATGAAACTTGTTACTAAAGCTTGAAGATAGTTTTTTCTATAGTATCGCAATTCTTCAATAGAATCTCTTATGTCCATCGAGTGCTCTATGATTAGAATTTTTTTGAAAATTATCTATATCCTCAAAAATACCATCTCTTTCCAAGTTCACGTATTGATGTCACATCAATACTTCTATAATGACAGAATGATTCTAATTGCGGCATACATCGTGCTAAAAATCTTCTATCTTGGCATATAGTATTTCCACATAAAGGTGCTACACCTTTTGGAACATATTTTGAGAGAAAACTCTATCGTCCTGTTTTTCAGCAATTGATTCAGTTATACTGCTCTCTCTAACTTTTTGCGTCAAACCACTAATTATTATGATGATTAGTATTCCATTGATCCATTGAATTTAAAACCTCATCTGGTTGGTTTATAACTAAGTTAGGGCCCTCATCAATGATATTCAAGTTTTTGTCTGTAACAATTGAGGCAATCTCAATTATGTAATCTCTTTGTGTATCGAGTCCCGTCATTTCTAGATCAATCCAGATCATGTTACTTCTATCTTTCATGAGCTAAGGTTAGTATAATTGTAATATAAAGTAAAACCACATTAATAATGAGTGAAGTATTAATAATTATTATAATTTATCTAATAGCAAAATTATCTCTTGATATTTTGCAGATTCAGACAATTAAAACTGTTCCTATTGATCAACAATCCATAGATCTGCTTGGGATAAACAGTAATGAGGAATATAAATCTAGAAGATACAACATAGAAAAGCTTAAGATCTCTATTCTTAGAAATGTCGTTTATGTTGGATGGATAATATATCTATTATCAGGCGGTTTAGTAATTGAAATAAATTCTTATCTTGAGAGCTTTTTACTGAACGAATATCTTCACAACCTTAGTATAATACTAATGGTATTTATGGTTATTCATCTATCAATGTTACCACTTTCATATTTCTCAACATTTGTCATAGAGGATAAATATGGATTTAATACATCATCAAAAAGACTTTTCTTAAGAGATAACCTTGTTTCACTATTGATGGCTCTTATATTGATCACTGTCATGAGTTCTGTATTCTTTTATCTCGTATCTTTTACAGAAATATGGTGGTTGCTTTTAGCTTCAACAATGTTCATATTTATAATTCTGAGCATATATATTTATCCTACATATATTTCACCGATTTTTAATAAATTTGATAATCTAGATGACGACGTAATAAAGAGTGAAATACGTGATTTATCTAAACAAACAAATTTTAGTATAAATAATTTATATGTCATGGATAAATCAAAAAGAACAAAGCATCCAAATGCATACTTCACTGGTTTTAAAAATAACAGGAGAATAGTTTTTTACGATACACTCATTGATTTGTTGTCTCCAAAAGAAACAAAAGCTGTATTAGCGCATGAGATTGGACACTATAAACATAATCATATCTTTAAATCTCTCGTAGTCTCGACGGCTGTGATATTTATAGGAATGTTTTATCTATCATCTTTAATCAACAATGCATCTTACCTTGAGTTTTTAAATCTACCTATGAATCAGGCTTCACAACTAATTGCACTTGTTTTCACCTATCAAGTGATTAGCTTTTTTATTGAACCTTTTTTCTCGATTTTGTCTCGAAGTAATGAGTATGAGGCTGATAATTTCGCATCAAAGCAAGTTGACAAGGAACATTTAGTAACATCCCTAATAAAACTATATAAATCCAATCTTTCGTTCTTGATTCCAAATAAGCTATATGCAATGTTCTATTTTTCACATCCTACAATACTAGAGAGGATTAATAATCTAAGGAGGAGAGATGACTGAACTTGACAAAAGAAAATGTGTGCCTTGTGAGGGTGGGCTTGATGCTCTCACGAAAGAAAAAGCGGAATCATATCTTAAAAAGCTTGATAGAGATTGGTTATTAAATGAAGATGGAAAGTCTATAGAGAGGACTTATTCTAGAAAAAATCATTATGAACTATCGTCTCTCATAAATTTAATAATAGCTATTTCTCACTCTGAGGATCATCATCCTGAGATAACATTTGGGTATAACACAGCTAGAGTGAAGTACTTTACTTATGCAATTGACGGACTCTCAGAAAATGACTTCATATGCGCTGCTAAAATTGATAAAGTACTCGCAATTTAAATTATCTTCCTTTCATTAAAAGCATGTGAAATTGTCTCATTGTCCAAAAAACCAATCTCTCCATTAAGTGGTAAGCCAAATGCGAGTCTGCTAACATTAATGCCTTTTTTTGAGGTCATATCTTTTATGTAGTGTGCTGTTGCCTCACCCTCAATTGTCGTGTTAGTTGCAAGAATCAATTCTTTGATATTTTTATTAACTAAATGTTTTTCAAGTTTATCAAGGCCGATCTCAGAAGGTCCTTTACCATCAATCGGAGACAGATTACCCTGCAAGACAAAAAAGTATCCATTATAGTTTGTGCTTTCATCAATGCTATAAACGTCACTCGCAGACCCAACTACGCAAACTATAGATGTATCTCGATTTTGCCTTTCGCATACATGACATGAATCTTCACTTTGTTTTTCGACCTCTTCAAAATCCATATAGAGGCCACAGATTTTACATTTTGATATTTTAGTATCTATATTTTGTAATTCTTGTGATAGATACAATGATTTTTCTGGATTAGAATTTAGAAGTTCATATGCCATACGCTGAGCACTTTTTCTTCCTATTCCTGGAAGGATGGTTAAGGCATCAACAAGATTCTCAAGGTATTTGGATTTGATCATTATGCTTAGAATGGAAGCTTCATACCTCCAGGTAAATTCATCACGCTTCCCATTTTTTCTTTAGTTTCTTTTTCTAATTTATTCATTGCATCATTACAAGCTGCAACAATATAATCCTCAAGTATTTTTTTATTACCTTTTGATGCTTCCTCATCAATAGAAATACTTACAATTTGATGATTACCCTTAACCACTACCTTTACTGCACCTGCACCAGATACTCCTTCAACTTTGATTTTATTTATTTCATTTTGAGCCTTCTTAATATTACTATACATATTTTTAGCCTCTTTCATTTTATCGAACATGCCCATTTTGCTCTCCTTTATAATTTACTTATGTTATCTTTATCTATCTTAGCATCAAATATATCCTCAATATCCTTAACAATATTGTTATCTTTAATTGAATCATACATATCTTCTTTTGATTTGATATTTTCATCAACAGATTTTTTATAAATCGTCGAAACTTGTTCTCGATATTCTATTGAGACATCAACGTCAATATTAAAGTGTTTACATAAAAGATTAATAAAATCAGCGACACATTTTTTTGGGTACGTGTTTTTTTTCGAGAGATCTACTACAAGTATTGTAGAGTCTGTCATAATATCAATAAAAGAATTTTGTGCCAAATCTAACATAAGACCTTTTAAGTCTTGCGCATTTACAAAATCCACCCAGGAATCAAATGATATATTGAACCCTTTATTACTTATATCATTAGAAGGTTTTTCCCTTTTTTTTTATCCTATCAACATTCGTCGTTTCTTCAGGCATTACTTTCATATCATCGGTGCTCGGATATTCAGTAAATAACATTATTCTGAGAAAAATCATAACAAGATGATCAGCTTTTGATGAAGCAATATAAAAATCGTCTTTAGCCTGAAGGAGTATTGAATACCATAGTTGTAAATCTTCAAGCTTTATTGTGTCTTTCAGAAAAAGCTCCGGTAAGTTATATATGTTTTTATTTGTTTGACGAGAAATTGAGATTTGAAATATACGTTCAGTTATACAGTCTAGTAGTTTAGAATAATCATTAATCTCATTAGCTTTCATAATATCTATAATGTTATCTAATCGTTTGTGAAAAAGATGTATAACAATATCATTGATGACCTTTTCATCGATTATACCTAGAAGATGTGAAATTTTGTCAGTTGTTAGATTTTCATTTCCATATGAGATGCATTGTTCAAGAATACTCATTGAATCTCGTGCGCCCCTCGCAGACTCAGCAATTATATTTGGACCTCAGCTTCAAATTTAACACTCTCTTTTCGAGAGTTTGCTTGATGTGATTCGATAGAATATCATTTGTAATTGACTCAAGCTTAAAATGTAAACATCTGGATATAACTGTTTCAGGAAGTTTATCGGGATCTGTAGTTGCAAGAAGAAACTTTACATGCTCAGGAGGTTCCTCAATTGTTTTGAGTAATGCATTGAAACTTTTTGTTGAAAGCATGTGAACTTCATCTATTAGATAAATCTTGAATCTTGAAGATGTCGGAGCATATTGAACATTTTCCATCAGCGTTCTTGTATCCTCTACCTTTGTTCTAGATGCGGCATCGATTTCTATCAAATCAAGATTATTATTATTGTCTATTGCCAAACAAGACTCACATTTACCGCATGGGTCTCAGAAATACCTCTTTGCATAATAAGGATTTTGCAAATATCCTTGCTATAGTCGTTTTACCAACACCCCTGGTGCCAGAAAATAGATATGCATTATGCAATTTATTTAAATTGATTGAGTTGGCTAAAGATTGAACACAAAAATCTTGTCCGATAACCTCATTAAAGAACTTAGGACGATATTTAAGAGCAAGTATTTTATTATTCATTAATCTTCTTAAGTAGATGACCAGTTTTAACAAATATAACAGCACCATCATTAAGTGTGTATGGTGCATGCTGCTCATGTGTGGACTTCTAATCCAAGTATACTTTCGGATAACTTCCATGCTCATCATAAAAGTTCCTTCAATTACAAAATTTCCTCGCCACCATAGTGCCGATGCAAATTAAACTGAGTGTTGGCATCCCATTTCACTAGAGCAGTGTTTTCATGTTCAAAGTTATGGAGAGGTAAAACTTCGAGCCCTTTTACTAGACCAGGCAACCATGTTTTACTTTCAGTATTAATAACAACTCTTCTACTATCTGCTTTATCAAACTGTCTTAACTTCACAAAAAGCTTACAGCCTTCCTTGCTGTATGGTTTGTGTTTCGAGTTGTGAGGATTTCTAATATATGTACCAGCTGTATAATCACCTGACTCATCAGAAAAAGTTCCCTCTAGTACAAAAGTTCCTCTCCATAGTCGTGAATATGCTCATCAAAAAAAGAATCAGGCCTGAAATTCTACCAATGTTGTAGAAACTGCATATTCACTATCTTCACTTCTTTCAAGCAAAGTCCTCTTGACACCCGAGCATGGCGACGAGATTGCTTCTAAACATGACGAATGCATGACTACTTTTTCATTATAATTTTGATTAAGCATGATTATTTATCTTGTCTGTTATCAACTAAATGAACAGTCAGACCCTCATAAACATCATATATATCCATCTGACAACATAACCTACTTCGTTTTTCGTCAAAGTGGTCAGACCTTTCAAGCATAAATAATTCCATTGAACCAGGATCCATCGGTTCAATTTTATCAACCCATTCAGGATCTATATGAACATGACAAGTCCCACAATTGCATGATCCGTTACATATCGCTGGTATCTCTGGAATTTTAAGCTTCTTTGCTGCATCCAGCATCGTCCGTCCAACACTCATTGTGGTAGTTAGTATCTCATCACCCCTGACAAAATTTATTTTAATAGACATCAATTTTCTCCAAAAATATCTCGTGTATAGACCTTATTTGAAACTTTATTCAGTTTTTTTGAGGCTCTATTTGTAACAACCAGTTTTGTTTTCTTAATAAATAAATCAAAGTTATTAATTATTGGGCACCCAAATATAGATTTTTTATCTTTTATAAGGGGTTCATGTATGAAAACGTTTCTCCCATTTTTCTTAAGTAGCCTGATTATATCAATAATACTTGATTCTCTAAAGTTATCTGAATCTTTCTTCATTGCCAACATATATATGCCGATATTTTTTTCTTTATACTTCAGGATATCACTAACAATAAATTGCTTTCTTTGAAGATTTGACAATGTTAATCGATTTTAAAAGTGCATTGGGTATCTGTCCAAAGCTTGAGTGCAGCTGCTTAGTATCTTTTGGTAAACAATAACCGCCAAATCCAAACGATGGGTTATTATAACCCTCGCCTATCCTTGGGTCAGACGATACTCCCATAATAATTGACTTAGGATCTAATTTATTTCCAAGGCAATAAGAATCTAATTCATTAAAAAATGCAACACGTGCAGCAAGATAACTGTTAGAGAATAGTTTAACTGATTCAGCTTCTGTACTTGGCATATAGACTGTTTTTATATTTCTTTTTTGTACAACACTTTTGACGATATTGACAAATTTCAACGAATATTTATCTTTATTGCCAATAATAATCCTTGATGGGAAGAGATTATCATAGAGTGCTCGTCCTTCTCGAAGAAATTCAGGTGAAAAATATATTTTTAGATTCTTAAATCTATTATTAACCTGAGCTGTATAACCAACAGGCAAAGTTGATTTAATTATAATTATTGAAGTTGATTTCATCATAGATAATTTTCTTAAAATTTTATCAATTGAATTGGTATCGAACATATTAGTCGATGTCTGAAAGTTAGTTGGAGTGGAAATTATAATAAAATCTGATTGGATATCTCAGAATTTATTTTGATACTTGTTTTTAGCTTTATTTTTTTGTTCTTGAAAATTCAGATATTAATTTATCTTTAATTGGTGATCGTCTTTTTTCAATTGATTCTAATTTAGATTCATCTATATCATGACAAATAACGTCATACTTCGTAGATAGCATAGTTGCATTTGATAATCCTACATAACCCATTCCTAATACTGATATTTTCATATAAAACTTTTACCTTCTAAAATAAATTTTTTATAAACATCAGTCACTAAATATGGACTCTTATAGTATTTCAAAAACTGTTTCATTAGAATATTACTAATGTGTTCATTATTAGAATTTAGATCATCATGTATGTTCATGCCTTTATTAGTCTCCATAAAAGCAAAACCAGAGAAAGTATTAATACCGTCTACTTTTAGTACAAAACTCCGTGTGCCTGTATAAAGCAGTGAAAATTCAAAATTATTATGCTTAGCTGATGCCTCTATCCTCCCGTTGTCTTCAGAATTAATAGTAAAGTAAAGATCAATTATCTCTTTTTTGAAGTCATCTATTGGGAGATCTACCTCTGAAGATATCTTAACAATGGAGTGAACATAAGGTACCAAAAAATCAATAGCAGATGTTATATTCATTCTTTCAACATCTGTTAGTTTCGGTTCTGTTTGATTCATGAGTAGTCTTATATATTATCATGCATTACTTGCATGGGTATTATAATTATTTATTGACAAATCTATCTAGTCTTAGGTAGGTAAGGGATTCGAACCCTTGTAACGATTACTCGTTAACCACCTTTCCAAGGTGGCGCATTCGACCACTCTGCCAACCTACCAACAATAATTCTCAATGCTAGATGATATTACTTTTTAGAGTGAACAAAAAGAATAATTCCAAGAATAAAGAAAATACTGATACTGAGCATCCCAATCCTAGGGTCATTTGTTAAAAAGGTTATTAAACCAACTAACAGGGGTCCCAGGAGAGCAGCAAATTTTCCAAGCATATTATAGATCCCAAAATATTCTGAATGCTTGTTATTAGGTATAAGTCTTGCAAAATATGATCTACTTAAAGCCTGAATACCACCCTGTACTAACCCAATTAATGATGCAATTAAATAAAATTCTAAAATTGTGTCAAGATAGTAAGCTAAAACTGAGATTAAAAGGTATGTTATTAAACATCCAACTATAGCTCTCTCACAAGAATAAATTGATGAGAGCCAGCTAATCAATAGTGTTCCTGGAAAAGCGACGAACTGAGTTACTAAAAGTGCTATCAATAAATCAGTTGAGTCAAATCCAATCGTTAATCCATAGTTAATGGCCATACGAATTACAGTGTCTACACCATCGATATAAATCCAATAAGCAATGAGGAAATAAAATATAGTTTTATCTAGTTTTATCTCATTGAATGTGTCCAAATAAAGTTGTTGTATGGGGAATACGCTTATCTTCTTCCCAAAATAAAAAAGCGGTATCATGAATAATAACCACCAAAGCTGCAAACAAAAAGACAATTTTTTTAGAATATATTAATTCTAAAGTAGAGTCCTTTGGAAATATAGAAATAGTAATGAGATTACAAAGGCAAGACCTCCTCCTAAATAACCCAATGCATAACCAATAGATGAGATGGAATCATATTTTTGAGAATTAAAATTTAACAACATAGAATCATAAAACACATTTGACATCATGAAACCTAGAAGAGAAATAGAAAAAAATATTGAGGCAATAACGTAGCTATCTTGAGAAATAATTGACAGTAAAGATGTTGATAAAATGCTCAAAAGAGCAAAAATAATCAGAAATATTTTTTTACTGGAGAATTTATCAGAGAGAAGACCAAATATAGGTGCAATAAGTATTAATATTATACTTGCAATAGAATTTGACACTCCGAGATATAGTGTACGCTCTGAATCGATAATGGAAGAGGCAAAATACTCTGCATAAATGATCGGAAAAAATCCTGCTAAAACGATTGTTGCATAAGCTGAGTTAGCCCAATCATATAACACCCAACTATAGTATTTTTTAGATTCCAAAATTCTTTTTAGGAGACGGTGGGATTCGAACCCACGAGGGCTTTGACACCCTAACGGTTTTCAAGACCGGCCCATTCAACCACTCTGGCACGTCTCCGTAAGCCGTCATTATAGATGAAAAGTAATAACTATTACAATTCAATGGTCTTAAAATCTAAATATTTATGAAGACAGTTTGGAATATTAATTTTTTTTCCATCAAAATTATTTTCAACTAATGCTGCTAAAGTTCTCCCGACAGCAAGTCCAGAACCATTCAAAGTATGAACAAAATTCTTTTGTTTATCCTCTTTAAACTTGATATTAAGTCGCCTAGCTTGAAAATCACCGAAATTACTGCATGAGGAGACTTCTCTATATTTTTTTTGGCTCGGAAACCAAACCTCAAGATCATAGGTTTTTTGAGATGAGAACCCTAAATCCCCAGTGCATAGCTCAACAATTTGATATGGAAGCTCAAGATCATCAAGTATAGACCTGGCATGAAGAGTGATTTCATCTAAAGCTTTATCTGAGTGATCTGGATGGACTAGCTGGACTAATTCAATTTTTTCAAACTGATGTTGTCTTATTAATCCTTTTGTATCCAGACCATAAGAACCGGCCTCTGATCTAAAACATGGAGTGTGCGCAGTCATCATTATTGGGAGATCTTCTGAAGTGTAATGTCACATCTCGGTATATATTAGTTAGAGGAACCTCTGCAGTAGGTATTAAATAGAGATTAGCGTTTGATAGTTTGAATAAATCTTTCTTCAAATTTAGGTAGTTGACCAGTTCCAGTCAAACTTTCAGAGTTACAAATATATGGAACATTATACTCCTGATAACCATTTTTAACCTGCTTACTTAACATATAGTTTATAAGTGCCCTATGAAGAGATGCAACTTGTCCTTTGAGTACAACAAATCGATTCTGAGTTATCTTTACGGCATCCTCAAAACTTAACATATGCAACTTATCAAGGATATCGGAGTGCTCATCTGAATTTGTATTAGTTATCTCGCCATGCTTTTCGATCAGTTTATTTCCTTCTTCAGAATCTCCAATTGGACATGTGTGATGTGGAATATTAGGAATTTCAAGTAGGTGATTATTTAATTTATTCTCGACCTCATTTAATTTTTTTTTCAGTTCTACTACTCTTCCTTCAATAGACTTTGATTTCTCCATAAGAGCAGTTTTTTCTGATTCACTAGATACTTTTCTAAAAGAATCAGATATTTTATTTTTTTCACTTGCTAGATCTTCCTTCTCTTGTATAAGCTTCCTTTCTGATATTTGAGTTTTCATTTATAAATACCGAATCAAGACTAAAGCCACGTGTTGATAGTTTTCTTGCAACCTCATCGGCGGTTGGTAAGCATATTTTTTAAATCATTCATTTTATTTTACAAAATTTCTCTATTTCCATTACTTTGAGGCTCAGATAAAATTCCTTTTGCCTCCATGGCTTCTATAAGATTCGCTGCACGATTATAACCAATTTTAAGTTTTCTTTGTAAAAAAGATATAGATGTTTTTTTTGTCTCTTTTACTATCTGAACAGCTTCACTATAAAGCTCATCAGATGTTTCGTTAATCTCAATATCATCATCCATTTCATCATCCTCAAGGAGTATTGATTCAATGTCATCATTAATTTTCTGTTCCCTTAAATAATCTGCAACTTTATTTATCTCAGTTTCGCTAACAAACGCACCATGTATTCTCTGAAGTACATGAGTACCTGATCCTCTATATAACATATCACCAAGCCCAAGGAGTTGCTCTGCACCCATAGAGTCAAGTATTGTTCGTGAGTCAATATTAGACGATACCTTCAATCCTAAACGGGTTGGTATATTAGCTTTTATTAATCCAGTAATAACATTAACTGAAGGTCGTTGGGTAGCTAGAATAAGATGGATACCTGCAGCTCTAGCCTTTTGAGATAAACGAATAATTAAATCTTCGACTTTCTTTCCAACAGTTTGCATCATATCTGCAAATTCATCTACGACAACAACAATATACGGAAGTTTTTGATGATACTTTTCAGTATTCCCCTCTGTTGGTGTATATATTTTACTGACACCCGACTCATCATTTTTTTTGACCTCTTTATTATATGATTGAATATTTCTTACATTTAGATCCATCATATATCTATACCTTCTCTCCATTTCCTGGACACACCAATGTAAGACGCTTTTTGCCTCATTCATATCAGTAACAACGGGATGTAAAAGGTGGGGTAGTCCCTCATAAGCGCTCAACTCCAACATCTTTGGATCAATCATTAAAAATTTTAGATGATCAATATCGTGTTTATAAAGTAAGCTTATAATCATAGAATGTACCGCAACTGACTTACCTGAGCCAGTTGTTCCAGCCACTAATAAATGTGGAAGCTTGTGAAGATCTACACAAATCGGATTTCCCTGAATATCTTTTCCTAAGGCCATTGTTAGAGAGGCTTTTGAATTTTCAAACTCCTTAGAACAAACTATATCTTTAAGAGAACCGTTTCTCTATCATCATTTGGTATTTCAATTCCTATGTGGGCAGTTCCTGGGACAGTCTCAACTACTCTTAAGCTTGGTACTGTCATAGTTCGAGCTAAATCCTTACTGATAGTATTGATAGTCGCAGCCTTTGTGCCAGCCACAGGCTCAATTTCAAATAATGTTACAATAGGGCCAGGTCTTACAGCTTTTACTTTTGCTGTTATTCCATAATGACCCAAATTTTGCTCAAGCATCTCCGACATAAGCTTTAGAGAGCTCTCATCATGATTAACAATTTCTGAATCATGTTTATCGAGGAATTCTAGCAATGGAAGTTTGCTATTGGTGTCAGAAAACAAGGTTTGTTGTTTCTCTTTAAAAGCTCTCTTGCTCTCTTGTGGTTTTAGTTTGACTATATCAACTTTTGTATCATTGGGTTTCTTCTTAGTGATGCTGCTTGAGTCAGCATTCCTCTGTTTAAGTAGGCTAATTTTAAGGTTAGCCTTTTCATATAAGATTCCTAATTTGTATTTGGCTTTCAAATAAAGATAAGTTGCTACTTTAATAGTATTTCTAGACACACTACTGACGGATATATCAAAATAATACACATATGAATAGAGAAGCGTTAACAATGAGGCTACTATAACGCCATATGAACCAATGTAACTTGAAGAATAGTTAAAAATTATATGACCAATATATCCGCCAGAGCTTGGGGAAATATATTCTAAAACAGTAGATAAACTTGAGAAGAAAATAATAAGCAACAAGAAATTAGTTATTGCTGCCTTCCTGGCAGGAATAAATATACGATATTTTGAGAGTGAATAGAATATCAAAAAAGCAGCTAGTAAGTAAGATGTTTTACCTAGAATCATAAAGGTCATGTGTGAGATATATGATCCTATTATGCCAATATAATTATTAATAGTACTCCCTAAGCCCGTTTGGAAAAAATTTGGATCAGATGGATCATGAGAAATTATTGATAAAGTAAAAAGAAGTGAAAATGTTAATAAAAAGAAATTAAAAATCTCTTTTGGCAGATAATCGAACTTTGATTTAGAAAGCTTTTTATTTCTTTTTATCTGAGACAAATGTACCTCATTTAATAAGAATTATACAAATTTTTTATCATAATATATACATATATAACGATAACAAATTATTGTGTATAATGACTTGGTTGAATCTACAACCTAAGGATATTTATGGATAAAAAACATGTAAAACTTCTTGTCTTGGGATCTGGTCCAGCTGGATATACAGCTGCACTGTACGCCTCAAGAGCAAATATGAAGCCATTATTATTGACTGGATTAGAGATTGGTGGACAACTAACTACAACAACAGACGTTGAGAATTGGCCTGGTGACGCCAATGATCTCCAAGGTCCTGATTTAATGGAGAGAATGAAAGATCATGTGAAGAAATTTAATACTGAAATTATTATGGACCAGATTAAATCCGTTGATTTACAAAAAAGACCATTTGAGTTAACTGGTGATGATGCAGTGTATACATGTGATAGTCTTATTATTGCTACAGGTGCGTCAGCTAAATATCTTGGATTAGAATCAGAAAAAAAATACCTGGGTAAAGGAGTCTCTGCATGTGCAACATGTGATGGTTTCTTCTATCGCGATCAAGAGGTTGTTGTTGTTGGTGGTGGAAATACTGCAGTTGAAGAGGCACTGTATTTATCAAACATTGCATCTAAAGTAACTTTGATTCATAGAAGAGATAAGCTAAGAGCTGAGGCAATACTAGTAGATAGAATCAAGCAAAAAGAAAAAGATGGTAAAGTTGAATTTGTATGGAATCATACGCTCGATGAGGTACTTGGTGATAATGATAAAGTACAATCAGTCAGAGTAAAACATGTAGAATCTAGCGAGATGAGAGAAATAAAGTGTTCAGGGGCTTTCATAGCAATTGGTCATAAACCTAATACTGATATCTTTAGAGGTTCGCTTGATATGGATGACACAGGGTATCTCAATATCAAGGGTGGTTCGTCTGGAAATGCCACACAATGCTCTATTGAGGGAGTCTTTGCAGCTGGTGATGTATCTGATTCAATATATAGACAAGCAATTACATCAGCAGGCGCTGGATGTATGGCAGCATTAGATGCAGAAAAATATTTAGATAAATAGTTAAATACTATTTCCCAAGAAGTGCATTCCTAATATATATACAAATAAAATTATCAGTGCATAAAAAGCTAATTGTAATAGATAATGAATAAATTCGAATCTGTCATCAATTTTTTTTCTCAAAAAGCCTAAGGCTAGTATTGCGAAAAATAATATTAAAAGAACTCTCATGCTACGTGATTGTCGATCAGTTTTTTAATATCGTTAGCATTCTTGTTCGCTATAATCATATGTTCCTCAAGTGTGTCTAGGGATTTCACTTTATCAGTAATAAAAGAGTTATCAGATATAATTTCTGATACTGTTTCCTTAAATTTTGCTGGATGAGCTGTAGACAAAGTTACCAGAATATCTTCAGATAATTTTTGTTTTTTGCCACACATGACTCCGACAGCAGTATGTGGATCTAAGGTAATATTATATTTTTTAAAATAGCTTAAAATTATTTCTTCAACTTCTTTTTTATTTGCAGTATCAGATGAAAAATAGGTACCTATGTACTCTCTCATTTCATTAGATAATTTGTATGAGCCTTTATTTTTTAAATTTTCCATTAACTCCGAGACAACATTTGAATCCTTACAGGCATCATATATTAATCTCTCAAAATTACTAGATATCTGAATATCAATGCTCGGAGATGATGTGCTTATAACATCTTTCACAGCATGTTCTCCCGTTTTCAGAGTACGATCGAGAATATTATTTTCATTAGTTCCAATTATAAGTTTCCTAAAATTTAGTCCCATTTTTTTTGAGATATACCCAGCTAGTATGTCCCCGAAGTTTCCTGTTGGAACTGAAAATACAACGTTTTCAATATCCGAGATTCTGCTTGCTGCGTAAAAATAGTAAGTAATTTGGCACATAATTCTAGCCCAGTTGATAGAGTTTATCGCACCTAAGTTCTTTGATTTCTTATATTCCTCATCTGAAAATACCTCTTTTATAAGATTCTGACAATCATCAAAGTTTCCTTTTATTGCAATATTTATAATATTTTTTGATGACACTGTAGTCATAAACTTCCTTTGCGTAGGTGATATTAGGTTATGTGGATGAAGAATAAAAACATTCGATGACTGTACAGATTCAAATCCATATATCGCTGCTGATCCAGTATCCCCTGATGTTGCACCTAATATATTAATTTTTTTATTATCTGCAGTAAGATAGTAATCCATTAGCCTAGATATAAATTGCATTGCTATATCCTTGAATGCGTAAGTAGGTCCATGAAACAATTCAAGCAGATACTCTTTTTCTTCTATTTGATTTAAAGGAGTTATTTCATCATCAGTAAACTTGTTATAAGACTCAAATATTATTTCTTTCAGCTTATCATCAGATATTGATGTGTCGATGTAAGGCTTAAATATATGGAAGGCTATATCTTGATAAGACATGTTTTTAAATTCAGTAATGAGATCATTGTCTAGCTTTGGCCAAACAGATGGAATATACAAGCCACCGTCACTGGCTAGTCCTTCGAAAATTACATCTTTAAAATAAAGTTCTTTCGCTTGCCCTCTTGTACTCTTATAAATAAGTGGTTGTATGTTGTCAGTCGTCATTGAACACCCTAATAAGATTAACGTCTCCGATTATATTATCCATGGTCTCTATTTTGTTAATAGCAGATAAAATATCTTTATATCTTACTGAATTTGTAATCATTACAACTGGAATTAATTTTTCGTTTTCAAAAGGTTCATGCTGAGTGACTGCTTCAATACTAATTTGATGCTTCGCTAGTGTGGAAGTAATGTCAGCCATTACTCCGGGTACATCATTAGCAAACATCCTAAGATAATATTGATTAGAAATATTTTGAATATCTACTAATTCTCTAGAGCCAGAACCAATAGAATCAGGTTTACTTTTTACTTTTCTATCTAAATGAATGCAGTAGTCAATAATATTTGATACAACCGCAGACGCTGTGGCAGCACCCCCTGCTCCATGCCCGTATAACATAGATGTTCCAAACTTATCTCCTATAATTTTGACAGCATTCATCACACCATCAATTTTTGATAGGATATTTTTTTTATTTACCAAAGCAGGATGAACTTTGCATTCAATTTGAGAATCATTCGATCGCGCCGTTGCAATATGTTTGATTTTATAACCAAGCTCGCTAGCATAATCAATATCCATACTTTCAATCGAATCAATGCCCTCTATGTGCATATTTTTATATGGAGATTTTATGTCAAAAGCAATATTTGCAAGTATGGAAATCTTATGGGCAGCGTCGAATCCCCCGATATCAAATGATGGGTCAGCCTCAGCATATCCAAGTTCCTGGGCATTATTCAACGCGTCTTTAAAGCTCTTTTTCGCAGATGACATCTGATCAAGGATATAATTAGATGTCCCATTGATAATACCGCTGATTGATATGATATTTTCATTTAGCATATTATGTTCTAAAGAGCTTATAACTGGGATAGCTCCTGCAACTGAAGCCTCGTAACCAATATAACTATTTTGCTTATTTGACAATTCAAAAAGATCTTCACCTTTCTCTGCAATTAGGGCTTTATTAGCTGTTATGACTGACTTTTTTTTACTAATTGCTCCTTTAACGAGGTCATAGGCTAAATCAGTACCACCTATTAGCTCGACGACTAAATCGCAATCAGAATCTAAAACGCTCAAAATATCTGAGGTGAACTCAATGCTTTCGGTCTTAAATTTTTTTCTCTCAATTGATCTGTCTGCAATAATTGATATACATATATCTCTGCCACAGTTTTTAATTATTTTTTCTTTGTAAGCAAGAACATGATTTACAAAACTCTGGCCGACTGTTCCAAATCCACATACGCCTATTTTAATCATTCATACTCCTCTATAATGAGGATATAATATCACTAATAAATCTTAAATGCTTGGTATTATGGAACTGGTTGAAGATAAGAATAATAATAACTTTAATATAAAAAAATATTCAGATAGGACTATTTATTTTTCAAATTCTAACTACATTGAGCCAATTGTTTTTCATCAGGATAATATTTCAACCTTTTCTGTTCTCAAACCTGAATCAATAACAATTAAAGATTTACATAATTATTTATGCATCAGTGAACCTTGTACTGATTGGGACAGGCGAAAATAACATCATATTAAGTCAGGAGCTAATAAAACATATGCATAAACTAAATAAAGGACTAGAGTTCATGAATACAGAATCTGCTTGTAAAACACATAATCTATTACTGTCAGAAAAAAGATCCTTTGTCTCAATTTTATATCCATAGCATAATAGCAAATAATATGATTATTAGAGTGCCAATCAATAAAAGATATTTATTAATAACCATCAGCATATATTGACCATATTTGAAACAGACAAGTGAGACAAGGAAAAATCTTGCTCCTCTACCAAAAACTGAAATTAATATAAACAGAATGATATTATAATTTAATACTCCAGCTGAGATAGTAAAAACTTTGTATGGTATCGGTGTGAACGCAGCTATAAATAGAAAAACGATTCCATATGTTTGAAAGTAATTTTTAGCAATTAAATACTGCTCGTATTTCCCAAGATTATATATATATGGCTCTATAACATCGTATAGATAATAGCCTAAGTAGTATCCAACGATTCCCCCTAATACTGACCAAATTGTAGCTGTAATAGAAATACTGATCCAATTATGTTTACCTGATATAACCATTGGTGCTAAGAGTGCATCAGTTGGAATTGGAAAGAAGATGGACTCCGTAAAACTCAATAGCCTAAGATACAAAATTGCTTTTACAGACCCACATGTATTAATAATAGATTCTAAATACTTATTCATCACTCTCAATGCCATCAAGCATTGGAACAAAAACTACCTCTTCGATAATTTTCTTTACCAATCCACTCTTAGTATTTTTAAGTTTAATTAGTCTCTGACCATCATTCATTTTCATAGGCAGAACAATTCGTCCGGATACTGATAGTTGATCAACCAATAATGACGGAATGCTAGACGCGGCAGCTGTTACAATAATTGCATCATATGGAGCATTATTTTTATGTCCTAAATGACCATCTCCTAATTTATAAGATATATTTTTAAAGCCCAATTTTGATAATCTCTCTTTGGATATATCATGTAATGATTTTATTCTTTCAATAGTTGTGACTTTATCAAATAGCATTGACAGAATTGATGTTTGATAGCCTGAGCCTGTTCCAATTTCTAACACATTTTTCATTGAAGTCATTTCGTGAATTAATTCTGTCATTTTTGCAACTATATAAGGCTGAGATATTGTCTGCCTAAAGCCTATTGGTAAAGATACATTCTCATATGCCCTATTTGTTAATGCAGAATCGATGAATAAATGTCTCGGCATACTAGATACTAAATCTATCACCTCATTATTTTTAATGCCTAAAGTTTTTAATTCATCACCTAATTTTCTTCTAACTGCTTCGGAGGTAAGTCCTGCACCTTTTACTTCATTTATGTTCATATTAATTTTTGTAATTTCTTATAAACCGCAATATCTGTCATATCGATCATTATAGGTGTAACTGAGATATAACCTTCTTTTGTGCTATGAAAATCAGTACCTTTTTTATAAATACCCATGCCAACATCTCCAATTTCATAAAAGGTATTTTTCTTAATCAAAGTTTTTTTTGCTTTTTTAGATATCTTTCTTTTGCCAAGCCTGGAGATTCTTACACCTTTTATTTTTGAAAAAGGTATATCAGGAATATTAATATTAAATACTGTCTTGAGTGTTTGCAGTTTAGTAAATACAAAATCTAATACATACTGAGTCTTCAAGGGAAGGTCATCTATATATTTAGGATCTCTCGAATTAATGGAAATTGCATAGCTTCCTAGTTTTGCATGTCTCCCCTCAATAGCTGCACCTACAGTACCAGAATAAACGACATCATCACCCATATTTGATCCAAAATTTATACCACTAAATACGATATCTGGGTATTTTTTTAATATACCTCTGCTACCTATGTGAACACAATCAGCAGGGGTACCATAGACCTTGTAGAATTTTTTAGAGATCATCACAGTTTTGACTGGACGATGAACACTAAGACAGCTACTTGAAGCGCTAATATCTTTGTGAGGTGAAACTGTAAGAACATTACCAAAATTACCTAAAGCATTTCTCAAAACTTTTAGTCCAAGAGATTTACAACCATCATCATTTGACAACAATATATTCACAAATACTCCATATATAGATATGATGAAAATCATAGTATATCTCTATTTGGTATGAAAAAAGGCAAAAAAATTAAAGAATTAGAGGAATGGCTTAATAATTCAAAAGATACAGAGTTTAATGATAATTCTGATGATGTCATAAAGGATTATGAAGAGGTCACTTTAGATAGTGATTTTGACTATATTACAACTATTGATAATAGTTTAGGAGAGTTTGAATATAAAAGTAACGGCGTGCAAGATTATGTGCTGAACAAGCTAAAAAAGAAGAGTATAACAGATATTAAAACTCAGATAGATTTACATGGAGAGACAATAAAAGATTCTATTAGTAAGTTAAATGACTTTTTCTCTTATGCATACACACATGATATCAAATTTATAAAGATCATTTGTGGAAAAGGAAAAAATAGTATTGATAAAATACCCAAAATAAAAATCACAGCTCAGGCATTTATAAAAACTTGTAATATTGTAAACGCTGCATGTACAGCTATAGATAGAGATGGAGGGATAGGAGTTCTAAAAGTTAAATTGAAAAACTAGCTCTTTCTGAAATATTTAAATTTCTATATTCTCCTGGTTTTAGATCTCCGATTAGAATTTGTGAATATCTAATTCTATGTAAAGATATAGTCTTTATTTTAACTTGTGTGAGAGAATTTCGTATTTCTCTGTTTTTACCTGTTGATAAGATAACGCTATATATCTTAGTTCTCTTTTTTGATATGTGATTAAATTTACCGATCTGACCATCATTTATAGGAACGCCCTTTAGCAGGGCTCTCATAGAGTCATGCGAAATAGGTTTATCAGTCTCTACAAGGTATTCTCTATCGAAATTATTAGATGGATGCATTATTTTGTTTGCAAGATCACCATTATTTGTAAACAAAATTAAACCTGATGTATTCAAATCTAATCTGCCGATATTTATCCACTTTCCTTTAACTTCAGGTAAATGATCGAATACACTATTTGAATTATGTGAATCTCTCATGCTTACAACTTCCCCAATTGGCTTATAATATTTTATGATTTCAACGACTTGGTCTAATGCTAATGTCAAATCAATCTGCTTATCATTGACCTTTACTATATCTCCTCGATACCATTTGTCGCCTAGAGACACTATTTTGTCATTAATCTTTATTTTGCCAGATTCAATAAGTTGTTCCGCAGATCTTCTTGAACAGTAGCCAATCTTGGAAAGTAATTTTTGTACCCTATACATATTCTAAATAATTGATTATATTAATAAATCATGAAAAAACTTAATATTGTAGTTGTAATTGTATCTGATACCAGGACAGATGATACAGATAAGTCAGGTAAAAAACTCAAACATCTCATAGAAAATGATGGGCATGTTGTTTTAGATAAAACTATTGTCAAAGATAATATTTATGAAATCAGGAAAGTTGTATCTGATAATATTATTGATAAAAAGGTTGATGTAATAATACTGAGCGGGGGAACTGGTATAACTGGCTCAGATGGAACACCTGAAGCAGTAATTCCATTGATGGATAAAACTATAGATGGTTTTGGTGAACTATTTAGACAAAAGTCTTTTGAAAAGATTAAAACCTCTTCTCTTCAGTCAAGGGCAATTGCAGGTGTTGCGAACAAAACATTCATTTTTGTACTGCCTGGATCAATGGATGCATGTATAACTGCATGGCAAGATATAATAACTCATCAACTAAACAGTGATACAAAACCTTGTAATCTTGTAATGCTAATGCCTAGACTCAATGAGTAACTATAGAGAATCCACATCAGAAATCTCGGGTAAATCTGATAGCGTATTTTTATCAAAGTAATCTAAAAATTTTGAAGTAGTCGCAAATAACTCAGGTTTACCGGGTGTTTCTCTGTGTCCCACAACTTTAATCCACTCTAGCTCCAATAATGTCCTTATAATATTTGAATTGACAGATATACCTCTGATGTCTTCAATGTCCCCTCGTGTTACTGGCTGCTTATAAGCAATTATCGCGGTTGTCTCAAGAAATGCTTTTGAAAATCTGTTGGTGCCTTTATCTTTGAGTTTCGAAATGTATACTTCTAAACCAGTCTTTGCTTGAAACCGATAACCACTAGCAACATGTTTGATATGGATAGCTCTATCTACATATCTTTCATTCAGATTACTAATGCTAGATTCAATTTTCTTTTTAGTGATTTTTTTATCATCAAGTATTTTTAGTATTTGGTTGGCAGTAAGAGGCTCATCGCTTACTAAAAGTAAGCACTCAATTATATTTTCTAGAGAATAGTTCACGATTTTAACCCTATATATATATTAGACATTGATTCATTTTGAATGATATCAATAAGTGATTCTTTCACTAGCTCTAATACAGCTAAGAATGTTACTATCACGCCTAATCGTCCCTCTTTCACATTAAAGAGTTCTTCAAATAGTTTGTTATCATTTACTTTTAAGGTTGATAATATTGAAGACATCCTCTCCCTCACAGAAAGAGTCTCAGACTGTATGTTATGAGTGGAAAATATCTCTGCCCTTTTTAAGACGTCAATGAATGCTGACTTTAATTGTTCAATTTTAAAATCTGGAGAATCAATAACTTTTGATTTATCAGAATCAACACCATTAGTAACTACATAGAAATCCTATAATTTCTTGGTAGAGTCTCAAGTTTTTCAGAGGCATTTTTGTATTTCTGATACTCCAAGAGTCTTTTGATAAGGCTAGCTCTCGGATCATCCTCTTCCTCATCCTCTGCATCAGCTGGTAACAAGAGTCTAGATTTAATCTCTGTTAATGTGGATGCCATAACAAGGTAATCTGAAGCAAGTTCAAAATGCATTTCTTCCATAATAGATATGTAGCTCATATATTGTTCTGTGATAGGAAAAATAGGTAAATCAGTAATATCAATATTTTGTTTTTTTATAAGATATAACAAGAGATCCAATGGGCCCTCAAATTCCTCTAAAATAATTCGAAGATATTCTGGTGGAATAAATAGGTCCTCAGGTAATTGAGAAATCTTCTTACCGTTGTATATTGCAGTTATATCAGTCAATACTAAATCCCATTAATTTATTTACTTCATCAATTGTTTTCCTTGCTCTCTCTGTTGCTTGCATAGCTCCGTCCTCTAAAGTAGTTTTCAAAAATGATATGTCAGATTTAATTTCATTTATATTGCTTGCAATTGGCTCAACCAGACTTATAACAATGTCTTTTAGTTCAGATTTGAAGAAAGATATCTCTCTTTATCACAGAAGAGATTAATAACACTGTCTTTATCAATATTTGATATAGAGCTATATATTGTAATTAAATTATTAATTTCAGGTCTCTCAGAAAGTTCATCACTAGATGAAGGCATCTTTAGTGAATCAGATTTTGCTTTGCTGATTTTAGTTGATATCTCATCGTTAGAATCTGTTAGAAGAATCCTTGAATATTTTGATACATCGGACTTACTCATTTTATTATTTGCATCTCTTAAGCTCATAATTCTGGGCGCATCTTTATTTATAATTGGATCGGGGAGTTTAAAGTATTCATGATTGTAGTCAGTATTGAATTTATGAGCAATGTCTCTTGTGAGTTCTAAGTGCTGTTTTTGATCATCTCCGACAGGCACTTTATCTGCGTGATAAAGCAGAATATCAGCAGCCATTAACACTGGATATGCGTATAGGCCAAGTGATGCATTATCTCTATTCTTTCCGGCTTTATCTTTGAACTGAGTCATACGATTCAGCCATCCAACTCGAGCAGTACAACTCAGATACCATGACAAAACACTGTGTTCTCTAACTGATGCCTGGTTGAAGATGATGCATTTTTTTGGATCTAAGCCTGAGGCCAGAAATATAGCCAATACACTCAAAACATTTTCTTTTAGTTCATTTGGATCCTGAAAGATAGTTATAGCATGTTGGTCGACAATACAAAAAATTGAATCGCAATCGTTTTGAAAGTTAAGAAACTGTTTGATTGCACCTAAATAGTTTCCTAGGTGAATTTCCCCTGTAGGTTGTACCCCCGAAAAAACAATATCTTTAGACATATTTTCTATCTGTCATATTAATATTTTAACATATAATACCAATATGACCGAAGAAAGAATTAAAATGATAAAACATGACTTATCGTGTCTCGAGCCATCAAAGATAGATATCGAAGATGAGGGGCATCTTCATGTCGGCCACGCTGGAGCGAAATCTGGCGGGCATTTTAAGCTATATATCGTATCTAAGTTTTTTGACAATATGAGTGTGATTAACAGGCATAAATTAATTTACAAGACATTAGACAAGTTGATGAAAACTGAAATACATGCACTTTCGATAACTGCAAAGTCTCCCAATGAGCTATAACTCTAATTTGAGTACATAGGCATCTTCTCTGCCTTCATTACAATCGTAATAATCCTTTCTGACTCCAATTTGTTTAAATAACAGTTTTTTATATAGTGATTGAGCTATTTTATTACTAGACCTTACTTCAAGGATTATATCTTGAGAATTCCTTATTCGAGCATCATTTATGATGAGTTGTACCAGAGAGCCTCCAATGCCATTATTTCTAAATTGCGAGCTGACAGTAAGATTAAGGATATGAGTCTCAGGATATGAAATCTTTGAAATTATGTAACCGACAATCTCATCTCCAAAGAAAACGGAATATGAATCATAGTTGTAAAGAATACAGTCTCTTAAAATCTCCTTGGTCCAAGGAAAATCATATGATTTTATCTCGAGCTCATAGATCATATCTAAGTCCTTAACTCTCATTGGAATGAATCTATATAGTTCTGAACTTTTAACTGCCATGCGTAATACTTTTCATTAACAAGATATCATCCCAAACTTTGCTTTTTTCTGAAGGGCTCCTCAATAAGTATGCGGGATGATAAAAGACCAACATCGGAATATCAGTGTTTTTGTAATAATGTACTTTGCCCCTTAAAGAGGACATTGGTTCAGATGTATTCATGAGTCTCTCGGCAGCTACTTTACCCAAAAGGATAATAATATTTGGGGAAATTAAACTAATCTGTCTATCCAAGAATCTTGAACACGAATTAATTTCATCGCTATTAGGATTTCTGTTTTCTGGCGGTCTACATTTAACAGTATTCGTAATATAGACATTGTCTCTTGAGAGTTTCATTGAGAACAGTATTTCGTTAAGGAGTTTACCAGCCCTTCCAACAAAAGGTTCACCACTTAAGTCCTCATCTTTCCCCGGAGCTTCACCAATTATAAGTACTTTGGCTTTTTGGTCGCCTTTACCAAAAACTACATTGTTCCTTGTATTTGATAATGAACATGCATCACAGTTTTTAGCTTCTAATTCTAGGCTTGTAAAAGCTTGACAAATTTATTTTGCCATTAGGTATGTTTTTCATCCATGAAGTATCGATATTCATAAGGTTTAATAACTCATGCTTTCGAGACATTATATACCTGATAATTTTTTTGTTGCAAGATCAGGATTCTGATAAATTTTGTTTATTGCATTAGGTAAGCTAAAACAGATGCTTTCACAATATCAGTATCAGCGCCATGCCCATTAACAATAAGCTCATCTTTTACAACTCTAACTGTTACTTCACCTTGTGCATCAGTTCCTGAAGTTATATTATTCACTGAATATATCTTAGGTCTACTTTAAGATCGATATTGCTTTGATTGCATTAAAAGCAGCATCCACAGCACCGTCACCCTCAGCTGTAGCCTCTCTTTCTTCGCCTTTGATACTTAGCTTAATCTTAGCATTTGGTTTTTTGTGTGAATCACAAACAACCGACATGTAACTCAATTGTATATCGTCACCTGTTAGAGGGATATTATTGGATAGGCGGATTATGTCTTCGTCATATATTTCATGTTTTTTATCTGCAAGCTCCTTGAACCTGGTGAATAGATCATTGAATGCATCATCAGATGTATATTGAATGTTAAGTTCATCAAGTTTCTGCTTAAAAGCATTACGGCCTGAGTGTTTACCAAGGACTAATGAATTACTTAGCAGTCCGATATCTTCAGCTTTCATGATTTCATAAGTTTCTCTTGATTTAATTATTCCATCTTGATGAATTCCTGATTCATGAGCAAAAGCATTTTTACCAACAATTGCTTTATTTGGCTGACAGGAAAACCCGTTATGCTTGATACAAGCCTTGAGCAATTCATAATCTTTTTTGTATTAATCCTAGTATCGCATGAAAATATATCTCTGCGAGTTTTCACAGTCATAACTATCTCCTCAAGTGCAGCATTACCCGCTCTTTCACCTAACCCATTGATAGTGCATTCAACTTGCCTTGCGCCATTCAATACTGATGATAGTGAATTGGAAACTGCTAATCCAAGATCGTTGTGACAGTGGACTGAAAAATCGCATTATTTGAATTGGGAACATTATCAATAATCTTGATATGAGATCACCAAACTGATGTGGAAGATTATAACCCACAGTATCAGGTATATTAATTGTAGAAGCTCCTGCATCAATAACTTTCTTATAATTTTACAAAGAAAATCAAAATCTGATCTCCCAGCATCTTCGGGAGAAAATTCAACATCTTCAACATGATCCCTAGCCATTTTAACTGCATTAACGGCATTCTTGATAACTTCTTCTGGAGACATTTTTAGTTTCATTTCCATATGTATTGGCGAAGTTGCAATGAAAGTATGTATTCTTGAGTATTTGGCATTCTTTAATGCATCGGCTGCTCTCAGAATATCCTTCTCCAGAGCTCTTGCAAGCGCACAAACCCTTGAATTAGATATGCTGTCAGCTATTTCTTTGACGGCACTATAATCTCCATTACTTGCAATTGGAAAACCAGCTTCAATGACATCAACATTAAGATCACTCAATGCATTAGCAATTTGTATTTTCTCTTCGATATCCATTGAGGCTCCAGGGCTTTGCTCACCGTCTCTCAATGTAGTATCAAATATTATTAAATGATCTTTGTTCATATATTCCTAAGATATTAAATTATATGGTGCATTATAACCCAAGAGATTTAAGGTTAAACAGAAAAAATGACCTTAAGTATAGGGTTTTTCTTTATCCTCAGCATTTGAGGTTGAATTTGATTCATAAAGTCCATTTCTTCTTAATCTGCGAATCAAAAACATAGTTGGGCCTGATACTCCGTAGAGTAGAAAGAATATAAACAAAACTTTAGGTGGATCAAAAGAAATGAAAGATACAATAAGAGAAATTCCAAAAAGCATAAGATGTGGAACTTTTTGTTTAATGTTAACATCTTTAAAACTCAAGTAAGCAATATTACTCACCATCAAAAGCGATAGAGAAATAATCAGCACAAAAGTTAAAGTCGAATATGAAGACATGTCTGCATTAACATCACTTAGTAACCACACATAACATATAATGATAGCTGCTGCTGCTGGGCTTGCTAACCCAACAAAATACTTTTTATCTGTTGTTTGATTTCTTGAATTGAATCTAGCAAGTCTAATAGCGGCTGAAGCTATGTAAACAAAACATGCTATATAAGATAGTTTAGCTAAGTAACCAAAAGTCATCATAGAGAGACTAGATAAATAAATCAGTAAAGCAGGAGCTATTCCGAAACATAGTAAATCTGAAAGACTGTCAAAATGCTCACCAAAAAGAGGTCTGCGTATTAGTCAATCTAGCAACCCTTCCATCTAGTCCATCAAGAAGCATAGCAAAAAGAATAAATATGGCAGATTGGATATATAGGGCATTTATTGCGCTTACTATTGAGTAAAAACCACAAAACATAGCTCCTAGTGTTACTAAATTAGGTAGAAGATATACTGCAGATACTTTATTCTTTTTCTTTCGCAATTATTTGTCCCCTACCAATTTTTCCTTTTCCATCCATGACATCATGCTACGAAGTTTTTTTCCAGTGCTTTCTATTAAATGTTCAGATCCCTCTTTTCTTAATCTATTGAATTCTGGAGAACCAGACTTTATTTCAGAGACGAAATCATTTGCAAATTTCCCATTTTGAACATCAGCTAATACTAATTTCATTTTAGCCTTGACGTGATCGTCAATTAAAAAAGGACCTTTTGTTAAATCACCGTATTCTGCAGTATTAGATATAGAATATCTCATATCTGTCATACCTCCTTCGTACATTAAATCAACAATTAGTTTTAGCTCATTTAGGCACTCAAAGTATGCCATCTCAGGAGCATAGCCAGCATCTACTAGTGTCTCAAAACCAGCAAGTATAAGAGCTGTCACACCGCCACATAGAACAGCTTGTTCTCCAAATAAGTCTGTCTCAGTCTCTTCTTTAAAGTCTGTCTCGATTATTCCGGCTCTCCCTCCACCAATTGCAGATGCATATGCCAAAGCAATATCCTTAGCTTTGCCAGACGTATTATTATGTATAGCTATTAAAGTGGGTACTCCTTTACCATTGACAAAAGTTGATCTTACTAAATGTCCTGGACTTTTAGGTGCAATCATGAACACATCATGGGAATCAGCTGGAACAATTTGTTTATAATGAATATTAAAATCCGTGAGCGAAAGCTACTGCTGCAGACGGCTTTAGATTAGGCTCAATACTTCTTTGTAAAGGTCCGCTTGATATTCATCAGGTGCAAGTATCATTACGACATCTGCATCTGATGTTGCATCCTCAATGGTCTTAACACTTAGCCCTGCGTCTCTGGCCTTAGAGGCACTGTTTGACCCTTCTCTGAGTCCAATTGTAACATTTGCACCTGAGTCGTTTAAATTCATAGCATGAGCTGACCTTGTGACCCAAAACCTATTATTGAAATCTTAAGATTCTTAATTACATTTAAATCTGCGTCTTTATCATAATAAACCTTCATTGTGTTCTCCTATTTTTTATTTCTAGTGATTCTGAGCCTCTACTTATACCTAACGCGCCCGATCTTACCTGTTCAACAATTTTAATTTTTCCCAGTGAATCAATAAATGCAAGAATTTTCTCTGTTGGCCCAGTAAGCTCTATTGTATATGTAGTATCCGTAACATCGATTATCCTGGCTCTAAAAATATCTGTCAATCTTTTCAACTCATCTCGTTGCTTAAGAGTGGATTTAACTTTCAAAAGCAACATCTCCCTCTCTATATGAGTCTCATCTGTTAAGTCTTTTACATTAATAACGTCTACCAATTTATCTAATTGTTTCATTAGTTGTGATGATTTTGCATCTGTACAATATGTAACAAGTGTCATTCTTGATATAGAATCATCTGACGTTGGAGCAACGCTCAGGCAATGAATGTTATAGCCTCTAGCAGAGAATAATCCTGCTATACGTGAAAGAGATCCAAATTCATTCTCTACGAGCAGAGAAACAATGTGCCTTTTATCTTCATTCATGCTAATTCAATATCCTCATTTGCAGATGGAGCAAGATGCATTTCATGGTGTCCCTTGCCACTTACTATCATCGGATACACATTCTCTGTTTGGTCTGTTATGACGTCTACAAAAACTAACCTATTCTTGTGGTTAAGTGCAGTTTTCAGATCATTTTCAAGATTTTCTGGTTTGTCAATTACCATACCTATGTGACCAAAGCTCTCAGCAAGCTTTGCAAAATTTGGGATAGCATCCATGTACGACATTGCATACCTGCCTTCATAAAAGAATTCTTGCCATTGTCTTACCATCCCCATGTATCTATTATTTAAGTTAATGATTTTTATTGGTAAACCATATTGTAAGCATGTCGATAATTCCTGTATACACATTAAAATACTTGCCTCACCTGTCACACAAATAACTTGCTCTTTTGGATAAGCTAGCTGCGCGCCTATCGCGGCAGGTAGGCCAAACCCCATTGTGCCTAGTCCTCCAGAGTTGATCCATCTGTTAGGTTTATCAAATTTATAATATTGAGCTACCCACATTTGATGCTGACCAACATCTGATGTCACAAACGACTTTCCTTTAGATAATGTATGAAGAGTCTCAATAACTGACTGCGGCTTAATAACTTCTTTGATTTTTTATATGATAAGCAATTTTTCTTTGCCAAGATTTTATTTTTTTCCACCATTTTTCAATAGCAGTTCTATTTATATTTTTTTTGTATTTAGAGGAAAATAATGTAAGTTTTCTTAGAATCTTTTTGTATCACCTATCAATGAGTGATCAACTTCAATAATTTTAGATATAGATGATGGATCAATGTCTATATGAATAATTTTAGCTTTGGGACAGAATTGCTTTGTATCTCCCGTTACTCTATCATCGAATCTTGCACCAACAGCAAGAAGAACATCACAATCATGCATTGCCATGTTTGCCTCATAAGTACCATGCATTCCTAGCATACCAAGGAATTGATTGTCAGATGATGGATACGCACCTAGGCCCATGAGTGTATTTGTAATTGGAAAATTTAATAGTTTAGTTAATTTGATTAACTCTTTACTAGCCTTGCTAAGAATGACTCCTCCACCAGTGTATATCATTGGTTTTTTTAGCTGAGCATAATATTTTTGCTGCCTCTTCAATTTTATTCTCATCTTCATTTGTTTTTTATCTTATAAGATCGAATTTTTATATTTTTTTTATACTCAAAATCAATTTTTACATTAGGATCAGTTAAGTCCTTAGGAATATCTATTATTTACAGGACCAGGTCGACCTGTAGTTGCAATAATGAATGCCTTTCTGAACGTATCTGCAATCGATTCTCTGTCATTTATCAAAAATTATGCTTGCATATTGGTCGTGTTATTCCGGTAGCATCAGCCTCTTGAAATGCATCACTTCCGACATATTGGCGCGAGACTTGACCCGATATCACGATCATTGGAATAGAATCCATATGTGCTGTAGCAATTCCGGTAACGCAATTGGTGATACCAGGACCAGACGTTACCAAGACTACACCAGGCTTGTTGCAAGCTCTAGCATACCCATCAGCTGCATGAGTAGCTCCTTGTTCATGTCTCACAAGAACATGCTTGATATCTTTTGCAGCAAATAGAGCATCATAAATATGCAATACTGCTCCACCCGGATATCCAAATATATAATCTACTCCCTCTTTTTTTAGGGATTCAATTATAATTTCTGAGCCACTTAACTTCATTTTTAATTTTTTTTGATAAGGAAGAAAAATTTATTATCTTTAGATTCAGAAGAAAGTAATTCATTTCCTGTCTGTCCTGCAAATGATTCAAAATCCATCACTGCACCTGGGTCAGTAGATATAACATGAAGTATTTGACCTGACTCCATGGTGTTTATCTCTTTTTTTGCTTTTATAATTGGCAACGGACAATTTAGTCCGCTTGTATCTAGTTCTTTATCAAAATCACTCATATTTATAGTACCTCTTGAGTTATAATATAATGCAACTATATTAGTACATTTAGATTATTTAATATAGGAAAAGATAGCTAATGAGTAGATAAATGTTAAAGTTTATATTTCTTATAATAACAATATTTTTTTTGTCTGAGGCAGAATCTAACCAACAGAACCCCTCTCCTGTACTTGGCGATTCTCTAAATAAGACCATCACATTAACTGACGAAGAAAGAATAGGAGGTAACATTTATAAAAACCTTCAAAAAAGTAACTATATAATCAATGATATTTTAGTCAGTGACTATATTTCATATTTAGGGAACAAATTAAGCAGGAATATATCGAAGGATAGAAATTATGTTTTCTTTGTAACTAAATCTGAGTCTGTGAATGCTTTCGCAGTCCCCGGAGGATATATTGGTCTGAATGCTGGACTAATTACCTTGACAGAGAATGAAGCGCAGCTTGCAGGGGTGGTTGCACATGAATTAGCACATGTTGTTTTGAGGCACTCTGCTGAAATGATGGCTAACAGCAATGTGAATTCAATTCCGATGTGGATTGGGATATTTGCTGGCATGTTAGCTGGACAAACTGAAGCAAGCATTGCATCAATCAAATCAGGTATTGGCTTATCTGTTCAAAAAAATATAAATCTTATAAGAGAAAATGAGATTGAAGCAGATGCATTTGCGGCAAGACTTATTTTAAAAAGTGATTTTGATCTAGGTGAGATGGCAAACTTTTTTAGACTAATGCAAGGTGATTCTAATAATCAGTCAAATATAAATGAATATTTTATGACTCACCCTTTATATTCTAATCGTATTAGTAATATTAAAAATCAAGGGAAATATCAAGTCGATCCTATCGTTAATAGTACCGAAGATTATTTATATATTAAAAATATTTTAAAGATATCAAATACTAATGCTAATCAAACTATAAATATTAATACTGATGATTCAGTTCAAAATCATCAACTTGCATTAATTGAATATTCAAAAGGAAATCTCTCTTCAGCTAAAGGTATTCTAGAAAAAAGTTATAGTAAAGATAAGTTCAATATATATATAGCATCTTTGATGTCAGATATCCTTTGGACTATGGGAGAAAAAAAAGAGGCGAAGAATATACTTGATAGTATTTTGGAGGTATATCCTAATAATAATGCTATTACATTTCAGTTGTTGAAATATAACATCAAAGATTCGCTTAAGCTTGTTCAGAGTATGAAAAAATTAAACGAAATTTTGGAGAATAATAAAAATAATCCAGTAGCTTATAAATTATTAGCCGAGGGGTATGAAAAGATTCAAGAAAAATACAATTCAAGGTTAGCCTTAATTAACTTTTATAACATCAAAGGAAATGTGCCAATGGCATTCAGAGTTATAGATGATGGTTTAACCTCTAATGAACTCAACGAAGTTCAAAAGAAAAACCTCAAAAGCATAAGGACCGCTATCCTATGCGAGGGAAATCCACCGCTTGAGCCTATATTTGGTAATAAAACCTGTGATTAAAAAATGTTTTAATAAAGGTCATTCATATATATAATACTGTCA
The DNA here is from genome assembly GCA_019651095.1 of Ectothiorhodospiraceae bacterium. GTDB lineage: Bacteria > Pseudomonadota > Gammaproteobacteria > CACLCV01. The sequence goes on along the minus strand of BOXR01000003.1, from coordinate 80,192 downwards.
TGAAAAGCCTTATAAAATCATTACTTTTTGTAATAATATTGATGCCAATTGCATCATTTCCTGACACTATTGCTGAAGGAAAAAAACTTACATTTGACAGAAAAAAAGGTAATTGCCTTGCATGTCACATGATTGAAGATGGAGAATTAGCTGGCAACAACGGTCCACCTTTACTTGCTATGAAAGCGAGATTTCCTGATAGGGATGTACTTTTTCAACAAATCTGGGACCCTACTGAAAAAGATCCATATTCATTTATGCCGCCATTTGGAAAACATGGTGCTCTTACTAGAAATGAGATTAACAAAATAATTGATTATTTATACACACTTTAAGGAGAAATATGAACAGAAGAAACTTTATAAAAAATAGTATGTTATTCGCAGGTTCATTAGTCGCTATACCTTCACTAATTGTTAGTAAGAAAGCATATGCAGCATGGCCTAAAAAATCTTTTGATATTAAAGATTTAACTGAATCTGTAAGTAGTGTCTATGGTCACAGTAACTTAGAGGAGTCATCAAAGGTAAAACTTAAAGCTCCAGAGATCGCAGAGAACGGGGCTATCGTTCCAATCAATGTATCAACAACATTGGATAATGTAGAGTCAATTATGATATTCGTAGAAAATAATCCTCAACCATTATCAAGTGGATATAAATTAACATCACTCTCAGAGCCTTCCATAGGCACAAGGTTGAAAATGGGTAAAACATCAAATGTGATGGCAGCTGTTAAGAGTGGTGACAAAGTTTATACCTCAACGCAAGAGGTTAAAGTAACTATAGGAGGCTGTGGAGGTTAATCATGAGTACTATAAAAATGAGATCAAAAGAATCCAATGGCGTTGTAACAGTCAAAGCACTAATCAAACATCCAATGGAGACTGGGCAAAGAAAAGATAAAAAAACAGGTGACTTAATACCAGCTCATTACATCCAAGAAGTTCATAGTAAAGCTAATGGAAAAGATGTAATAACCATTTATTGGGGCCCTGCTGTATCAAAGAATCCTTACTTAACCTTCAAATACAAAGGCAATAAGGGAGATAATCTGGAGATATCTTGGGTAGATAATCAAGGTAATAGAGACTCTAAAACTAGCACTGTTAAATAAATGTTTAAACAACTACTTCTAATAGCTTTTTTAATTCCCTCAATTTCGGCAATTGCTAGCCCCGAAAGAGATTACGATGAGTTTGTAAGTTATTTTGAAAATAGGTTTCCTGATACACCTTTTGAGGATTATAAAAATGGCGTTTATTCTATTGATAAATCTGCAAGGGAGCAATGGGAAGCTATGGAAGAATTCCCCCCGTATGAACTTAATGTTGACAGAGGAGAAGAGTTGTTTAACAGACCATTTAAAAACGGTAACACTTACGGATCTTGTTTTGAAAATGATGGCATTGGTATCAGACAAAACTATCCTTATTTTGATACTGAAAAAAATAAAGTAGTAACATTAGAGGGAGCCCTCAATGACTGCAGAGTTAAAAACGGGGAGAAGCCGCTTAGTTATTTTAAAGGTAAGGAATTAGCGCATGTTTCTGCCTACATGGCATATACATCAAGGGGCAATAAATTTAATATTCAAATCCCCAATACAAAAGAAGCCTTAGATGCCTACGAAGATGGTAGGAGATTATATTTTACGAAGAAAGGTCAGCTGAATTTTTCTTGTGCAGACTGTCATGTTTATCAAACAGGAACAAAACTCAGAGCTGATATCCCCAGTCCAGCTATTGGTCACCCAACACATTTTCCAGTATATCGCTCTGGGATGGGTAGGTTAGTAACACTCCATGAGAGATTTGCTGGATGCCTCAATCGTATAAGAGCAAAAAGTTTCAAGGGTGGTAGTGATGAGCTTAACAATCTTGAATTTTTTACTACATTTATGAGTAATGGCCTTGAAGTCAATGGTCCTGGCTCTAGAAAATAATTATATTTAATATATACTCTAAAATATGCAGGTAAAGATCGTAACTAGATTCTTGACTATCACACTAACTTCACTCTTTTTATCATCGTGCGCTAATATGCAGGCTATGTTAGAAAGCCAAGCAGAAGAGCAAAAAGAGATATCAGTTGAACAAAAATTACAAGTATCCATACCCTTACCAGAGAATTCAAAATATTTAGTCAACAAAACAGTGATTTTTGGTGAAGGAAGTAAGTTTTCAGGAATATTATACTTACAACATGATGAGACTGCAGATGATACTGTGAGTTTTTATCGAAAAAATATGATTTCAGATGGTTGGTCTGAGATAGGTATTGTTAGATCAAGATTTATCCTAATCAATTATCAAAAGGAAAATAGATTTGCCACCATCAAAGTTATGAGAGGAATGTTTGATAATTCTGAATCAGAAATAACAATAGGTCCAAAATCATCATCTCAGTTGGAAAAAAGCCTAGATGGCGATACAACCAACACGTCTGACGATCCTTTTATAGTTCAGTAATTTAGTCGAACATAAGATCAATTACATCGTCTAGAAAAATGTCTCTGAAAAAATGATCTGCATCTTCAATAATATATTGAGTCACATTTCTTTTATCAATAGACTCGAACATTTTATAACTATCGAATAGTATTTCATCTGAAGAGCCAGAATAAATGGAAATATTATTATTACTCTCATTAAGTAATTTTAATATACTGAAAGTAAATGGATATTTATTTATATTTTCACTAAAATCTAAATATGATCTAAAAGTATTTGAGGATACTTGGGCGTTCTCACAAAATAAAAAATTTATTGAAGGATATCTTTCAGAGATTATATATTCATCATTATTCTGAATTATTTGGTCATATGGTAAATTATGCTCAGTTGTATAATAATCTCTAGTTCCATTATATGTATCAACTATTGGAGCTAGTAGATGTAGTTCGAGGTCGCTGTTATTGATTAACTCAGCAGCTTGGAGGATATTAAAACCTCCTCTAGAGTGTCCGACCAGTGAAATTTTTTTGTAGTTTTTGCTCAATAGATATTCATACCAATTTATAATTTCTCTCACAGATTCATGTTCGCTATGAGTATGTTTAATATCACAAGATAGGAAGCTATCATTTCTATTGTTGATGCCATAACTCAAATTTATGCTTAGCACATCATGGCCTTCAATTAAAATTCTTTGCTCCAATGATTTTATTATCTCCATGGTCTTGAATCCTCGTGTGCCATGAACAATCATGTATACAGAATCATTTTTTAAGTTTTTGGACAAGTTAGCATTTAGTGTTATGCCGTCGTCCCTTTGAATTTTGACACTTTGACTACTGGCTAATACTGAGTTTGTTGTTAGACAAACCATTGAAAAAATAAGGCAGTATAATTTTTTAGGGCGTACAGGATTCGAACCTGTGACAAATGGCTTAAAAGGCCACTGCTCTACCAACTGAGCTAACGCCCCAAATATATTAAATCTTTTCAAGAGTTCTAAGTGTTTCTGGAAGAACCCTTAAATCTATAAGTGAATTTTTAAGAAGCTCAATGAAACTACTATCATCATACACTGCTTTATAATACTCGATTTTCATCATTAGTGAAGCACCAAATATGATTGAAATTAAGGTGATAACAGAACCAATTGCTAACGTAGACACACCTGAAACACCTTGCCCAATAGTACAACCCAAAGAGAGTACTCCGCCAATTCCAATCAAAATTCCACCAATCATATGTCTGAAAAAGTCATGTCTATTTGCGAACCATTCTATTCTCAAATTATTACTTAATATTGAGTACACAAATGAACCAGCGATTGTTGATAATAATGCTGCTACACCAAACGTTAAGAAAAAATTATCGAATATATTGCTGGTAAATAAAAGTGTCTCTCCCATGGGGTTTATGAAAGTGAATGATTGCACACCAACAGCAGGATATGGAGTATCTAAAAAGTCATTATTTTCTATCCATGATTGACCAAGATCACCTCCTGTGAGCAACCAGGCAAACGTCACAACTAATCCTACGACGATGCCAGAAAGGAGATTATCATTACTAAGCTTTTTATTCGATGAGAAGATATATTTAAGAAGGATTCCACAGATCAATAATGGCACTATCAATGAGATGAATATGCTACTGTTATCTAAACCAATTAATGAAGCTATTATTGTCTGTATTGATTGGTCACTTATACCGATTTTAGCTAGATCTGGACTAATAGGACTCATCCAACTATGAAATAGTAACCCATAGAAATCAGTTCTAGTCATAAGAAGTGCCATGAACCCTGCTATTACTAAAACAAAAATAGATTTTATGTTTCCACCGCCTATTCTGATAAGAATTTTATTTCCACAGCCGCTTGCTAGAGTCATCCCTATGCCGAACATTACTCCACCAATAATATATCTAGGCCAGAAAAAGACTGAGTTACGATAGGGTATTCTTGAATCATTTGCATTCAGTGTTCCAGTGTATTCTAGAAAAGTGACGCCTAGTATTGCAACTGTAATTGCAAGAAACCAGGCTTTTAATCGTGAAGAGTCGCCTATGTTAACTAAATCCGATACAGCACCCATTGTGCAGAAATTTGTTTTATTGACAACGTAACCAAGTATAAACCCTAGTACAGAAGTGTAAATTAATATTGTTGTAGCTATTTCCATATACAAAATCACAGTTTATATATTTTTAATAAATTTTCAATTTTTATATCTAGTTGGATCCTTTATGCCTGCTAATTTAAAACCTTCTTTTCGGAATTTGCATGAGTCGCACTTCCCGCATGCTCTTCCCTCACTGTCCGCTTGATAGCAAGACACTGTTCTGGAGTAATCAATACCCAATTCTATCCCGTAACGAATAATTTCTCCCTTTGACATATTTATAAGCGGTGCATTTATTAAGATTGAACCGCCTGTTACGCCAACTTTAGTGCCAAGATTAATAGTATTTTGAATACTATCTACAAACTCAGGTCTGCAATCAGGATAACCTGAATAATCTATTTGATTAACACCAATAAAGATCTCAGTGATTGATAGTTTCTCTGCATAAGCTGATGCTATAGATAAAAAAATTGTGTTCCTAGCAGGAACATATGTTATTGGGATTCCAGGCTGAGATTCTATGGGCACCTCGACCTCATTGTCAGTTAATGCTGAACCACCTATTTGAGATAGATCGATTTTGAAAATTAAGCCATCTATGTTTTCTTTTTAAGATATTCTTGACTAGACTTGACCTCATAAATATGTCTTTGATTGTAATCAATGGTGAGGGCTGTGCAATCATAACCTTTGGATAGAGCATGATGAAGAACAGTCGTAGAGTCTAGTCCTCCGGAGAATAATATCAGAGCTTTTTTATTTTCCATTAACTGGTCCCCAAATAGTTTTATGAAGTTGTGCTTGAAGTCTGACGTTCACAGAATATTTAAGGATAAGATCGGCAAGTTCAGATATTGGCATATCATCATATGATGGAGAAAATAAAATTGGACAGAGTATATCAAGATTATGTAATGATATATAATCTCTTGCCCAATTAAAGTCATCTAGATTACAGATAACAAATTTAATCTCATCAATGGGTTTGAGTTTTTTGTAATTTGATATCAAATTTTTATCTGATTCAAGAGAGGCAGGAGTTTTAACATCTAAGATAACTGACACCCTTGAATCAATAGCAGAAATATCATACGCATTGCTTGTCTCAATAGACACAGAATAATTCATATCACATAAATATTTCAAGAATGGGATTACATCCTTCTGAGCAAGTGGTTCTCCTCCAGTCACAGTGACATACTTAGAGTCATTTTTTTTTATCGCAGAGCCTATTTCATCAAATGACATTTTTGATCCATTTTTAAATGCATATTCAGTGTCACAATATGAACATCGAAGTGGACATCCTGTGAGTCTGACGAAAGTTGTAGGAAATCCTGAACGAGAAGTCTCTCCTTGTATGGAATAAAAAATTTCGTTAATTGTGAGTGTATCCATTCTCAATACCTATATCGGTTTAATATCATCTGGGATATCAGTTGATGTTACTCCATGACACAGTGCAACTCCTAGAGCATCAGAGGCGTCTTCTTCGAGTTTCCTTCTTAATCTTAGTTTTCTTTTGACGCACTTTTGAACCTCTGTCTTATCTGCAGCTCCGTTGCCAGTGATAATCATTTTGACTCTTCTCGGGCTGTACTCATAAATGTTTCTATGCTCTCCGCTGCATGCAGACAGCGCTGCTCCCCGTGCTTGACCTAATTTTATAGCCGTGCCTGCATTGACACTAAAAAAGACAGACTCTAATGCAATGTCATCTGGTTTATATTGTTCTATTAATCTTTTGGTATTATCGTAAATCAATGATAACTTAAGTGTGTACATATTTTTAAGTCCAGTTTTGAGTATCTCATGATGTAAATAGGTAGGCTTAGACTCCTCTAACTTAATAATACCGTATCCTGTGATGTTTGTTCCTGGATCAATTCCCAATATTACTGTCATTACTATTTTATATTATATTAATGTTCGTATATATATTCTGAACATCATCTAAATCCTCTAAATTATCTGTAAACATTTCAACCTGCTCTAAATCGCTTTCACCAATATCACACATTGTTGTTGGTTCGAGTATCAATTCCTCATCTTTCGTTTTGATAGATTTAGACTCAAAGAAGGTTTTAACTGTAAATAAATTAGTAGGTTCAGTATTGATAATACAGTCATTGCCGTTTTGCTCATAATCTAGGATTTCCACATCATCAATTAGATTTATTAGATCATCTTCTGTAGTGTCAATAACTGTAAGAATCCCAACTTTTTTGAATAAGTGAGAGACTGACCCTTTGGTGCCAAGGCTACCGTTATATTTAGTTAGAGCATGTCTGACTTCAGAGACAGTGCGGTTTTTATTATCCGTTAGACATTCGATAATGACTGCTATTCCTTTTGGGCCATATCCCTCATATGTTATTTCCTCGAAAGAACTATCGCTCTGTCCAGAGCCCTTTTTAATAGCCCTCTCAATTGTATCTTTGGGCACACTGTTCTTATTAGCCTTCGTCATAGCAAGTCTCAATCTTGAATTACTACTCATATCAGGGCCAGCAAGTTTTACAGCAACAGTAATCTCTCTAATTATCTTTGTAAAAACTTTTCCTCTTTTATTGTCTTGTGCTTTTTTTCGGTGTTGAATATTAGCCCATTTACTATGACCAGCCATTATGATGCCCTCTTATTTTTTTGATAATACTTATCCTCAAACTCAATCATTCTATTGATTGATTTTTTCGCATGTGCCACTGTTTTCTCATCAAGATGTATCTCATTATTTTGGTTAATCACGTTCATGAGTTTATCAAATGTATTGAGGTGCATCCATGGGCATCTGCCACAACTCTTACATGTTGCGCCTTCTCCTTCAGTTGGAGCTTCAAAAAAATTTTTTTCAGGAGATAATTTTTTCATTTGATAGAAAATTCCTTTTTCTGTAGCGACTATAATATTTTTTGATTTACTAATTTTAGATGCATTTATCAACTTTGTTGTAGACCCAACAACATCTGCGAGCTGTATTATACTCCTTGGTGATTCAGGGTGAACTAGAACTTCACAGTCTCCTAACTCTTGAATAAGTTTTTTAAGCTCTATAGTCTTGTATTCTTCATGAACTATACACGCACCATCCCACATAATCATGTCTACTCCTGTTTGATCTTGAATATAGGATCCTAAGTATTTATCAGGTGCCCAAATGATTTTCTTACCACGACTTGCTAAGTTTTCAACAAGTGGAATTGCTATACTTGATGTAACTACCCAATCAGACATAGCTTTTACCTCGGCACTTGTATTAGCGTATACAACAATATCCCGATCAGGGTATTTATCACAAAAGTTTTTAAAATCATCTACACGACAACTGTCATCAAGAGAACAAGTTGCATCTTTATCTAAAACATATATTTTTTTCTCTGGATTGAGTATTTTTGCTGTCTCACCCATGAACCTAACACCTGCTATGATTAGATTTTCTCTGTTTGCTCGGTACCAAATTTAGCCATTTGAAGTGAGTCCGCCACACATCCTCCAGTATCTTCTGTAAGCCTCTGAATTTCACTATCTACATAATAGTGTGATATGAGCTTGGCATCATTGACATCAAGAAATTTTTTAACTTCTTCTAATCTTCTTTTATAGTTACTTTCATTCATGTCTTTGGCTTATTGGTTTTTATTGCAAGTTCTTTTAGTTGCTCTAAATCTATTTCAGTTGGGGCTTCCGTTAGAAGGCATGATGAAGATTGTGTCTTAGGAAAAGCAATGGTATCTCTAATAGAGCTTAAGCCTCTTAATAACATAACTATTCTATCCAAGCCAAAGGCGATACCTGCATGAGGTGGACACCCGTATTCCAAAGACTTAAGAAAAAAACCGAATTTACTCTCTATCTCACTATCAGTAAGCTTAAGTGCCTGAAAAACTTTGAGTTGTTCTGACTTCTCATGAATACGCACTGAACCACCCCCAATTTCGTTACCATTAAGTGTTAGATCATACGCGCGTGAGAGCGTCTGATCATTAAAATCTTGGTCATTTGAGACCGGGGATGTAAATGGATGATGAAGAGAAGTTAAGTTTGTAGTCCCCTTCTCATATTCAAACATCGGATAATCGATAATCCATGCAAACTCAAAACCACTTTTTAATAGATTCAAATCAGAACCAATTTTTGAGATCAAAGCTGACATTGAGCTATTAACAATATCTGTTGTATCTGCTGAAAAAAAGATCAGGTCGCCACTAGATGGTTGAACGGATTTAATAATCGCATCTATTTCTTCAGAACTTAAAAACTTTTTGATTGGCGAGCTAATCCCTGTGTCAGTGTTATTTGAGTCCTCAACTTTAAAATAAGCTAAACCTTTAGCTCCGAATGTCTTAACAAGATCAGTATAGTCATCAATATTCTTTCTAGTTAATTTAGAGCCATCTGGAATATTAAGTGCAACAATACGTTTATCAGAATTATTGACACAATCTTTGAATACTTTGAAATCTGTATTAACTAAGATAGTCTGATATATCAACTAGATGAAGTGGATTTCTTAAGTCGGGTTTATCACAACCATATCGTTCCATGGATTCCTTATAACTAATTTTTGGAAACTTTAAAGTTACATCCTTATCAATCAATTCCGTAAATATCTTTTGCATCAATGACTCAGATAAATGCATAATATCTTCTTCATTATAAAACGAACACTCTATATCAAGCTGTGTAAATTCAGGCTGACGATCTGCCCTCAAATCTTCATCACGAAAACATTTTGCTATTTGATAATATTTATCTAAACCAGACATCATTAGCATTTGTTTAAATAGTTGTGGTGACTGTGGTAATGCAAAAAAACTGCCTTTATGAACTCTACTTGGAACAATATAATCTCTCGCCCCTTCAGGTGTCGGTTTTGTAAGAATAGGTGTTTCGATTTCATTAAACTCCATGTCACTTAGATGATTTCTGATCGTACTAAAAAGTTTTGATCTAAATCTTAAATTATCTTGCATGTATGTACTTCTCAAGTCGATATACCTATATTGTAATCTCAAGTCTTCATTAGTGGCCTCATCATTGACTTTAAAGGGTGTGGTTTTAGATGTATTGAGTATTGTTAAGTCCTTGGCAACAATTTCTATCTTACCGGTAGACATTTCAGGATTATCCGTACCATCTAGTCTCTTTTTTACTATGCCGCATACCTCAAGCACGTATTCGGAACGTATAGCTTGCGCAGCTTCGAATATTTCCCTCTCTTCTGGATTGAAAACTACTTGTACTAGTCCAGTGTGATCTCTTAAATCGATAAATATAACTCCACCATGGTCTCTGCGAGTATTGACCCAACCTTTTATTACAAGATTTTCTTCAACTGATTTGAGATCAATAAGACCGCAATAAGATCTTTGCATAGTTTATGTTTCCGTTTTTTTTGTATCAGATTTTTTTGTTTTAAAATCAGTTTCATACCAACCGGACCCTTTTAGCCTAAAACCAGACGACGATACCATTCGATGAACAGTGCCATTTTTACTACACTTACATTTAGTAAGCTTTTTTTCCGAGATTTTTTGTATAACTTCGAAAACTTTATCGCAATCTTCACATTTATATTCGTATATTGGCATTGTTATTGAATTAAGTTAATTTTGAGTTCTAAATTATTATACAAAAAAAATCTTATTTTATCTCTTTTAAATTTAATGCTATAATGCCACAAATTTTATGAAAGCTATACTCAAAAGCATTGCTATATTAGCCATATCCGTTTCGATTTCACACGCTGATGAATATACAGGAAGAGAAAAATCAGAGACTTGTCTTGGTTGTCATGCTATTGAGGGTTACAACAACACATATCCTACCTACAAGGTACCAAAATTAGGGGGGCAACATGCTGACTATATAATCTCTGCACTCAAAGCATACCAAAAGGGAGAGAGAAAACATGGCACCATGCACGCAAATGCATCAGGATTGTCTGACCAGGATATCATTGACATAGCGAACTATTTTGAATCAGTTAAATGAGTAAATACATTTTTATCATAAGTTTAACGTTTTTCTTCAGTAATCAAGTCATTGCTGATTCTAGCTATGACCGTGGTAAAGAAAAATCTGTTACATGCTCCGCATGTCATGGTGGTGATGGAAATAGTGAAAATAAATATGTACCCAAGGTTAGCTGGTCAATATAAAAATTACCTTATTCATTCATTGAATGCATATAAAAGTGGTGAGAGACAAAATGCAATAATGAGTGGTTTTGCAGCTGGTCTATCAGAACAAGATATAATTGATTTATCAACATATTACTCTAAACAGAAAGGTTTAAAGATAATCCCTAAAAATTAATCGTCCTTCTCAATTAACAGATACAATGCTGGAATTAAATATAGAGTAATAAAGGATGCTAATGCAATGCCTCCGAAAACAACTACAGACATAGCAAAGCGGCTCTCCGCTCCTGCTCCCGTGCTTAAGATTAGTGGAATTGCACCAAGCAGTGTTGATAGTGTTGTCATAATAACAGGCCTGAATCTTATGAGTGATGATTCAATAATAGCCTGAGATTTTTTCATCCCATCCTCAATTAATTGATTTGCGAATTCTACTACAAGTATGCCATTTTTTGCTATCAATCCAATTAGCATTAAGAAACCTATTTGACTGTATACGTTTAACGACGTCCCAGTTACAAAAAGAGAATAGATCCCGGCAGTCATAGTAATAGGAACTGTTAAAATTATAATTAAAGGATTTCTAAAACTTTCAAATTGTGCAGATAGTACTAAATAAACAACTAAGATTGCCATAGAATTGTTAACTCGAGCTTGTAACCAGTCTCAAAATACTCTTTAGATGCACCTGCAAAAGATATTTTTGCATTTGATGGCAGTACCTTACTTGATTCGTTGATGAGGTCATTTAAAGTATCTCCGAGTGATGAACCTGGCGAGATTGAGGAAGACAATGTAACTGATGGGAGCCTATTGACTCTCTTTAGACTTTTGCTGGTAGCCTCAAGATTGTTGTTAACCAAATTACTCAGAGGTATCAGCTTTTGCGTAGTGCTAGATTTGATAAAAATATTATCAAGATTGGATTCGTCAACGAGATAGTCCTCATCAGCCTTTAAAATTACGTTTAAGTTATTCCATCAAGTGAATAATTTGTCACTTTCCTTGAGCCATATATGCATCTAGAGATGTTGCAATATCATCAGCAGAAACACCCAGATTTGAAGCAGCATCTCTGTCAACCTTAAGATTAAGTCTTGGTTTATCTACTTTGTAATCTATCCTAGCATTTCTGAGTCCTATATCTTGAGATATATTTTTGATAGTCTCTCCCCACTCTCCAACTTGATCATAATCGGTTCCACTAATGACTAGTCTTACGGGTGATTTGAATGGACTTTGTCCAAGACTAGGAGGATTAATAGTAAATATCATGGCACCTGGCATTGATATTAATTTAGGAAAAATTTCACGAACTATATCCTTTTGATGTCTTGATCTGTCTTCCCAGGGCATTAGAGATGCGAAAATGAATGCTGAGTTAACATTACCGGGCTCACCAGAGAAGCCAGGAGCAACAATTGCAAAAACTGTCTTTATTTCTCCTTTATCCACATAATCAGATAATATATCTTCAACTTTTTTTACCATTCCATTCGTATAATCTAGTGAAGAGCCTTCTGGACCATTAACTGATACAATAAATATTCCCCTATCCTCTGATGGTGCTAATTCTTTTGGTATAAATTTAAACAAAAGGAATGAGATTATTATAAAAATGATTGTCACACTATAGACTATCTTTGTATTGTTTTGAGAGGCAAGAAGAGATGATTCGTAAAATCGTTTGAATTTAGAAAATAACTCTCTCTGCTCGTATTTCTGATTTTTCTCAAGGATTTTAGAACACATCATTGGTGTAAGTGTAAGAGCTACAAAACTTGAAATTATTACAGCAAAAGATAATACGACACCAAACTCGATAAATAATCTTCCAGTCTTACCTCCCATAAAAGATAAAGGTAGAAAGACACTGACCAGAACAAGAGTGGTAGCTATTACTACAAAAGTGATTTGTTTAGCACCATTGATTGATGCAGTGTAGTTATCCTCTCCATTCTCTATTCTCCTTTTAATGTTTTCCATAACAACTATAGAGTCATCAACAATGAGGCCGATAGCTAATACTAATGCTAGGAATGTAAGTACATTCAGAGAGTACCCAAATATATAAATTATAAAAAATGTTCCAATAATAGATATTGGAATAGTAACTGCGGGTATAATAGTGGCAGTTTTAGATGATAAAAAATAATAAATAATTAAAATAACAAGAATCATTGAAACAGTAAGAGCAAACCTTATCTCACTGATAGACTCATTTACAAATTTTGATTGATCGTAGCCAATAGTCATATTTATACTTTCAGGTAATGATGGTCTAATTAAATCTAGTTCAGCTTTTATATTATTAGCAACATCAGTACGTTTGACTTAGTTTGTCTGACAATGCCTAATCCTATAGCGCTTTTATTATTAGCTCTGAGAAATCCCCGATCAGACTCCGGTCCTATTTCAATTTTCGCTACATCAGAAAGATATACTTTGGAATCACCATAGTGCTTAATAACAATCTTGTTATACTCATTAAGAGTTTTTAATTTTGAATCTAATTTCAAACCTATCTCTCTATCAGTAGATTCAAATCTTCCGGCACCTCGCTCAATATTCTCATTCTTAATAGCTTGTATCACATCGATAATCGTTAAGCCTCTCGAGGATATTTGCTCAGGATTCATCCAGACTCTGACAGAATATTTTCTTTCTCCTCCTATAGTGATTGAAGCAACTCCTGGTTGAATCGATAATCTATCAACTATATTTCTATCCAAATAATCATTAAGCTGTATTGACGTAAGTATGTCGCTGGAGAACCCTATCCACATTATAGCCCTTGCGTCTGAATCAGATTTTGCAATTCTTGGGGAATCTGCCTCCTCAGGTAACACTGCTGCAACTCTAGCTACCTTATCTCTAACATCATTTGCTGCAGTGTCTAAATTTGTTTCTAAAGTAAATTCAATTCTTATTTTTGATAACTCATCTCTACTTTCAGACGTTATTTCTCTAATCCCTGAAATACCAGATAACGAATCTTCAATTATTTCAGTGACATCACGTTCAAGAATCTTAGATGATGCGCCAGTATAGACCGTAGTAACCGTAACAACTGGTCGGTCTATGTCTGGATATTCTCTTATTGTTAATTTGTCATAGGAGGCTAATCCAATAAGTACAACAAAAAGACTGAGAACAGCTGCGAGTACAGGTCTTTTTACAGTAGCTTCAGATATATGCATTATTCTTGAATAATTTGAATTTTGGAACCATCCTTTAATTTTTCATGGCCAAGTGTAACCACTAGATCATCAGAGCTCAGGCCCTCCAATATTTGAGTTTGTCCATCAGTGCTTATACCTTTAGTGATTTTTCCTAAGTTTAGCTTCATCATCCTCAATGACAAAAACGTAACTGAAATCTTTAGACGTTAAGATCGATTGTTCTGGCACAAGAATGGCTGCATCAATTTCCTCTAAAATTATATCAACATTCATCAGTATACCTGGTCTAAGAGAACCATCACTGTTCTCAATCAAGGCATAAGACTTTAGTGTTCTAGTATCTATGTCAACTCTTTGGTTGATATTTGTAATTTCTCCTGAGTAAGATTTCCCGGGAAATAATTTAGAATATGCATTATATTTCATTGGTCCTTTAATTTGTGGGAGTATTTTTTCTGGTAAATACAGATAGGCTCTCATCATACTCATATCATCTAGGGTCAAAAGTAAGTCACCATTTTTAAGTTTGTCTCCTACTTTATAATCGGTTATACCAACATAACCATCAAAAGGTGCGGATAGAATCATTTCACCAACAGAGCTTGTAGAAAAGATAGAGAATAGTCTATCTCCTTTTTTTACGAATGAAGACTCATTAAAAAAAATATCATTTAATATCACCTTCCGTTTTTGATATGACTTCATATGATTGATTTGATTCTATTACAGATGTTGCTGGATAAGTTTTATTTATCGAGCTTATTATAGCTTTTTCAGCAACTACAGATGTGATCCTAGTCTGGTTAGCAAACGATTTAAAGAATTGGATCTTATTGTAGAGATTAACTGAGCCATATAAAAGGCCCAGAAGAATTACAATACCAATTATATGAAAGGGCTTGAGTTTTTTTAGCTTATTAATAATCATTCTTTAAACCAAATGAGTGAAACAAATCTTCCCGTAGTTTTATCTTTTCTATATGAGTAAAAATTATCATTGTAGGTACAAGATTTTGATATTGTAACATTAGTGATGCCTAATTCATTTAAAATATCACATGCAATATATCTTAAATCCATATAATAATTGCCGGATTTATTTTTTCTAAACCGCTGGCTATAGTTTGAGAATTGACGAAAAATCTCATCACTTACCTCATAATTCTGAGCACTTATACAAGGGCCTAAAAGTATTCTAAAATTAGATTTGCTTATAGATTTAAATTTAGAAAAAAAATTCTCTATTATTTTAGATTGAAGTCCTCTCCACCCAGCATGAATACAACCTATCATTCTCCCGGATGATTCTGTTACCAAAATAGGAATACAATCAGCTGTCAACACCGCACATGATATAGTTTTGTCCTCAGTAAACATCGCATCACAATCTAAATGAGTATGCTCTTTACTTACTTTGAGAACAGTGTTGGAATGTGTTTGATTCATGAAAGTAATATCATTTAGCCCATGTAACGTCTTTAATTCATTGATGTTGGACTCAACGTTTTTACTATCCTCACCGACTTGATTAGAAAAATTTGCATGCTTGTATTTCCCTTTACTGTTTCCTGTTTCATTAGTAGATATAAAGTATCCTATATTTCCAGGTACAGCCCAATTTATTTTGTATTCAGTTATCATGTTATTTTAATCATTTAAAGTGTCTAGCAATATCTGATATTCCTTAGGATATTTTGCTTGATATTCTCTCATCTTATTAGATTGGGGATCATAAAACGACAGAGAATACGCATGTAAGTACTGACCAAAATCTGTAACTATAGAATCAAATATTTTTGGAAATTTAGAAAAGCTATTTTTTTTAAATCCATACAGCGTATCACCAATGAGTGGAAAATTTTTATGAGATAAGTGAACTCTGATTTGATGTGTTCTACCAGTTATAATCTGAATTTGTAGATGTGAGATTTTTTCCTTGATTTTGAGTGGCTCTACAATAGAGCAAGCTAGTTTTCCATGGGGCGACACTGACATTTTTTTTCTGTTAACAGGGTGTCTTCCAATAGGTTCATCAATCCTCATAGACTTATCAAATGTACCATACACTAGGGCATGATATATTTTTTTAAACTTATGTTCCTGTAGCTGCTTACTTAAGTGATTATGTGATTTAAGGTTCTTTGAAACAACTAATATCCCAGAAGTATCTTTATCTAATCTATGAATAATTCCTGTCCGTGGGACACTGGCCAGCTCAGGATACCTATAGAATAATGCATTCTGAAGTGTTCCAGTATAATTACCTGGTGCAATGTGTGTCACTATACCTGAGGCCTTGTTCACTACAATATAATCATCAGTCTCGTCTATCACATCAATTGCAATATCTTCACCTACCAGGTTAACTTCAGGTTCAGATGAAATATTTATAGATATAGAACAATTATTTTTGACTCTATCTTTTTGAGAGCATATATTCCCATCAATTTCTACATTCTTACTCGCTATCCACTTCTGTATGGTAGATCTTGAATATTCTATAAAATAATTTGATAATAGCTTATCGATTCTGTCTTCTTTTTCTACCTCAAGGGTAAAATTATAAATATTATCTCCTTCCATGTTATAATATTATACTGATGAAGATATTTTATCTTTCCTTAATTTGCATATTATTCGGCCTTACTGGGTGTGCTTTTCTGGATAAAGCAAAAGTAAATCCATACGATGGTATGACCGAAGTAGAGTTGTATAATGAAGGTTCAGCTTTCTTAGGAAATGCAGACATACCTCAGGCAATTATCATGTTTGAAATGCTGGAAGCAAGGTATCCATTTTCTACATACGCACAGCAATCAATACTTGATCTTGCATATGCATATTATGACTTTGGACAAAAAGATGATGCGATTGCTGAATGTGATCGTTTCATTGATTTATACCCAAATCATCAACGAATAGATTACGCATACTACCTCCGTGCTCTCTCAAATCTTGAAAAAGAACAGCCATTTTTTCAAGAATTTCTAGGGCAAGATGTATCAAAATATGATGTGACACGACTAAAGAAAGCCTATAATGATTTTTTACTTATAAGTAACAGGTTTAAGGGGAGTAAATATGCGAATGATGCTGAAAACAGACTTGTGTTCTTAAGAAATAGCATGGCTAATCATGAAGTATATATCGCTAAATACTATCTCAAGCGAGGTGCGTTTATCGCATCGAGTGAAAGAGCAAAGTATATGCTTGAAACTTATCCAGGTGCTCCTGCATCGAAAGATGCATTGATAGTACTTGTAGAGAGTTATAACAAATTAGGATCAAGAAATTTAGCACTAGAAACAGCAAAAGTACTGGCTGCTAACTTTAGTAATTATTCATATATTCTGTCGATGAAAATAGCATCGTAGTCATAAAGGATAACAGTGTTGATAATATAGTTGAGGAAAGTTCTTTTTTTGATTTCGGACTTTTCTAGCTAAATTTAGATTTAGGCATCTTGCATACTGGTATTGGTTCCATTTTGTGTAGATTTAATCGTCTTATTTGACTATATTTAAGCCGGTTAATTGACGAGTCATTCTCCATAGCATCCTCTAAATCGTCATATGACAAGCCGAGTTGTGTCTCGTCTGTTCTATCATCGTCCCATAGTCCATCAGTAGGAGGTGCTTGTAATATTCTTTCATCAACACCAAGTGTAGAAGCGATGCTGATAACTTCAGATTTCATAAGATCTGCGATAGGTGAAATATCTACGCCTCCATCACCATACTTAGTATAGAATCCTACTCCAAAATCCTCTACCTTATTTCCAGTTCCGACTACAAGACCACCTTGTGCTGCAGCAACTTGATATAGTGTTACCATCCTAAGTCGTGATTTAGTATTTGCAAAACCTAAATCTGAATCTTGGTTTGAGCTTGTTAAGAATAGAATTAAATTCCTTAAAAGTTGATGTCAAATCAATCGTCATAAAGGTTGTGTTAGTAAATTTATTCTCAAGCCATTTCCCATGTGCAGAGCTCAAACTCGAGTCATTGGAACCTGTGTATATAGGCATCGAAAGTGCAAAAGTTCTCAACCCTGTCATGCTTGCAAGAGTGCTTGTAAGGGCTGAGTCAATGCCTCCTGAGACTCCAACTATCAGGCTTTTTGCTGGATTGGGCATTTTACTGACATAATCAGTGATCCAATCCACAATAAAATCAATTTTATCTTGGTTGTTCATAATCGATATGTTTAATTATTACAATTAATGTGAAATAATTTCATTAAAAAAAGTATGAAAATTATTACAATTATTTATTGCTAATTGTGGCTTATTTCTTTATTAAAAGGAATAAGAAATCCGAAGAAAAACTAGAAAAACGCGGTAGCATGGTAATGTGTAATGAATGTGGTTTTCATGTGTTGGAGAATAACTTATGCACCTCAAAAGAACAAATAAATCAGTGTCCTAATAGAAAATGACAAGAAGACAACCATTACTACTAACCTTACTTATAATTATGGTTTTAGGAGTTCTCCTTACTATAATATTACGATAATGAATTATCTTGTAACTGGATTGATATGCTCAGGTAAAAGTACTTTCCTTGATTTGGCAAAAAAATATAGCTTCGATACAATTAAATCTGATGACATAGTGTCAAATTTGTATAATGATCAATCTATAGTTCATGAGATTGAAAAATATCTAGATATAGAACATAATCAAGATAATTTAGAAGAGACAGTAAAAACTTTATTTTTCACCTCAAAAAAAAATAGAGAAATTATAGAAGCTATTTTTCATCCGGTTGTTCACGAGATGATTTCTAATAGTCTTGACATTAGTCAAAACCTGATGGTAGAGCTACCTCCAATAATAAATAACTATAAATTATTTCAAAAATATAAATCTATATATATTCATGCAAATAGAGAAATTAGAATGGGAAGATTCAATAAACGTAATAATATTGATAGTACTTATTTTGATAAAATAAATGCTATACAGAGTGACTTTAAACTTATAAAAGAAGCATGTGATCTAGTGATATGTAATGATAATGATACTGATACTTTGAATAAACATTTTGAGAAAGGTATTATCAAAAAATGAATACATTTTCAGACAATCATGCAGCAATATATGAAGAACCTGTAGATGAGCGTATAAGAAAGTTTCTAAAACTTGAAAATTATTTTTTGAAGATAAATAAACATAAAGAGATTGATACTATATATGATTCATATGCTGCTCTGAATAGTCTTATAAGTTTATATCAAACAATGTCTAGAGCTGAAGTTAAAAGAGAATTAATAAGAGAAATAGATTTTCATAAGTCCCGATATATAGAATATGTAAAGATTGAGGGTTCAGATAAAATAAAGCTAAACTCAATTATGGAGAAGCAGTCAGTTATATTAACACATTACATAATCTTAAAGCTAATTACTTGAATGATCTTCATGTAGATGAACTATTTCAACATTGTGTAAAGCATTGTGACACTCTAAGCTCTGAGCTAGATTATTGGTTAACTAGAGACCATGCCTACCGACAAAATCAGATAAATTTATGGCTAGAATTAATTAAGCCTATAGAGAACTCTGTTCATTTTTGCCTTGATATTTTAAGAAAAAGTTCTGAGACTAGAGAAGAGTGTGCAAAAAATGGAATGTACATATTTAAGCTAGATCCAGAAAAAAAAGTAAGAATGCTCAGGATCACAATGCACTCAGATAACTATTTTTTTCCTCGTGTTAGTGTTGGTCCACAAAGAGCTACAGTTTCATTTATGACCTTGAATGATGACAATAAATTTATTCAAATCAAAGATGATGTGACATTCGTGATTGATCTATGTTACATATAGTCATATTGAACTAATCCCTGCCAAACCAAACCCCTGATTATAAATACAGCTTGTAAGGTCAGATCCTTTTGAACTTACACCACCCAAGGCATAAGTCGGTAAATATGATTCTCTTGAGAGCATATTAAACTTATCCCAGCCTATAGGCTTAAACATATCATGTGGCCTAAGAATAGGAGATATCATTATAAAATCAAAAAGTTTTTTATTAGATATTTCAATATCATTTAAAGTATGACATGAAGCAGAATATAAGTATTTTTTACATCTTCTCTTGATTGATAAATTTTTCAAGATAACAGCTTTTAAAATGAACTCCATTGTACTTATCAGCCCAATCTTTATTATATGGATAATCAATTATAAGGCCCCTTTGAAATGATTTTTTCAGCTTTGATAATATAGAAGAATTATAGGTATTGTAATGGATATCTCTCAATCTAATATATTTATACAAACTTATATTCTCGAATGTAGTATCATCAAATTATCTGGTGTAATAATTTTAATAGTTTTGGTAATTTTAACAAACTTAATATTCGATTATGGTAGGAAGCGTAGCTAACTTACATTTTGCGTCAAAAAGAATAATTTCACGATTTTCATTTGATGTTATTTTTCCAGAATATCTATGTATATTAAAAATATTTATAATAATTAGGACATCTCCATAAAGATGCTTGATAGTAGCAATAAACTTTGACTTATCTATTTTTATATTTAACTCTTCTTTTATCTCTCTTTTAAGACATTGTGTTGCTGTTTCATTATTTTTTTTCTTACCTCCAGGAAATTCAATAAAATTTTTATAGGGCTGTTCAGTTCTTTTTAGACAAACAAAAGATGATTTTAACTTTATCAAGCCAATGGATATCTCAATTCTTTTTCAAACTCATTATGTTGTATATTCTGAATTTATTCGAACATAGTCATGTGAAAGATCACAAAAATACATAGTCTGTTTATGTTTTCCATTATTTAAGTCGACTGTAATCTCAATTGTATTTTTCCGCATAGATTTCTCAAGTCTCTTGGATCCATTATCTAGTGATATTCCATTTTTAAAACATAGAATATTATTTATCATGAGTTTGATATTAAGAGGTTTGATATTACTGGATTCAATAGATCCTATACTTGCAATTATCCTGCCCCAATTAGGATCCTCTCCAAACATAGCGGTTTTAACAAGAATCGAGCTAGATAATTTCTTTGATACTTCTTGAGCAAGGATTAAACTTTTTGCATTTATAACATTCAGCTTGACGAATTTAGTCGCTCCCTCTCCGTCTTTAACTATGAGAGACGACAGTCTAATAAAAAAATCAGATGCACATGATAAAAATTTTGCTTCAGTAGATTTATTCTTCATATTTAATTTTATATTCCAGTGAAGTAAATACAACAGAATCATTAGTAGACATGTCGCCATCAACAGATATACTATTAAACGATAAATTTGCGACAATACTTCAAATATTTTTTAGTAGAGTCTTAGATAGATCGACGTTTGTCTCGATAAAACTGAGCATGGTAGCCATATTAGGCTCAATCATACCAGCCCCTTACATATACCTCTAAAGAGATATTTTTTGATCCTATTTTGTATGTCTCAGTGAGATATTTCGGAAACTTATCAGTAGTCATAATTGCTGATGCTGCTTTTTTTATATTTGAATAAATATTCAAATCACTATTAGTTATAGATTCAATAATTTTTTTTATAGGAAGTTGCCTTCCTATGATACCTGTAGACATTATCAGGATCTGATCAGAAGAGCAGTTAAGTTTCTTTGATAGTATATTGAGTATTTGTTTGGTATTCTTATGCCCTTCTTTACCTGTACATGCATTGGCATTTCCTGAATTTATAAATATGTATTTTATAATTCCAGATTTGATATTTTCTCTCGAGATAATAACTGGAGATGCAGCAAACTTATTCTTAGTTGTGATCATAGCTGTCTTACTACCTAATGGAATATGAATAAGAAGACCATCAATTATATTTTTTTTTATTCCTAGTTTTAATGTAACAAATTTAGTGGACATCATAATTTTCCACAACATTGTTTAAATTTCATATTAGTCACAGGACATCTTTTGTTTCTGGGTACATCGCCGTTACTTGTATTAAGAAGACATTCTGGGTTATCTGACTTTTTTACAATTTTGGTATCAACTGTTTCAGTAGTTGGACTAGTATTATAATTTTCAATTTTAATTCTACAGCAAATCTTTAAAATCTCTTTTGTGATATCTGTAAGCATAACATTAAACATTTCAAATGATTCTCTCTTGTACTCATTTTTTGGATTCTTTTGCGCATAACCTCTTAATCCTATGGATTGTCTTAAATAATCCATAGAACTAAGATGATTTCTGTATTCTTCATCAATAACAGCAAGTGAAATATTTTTGATCAACTCATCATACTCATTAGTTGAAATATTCTTTATATTATCTTTGATTTTTTCTGTTAAAAGAGTTTTGAGATGTTCTTTTAATTTATTCTCATTAAATATATTATCTTCAATCATGCTATGAAAATCTATTTCTAGTAGAAAGTCAGTTTTAATCATCTCATTAAAATCAGAGAGCTCTATGTCATGCCTGAGAAACTCATCCCTATTAATTTCAATGAAGTCTTGTACATAATTCTCACAAACTGTCGATACCAGAGAATCTCCATCATTACTTAAAATATAGTCTCTTTGTTGATAAATAAGTTTTCTTTGTTCGTTAGAAATATCATCGTATTCTAGGAGAGTTTTACGTATATCAAAGTTGTGTGCCTCAACTCTTTTTTGTGCGTTTTCGATAGATTTTGATACCCACTTGTGTTCAATCGCCTCTCCGTCTTCCATACCAAGTTTTTTCATGATCTCTGAAACTTTATCTGATGCAAAAATCCTCATTAAATTATCTTCCAAAGACAGGAAGAATCTTGAAATACCTGGATCTCCTTGTCTTCCAGATCTACCCCGTAGTTGATTATCGATGCGTCTAGACTCATGTCTTTCGGTACCTACTACATATAAACCACCAAGATCCTTTACTTGCTTATTTTTTACTTTCCATTCATCTGTTCCTTGATCTTTTTTTCCACCGAGCACAATATCTGTTCCTCTTCCAGCCATATTTGTGGCAATTGTTATTGATCCCAATGCTCCTGCATTTTGAATAATTTCAGCCTCTTTTTGATGATATTTTGCATTTAATACACTATGAGGTATTTTTTTAGATTTAAGTATTTTGGATATATGCTCAGATGATTCAACTGAAGTAGTTCCAACAAGTATGGGCTGTTTTGTTTTATTAATTTCTATAATTTCATTTATTATCCTATCGTATTTTTCTTTTTCAGTAAGAAAAACTAAATCTACTTTATCATCTCTAATCATTTTTTTATGAGGTGGTATCTGTACTACCTCAAGGTTATAAATTTGTGCAAATTCCTCTGCTTCTGTATCTGCTGTTCCCGTCATACCACATATTTTATCGAACATTCTAAAGTAATTTTGAAATGTAATGGCTGCATATGTTTGATTTTCTTGTTTGATACTAACATTTTCTTTAGCTTCAATTGCCTGATGAAGCCCTTCAGACCATCTTCTTCCAGCCATTTTTCTTCCTGTAAATTCATCAATAATAATTATCTCGTTGTTCTCAACAACATAATCTTTATCCTTTTTATAAATCAAATGTGCTTTAAGACCTGAGTCAATATGACTAAATAACTGAATATTGTTTGCATTATATATGTCAGATGATGATTGAATAAGATTGGTTGAAAGTAAAAGATTTTCAATAACAGATTGTCCCTCTTCTGTTAATGATACAGATTTTTGTTTTTCTTCGAGATTATAGTAATTCGTATTATTTTCAGATAAGAATTTTCTGATAATCTTGTTTATAGATGAATAAGTATTATTAGTTTTATTACTAGAGCCAGATATTATAAGAGGAGTTCTAGCTTCATCAATAAGAACAGAGTCGACTTCATCAATGATTGCATAACTCAAGCTTGTCTGACATTTTTGATCAGAACTGAATGCCATGTTGTCTCTTAAGTAATCAAAGCCCAGCTCATTATTTGTACCATAGATTATATCAGAGTTGTATACAGTCTTCCTTTGGTCCGGTGCAACCATACTGTTTATAAATCCGACCTTTAAACCTAAAAATTCATAGATAGAACCCATCCATTTTGAATCACGTTCAGCAAGATAATCATTTACTGTGACAATGTAGACAGGTTTGCCGCTTAGTGAATTCAGATACGCGGGTAGTGTGCTAACAAGAGTTTTACCCTCTCCTGTTTTCATTTCGCTTATTTTCCCCTCATGAAGTGCAATACCGCCGAGCAATTGCTCGTCAAAATGTCTTAGTCCGAGTGTTCTCTTAGATGCTTCTCTTACTGCAGCATAAGCCTCTTCTAGAAGTTCGTTAAGATTTTGGGAATCAAGGTATCTCTTTTTAAGATCAAGCGTAAATAATTTCAGTTCCTGATCAGATTTTTTTTCAAAAACTTGCTCTAAATCATTAATTTTTTTTACTCTAATAGCATATTCTTTAATTAGCCTAGAGTTTCTACTACCGAATACTTTTTTGAGGATATTACCTATCATATTTTATACATTATGAAATATGGTTTATCATACAATAAATGGATGCTATATGAAAAAGATATCGGATTTTATACCCAATAAAATACTCAAGAAAAAAGAGATTATTGATGAGCTGGACGAGATTCTCGTCAATCTATCTGACGATAATATGAAACATAAAATTCATGTAATTAACTATTCAGAGAGTACTATAACTATTGAGTGTGAAAGCAGTTCTGTTGGTTCGATACTTAAATTCGAGAGAGAAAAATATTTAGAAATATTTAAAAATTATGGTTTATATAATATTCAGGATTTAAAAATTAAAATCAAATAGACTCAGTAATATGAGTGAATAGTATCGGCGCCTTATCCTCATCTTCAATAATTACCTGCTCCCATGCACTCTCATTGTTTACAAGTTCTCGAAGCTAAAAGATTATTGAGGTGTGTCCTGATTTAAATGCAGAGAAAGATCCAATTAAACTATGTCCAAGAAGGTACAAGTCTCCAATTGCATCTAGTATCTTATGTTTTACAAATTCATCTTTATATCGTAATCCATCCTCATTAACTAATTTTATAATCGTCTATCACGATTGCATTGTTAACACTTCCGCCTAGCGCTAAGTTATTTTTTCTCAAATTCTCTATATCTTTTGCAAAGCCAAAAGTTCTTGCTCGGCTTACTTGGCTTAAATAAGAAATTGTTGAAAAGTCTATAGTTGAGGTTTGGGTTTCCTTTGGAAAAGAAGGATGGTCGAAGTCAATTGTAAAAGCAACCTTAAATCCATCAAATGGCTCAATTTTAGCCCATTTATCATTCTGTTTAACTTCGATGTCTTTCGTAATTTTAATAAATTTCTTGGGATGGTTTTGTTCTTTGATGCCTGCTGATTGTATTAGAAAAACAAATGGACGTGAGCTTCCGTCCATTATAGGAACTTCAGGACCATCTAATTCAATAGTTGCATTATCAATGCCTAAGCCTGCTAAAGCAGATAGTAAATGCTCGACTGTTGATACAGAGGCGCTTACCATTTGAAATTGTAGTAGAAAGTCTTGTATCGTGAACATTTTTTAAAGATGCCGTAATAGGTTCGCTTGTCATATCTGTGCGAATGAACACTATCCCTCTATCCGGTTGTCCGGGATTTATTCTCAAATTAATTTTTTTACCAGTATGAAGGCCTACGCCGGTAGCTGTTATACTGCTAGATAATGTTCTCTGTTTCAACATACGAAAATTCTATCAAAATGTCATAAATCTTACAAATCATAATGTTTAGACAAGAATATAGTGATTATAGTTCTTTCTGAAAATAATCAGATAGCTTTTTCGCGTATCTGTCAAACATAGAGCCAATTTTAGAGGTATACTTATTTTTTGACGACATCAAATTTAGCTCCTTATGTCTGAATAAGAGCAGTCCTACAGCTGTAGAATATCTAGTTTTTCCCCGGAGATCCTCAAGTCCTTTTATTGATTTTGGAGATCCTATCCTTGATGGTTTTTGAAAATAGGATTCTGCAAAATTATCTAATCCCTCAAGTTTTGCTCCTCCTCCTGTGAATACTAATCCAGCCCTTATTTTACTTGAATAACCACTGTTAGCAATTTCTTTTTGTATCGCGTCAAATATCTCATTGACTCTAGCTGCAATGATTTGAGACAGTATAGTTCTTGTTGTTTCAGTATCTGGCTTATCAGAAACTGATGGAACAGGAATTTTTAACATCTGTATCACTATCTGATGAAACGCAACCGTACTGTATTTTAATCTCCTCAGCTGCATCTAATGATGTACATAGTATTATTCTTATGTCATTCGTAATCATCTGGCTACCAATTGGAATGACAGCAGTATGTTTGATGGTGCCGTCAGTGAAAATTGCTATGTCAGTTGTCCCGCAACCAATATCAATCAGACAAACACCTAAATCGCGCTCTTCATTAGACAGGACAGCTTCACTAGAGGCCACTGGCTGAAGAACATAATCATCAATCTCTAATAAACTATTATTTATACACTTGGTTAAATTTCTTTTCGCAGTAGATGATGTGGTAATGATATGAACATTTGCCTCTAGTCTTGCTCCTGCCATCCCTAGTGGCTCTCTGATACCTGATTGTCCATCAATTGTATAATGTTGTTCTATAGAGTGAAGTATCTCTTGATCTTTAGGAATCTGAATATTTTGGGCATTATTTAGAACCTTTTCTTTATCTTCGGGAGTGACCTCATCATTTAGAATATTCACTGCACCATTTCCGTTGTAACTTTGTATGTGATTACCAGCAATACCTGTAGTTACAGACTGAATATTACATGTGGACATTGAGCTAGCTTTTTCTTTTGCTCGTCGAATACTTGACACAGTTGCATCTATCTCAGAAATAACGCCCTTATTTAGACCGCTACATGGCTCATTGCCAATACCTATGATCCTTAATTCTCCTTTATCATCAATGTCGGCTACTAGGCATAAGACTTTAGATGTACCTATGTCTAGTGCAACAAGAGTATCTGTGCTTTTTACATTACTCATTATTGAATATTATATCTCATTTAAGCTCTTATTTGATAGCAAAACCATTGGAATATCTCATATCAATAGATTTAATGTCTCTTTTAAACAACTTCTTAAGGTCCTGAAATGAGAGTACTAATCTATTAAGATTTACCTCATAATTATCTCTGTCAGATATTAAGATATTTGTGGATGTAAAAACTTTTATTAGAGAGTCATAAATTTCAATTTTTTTAATATCTAGATCAATTTTTTGTAATAGTTTACCAGTAAGAATCATGGTATTCATGGAGCTTAGACTATCATGTGTGTGATCAATTATGATTGGCAAGTCCGGTGGCAGCGATGAAGCTTTTATAATCGTACCGTCTGTCATCATAATCTTTGAGTTATAAATAGCATATGGTTGTTGAGGTATAATAATTATCTCTAGCTTATCTGGAAAAGATTTCTTTATTTCAACATCCTTTATCCAGCCATCAGACCTTATGTTTCTTTTAATATCACTTAAATCAAGAGATAGTAGATCTTGACCTTGAATTGAGACAACTATATCATTAATTTTTTCATTATCATAATTAGAGCTAGTTGATGTTATTTCAACTTCATCAATTGGATAAACAAAATAGTCCGATATATATAAAATAAGACTCAACAGAAAAAAAATTATTATAATAAAAATTTTAGGCATCGATACCCATTATTTCTAGAACAAGTTGGTAATAGCTCAAACCATATACACTCGCTGCTTTAGGTACTAAGCTGTGATCTGTCATACCCGGTATTGTGTTAATCTCAAGCAAGATTACTGATTTATCATTGATGAAGAAATCAACTCTTGCCCATGTTTTGCATCCTAAAGCATTAAATGACTTCATAACTTGATCACTTATTATACTAACCATTTCTGGACTTAGCTCAGGGAATAAAAATTTTGTTTCCTCAGATTTATATTTTGCATCAAAATCATAAAAATCATTAGAAGGAATGATCTTTATAATCGGCAGAACTTTATCGTTAAGTATAGCTGCTGTGTATTCATCAGAAGATATTTTTTTCTCTATCATAAATTCTCTATTATTTTTGTTTAGTAAAAAATTATTAAAATCATCATTGCTTTTAATTTGAAAAATATTATTACTTGAGCCAGAGCATGTATCTTTTATAAAAAATGTTTTACCATAGAGCTTTGTTAGGTCTTGGTAACTTTGATCTGAATAAATCTCAAAATCTGGTGTTATTAGATTATGTTCTCTCCATATTTTTTTCGTCTTGAACTTATTAAACGATAAATATGAGGAATGAGAGTTAGAGCCACAGTATTTAATACCAATATCATCCAAATAACTTTGTATTTTTCCATCTTCACCACCCTCACCATGAACAAGGTTAAATACTAAATCTATAGAGTGATTATGTAAAAAAGATTTCAGATCATGATATGAGTCTCTTTTTATATCAAATAAAACAACATTATGTTTATTTTCCAAGAAGAGTTTTATATACATCTTTAGAGCTTTTTAGAGAAATCTCTCTCTCATTAGACCAGCCACCTCCCAAAACACAAATATTACAATCCTTGTTCATTTTAAAAGAATTACTTCTTCATCAAGTTTTATACTGAATTTAGATGCTATTACTTCTTTTACTCGTCTTAATAAAACTAGGAAATCTCTGTAAGTGCCTGAACCATCATTAATAAAATAATTTGAGTGTTTGTGAGAAATATATATGCCTCCAGCACGAGAACCCTTTAGTTGTGCACTATCGATTAATCTAGCCGCATAATCTCCCGATGGATTTTTAAATATACAACCACATGATAGCTGATTTATTGGTTGACTGATTTTTCTTTTTTGATTGAGCAAATTAAGAAGGTTCATATCAAAATTTGTTGTCTGTTTGACAAGGTTAACAGATATTATAATAGACTTTTCATTAATGTTCGATGTTCTGTATGAGTATGATATCTCATTATTCTTCAATGTATAAATCGTTCCATTCTCATCTAATAAATCTAGACTATGCACGTAAGGCATTATTTCTCTCTCAAATGCACCGGCATTCATTGATACTGCTCCGGCAATTGTGCCCGGAATTCCGTATAAAAATTCATAGCCTGGCTGTTTATTATCATGCAGATACCTCGCTAATTTCGTACATGAGATATTACTTGAGCAAGAGATATACTTTTTATCAAGGTGGATATATTTTTTCATTCTTTTGAGACTTACAATAGAACGATCATAGAATTCCGTTATGAAACATATATTTGATCCATTACCTATCAATAATGGATCTTTATTAATTATCTGCATCAACTCTGTCTCGTCCTCTGGACATATAAATTCTTTACAATGACCACCAAGACCGATAGTAGTAATCTTTTTTAGAGGATATCTTTTTTTAACGATCATGTTTTCTTTTAAGAATACTCATTATATCTTTTATATCACCAGCTCCCTGTAGAACTAATATAGAATTGTTAAAATTAATATCTTTTAAAACATTTTTAACCTCATCAATAGACTTAAGCAATAATTTGTTTTTATTCTTGATTTTCTGATATATAAAAGACGAGTCATATGAATTATTTTTCTCACCAGCTGAGTAAGTTGGAAGTAAAATAATTTGGTCTAGTTTTTTGAACACATCTAGAAATAATCGCCAATATGCTTTTGTCCTCGAAAAGCGATGAGGCTGGAAAATCATTACTATTTTTTTGCTTGGATATAATTTATTAATGGTATCTAAAGTGGAATGGATTTCAGTCGGGTGGTGACCATAATCATCAATAATGATTGGCTTATATTTGTTAATGTAAATATCCTCGTAGACATCAAATCTTCGTCTTGCGCCAAAAAAACTATTCAATGATTTAATGGTATCAGTTATTGATATACCAAGGTGTAAACAAACAGATATAGCAGAAAGAATATTATAGACATTATGTTTACCAAGTAAATTAGTACACACTTTATAAGTTCGTTTAGAAAAAATGACGTCAAACTGCATTTTTTTTCCATCTATATATTTTATAGATTTTGCTGTTATATTATTTTTCTTATTAAGTCCAAAAGTACAAACAGCTCTGTTGATCTTTGCCAATAGTTTTACCGAATTCTTATCATCTCCATTGACAAATACTTTTCCATAAAAAGGAATAGAGTTCATCAGTTCTAACATTGAGGCCTCAAGTTTAGTATAGCTATTATTATAATTATCTAAATGTTCTCTGTCTAAGTTTGTCAGAA
This sequence comes from Ectothiorhodospiraceae bacterium, assembly GCA_019651095.1. Classification (GTDB taxonomy): domain Bacteria; phylum Pseudomonadota; class Gammaproteobacteria; genus CACLCV01. The sequence continues at coordinate 50,065 of BOXR01000003.1, read as the reverse complement.
CAACTAAATGAGGTGTCAATTTAGAAAAGCTAGGATCGCTCTCATCTGTCTCAGTTACAAGATAGTGACTATTACCTAATTTTACATGTGGATCATCAGTTTTTAATTTACCGCCGATCAAATATGTAGGGTCCAGTTTATTTTTATACATAATATGGCTCAGCAAACTAGTGGTTGTCGTTTTGCCATGCGAACCAGTGATTGATATTCCATATTTGAGTCTCATAAGTTCTGCTAGAATCTGCATACGACTCAGAACAGTTAGGCTATTTTGGCGAGAGAACTTAAGCTCGATATTATTTTTTTGGATAGCGTTTGAAAATACTACGATGTCTTTTAAATTTATATTCTTAGAGTCATGACCAATAAATATTTTTATTTTCATTTTTCGCAATCTCTTAATTGCGTTATTATCTTGAATATCGGAACCTCTGACTGTAAATCCAAGGTTATGAAGTAATTCAGCGATACCCATCATACCTGAACCACCGATACCTATTAAGAAGAAAGACTTATTTTTTAGATGCTGTGTTATTGTATGTTTCATTGAGTTCAGGAATATTATTTAGAATTATAGCACTTGAATCCTCTGGAAAAAGATTTTTACCATTTTTAGATAATTTCAATAAAATCTCCTGATCGCTATATAACTTACTTAAATAATTATTTAGCACTTTAGAAAAACTATCATTTTCCTCAATAATGATTGCAGCCATGCTTTCTTCTAGGAATTTAGCATTATAATATTGGTGTCTATCTGTAGCATATTGGAAAGGTACAAGTATAGCTGCTCGTCCCGCTTTACAGATTTCACTCAATGTCATTGAGCCTGCTCTAGATATAACTATATCTGACCAGTCATACAATAAATCCATCTCATGGGAGAATTCTAATACATCGGATGAGATATTGTGGCTATTGTATATTCTTTCAACTGAAATACGATTATTGTTACCTGAAATATGTTTAATATTAAATTTGTTACCAAATTTGGAGATGCAGTTTGGAATCGTCTGATTAAAAAATCTTGCTCCTTGACTCCGCCAAATATAAGTATGTTAAGTGTTTCTTTTCTATTCTTATATTTTATCTCCGGTCGAGTTATATTGGAAAAACTCTCTTGAATTGGATTACCAGAGTGTATGATTTTTTTGCAGTCAGAAAACGTCTCTGGAAATGTTTGAAAGGTTGTTTTTGACATCAAATTATTAATTTTATTAGCAGTTCCAGGTATAGAGTTTGACTCGTGAGCATAGAGAGGCACTCTCATAATAAAAGCAGCAATAGACACTGGAACAGTTATATACCCTCCAAAACCTATACATAAAATTGGTTTTCCTTTCTTTATATGGACAAGGCTTTGGAGTATTAGATCTAAAGAGATTTATAATCCCTTTTATCATATGAAAAATACTTTTGCCTCTAATCCCAGATGAATCAAGATATTCAAAACAAATTCTCTTATCATTAACAATTTGATTCTCTATTCCGTGTTTTGTGCCAATCCATGTAACGGTATAGTGTGAGTCAATTAATAGACTCGCTATATTTTTAGCTGGAATTACATGGCCACCAGTCCCACTTGCAACTATAAATATGTTTTTTTTCATTTTTGATTCTTCAATACAGCTTGGCTAAATGTTTGTTTATTCTCAATTTGTATCCTGATCAGAATGCCAATGTAAGTAAACATAAGCAAGAGATTTGTGCCTCCGTAACTAATGAAAGGCAGCCCCATTCCTTTCGTAGGGAACAGACCAATATTAACTAAGATGTGAATCATTGTCTGAATAAACATTAGAAGTACAATAGATAAAATAATATTTGATGAGAATTCTGATATCTGAGATGTCTTTTTATAAAAAATAAAAATTCTTGAAAAAAGTAAAAAATATAGCATTAACAGTATGACTAAAAAAATAAAACCTAGTTCCTCACCAATGATAGCTAGAATAAAATCATTGTATTGCTCTGGTAAATAAAATAGCTTTTGAGTGCTCGAGCCAAGTCCCTGACCAAATAAACCCCCTGAGGATAAAGCTATTTGGGAAGCAATAATTTGATAGCCGCTACCCTGAGGATCGCTCCATGGATCAATAAATGCCAATAGGCGTTGTACTCTATACGGATACAGGAATACTAGTAAGAATATAGGTAGAACTGAAATTGATAGTATTTTTATAAGATTCATGATACTCAAATTTGATAAAAAAGAAAAAGTAATAAAAGCTAAGAAAAGTAAAATCATACTACCAAAATCCCTCTGAAATACGATCACTAACATTAAGATTGATAAAAAAAAATATCTTGAGATAGTTTTTATCAAAGTCATTTCTTGTAATATAGCCTGATAACCACAAAAGAAAAAAGGCGTGATATCTCTGATATTTGTAGAGTAAAAATCCTAAATCAATCCATCTAGTCGCACCATTGACAGTTTTTCCAAGCCCAGGTACATGTACTAAAAGTGACAATATGATTGCAAGGATTAAAAAATATTGTCCATAATCATAATAAAATTTTACTCTTACACGTGCAACTATACTCAAGACCAGTAATCCAAGTATTATAAAAATAAAATGTTTTTTAAAAAAGAAAAGTGGATTAGAAAATTTAGTAGCAGCGAAATCAACAGTCGACGAAGCAACCATTATCAAACCAATTAATATTAGACTCGTTACGCATGCTAAAAAAAGTAAATCTAATCCTCTGGTATCAAAAAAATCTATTACATTCCTAATTTTGTTGGCTAGCATACTTTTTTACAAGTTCTTTAAAATGATTACCACGATGTTGATAATTATCATACATATAATAGCTTGAGGTTGCCGGTGACATTAGAACTGTATCACCTGGAATCATCACAGAAAAGATATACGAGATTGCATCCTCAAGATCCTCATAACAAACTTTCTTTATGTTAACATCTATTATTTTGTCAAGATCATCTTTATTGTCTCCAATCATGATTAAGATTTTTACTTTATCATTTATCAACTTTTTAAGAATTTCATATGACATTCTTTTATTATCACCTCCCATGATAAGAATTATATTATTATCTAAAGACTTTAATGCGTTACTTGTTGAGTCAGCATTAGTTGATTTAGAGTCATTTATAAACTTTATACCATTAAAGGTAAAGAATTTTTCAACTCTATGTTCAAGCCTCTTTCGCTTATCAAAAGAAAAAAGAATATTCTCTAGAGATAGACCAATTATACTAATAACTGAGATAGATGCACATAAGTTATGTAGATCATGTCTACCATCAATAAAATAAGATTTAGAAGAATATGATATATTAGTACTGTCTTTGATAGATAAACCGTCGATAACACTATCATTGATAAAAAACATTTCATCTCTTACTTCGAATGTCGAATACTTATCAAGATGATCTAAGTTTTTATGTATTAATTTATGTTTTGCATAATCAAATATTTTTTCTTTAATAGCTAAATAATTTTCTAGTGATCCATGTCTTTCAAGATGATCATCAGACAAGTTCAAAATGATCGAAATAAAAGAATTAACTTTTTTTATGTGCTCAAGCTGATAACTAGAAAGCTCCAATATGATATAGTCATATGAGTTCTCAAGCGATGCAAAAACAGAAACGCCATTATTTCCACATGCAATGGCACTAATATTATTATCATTCAATATATCAGCTATAAGGTTTACGGTAGATGTTTTACCATTAGTTCCTGTTATACAGATAAACTTTGATTGAGATAGATTTTGAATTATTTCTATATCAGTAGTGAATTTGCATCCTGAAAAGGGCTAACTTTTGTAAGACAAGATTTGTCGGCGGGATGCCTGGACTTATGACAGTGTAATCAACTTTATCTAGATCAATCTTTTTCTTTTTACATATAATCTCGGAATTATTTATGTCAATGATATCATCTGTAGTAGTAGAGTAGTAAATTATACCATTATCTTTAAAAAAGTTACTACAATGTTCAAATGTGATGCCCTCACCTATTATGAGAAATGAAGATTTGAAAATATTCATCGTATCTTGAGTGTCGACAACGCTATCAGGACTAAAATAAATGTGACTATCCAGAATCTCATAATAATTTTAGGCTCTGATAATCCAGAGAGCTCATAATGATGGTGCAGTGGTGCCATCTTGAAAACTCGTTTACCTTTTCTCATTTTGAATGATGTAACCTGAATAATTACAGATAATACTTCAGCAATAAAGATCCCACTCATTATAGCAAAAGCAAGCTCTTGCTTTAGAATAATAGCAAGCAGTCCTAGCGAACTTCCCAATGATAATGATCCACAATCGCCCATAAATATTTCTGCTGGATATGAATTGAACCATAGAAAACCTAGCCCTGCTCCAACGAGAGATGCAGCAAATATAGCAACCTCTCCTGATCCTTCCACATAGGGTATTAGCAAATACTCCTGATATATTTATGTTCCCATGAACATAAGCAAATATCACAAACGCAGATGCAATTAATATACATGGAAGTATAGCTAATCCATCTAAACCATCAGTTAGATTCACTGCATTTGATGAGCCAACAAGAATAAAAATCGACCAAGGTATAAAGAGAATTCCTAAATAGATACTGTTGTCTTTTAAAAATGGCATTACAGAGCTAGTGTCGCCTGTATCCATAAAGACATATAAATAGATAGTGATAAGGGATGCAGAAATAATCTGAAAAAAAAGTTTTAACCTACCTTTGATTCCATCACTTTTGCCTTCAACTAATTTTTTATAGTCATCATAAAAACCAATTAGACCAAAACTGAGAATCCCAAACAATAACAATAAAACATAATGATTACTTAAGTCAGACCAGAGAATGTAGAGATTACTATAGATGATATTATAATCAAACCGCCCATTGTTGGCGTAGTATTTTTGTTATCTATATGGCTTGATGGTCCATCACCCTAATAGACTGATAAAATTGTTTCTCGTCAGATAATTAATTATGTAAGGTCCGACAAGGAGTGAGATAACTAGTGATGTCAGTGCACCCATCACAATTCTTAGTGTTAAATACTGAAATACATTAAAACCAGAGTAATATTGGGACAGATGATCAAATAAAAATAGCAACATATCTACTTCAAACCCTTTGCAATTATATCAAAATTCATAAATCTAGAGGCTTTTATGAGCACCACAGTACTCTCATCTGAGACGCTCCGAGCATAATTAGTCAACTTTATGATATCATCAAAAGTTCTGCAACTATCAGCCAAATACTGATTTTGCTTCATTTTTATATTTGCCCATGTAAAGAAGGTATTTAACACCAATATCTTTAGCTAGTTTGAAAACAGATAGATGATGATCGAGGGATCTTTCTCCAAGCTCACCCATATCACCCATTACAAAGATTTTTGTTTTTTTGAAATGCTTTATTTGATTTAAAGATGATTTCATAGATTCAGGATTTGCATTATATGAATCATCGATTACTATAGACTTGTTTGATGAGACAAAACTAAAAAACCTACCTTGTACACCCGAAAAGCTATAAATACCATCCTTAACAGATTGAATTCGGCGCCCGCCTCCATTGCTAAAGCTATGCTAAATAATAAATTAATGGGTAATATCTCAAAACAATTTTTCTAATTTAATTCAATTTACCTTTCGGTGTCGAAATAAAAAAAATTCTCATCTGTTTTTTCAATAAAATAACCCGCATCCCCAAATATTGGATTTTGTAGTAATTTTTTTATTTTTGTTCATTTTTTCCATTAGTAAAAGCTCATCATCTTTGTTCAATACAACTTGATCTGTGTTTGTATGAGAAAATATTTCCTCTTTTGTTTCAATTAGAGTTTCAAAACTACCAAAAGATTCCATATGTGCCTCAGAGACATTTAATAAAGCGGTCATTTTTGGTTCACAAATATTTACTAAATAACTAATGTCATTTTTCTTACTGGCTCCAAGTTCATATACACACCTTTGACAATTTTTTTCGGAAGATCTCAAAATGGATAATGGCAAACCAATGTCATTATTATAGTTACCTAGAGTGGTGCTCACAGAAAAGCATTGTTTAAGTATCGAAGTTGTAAGTTGAGTTACCGTCGTTTTGCCATTTGTTCCTGTTATACCTATTGTTAAAGGTGACCCGATAATTTTTCTATAGCCCGCAGCAAGATCAGCGAGAGATTTCAATGTGTCTTGACAAACTATATATGGAACATTTATTTTAGATACATCAAATCGATCATTGCACAATATTGCACATGCACCATTACTTATTGACTCTTGTATGAAGTCATGTCCATCAAATTTTATTCCTTCTATTGCTACAAAAAAATCACCTTTTTTTACTTTTCTGCTATCAATCACTAGATTATATATATTCGTATCCGCCCCTATCAGATCAAGTGATAAAAGACTAGCAATCTTTGACAGTTTTATATTCATAGTTCTTTAAAATACTTTTTAGATAATTAATATCATTATGCTTAATTTTTTTGTTATTTTCTAAAATATAGTTCTCGTTTCCTTTGCCCATAATAAAGTTAAGCTGATCATCAGAAGAGATACGCAACATGTATCTAATGGCTTTTTTCCTTGACTTAATAATTTTTACTTTATCAAGATTTTTGATTCCTTTCAGAATATCTTTCAGTATATTTTTAAATTGCTCAGTTCTCGAGTTATCTTCAGTAATAATTATTTTTGAGGAGAACTGATCAACAATCCTACCTGTACTTTTTCTTTTTAATTTGTCTCTATCACCACCACACCCAAAAAGAGTACATATCTTTTTGCTCATATCAAATTCTCTAAATATGTTTTTATAAGCTTGAACTGTATGGGCGTAATCAATAATAAATTCCCCATTCTCTCTTGTGATGAAAATTTGTCTTCTTCCCTTAACATAATCAAGATTATTTATAGATTTCAATATCATTGATGTGTTAAATTTCTCAAGTTTCATTACTGCGACAACCATTAGTAGTGAATATAAATTGAAACTCTTTAAATTCTTCATCTTTTCTCCTAGAGATGTATTTATAATTTTTTTATTTTTTATCTTATTTTGGGAGACATAAAAGATTTTCTCATAGTCATATTTAAGATGATCAATGTTCTTTAGATTTTTTGAATCAATATTTATAATTGATGTTCTACTTTGATTCAAAATTTTTAATTTACTGTTAATATAATTCTTTTGGCTTTTGTGATATTCAATATGATCTTGATCAATATTTGTAATTATAGAATAAGTAAAGTCTATACCATCTAATCTTCCTTGATGAAGTCCTTGTGATGAGCACTCAACAATTACATAGTCGCATTTTTTTTTACAAAAAGATCTGAGGAATTTATAGTTAATATCTAGTGGTGGTGTTGTATAGTCATTTTCAGTTAGATTAGGATAGACTCCTGCGCCTTCACTTGATATAACGCCAACTTTTTTATTTTGATATCTTAATGCTTGTGCAAGTAATAATGCGGTTGAAGTTTTTCCATTTGTACCTGTAATCCCAATTATGACTGGCTTAGGCTCTTTATCCTCAAAATCAGCTTTGAATAAGTCAACATATATTTTATTAATACCCTTTTCAATCAGAAATGGAAGTGATGTTCTAATTTTCTGTCTTGATATACAAAATGGAGTAATGAAACCAGAAGCTCCTTTAACGATAGCATGATTTATATTTGTAATATTTTTGGCCACATTTGATTCCAGAGAAATAAATATCTGATTATTATTTATGCGACGAGAGTCTACACTGAATCTATCTGATAAGTATTCGCCTCGATCAGAGTTTTTTAAAATAAAATTCGTGCATATTTTTAATCTATTCAGTTCCTGCATACTTAATACTATCTAATATTCTCATAGTGTGTTGTAAAAATTCTCCAAAAACAGGTGCGGCATGAAAACCCCCAGAACCCTCTCTATCTTTTGGCTCTCTGATAATGACAGCAGCAACATATTTTGGTTTTGGGTCACCTAAAATTCCAATAAATAGAGCGTTATGTAAATTTTTCTTATATTCACCATTTTTTATTTTCCGAACTGTTCCTGTCTTTCCATATACAGTGTAGCCACTAACACTTGCTTTTTTGCCTGTGCCATCAGGAGAATGGACAACATCTTCATCATATCGAGGATAATCTTTGATATTTGCCTATCTAATATTTGTTGTTTGTCATCTGGTCAGTGTTTGTAATATATTTTAGTTGAGTTTGCGAACCAACATTAGCTAGTATCGTATATGCATTCACTAAGTGCATTAATGATACTGATAGCCCATAACCATAACCAATACTAAATTGATTTGAATCACTTAATGAGTTGGGAGATGGTAATGATCCACTTTTGAGCCTGGAAGATTTATAAATAATGATTGTCCAAATCCGAATAAATCAAGATTTGTTATAAGTTGTTTTTTTGATAATTTTTTGGATACTTTTGCAGCGCCAATATTGCTGGAGAGCTTAATAATGTCACCCGTTGATACTTTTCCAAGATATTTCCAATCTTTGATTTCTTTATTATCCAATCTAATTACTCCTGGAGCAGTATCAATGATAGTGGATTTATCTATGACTTCATTTTATCAGACCTGCTAAATAATAAAAGGTTTAATCGTTGAACCTGGTTCAATCAAATCATAAATGGCCCTATTTTTTATTTTAGTACCTTTATAAGTATTTCTTTTCTCTGGATCGAAAGATGGATAATTTGCCATTGATAAAATATTGCCAGATTCTGCTTCTACAAGAACTATAGAGCCACTTTCTGCTTGATATTTTTGTATATACTTTTTAAGAACATCATATGCGATTATTTGTATTCTTTTATCAAGGGTTAAGATTAGATTTTTTCCAGGACTAGGCTTATGAGTAACCTCTATTGTCTCGATAGATCTCCCAATATTATCCTTTTTGATTTTCTTATTTCCATCTATGGGCTTAAGAACATTATCATTAACTAATTCTATTCCTTCTTGGCCGTTATCATCGATATCGGTAAAACCGATTATATTAGAAAATGCTTCACCACCTAAATACGATCTTTTATTTTCATTAATAAAGTAAATATTTGGATTAGAGAGCTTGCTTATTTCAAGATATATTGATTTAGAAACATGCCTTTTAAGATAGTATTCTTTTCTATCCTTGTTCTTATTTATAATTTTTCTAAGCTTATCATGAGGAATATTTAAAATTTTAGCGAGTTTTTGCACATCAAGATTATTATCTTTATAAAAAAATAGCGTGTTTGGGTTTATACAGAGTGTTTTGGCAGGTAATGACATCGCAAGGATATCCTTGTTTCGATCATAAATTATGCCTCTTTGTGCCTTGATGATCTGATTATGAATGTGTCTCTTTGATGCCTCATCAGAAATATTCTGTTTACATGAACCTTCATTAAAAAAGAAGCAATCAGTTCCTTTAATTTGAAGGTGATATAACCGAGTAATTATAAGTAGAAATATGACAAGAGCTGCTGTTATAAATAACAGCAGCCTGATACTCTGAGATTTAGTTGTATTCTTAATCTGCCTGCTGTCTTAAAAACGCAGGTATATCAATTGAAGTCTGATCATCTTGCTGGTTAACATTCACCTGTGCGATTGACTCATCAGAGATCTGATTTCCTGGTATGATTGACGAATTACTATTGTTTATAGCGCCTTATCTAATTCGGTGAGCTCGCCTCCGAAGATAGTGTATCTGCAGGGCTAGTTTGAGCAAATCCAGTCGCAATTATTGTAACTCTAAGATCACCAATATTATCATCCTCTTTAATACATCCTGTTATAATCTTGGCATCTTCATTTGCGATCTCTTTTATTTTGCTTCCAATCACCTCAAATTCATCTGTTGTTAAGTCAGAACCAGATGTGATATTAACTAAAACACCACTTGCCCCTTGAAGGTCAATATTATCCAACAAAGGACTGCTTAATGCTGTTGTAACAGCCTCAACTGCCCTATTTTCTCCAGATGATACACCTGAACCCATCATTGCTTTACCCATCCCGGACATGACAGTTTTTACGTCGGCAAAGTCTACGTTCATAAATCCTCGGATAGTAATTATCTCTGTTATACCTTTTACGGCTCCTCTTAAAACATCGTTTGCGTTCTCAAAGGAAGAAAATATTGATTCGCTACCTCCATATACCTCTTTAAGCTTAGAATTTGGAATAACAATTAATGAATCAACCCACTGTTCGAGATTGTTGATGCCCTCTTGAGCATTGGACATCCTCTCCGGACCCTCCGAAATCGAATGGTTTTGTAACAACTGCAACCGTGAGAATACCAAGGTCTCTTGCGATTTGAGCTATTACTGGCGCGGCACCAGTTCCTGTACCTCCGCCCATTCCAGCAGCAATAAAGAGCATGTCAGCTCCCTCAATTGACTCTTTAAGTGTCTCACTCGCTTCCAGAGCTGCTTGTCTTCCTTTTTCAGGATCAGCTCCAGCACCTAGCCCCTTTGTTATTTCAGACCCAATTTGAACAGTTGTAGCTCCATCTACATCTCGTAATGCTTGTACATCAGTATTTGCAATTAAAAAATCAGCTCCATGGATCTGTGATTTCAGCATCGAGAATGATTGCGTTACCGCCGCCACCTCCAACACCAATGACTTTGATAACTGCGTTTTGATTATAATTATTAACTATTTCAAACATGGTGTCCTCCTAATGTTCTACTTTCATGATTAAAATTCTTTCTTTCGTAGGCAGCTGCATATTTAATGCCTCTCCTAAACTATTTTTCTGAAGCTTTCTATCCGTCATTTCAGTTTGCTTCTTTAAGTAATTGTCTATATGACTCTGAGAGGTAAAATAGTTTTTTTTCATTTTTGGATATTTCAATATTGAGCATTCTATTTTGATATTTCACAAAAATTACACCAAAAGCAGATATAGTTATCAAAATTATCAAAAGAAAAGAATAAGTCAGATTCATTGTTGCTTCTCTAAAACATTAATTTTTGCAGATCTAGATCTAGGATTTGAAGTCTATCTCATCTCTAGATGGTTTTATTTTCTTTATCACATTGAACATTTTTTTCATAAAATCATTTTTTATTGGCATCTTTCTTGGTGTAGATAAGTTATGATCTGAATAGACAAGAAAATCTTTTATTACTCTCTCTTCTAATGAGTGGTATGAGATTAGAACTAGTCTACCTTTTGGAGCTAGAATATCGTAGGACTTTTCTAGGATATCTTTTAAAACATCTAGTTCTTTGTTGACATATATTCTTAATGCTTGAAATGATCTAGTTGCATTATGTTTATTTTTTATCATTAACTAATACAGATCTATTGATAATATTCACAAGATCAAAAGTATTTACAATCGGACTATTTTCTCTAAACTTAACAATATTCTTAGCAATTCTTTTTGAAAACCTCTCTTGACCGTATACTCTCAGTATTCGCTCAATTTCTCTCTCGGATAATTCATTCAGATAATCTGAAACTTTTTTTCCACCAGATTTATCAAATCTCATATCTAGTGGTGCATTTTTGACTAAAGCTGAAACCTCGCTCAGCATTATCGAGATGAACTGAAGAAACTCCTAGATCGAACAAAATTCCATTTACAGAACCATAAATATTCCATGTTCTGTGTGTATTCATCAAGAGAAGAGAAACATCCATGTTTAAGGGTAAACCTCTTCTCTCTTGATAAGCTCTTTCTGATTAAATTCAATTGCTTCGATGTCTTTATCTATTGCATATACTTGAGAGTCTTCTGTAGTGTCAGCTAAAATTTGTCTAGTGTGACCACCATATCCAAGAGTAGCATCTATGTATATCCCGTTTTTATCTGTAATTAAATGACTTACTGCTTCATGTTTCATTACTGGAATATGAAGATTCAGTATTATTCATTTTTTTCGACTTTCCCTTATATTTTCATAAGCCAATTTAATTCTTAGTAAATATTCTATTCGATTCATCACTATCATTATTTTTATCTGGGTGATACTTAGATGCTAGTTTCTTGAAGGCAAGCTTAATTACCGACATATCATCATTTACATTAACACCGAGTATTTTGTAGTTATTTATCATATGCTTATGTCACTTAATGCCTCAGCATCATCATTTGATGTAACTTCCTCACGCCACTTTTCAACATTCTGGTTCCATGTACCCTGATCCCAGATTTCAAATTTTTCACCTTGGCCTATCAGGATTACTTTTTTGGATAATGATGCGTATTCTCACGAAGAGGTTTTGAAATTAGGATTCTTCCATTAGAGTCAACATCAATATCCTCTGCATGACCTATTAAGAGTCTTTGAATCCTTCTTGCATTTTTATTAAATGAGGGTAACTTACTGATTTTATCTTGAATTTTAGACCAAACGCTTGAAGGGTAGAGAAGTAAACACTTCTCTTCTGTATCTATGGTGATCACCATAGACCCTTTTAATAAACCCATTATGTGATCACGATAAGTAATAGGGATCCCTAGTCTCCCCTTTGAATCGAGACTAAGGTTGTGAATACCTTTAAAAAGATTCTCCATAATTCTCCACAAAATAACAAATATTGCCATTTATCAACACTATATGCCCTATTTTTGATTTATGCAAGCAAATAAATAGCTAAATTGATGATAATGGTATGAAATGAATGATTTAATATATTCATATATATCAGTAGCTTAAAGAATATTTATGATGGATGAGAGTTAGTTGATAAGCCGGGTTCTGTCGCGTGCAGCCATTTATCTAGGATTATTGTCACCAATAATCTCATAAGCAGCAACCATGTGATTGTTATGGGATTAATCACAAATTTGCCTTGCTCCAAGCGGGGTTTACTTATGCCTGCTTTGTTACCTCAGCAGCGGTAGGCTCTTACTCTACCTTTTCACCCTTACCTACTAATAGGCGGTTATTTTCTGCAGCACTTTCCAAAACTCACGTTTTCCAGGTGTTACCTGGCGCTTTTATCCCTGGAGCCCGGACTTTCCTCTATGATAAACATAGCGACTGCATAACTAACTCTCAGGAACATTATAAAATTTATGCAAAAACAATCAATCTATTTTCTAGCTACTAAATAAGCCACCCATGCAGGGTCAGCATCACATTTGGTTACCTTATAAAATCTTTCTGTCTCCTCATCCTTTTCATTATCCCAACCCTGCATATATACATCTACGTATCTGAATCCGGCCTCTTTTAGACACTCTTGAATTTCTGGTAACATCCAAAGTCTCCAACTGTAACTAAATGCTCGTTTTTTCTTGGTTTTATCTGAGAATTCAAAATGAATATAGCATTGAATTTCATGTGTTATCGGATTGAACGAGGATTGATCCCAAACATATGTGAAATCTTTATGTTTAGTTCTCTCTTCTAAAAGCTGATGAGCCTCATATCCTCCAAATGCATCTAGCATAAACAATCCTTTCTTTTTAAGTTGACTATATGCATTGGAAAAGTACTTAATAAGCTTTTGTCTATCTTTGAAAACAAAATAGCTAAAATTTGTAGCAAGAATGCAGTCTACTATATCTCCCTTGTATTTAGATGAATCTCCATATCTAATTTTCATTCTTGATCGTTGCTCATTATCTAATCTATTTTGAGCGGTCTTTTTTGCTGCACTAATCATCCTTTTATCTAAATCTACTGAGATGGAGGTATTATTCTTATTGTCTTTGACCCACTCTGATGAGATCAATGCAGATGCGCAAAAATCTTCTCTTAAACTTATACATTTTGTATTGAAGTATTTCTTAAATAATTTTTTTATAAAGCTTACTTCAAATTCTGGACATTGAACTGATTCCTCATAAAGTCTATCAATATTAGCTTTACGAGCAGTTAATTTTTCTCTCTTCATTTTTGTCCCTATAGTCGAAATTTTTAATATTTTGTAATGGTTGATCTGAATTTATCACTGAATGTAAATATTTTCTCCATTTTTTTGCATAGCATGTTCCTTTGTGTAAATTCGTAAGATGTCTAAGTGCAAATAACTTATTCTGGTTATCCTCTGGTTCTAGCTGATCTATGTATCTGGAAATAACCTTTTGAGTAGATAAATAATTATTAGAGAAAAATATTTTTTTCTCAATATCATTAAGAAACATTGGATCATCATATATCTTCCTTCCCAGCATAACACCCCCATAAACTGCTAATAACTCATTTAAGTCCTCCAAATTAACTATACCGCCATTGATATAAACCTTTAAATGTGGAAATGTTTCTTTGAGTATCATTACGTCATCATACCTCAAAGGTGGTACAGATCTATTTTTCCTTGTAGATAAACCGTTTAGGATGGCATTTCTTGCATGTATGTAAAAAATTTCACAGCCTGCCTCACTGGTTAGTCTAATAAATTTTTTAATATCATCTAAGTCTTGATCGTACCCTAGTCCTAGTCTCGTTTTTATTGATACAGGTAAATCGGTACAAGACTTTATTGCCTTAACAAACTCAGCAACTTTAAATGGATCTATTATCTGACATGCTCCAAAACCTCCTTTAACTACTTTTGCACTTGGACAACCGATGTTGAGGTTGATCTCATCGAAACCTGATTTTGTTAGTATTTCAGCACACTCAATAAATTTATCTGAATCATTACCTGCAATCTGGGCTACAAGGGGGTGTTCTTGTTTATTCACGGTATAATTTCTTAAATTACCCCTAATTAGAGAGTCTACCGTAATCATCTCAGTGAACATAATTATGTTGGGAGATATAATTCTCACTAATTTTCTGAAGTATTTATCAGTTCTTCCAACCATTGGTGCCAAGAATATTTTCATAATATATTATATAAGTTATCTATTTAAAATTATCAGCTTATAATATTGTAATGTCGACTAAATTACAAAAAGATGATCTCTCTATAGCTGTTTTATCAGGTGGAAAATCATCCAGAATGAACTACGAGGACAAGGGCTTGATAGAATTTAACGGATTTTCTGTCTTATCAAGAATAATCGAAATCTCTAATAAATATTCTAATGATGTTTTTATCATTGCTAATAATAATCTAAAGGAATATGAAAAATTACATCCCTATCTTTATTCGGATATATTAGATAATTACCAGGGACCTCTCTCTGGCATATATACTGCGTTATCTAAAAGTAAAAACAAGTATGTCATCATACTGCCTAGTGATGGCCCTTTTGTAAAAGAAGACTATTTTGAAAAATTCATCAACTATGAATCAGATCAACATATATTGGTAACCAAAACTGGAGATCGACTACAACCTGTTTATGCTCGTTTAGATTCATCACTCAAAGAAAATTTAAGAGTATTTTTAGAAACAGGAGAGAGAAAAATTGATAAGTGGTATACTGCTTGCGGCTATGAAGAAATTTTCTTTGAGCAAAATGAAGAAATGTTTATAAACATCAACTCAAAGGATGACATTGAAAAAAATAGATCATTGATAGACAGATTTTATGGATAAAAAAAGGATAGCTTGGTGCATAACCGGTTCAGGTCACTACTTGAAGGAATCGATTGATTTAATGCTAACCCTAGAAAATGTAGATTTATATTTAAGTAAAGCAGGTGAAGAAGTGCTGAAGTGGTATGATTATGATCTATCTATTTTCAAAAAAAATAAAATTAAAATTTTCAAGGATGTCACAGCTAGTGCAAGCCCAGTTAGTTTATTATACGAATCAGTTTACAAGCTTGTTGTTATATCTCCTGCTACGTCTAATACAATAGCGCTTATGGCACAAGGGGTTTCAAATACACTTGTAACAAATATGTTTGCGCAGGCAGGAAAATGTGAAGTAGTATCTTTAGTTTTTGCCTGTGACACTGAGCCAGTTGTAATTACGCAAGCTCCAAAAAAACTTGTAACATTGTATCCGAGAGAAATTGATCTCAAAAACTTTAAAGAACTTAAAAAGTTTAAGAATGTGATTGTTGTAGATAATGTTAAATCACTGAAAAAACACCTTAAGAAGCTGTCTCAATGAAAAAGATATTATTCATTACTGGAAAATTGGCAGAAAAAGGACTTAAGACAGTTATTGACAGTATTGAAGATAAAAAGTTTTCATATGAAATAAGAAACTTAAATGTAAATGTTGCTGCACTTTTGACTACTGATATGATTGAAAGAAGAATTGGTGATGTCAATGACTTTGATGAGATAATCATACCTGGAAGAGTTAGAGGAGATATCAAATCTCTTGAAAAGCAGTTAAGCAAAACAATCACTAGGGGTCCCGATGAACTCAAAGATTTACCACTTCTTTTTGGAGCAAAGCCTGTAAAGTACGATCTATCAAAGTTTGAAACATCAATATTCGGGGAAATAACAGATGCGCTGAACATGACTGTGGATCAGGTCATTGAAAAAGCAGAGTTCTTCAGATCAGAAGGTGCAGATGTTATTGATGTAGGTTGCCTACCAAACAAACACTTTCCACATCTTGAAGAGATTGTCCAAGAGCTCAAGAATAGAAACTTTTATGTTAGCATTGATTCACATAATACTGATGAACTTATACGAGGTTCTAAAGCAGGTGCTGACTATCTACTAAGTATTAAATCAGAAACATATCATATACTAGAGAATTTAGATTCATACCCGATCTTAATTCCGACTGATAATGATATAACAGAATTTTATAAACTTATTGATCGTGCTTTAGATGATGAATTGATATTTATTGCTGATCCTATACTTGATCCAATATCATATGGATTCACAGATAGTCTAGTAAGATACGTTAACCTTAGAGAAAAATATCCCGATATTCATATTATGATGGGGCTTGGTAATATAACAGAATTAACACATGCTGATACATCTGGGATAAATATGATCATGCTTGGCATTATTGAAGAGCTGAAATTGAACCACATTCTTACTACTCAGGTTAGTAGACATTGTTCAACTGTCATCAGGGAAACTGACCTTGCAAGAAGAATCATTCATGCAGCGTCTGAAAATAACTTAACACCTAAGCACATAAATGATGGGCTTTTAGTTCATCATGGGCATAAAGATTATGCCTTTTGTTCTGATGAACTCATCGAGATGCAAGGCAATATCAAAGATAAAAATTATAGGATTTATGTGAACGATGATGGTATACATTTATTTAATAAAAATGTGTACAAAATCTTTTCTGATCCATTCGACTTCTATGAGCATCTTGAGGTGAGCGATGATGCAGGTCATGCCTTTTATTTGGGAGTGGAGCTTGCAAGGGCACAGATTGCACATCAATTGCAAAAAGAATACCAACAAGATGAGGAATTAAGTTGGGGTTGCTTGGTTGACAGAAAAGTTGATAATAAACTCCAATCTAAAGAATTGGGGCCAACATTCAAAAAAAGAAAATGATTCATGAAGTAATAGTTACAACGATAAATGAAAATGAAAGAGTTCACATAGCTCCTATGGGGATAAAGTTTGTTGATCATGCGGATAAAAAGTGTGTTCAGATCTCGCCCTTCAAGCCCTCACAGACATTAGATAATCTTCTTAAAACTGAAAAAGCAACAGTAAATTTCATCGATGATGTAAAAGTATTTGCTGGAATAGTTACTGGAAGAGAGAAGGATTGGGATTTAAGTCCATGTTCAAAGAATGAAGTTGCTCATCTTTCAAATACAAATTCATATATGAATTTAAAAGTATCAAGCTTTATCGAGGATGAACTCAGACCAAAGATTATTTGTAATATTCTTAATACAGAGAATTTAAGGCCCTTTATGGGATTCAATAGAGCTCAGTTTTCAGTTATTGAACTAGCAGTACTATCAACAAGACTAGGCATGATTGATGACGAAAAAGTAAAAAAAGAATATGATTACCTAAAAATAGGAATAGATAAAACAGGGGGAGAGAGAGAAAAATTAGCATGGAGCTGGATAGAAGAAAAAATTGAAGGCTATTTCAAAAAATGACTAAGATCCTTGCAAGTATTAAGAATGTTCATGAAGCTGAGATAATATCTAAATTTAATTTTGATATAGTTGACATTAAAAATGTAAAAGATGGTGCGCTCGGTTACGTTGGAGACAGCTCTATAGAGGAAATTATTAAAATATTTAGTAATAATAAACTCAGTGTGACCGCAGGTAATGATTCTAGTCCCCTAACAAAAAAGCAATCAAAAAGAATAGAATTCTTAGATCAGTTGGGGATCGAATATGTAAAGATAGGAATATTTGATACTAACCTGTTGCAAGACCATTATAATTTTTTGAAATCAGTAAAGCATTTAACTATCAAAACTGTGGGAGTAATATTTGCAGACTTGATAGATAGTGAGCAAGAAATAGAGGAAATACTTAAACTAAATTATGATGGGCTGATGATTGATACAGCCTCAAAGAATAATCAATCTACACTTGATATTTTATCAACAGATACTCTAAAGTTCTTTGTAGAATCTTGTAAGAAATCTGAAAAATTTTGTGGGATATCCGGCTCTCTTACATCAATTAGGCTAAAAGAAACGCTCTCTTTACAACCTAATTTTATAGGTCTGCGTGGCGCATTATGCTCTCACTCGAAGCGAGATAATATTGATCCAGTAATGTGTCAGAATATCTTAAGAAACTTTAAACTTATTAGTCAGAAAATGTATCAAGAAGCGGTTTGACTTTGGAAATTGTCTCATTATATTCACTTCTAATATCAGAGTCATTAACAATTCCCCCTCCTCCCCAGAAGTAAAGATTATTGTCTATAGATAGCATTGATCTTATAGAAATATTAAAGTCAGTTTTTTCATCAAAACTAATATAACCGATTGATCCGCAATAAATAGACCTATTGTTAGGCTCTAGTTCATGTATTATTTGCATTGCCCTCAACTTGGGTGCCCCAGTAATTGAACCACCAGGGAAGGCATCTCTAATTAGATTGTAAATATTTGATTCACTATCTATTTCTGCATGTATGGTACTTACTAAATGATGTACATTTGCAAAAGTTTCTATATCGAAAAGTTTATCAACTTTAACACTACCCTTTTTACAATTCATCCCTAAATCATTTCTAAGCAAGTCAACAATCATCAAGTTCTCTGCCTTATCCTTTTGAGAAGACTCAAGGTCTTCTATATTTTTTTTATCTACATCTGGATCCTCAGATCTAGGTCTAGTGCCTTTAATGGGCTTAGTTTCAACAATATTGTCTTTGATTGATAAGAATCTCTCAGGAGAAAATGATAATATCTTGCCAAATGGATAATTCATGTATGCGGAGTATGGCGAAGCAAAGGATTTGTTTAAATTTTTATATAGTTCATACTCATCTCCCTCATAACTAACAGAAAACATTTGTGATAGATTTACTTGATAACAATCTCCTGCTCGAATATATTCTAATATTTTAAGAAGCTTCATTTCGTATAAATCATAGTTCATATTTGACTCACATCTGGAGGTTATCTGGAATGGTGTAAGACTATGCACAAGTTTCTCCTGATAATTATTAATAATATTTTCGGTGATACTATTTTTTCATGATACAAAGAAATGATTTTTCTTGAACATAATCATAGATTATAGCCCAATCATATATGCCAAATGCAAAAAGTGGATGATTAAAACATTTATTTTTATTCTTAATATTGTGTAAATGATTACCATAATCATAAGATATATAACCTATTGCTCCACCAGAAAATGGTATTTCGGAGTTAGAATTAGATTTATAATCACTCATTATCTTTTTGAGCAATTCAAATGGACATAACTCACTTTTTTTTGGTTGTTGGTCACCATTGATTAGATATGTGTTATCGTCTGAAAAAATAATTTTTTTCTTTGGTTTTGCAGATAATATATCAAATCTCTGATCTGGATAGTTCTTACTATTACTGTTTAGAAAGATAGACCAATCTTCATTCTTAATACTCTCAAAAACTTGCATGGATGGAACAGAAAAATCTAGCTGATGCAGTTTATAGCTCATTAACTTAACCTATTTAAAACGAATGCAGGAAAAAGATTCGACAAATAATCACCATTAACTATGGTACTGTTTAGTATATCTCTAATATCTAAATAGTCATACCTATTCTTGTTACACATATTACGAATGATTTTAGAGCCTAAGCCAAGTCCAACAACAACAAAGTTAGAGTGTTTAAAATATTTTTCAGAGTGAAAACATAATGTCTTATCAATCAGTTTAAATTGAATATCGTAGATTTTTAAACATAAACTATAAATAAGATTTCTTTTAGATCTATCATAATCAAAACCAAAAGATCTAGAGACGCGTTTATATGATTGTAATAAAGAATGACTAGAACCGTCAGCTGACTTTGAGTAAATATCTCCTTTGCTCAAGTTACCTAAAATTATGTTGATATCCGACATAGAAGAAAAGCTCTCAGGGATAATCTATAAATCTTGTTTCTAAACATTATCTCATTGATGTGTGCATAGATTGGCGTCCTTGAGCAGCCGGTATACAAAAGTTCCTTTGTAAACATTCCATCTATATCTGAGGTCCTTCTGTTTTGAATTTTTCCATTTTTGATTATTGAAAAGTCACATGTAGTAGATCCAAAGTCAATTAATATTGCGTCATCAATGAATTTTGATACATATAATGCAGAGGCGTACCAGTTGTAGGACCCCACTGTATCTTGGGGAATTTTATGCTTACTATCGAATTTAATTAAGCCATGCTTAGAGAAAATATATGAACTGTATTTAATCTTATGTATTTGGTTAAGAATATATTTCACACCAGCTCTTCGGTTATCAAAACAATCACACATCTCTGCTGACATTGTAAAATAATTCACTAATGAAGACCCCTCTTTATAATATTCTTTACAAATACTTATAATAAGATCACTCAGTTTGGCGTAATCTCTCCAAAAATCAAAATCGATAATATCATACCAAATAACATCAGATTCTCTAGACTCAACACAATACTTGATGTGTGCACCACCTATATCCCATCCAATCTTAATTAAATTAGTTTTAGCTGACATGATTTTCCCGTATAGTCATTTGTTTTTTTGTATTTGTAATCTAATGGATGTTTTTTTTTACATCTCTCAATAAGAGACATAGAAGTTGTATATCTTGGATTTATCTCGATTAAAAATAACTCTCCCTTATACTCAATGAAATCTAAACCAACAAAACCTCTGAGATTTGGAAAAACATTTAAAATATCATCAATAAAATGGAATAAATGATCTCTAAATGAGGGATAGATATTAACTAGTAGTGCCTTCAATTTAATGGAATTATTTATCTTTTGTGTTATTTGTTTATTAATCGACATTATATTATAGCTTTTGTGTGATATGTGTAAGCTGACACTATAACTTTGCCCTGGTATATATTTCTCTATTATTTTATCTTTTGTATCTGTCTGATTATCTTTGACAATTCTTGTATTAACACATCCACAGCTAGTCCTATCTTTTTCAATGTAAAGTTGGTTTCTTTTGCCAATATCAAACGAATCAGGGTTAGAAATATTTTTTTTATTGCATATTTGTCTAAAAGTTAACTTGTCACTTGTTGCAAAAATTGTTTCAGCAGATGATAGATTCATATTACTCACTGAGTCAGTTATTTTTTTTAAATA
The DNA here is from genome assembly GCA_019651095.1 of Ectothiorhodospiraceae bacterium. Taxonomy (GTDB): domain Bacteria; phylum Pseudomonadota; class Gammaproteobacteria; genus CACLCV01. The sequence continues at coordinate 28,467 of BOXR01000003.1, read as the reverse complement.
AGTGTAATAAATCATATGTGTTTCAGGACATATCGGAAGATAAAAATCATACTTATTTATAAATTTACTGTCGTATATTATCTCAGTGTTATCATTTGATACTATAATAGCGCCCTTTTTATGCCTAAACCTATGTCTGTAATCACAAAAAAAATTTACTTTATAATTGTATGTTTCAATCAGGGAATTAAGAATAAATTCAGCTTCAAAAAGTAGGCTATTATCAACTTTCTTTTCAATGAGGCCTCCACCTGTAATATACTCAAATATAAGAATCTTTTTCATTATGAATATTATACCCGCAATTGATCTAAAAAAAGGCAAAGTTGTAAGAGCTGTTCAAGGTGATAGAGCCTCATACGAACCGATAGATCTTGTTACCACGTATTCAGCAAATCCTATTGCTTTTATCAAAGCTTTAATAATTAGATATAAACCTTCTACAATATATCTTGCTGATCTAGACTTACTTGATGGTGATGGTGACAATATTGATATCATTTACAAAATAGCTAACATGTTCAGGAATAAGATCTTTTGGGTAGACGTAGGTTCAAAAAAAATAAAAAAATTGAGCATCAAAAATATAACTCCTATCTTATGTAGTGAATCTTGTGAAGATATAAGGTTAATTAATTATGTTTATAAAGATCACATTCACTCATATGACTATAAAAACCGATTTCTTGGAACACAATATTTCAAAAAGCTTCACTCTTCTTACAAGAAAAAAGTTATTTTTATGAACATTTCCGATGTAGGTAGTAAAAAAGGGCCTGACTTTAGATATCTACGTGGAATGCCAAAGTATTCTGATACAGAATACTATGTTGGAGGAGGTGTTAATTCTATTTTAGATTTATATAAGTTAAGTAAAATGAACATTTCAGGTGCTTTAGTCTCATCACTTTTGATGAGTAAGAAAATAAGCAATTACATTATAAAAAAAAGAGCCAGCGAATAGCTGGCTCTAATTGAACTAATCAAGTTTGATTATTTTTCAAATGGGTGTTCTGTAGCTTTCTTAGCAACAACATCTTGTGCTTTAGGCTCACCACTTACAGCATTTTTGATAGCCATTTTTGTAGCTTCAAAATTGTAATCGTAGATGCGTTTGTTGTCATCAGCGTCCCAATGAATAAATACGCCTACACATATGAAAATATCATCAGCTTCATCAGCTGGAATTGTTCCATCTTCCACACACTCTGTTACAGCTCTTGCAACAGCTGCCTGTGCTGGACCAAACATTTGAACAGCTTGTTTAGCACCTTTAATGGTGACCTTGTTAAACATCGCTGTGCTTGGTTTACATGGTAGGTTAGGTGAGACTACAGCTAATAAAGATGTAAAACCATCTTTGTTATTACAAAGTGTGTTACAAAATGCATCTTCTACTGCAGAACCACGTGGTCCCATTAATAAGTCGATATGTGAAATTTCGTTATCCCCACCTTCGGTTACAACTAGTGCTTCACCAACTAATACTTTGTCGACTACTGCCATTATTATCTCCTTTTTTTTGTTTATTAATAAACGGACACAGACTAGGCATTATCAATTCCAATGAAGTAATCGTATATCATCATTGAAACGACTAATAGATCAGCTGTTGTCCCTGGATTAACCCGAGTCATTTTAAAATGCTTATCAAGAGACATTAGATTTTTACCCCATGACTCATGTCGAGTATCCCCGTCTAATATTTTTATCAAATCAGAGGCCTCTTTGCTAGTCTTTTTTGCAATTTTATGGCCATATTTGCGAGTAATATGAGAATCTGGGTACTTTTCTAGTGTTTTAAGAAAACTATACGATATTGCATATTTCGTGTCTTTTATTTTGCTCATTGAATTATGTAAAGTTGGGATTATGAAATTAAATATGTCAGTGAAATACTTTGAATATTGATTTGAGATTTGGTCGTAATCTGAAGATAAAGACATTATTTCATGAAGACTTATATCTGGTCTTGATCTAACGTCATAACTTTCATGTGAGCCAAGACCGCCAGGATCAGCTAATGAAATAGCATTACACACGTCAGTTACATCTTGCTGAGATGCATCCATGATAATAGCTTTGATAGCCTCGGAGAGTGTATATTTTTCATCTGCTAGAAGTGATTGTATAAAGACAGAACACAAGAGAATTATCCCTAAGTTAGTATTAGTATCTACTGCTTCTTTAGTACTCTCAACGCATTTATATATTCTTTGTCCTAATGATAAATTAGGTAAAGTTATCATATTCGATGTTACTTCATAACTTTTACAAAATCATCAATGGCTGTATCAGGATGTCCTAAAAAATAATTAACATTACCTGGCTTGATACATTGCACATCATAAGAACATGAAGTTATGTATGATGATTCAACTTTTTTGATCAAACTTTATTTTGGTTTCTGATATTTTCATGAAATAAATTATGCAAATAGCTTGTAATATAATCAGAAATATTTGCAGACTCTACTTTCTGAAGTCCTTTCCATGCTGGGATACTATTTACTTCGATAACATAATATTGACGTTTATATTCAATTATATCGACACCACAAAAATCAATATTGAGTAATCTAGAAGATTTTATTGCTAGCTTGATGACATCTTCATTTAATTTTTCTTTGATGCATTTTGCACCTTTAGAAAAATTATTTATGAAGGTCTCACCATATCTAGTCATATAAAAATATTTTATATTATCATTATTATTTATAACTAATACTCGATAATCATAATTAGGGCTATTGTCTAAGTACTCTTGGAAATAATAAATATTAGTCTGGTTTTCGACATTTTCTAAATCGCTAGGTCTTTCTATTAATCTTATGTTATCACCTTGTGATCCAAATAATGGTTTGTATATTAATTTAGATTTAAAGTTATAGTTTGAGATGAATCTTGAAGCTGCTTTTTGACCTCTGAAAATGTAAGTCTCTGGACAGTTTATCTTATTCCTGTTGAGCAAGTAAGATGTGTATAATTTATCAACTGTAGATTCAATAGATCTTGCATTGTTCACTACCTTCACATTCATTGATTCAAATATTTTTAGGATATTCAAATAGAATACAATTTCTTCTAATGTTCCTCCGGTATGAATCTAACAATGACATTATCGATTTTGGGTAAACGTTCACCTTGATTTTCTAAAATGGTTTCATTTCTCCCCAATACTATATTGATATCTGATATACATGCAGAGTCGACGGAATGATTCAGTTTAGTGAGAGATAACTTTAGTTGTTGATAATGCCATCCTTCCTTTTCAGTAAGAATAAGTGTGCGTATCATTTATTAAATGAATTATCCATCAATGATAGATCGATATTTCCAGAGGTGTATGATTTCCCAGTTTTTAAACTTGATACTATAACTTTTGCTGGACTGAATAACATTTTGTCTATTTGATAGAAATCATATTTATATTCTTTAAATATATCAGCAAATGGTTTTCCATAATCTTTTGAAGTCGAGCTAGGTAATCTCTTTGCTAGCTCCTCAGCATCATCATTAGGAGTGTCAACATAAAGATGGACAAGCCCACCATATAAAATGGCATCATTAGTTCTTCCCATACCTATCAAAAAATCAGGTGCGGGTGGTGGTAATGGAGCAGACCCAAAACCATCAACCACTTTATCTATAGGGAACCCAAGTTCATGGACTTTATGCAATCCTACTTCAAGAACTCTGCCGACCACTTGAGTAGTGCCACATAACGACCTTGTAGGTGTAAGTATTACAGTTAGATTTTTTTCTGAAATGTCACAGTCAGTAACAACCTTGTCAATGATCTCTTGTGGGGGTTTTTGATCAACCTCTAAAACGACAACAGTTGAGAAAAATTTGTCCTTATAGCCAATATCTTTAAATATATCCTCTTTTCCAGCAAGAGCCCTACATGGACCTGACCCCAAAGCAGAGAAGTTATCATCATTTTGAACAAATGATAGAGACCAGCCTGCGTATTGACTTCCCAGACATGATAAAACAGGATCTGTACTATGAACATGTATAGAAAGAGGCCAATTTGGAGCAGAATGAGTCATGGATAAGCTGACCGAACCTAGTCCACCCATACATATTTCAGTAATCAGTCTTCCTGCCTCAAGACATCCCTTAGCCTTAATTCCAGCATCAACAATTTTAGCTCCGCCATCAGACTCAGATATTTCCAAATTCAGTTTCTCATGAGATTCAACAAGTTTTTCTACTAGAGGTTTGACTTGTTTATTGACGCTAATATTGTTCATAATCTAGCTGTGTATTATAACAGTCTATTATTTTCATAGCACTTATAATTCTTCTTTTTATCTCCTTAAAAAGGTTATGTTGATTATTAGCTCTTATATTCAATGTCATTATTGGCATATCTTTTTTAATAGCTTGACCAATATTAGGAGTGTCGGATACATCTTCAATAGAACTAATACGCCTGTCAACTACAAGATCATTTTTTGCATAGAAGAATGATATAGGAAAAGTAGTCATTGCTTTTTAAATTTAGAGGATCACCTGGCTTCATATGATTAAACATAAGGTTTTTGTATTTTCTTGTATACAATCGATAGCTGCCAGATAGTCGAGGATTTATGTCAAGAATTTCTAAGTTGTTACTAAATATCTTGAAATCTATGCTGATATATCCGGTTAGACTATAATACTTTGTGATGGCCTTAATCCAATCTAACATGTATCCTCTGTATGGTTGCTCAAAATCAATAATCATCGCGCCTGCATGTAAAAAAGGATATTTTGTATTATTTTCAACAATGAAAAGTTGATTAAAGCCCAGTATAACTGGATCAGAATCACTCGCAATAAAAGAAATTGAGAAAGTTTTACCTGGGATAAATTTTTGAAAGTATGTGTTAGATGAAAATATATTATTTCCCACACCAATGCCACCCGAACTATTATAGCTTTTACTCAGAGATTTATAGTTAAAAGTATCTGATATTTCTGGAATTTTAATTTTATTTTTGAGCAAAGAATTATGAATTTTATTTAAATCACTTATGTCATCAAATTGAGTTAATGGAATACCAAATACATCAAAGTTACTATCTATGTATTGTTGTATATCTTTTTTTCCCTCCAAGCCAGATGCGTATATGACCTTTGTTTCTCGATCAAGAAGATTTTTATTTTTGATATAGTTTTTAAATGAATCTAATGAATTGAGACAATGTTCATCATCTGAATAATTATCTATGTGATGTATATTCTGTACAAACTTGCTGAGGTCATTTTTATATACTTCATGACCATTTGCTATTAAAAGAATGTCTCTATACGCTTTTTTGTGCAAACTTAAATGCATCTTCGAAATCAAGATATACTGGTTTCTCAGACGTATACATTAATTTTAAACATTCATGTTGTGATTTATATTTAATGTTGCCAATTGCCAGAGCACCAATACCTAGACATTTACTTGGAGACATGTCTATAACTTTGCCGTTATCCATCACGTCTACACCAGCAATACCTGATGGTGGTACTGCATTTGTATCAGCACAGATCTTGAGAGTATTGCTATTTTTGATATGCTCTTCACTCATTAATTGAATGCCAGCTGCACCAGTATTGAGTACTATATCTGCAGCATTGAAGAAATTACTTTTATCCGCATCTGCACCACCTTTAACATTTTTTGAATCATAGCGATCATTGCAGATACCAGCAATCTTTTCAGCTTTTTCTAGACTACGTCCCACAAGTGTTACATTAGCTCCAGCTTTTGCACAAATTACAGCTGAAGCCACACCCACAGGTCCTGTTCCTCCAAGTATAACAACATTTGATTTGTCTAGATTCTGGCTAAATTTATCCTTTAAATGTTTTTCAGTTATTGCAACCATACCAGCTGCTGTAGTGAATGCTCCACTTGGATCAGCGAATACAGAAACTTCAAAAGGTGGAACCATATGCTTCTTCGCTTCTTCTATCATATCCATCGCCTCATGCGTGTCCCTACCACCAAAAAAAATACCTGTCTTAGTGAGTGCTGAAGTTGATCTAGAAAATATTGCATCTTGAACTAATGTTTGTATTTCAGATTGTTCAACATTTGTGTAAGGAGTAATATTTGTCCAGCCAGCATCATAAGCCATGTTTACATCAAATGGACTTGCGTTTTTTTCTGATGTAATTAGATGTAGTAAGTATGGTTTTTCCATTTTGATCTCCTATTTATATGATAGTTTTCGGCCACTATTCTTTGCTGATACGATTTCGTATGACAAGTTATTATACATACTAATTGTATTATCTAAAATAGATATAATTCCATTATGTATATTTTTAGATTCAATAAGCATATAAGATGTTGGTCCCCACGAGCTTTGTCCAGCAGCTACATTGAAGTTCATCGAGACTTTTTTTATAACCTTGGCAATATCATGACTTAGATAGTTCGATTTTTGAATTGATGAATAAAATAGTGAATTAAGATCTTGAAATTTAGTGAGACTTCTTGCAAATATGTCAAAATCTTTATAAATAATTGAGGGAATTATCTCATTCAATGTTAAATCAGAAAGTTTCTTTCTAAGCGATATAGTGGTGTCTGACGAGAAGAATCTGCTCTCAGAGCTACCATGAAGTCCTCTAGCCTTAGAATCAAATAATAATATTATCTTCCATTCTTTTGGGAAGTTTGTTTTGAAAATTATTTCATTTGTCAGCAGATTATTCTTCGGGCTGTCAACAATAAATCCACCATTCTTATATGAATTAATACCAACACCTGATCTGTAACTCCTTTTAAAAAAATTAATATTTTGATTAAACCTATAAAATTTGGAGATTGCTTCTTCAATTGATAAAATTAACTGTGTACCTGACCCCAATCCAACGTGTTTTTGTGGGCTTTCGATACAATCAACACGTATCTTTTTACTTAACTTATTATCACATAGGAAATGATATATTTTGTCACGAATAGCTTTCTTTAAATTTGATTCAAATTTTGAAGCTTTTGAGACTGTCAAAATAGTAGGGTGTTTATCAATAGATAAACCCATACCTCCATATGAGTATGAGTTTGATGACTTTAAATTCAAAAATCCAAAATGTAGCCTTGAATTAGTAACAATTTTAACTTCATTAAATGACTTATCTGAAACCATAAAAAATAGAATATATTAATGTTTATCCATGTAAAGTTATTTATTAATGATGTAAAATAATTTATGCCAAAGATATCAGATTCTCTTACTCACAAGAATGTTGTCTGTCCTTTTTGCTCTCTACACTGCGATGACCTAGAAATAAACGTTTATGACAACAAATTATCTGTTAAAAATAATATTCCAAAATCATGTGCTTTAAAGTTTGAGCAACTTAATCTCCCAATATTTAGAGAAATGCCTGCTACAGTCAAAGGCAAACACATGCGAAACAAAAAGCATATCAATATTCTAGGCAGCTTATCAAAAAGTCAAAAGAGACGATTTTTCTAAACTCAAGCGTTGATGTTAACATCACACGTGAGGCATTATCTGCTGCTTCAAAGGTTAATGGCATTATTGATCACGTTAATAGTAGTATTTTTTTGAAAAATATTAGTATTTATCAGAGACGAGGATATATGGCGACATCACTGACAGAGATAAAAAATAAATCAGACGTTATCATTGTCTTTTCTAATAATTTATTTAAAACTTATCCTCGATTGATGGAAAAATATCTAGCGACTAATGATAGCTTTAGCATAAATCCAAAAAATAAAAAAATATACGTAATAGGAAAACAAACAAGTAATAAAAAAGACTGTGATTTCAAAGACAAAAGAATAACTTATGTTGATTTCAATAACAAAAATATATCTGAGTTACTAACTAGCTTCGCTAACAAAAAAAATACAACTTCGATCAGTAATAAGATTTTTAATAAGTTGCTAACTAGCATTGAAAATTGTAAATATTTATCAATTCTTTGGGCGACGTCAGAGTTTAATGGTTACAAGGAGTGTGATGAAATTATATATAATATCTCTGCGTATGTTGTCTCTCTAAATAAGACAATGAGAGCTGCTTGTTTGTCATTGGCGGGAAATGATGGTGATGTTAGTTTCTCGCAAACTCTAGGATGGATGTCTGGATTCCCATCTAGAATTAAATTTACTGGAAATTTCTTTGAGTATGATAAAGATTCACACAATGCTTCACATTTAATCAATTCAGGAAATTCTGATTTAGTAATATATCTTAATTCTTTATCTGAGAAAAAATTAATTCTCAATAAGAAAAATAAGAATATAGTAATAGGAAGACCTTTAACTAAATATAATATTGAGCCAGATGTTTTCATACCATGTGGCATTCCTGGTGTTGATTTTAAAGGGCATATATTCAGGACAGATAATGTTGTGAGCTTACCTTTGTCATCTTTGAGACTGTCTCATAGCAAAAGTGTTCAGCAAGTTTTAAGAGAGATAATTAAATAATGTCTACTCTGTGTCTAAAAAATGGACGTGTGTTTGATCCGATAAATAAAATTTTCAATAAAAAGAAAGATATTTATATTGAGAATGGAAAAATCACGGAAGTCTCAAACGGTAAAATATCAGAGACAATAGATTGTAATAACAAGATTGTTATGCCAGGTGCGATTGATTTACACACTCATATTGGCGGCGGAAAAGTAAATATAGCAAGACTGATGTTACAAGAATTTCATAACAATAGTGATAACGATTATGATTTGACTGCCGATTTTGTTCCGAGCACACTTAAAACTGGTCTCAATATATTAAAATGGGATATACATCTTGTTTTGAACCAGCTGTACTTCCCATAAACGCCAGACAGTCTCATGCAGAAATGGCTGATACACCTTTCATAGATAAAGGTGGCTATGCACTACTTGGTAATGATGATTTTTTATTAGATCTAATTTCAAGAGGAGCTCATCAATCAGAAATTAACGACTATGTAGCTTTCATATTAAAAGCAACGCAGTGCATAGGAATAAAAGTAGTTAATCCCGGAGGAATAAATGCTTTTAAGTTCAATCAAAGAGCGCTTAATGTTGATGAAAATTCGGTCCGGTATAAGATCACTCCAAGAAAAATTGTGCGTGTACTCGCGCGAGCCGTTTATGAGTTGGGTGTACCACACCCTTTGCATGTACACTGTAGTAACTTAGGTGTCCCTGGAAATTTTAAATCAACGATAGAAACTATAAAAGCTGCTGAAGGCCTGCCCGTTCATATTACTCATATTCAATTTCATAGCTATGGCAATAATGGAGATCGCAATTTTTCATCAGCCTCAGCTGAAATAACTGAGTATATAAATAAGATACCAAATCTTACATGTGATGTTGGTCAGGTTTTATTTGGACAAACAGCAACAATGTCAGGTGACAGTATGAAACAACATGCAAACCATAGTCATGCACATCCTGATAAATGGCTTTGCATGGACATTGAATGTGAGGCTGGTTGTGGGGTGGTACCATTTAAGTATACTGACCAAAGCTTTGTAAATGCTCTGCAATGGGCTATAGGACTTGAAACATTTCTTTTAACAGAAGACCCTGATAAAATATTTCTTACTACAGACCATCCTAATGGGGCACCTTTTACATCATACCCTCATTTAATAAAACTGCTGATGGACAAGACATTCAGAGATAATTTACTGGACCAAATGTCAGTTGATATCTCTAAACATACTATTTTAAAAGATATTAAAAGAGAGTATACATTGTCTGAAATAGCAACCATGACTCGATCTGCACCTGCTAAAATCTTAGGTCTTAAAAATAAAGGGTCGCTATCAAAAGATGCAGATGCAGACATAACGGTCTATGACAGTAGTATTAAAGACATAGAAGAAATGTTTGCAAACCCTACACATGTTATTAAAGATGGTGCTGTTGTAGTCAAAGATGGGAAATAAAAAAATATACATGGGGTAAGACACAAGTAGTTAAACCTGAGTACGATAAAGCAATAGAGAAGAAATTGAAGAAATACTTTGATAAATATCACACTATAGCATTGCCAAACTATACAATAAGTAATGATGAAATGTCTGAAGTAATAGGGTCTGACATAAATGAAGTTAAGTGTGTAAGGAAAAGAGTATCATGAAAATAAATGGGTTAGCTATTGAGAATACTTTTGCTGAGGCTTTTAATATGAAGGCAAGCAGAATAATCGTCACAGCTGATAATACAAAGTGGGCTAGAAATGCAGCTGTGTCATTTACTGGATTTGCAACATCTGTTATAGCCTGTGGGGTAGAAGCAGGCATTGAAAAACAATTGACAACCAAAGATACACCGGATGGTAGACCTGGGTTTTCCATACTCCTTTTCTCAATGTCACGGAGTCAGCTAGAAAAGCAACTTGAGACAAGAGCTGGACAGTGTATCTTGACTTGCCCAACTACGGCACTATTCTCAGGTCTTGATGGAGAGGATATGATTCCACTTGGAAAAAATTTAAAATATTTTGGTGATGGATATCAAATATCAAAGCGCATTGATAAAAAAAGGTTCTGGAGGATACCAGTAATGGATGGGGAATTTATGTGTGAGGAGATGACTGCACGTATCCCGGCAATTGGTGGTGGTAATTTCTTACTTTTATCAAAAAATAGATCTTCATGTCTTTCAGCATGTGAAATAGCAGTAAATGTTATGAGTAAAATTGATAATATCATTACACCTTTCCCCGGGGGCGTTGTTCGGTCTGGGTCTAAAGTTGGCTCAAAATATAAAGCGCTGATAGCATCGACGAATGATGCATTCTGTCCGTCTCTAAGTGGAATTACAGGAAGCAAGCTTCACAAGAGTGTTAATTGTGTCATGGAAATAGTTATTAATGGATTAACTAAAGAAGACATAGATAAGGGTATTCGAGAGTCACTTATTGCTATATCAAAATCTAAATATAAAAAAGACATTGTATCCGTGTCAGCAGGTAATTATGGTGGAAAGCTAGGTCAGCATCACTTCCATCTAAGAAAGATATTAAAATGAAACCGTTGATTCTTAAATGTAAAATTAAAGGTAAACAAAGACTGGACATGAGTTGGCTTTCGAATATTAAAGCATCTAAGTTGTCAGATATCAAAAATATTCTAATAAGCTATGGATCAAAACAATACAAACTATCTACTTTATTTGATGTGTCTGGGGATAACTTCGAAGATATAGTAATCAAGAATTCACATGTACATTTAGACAACATTGGCAGCAGGCTAAAAGACAAAAAAATTACTGTTCATGGAAATGTTGGATACGGTCTTGCAAAGGGAATGATAAATGGAGAAATTATAGTCAAAGGAAATGTTGGTAAAAATGCATGTTCTGGAATGAAAGGAGGTTCTGTACATATTCTAGGTAATGCTGATGATGGCCTCTGTAGCTTGCCTACAAGCATGAATGAGGGATTGGTTGACGGATTTATTTATGTAAAGAAAAATGTTGGAGATAACTCTATTATAAGAATGAGAAGAGGTAATATTGTTATAGGTGGAGATATTGGATCAGGCTCTTGTTTAGAGCTGATATCGGGTTCTATAGTCATATTAGGAAAAATTGGTAAAAACTTTTGTTATAAAGCACGTAGAGGAACAATCTTTACAAAAGATAAATCCGTGAGTCGTGAATATATTAAAGCGAACGAAACAGATTTAACTTTTTTTAATTTCTATAAAATAAAGATTAATAAAATGCTAAAACAAAATTTGATTAGCTCATCTAAACCCTTGAGGTATTTTGGAACAAAGTCTGAAAGAAAACTAGTAGAACTATTTGTTATCTAATAAGATTATCGCATCATTGGCGGGATAAACTTACCATCATATTTCTGTGCAAATTGATAACTCTCAATCTGACTTTTCAAAAAATTAACCATTTCATCGGAGGCAAATTCTCTTTTACCAACAGCTCTATAAATTAATTTACCCTCTGGATTCATTAGGAAGGTTGTCGGTAAACCTGGAACGCCCCAATTTACCTCAAGATCCATATCAACATAGATAGGAAATGAGATAGGCATAAGCTTCTTGAATTCCTCGATGTTCTCTGGTCCAGGGCCTACATGAAGGCCAAGGACAGTGAATTTCTCGCTTTTGAGTGTCTGATGAAGTTTCTCAAGTAGAGGCATTTCGACTTTACATGGATTACACCATGTAGCCCAAAAGTTAACTAATACAAATTTACCTTTTAGATCCTCAAGGGTATGAGTTTCCCCATCCATCCCCATTAAATTGAAATCAGGGGCTGGATTTGCAGCTGGCATAGGGTCCATTAGCATATCATTAGCTTGTATGGGTTGGATGAATAGTGTGAGCAGCATTACGCTCACTGCGAGAATGTTTCTTTTCATATTAATATTTTAGCTTATTGTCATGGAACCAATTTGGATCCTTGAGTGATACGTCCCCAACTGGTGCTGCAAATGCATCAAGCACTAATGTATCCATATTAGAGCCTGTTAGAGTTTTCAAGAATTCAACAAGATCATTTACTTCATTCTCTGTCAAATTAAGCGGGAAAATGAGTGGGCTTATGGTCTCATTTTTCATTTTACCGACTTCTGTTACACCACCCTGATTATAGAATTCGACTACTTCTTTGAGTGTGGACAATTGGCCATTGTGCATATAAGGGCCGGAAAGTTCTACGTTTCTCAGTTGTGGTGTCCTAATTTTCCAACGATCATTAGGGTCTTGAGTGATTAGATATAACCCAAGATCATTAGGCATAATCTCATCCCTAAATGCTGAATCATTAGCATATACAGATGTATCTACATCTACTTCAATTCCTGGCGCTAGAACAACTTTCTTTCTAGGTGGCTCAACATACATCGATGATTTGAAACCTATTCCAGTATTGTGAAGTTTTTCATCTGTAAATAGAGCATATTCATCATTCACAAGATGACAAGCTGTGCAGTTTCCTTTACCACTAAAGATCTCAAAACCTCTTTTTGCTGATTTTGATATCGCATTTGATTCGCCATTATAGTACCACTTATCAAAAGGTGAATTTCCACTTACAAGTGCATATTGATATGCAGCAAGTGCACGACTTAAAGAGTCCATATTAGGCCTACACCGTATGCATCTTCAAATAATCCATCATAATCAGGTATGGCTCTAATTTTATTGAGAAGATAACCAGGTGAAGGATTAGCCATTTCATTATGAGCAAGAAGCGGTCCCCATACTTGATCTTCCAGAGAATTCTCTCTGGCATCATGGAAAAATCTTGATAGAAATCCTGCATTAACAACAGTTGGTGCATTTCTTGGAACAGAGCGACCCTCGGTCCCTACAGCAGTAGCAAGCTCATTATGTGCAAATCCCATCTCTGGAACATGACAGATGGCACATGATATTGTGTCAGTATGTGACAATCTTCTATCGAAGAATAATTTTCGTCCTAGTTCGATTTTTTTAGGTGTCAGCTCAGTACCCTCTGGAAACTTTGGCTCCGGTAAACCTAGCTGCTTTGTAGTTGCCATAGTATAAAGATCGGCGGGCTTACCTGCTCTATGAAGACTCTTACTAGCACTTTCATAGTCACTATCATAGTATCCATCTTTATTATCACCTGGCTTGGATAATTTTGATGTTTGAGACTTAACAGCATCAAGTTTAGAACTTGTATCAGCTGCTGCTACTAATGTTCCATTTTTAGTATTCGGATCTAATAATGTTTTGATATCATTGATAATCAAATCAGCGTGTAGAAAAGACACACTATATATGTTTCTTACTTGCTTTTCTTCATCAATCAGGAAAACACGTAATATATGTGAGATGGAGCCAATATAGTTTCCTTCATCATCATATTCTTTAATTATACGCTGTTGATAGCCATCTAGAATAGGGTCAAGGACATCAGCATTTTTTGTAGTAATAAATTGCCAGTCAACAAGATGTTTCTCTGTTCCTGCTCCATACAGCTTCATTATATCTGGTGTATCATTTTTGGATCAAAGCTCAGACTTAGTAGTCGAACTTTTTTCCTATCTCTGGATCTTTAGAGAGTTTTGTTGTATCTTGTGGAACACAGCTGTTGCAAGTGGGCAGCCGTTAATGTCAGTGCATGTTGTGTACATAAAATTTAAAAGAGTCACTTTGTCATCGTACAAATCATGTAATGATGTTTTCTCTTCTAATTGATTTATCACATCTCCATCTTTTGCAGGAGTGAAACTTGCTAAAGTGTATGATGATGGACTAGGAGGTGTGAATGTCAGACTGGTCCAGCCTGGGGCTAGAACAGAATTATCATATGTAACCTCTTGTGCTGTAACAGCTAGTGGTATCGCTAGTAAAAGTAGGACTCTCCTTAACATCTCCCTAATATCCTTAATATCCTCTAATATTCTAATATTGTAGATTATTTTGTGAGTCAAACAACCTTTATTTTAGTACGTAAAAGGCCGCCTGATGTTAAATCAAGCGGCCTCAACGTTTCAGCCATTTCACGTTATTAACCACCTATGAGGGTGTCTAATAACTTAGACAAAACTTTACTTAGAAAGTTCTGCTACTTTAGCTCCATCTTTTGGAGATTTAGCATATAAAGAATATGCACCAAATCTCATTTGATGTGGCAAGCCAAGTTTTTCTTTAAGGAAATCTATAGCAAATTGTTGCTCTAGTTTGCCATCTTTATAATGGTAAGCCTTGAAGAATTGTGGCATTTTTTCTGGTCCATCTGCTTTGTCCCAGTTAGCTAATAGTGATGATGTGAAGTAAACACGTTTTCCATCCCAGCTTTGAGATAACATGTTAACTTGGTCACCAATTTTATGTGTATACACTTCTTTAGCATTGTGAGGATCTGAAATATCAAATACTCTAGTCATACCATCATTCCATGTATTTACCCATAGATGTTTGTCATCTGCTGTAATTGAGATGTCTACAGGTAGAGGAATCTTAGCTGGATCACCAATAGTTGCTACAGATTCTGTATTCCACTCACCATCTTTCTCATAGATTAACCAAATTTGTGAGGTTAATGCAGTTGTGGTGAAGCAGTAATTATTTTGTGAACCCCATGCACATCTAATTTCAAGTGGTGCACCTGGTACATCAAATACTTTTTTAGGTTTACGTGAATGTAAATCCCAAACTACTACTGTGTTACCAAAACGTTTCATAGCTTCAGAATCACCCATGAGTTTACCTAAGTTCATCATGTAGTTATTCCAACCAGTAAATGAAGATGTGATCATTACATTACGTCTTGGTAATGCACGAACATCATATCCATAACCATCAGCTATTTGACCTGTTTTAGTAGCACCATATAAATTTTCATCATGTG
Organism: Ectothiorhodospiraceae bacterium; assembly: GCA_019651095.1. Classification (GTDB taxonomy): domain Bacteria; phylum Pseudomonadota; class Gammaproteobacteria; genus CACLCV01. The sequence continues at coordinate 13,147 of BOXR01000003.1, read as the reverse complement.
GCATGTGATATGTAGCTACATATGTACCATCATTTGTATATTCAACAAGTGCTGTTCTACCACCAAAGTCTTGGTTGTTAGAAAGACCAGAAATCATCATTCTTCCTGGTAATGCATATGTTGTATGTGGTCCAACAATCCCACCAGAAGCTTTTACAAAGTCAGTGATAACTTTGTGAAGTTTTGGTTTATTAGGATTTGTGTGAACATCAAAAATGAAAATTTTACTGGTATCTAGTGTTGCTGCCCATAGGTAATGTCTATCATCTGTAAAACCAGAGTGATGAGCTTCATTACGACCACCGACAGAAATATGTCCAATTACTTGACCGTAGTATGGAGAATTTGGATTAACTGAAATAGTTACCAGTTTATCTTGTTCATCTCCAACGCCCACTTGTCCTAGTGTCCATACATAGACATAGTCCTCTTGGCCTACAATTTTAGCCATGTATGGTGACATGCATGTCTCATCAGAGAATGCTTGTGTTGGTACAAGTGCTACTGCAAGAAAAGCTGACATCAACATACCATATAAAGTTGATATAAGTTTTTTCATTATTTGCGCGCTCCTTTTTATTGTTTAATATTAAACATCGGAGGGAAGATATTAGTCTCCCCCCCAATTCTTTTTTGTATTACTTCATTGTAATACTTTTTCATCGCCTAACTTAGAAGCTCCAAGTTAAAGCACCACCTAAGTGGAATGATGAAACTGTTGCTTTTGTATGGTCTCCAGCTGTACAACCAGAAACATCAGCTGTGCCAGTCAGTGATGTACCTTGTACTGCAGCACCAAATGATTGTGATGTTGTCATAGTCCTCTTTGTCCAGATCCAAAACATTTATCTTCTTCTAGCTGCACAGCAACATGAGAATCAAGACTTAAGAATGGAACTCCTAAGAAGTTTTCAACACCAAGACCTACAGCGACTCTATGCTTGTAGATTACAGGTGTTTCCATAGCTTGGAAATAAGACATAAATAATCCATACATTGGTGATGTATAAGTCTCACCCATCTGTGTTGACACCACCAATTGTTGTAATTCTTGACCAACTTTAACTTGCGATAGAAGTGGGTCATCTGCATAACCATAACCAGCACGTAGCTTTAAGTTACCCATAGTTTTTTGAACACCAATGGATATTACGTTTTGATCATCATAGAACTCATTGAAGAAATGAGCATCTGACCATTTTTTATGTGTGACGTCAGCCATAACTATTAGGTTATTACCCATGTCCATGGATATACCTAAACCGATGTTATAAGGTTGTTGAACTTCAACATCTTGACGACAAACATTACCACGATCTTTCACCATTACATTTGACAGTTTTAGCCACTAGCACCAGATAGGTTACTTAGTGTAGTACCATCATTACTTGTTACATGAAGATTGTCGTACTCATGCTCTTGTTCTGTTTGAAAGTACGCACCAATAGTCATTGGACCCATACTTTTACGTGCACCAACAGTACCTCTGAAACCAATGTCATGAACATACCGCCAGATCCTGTCAAACCAGCTTCTAACATTGCATAAGTAATTGTCATAGCTACACCAACGTCTAATGTGTCAGACATTTTCATACCGATACCAGCGTTTACACCTAAGTTAATAAGTTCTGCACCAGCACCTAGTGAATTTGATGTATGTTTGTAATCAACACCAATACCAGATGTTGCTGATACACCAACACCTAGTACGACAGGTATACCAAGACCTGCTAAGATCTTGTGTTACTGCTACTGTTGGTACAGCATAAACATCAGCTTTAGATGTAGAGTCAAAAGCATAATGCAGATACGCCTTCCTGTGCTTGAGCTACCACCTACTTCTACAAGAGTGTCCAATGAAGTATGGCCACCTACAGCATAACCAGCTGATCCATCATGCTTCATAGTTGCACGCGGCATATAGAAAGTAGCACCAAACATAAAGTTGGTACCACCGTAATATGTTGTTAATGTTGCAGGGTTACCAAACACTGCAGATACTGGATCTTCAACGTGAGCAATAGATGTACCAGCAAAGGATGCTGATGCCCCATGAAACACATTATGAAGGTCGAACCCATGTGGTCCTGCGATTGCGCCAGCAGAGCCTAGAGACAGCGCTGTCCCAACAGCTGCTCCTAGCTTCCAATCTTTTTTAAAAGTTTTCATATAACTTTTCCTCATTTATATATATATATAACGTCTTATGGCTGGGGACATACGTCCAGTATTGAAATTCAAAATAAAATTTCCCCCGTACAAATCCTTTGTTAAGACTCCTTAAAGTATTACAGCTTCCGCTGCAATTCTTTTACCCTTCGTCTCCTGGTCCGTAGACTCCATCTTCAAACCATTCCCAAGGTCTGTTACCTGCGACTTTAATGAAAAGATATACACTGATCATATTAGCCACGATTAACAAGAAACCTATAAGCAATGCTATAGGCCACCCTGCTAAACCAGGCATAGAGCCTGCTGCAAAGTGCCATGTTGGGAACATGCTGCTGAAGAAGTAGTAACACGCTATCCAGAAAGCTACAACGACATAAGTGCCTTGCGCTGTTTTACCGAATAGAAATCCCATATTTACTCTCCTTTTATATTAGCATTTCACGATATATTGATATTCAATTATCAATAATCGTAGATTTAAATTAATCTAAATATAGTGTTTTGTAAAGAATTTAATGGAAAAATAAGGCAATTTATGAACATCATGAATTGCTAGCATCTGTGAATTTATCATAGAAAATTTCATCTTCTGATATACCATTTTTTGTCAAACATTCCCCTGCGGCATCAACCATCGGAGGTGGTCCGCATAAGTATCCTTGCCATCCATTCAAACTTAAGTTCTCTTTTTGAACAACCTCTTTTTCAAAATAGTCAGTTACCATACCGCGAGCACCTTTCCAGTCACTATCTTCTGGCTCCATGTTTAAAACAGGTATAAATTTAAATGACGATTCTTTATTCCAGTTATTTTTTATATCCTCAATCTCATTGAGGGAATATAAATCTTTTGAGTTCTTGCTCCAAATAAAAAATTACATCTCTTTTAATCTGATCATTCACTCCACCCTCTAATATAGCCTTGATAGGAGCTAAGCCGCTTCCGCCAGCTATACAAACAATAGGAGTTTCCTTCTCTCGCAAATAGAATGATCCAAAAGGTCCATTCATTGTCACACATTCATCAGGATCTCTGTTCTCGCTAAAAAGCCACTCTGTAAATTTACCGCCTGGTACTTTTCTTATGAAGAAAGTAAATTCATTTTGATTTTCATTTTGAGGTGCAGAAGCAAATGAGTATGACCTTGGTCGGTCAAGTCCAGGTATAGATAACTCTGCCCACATACCTGGAAGTCCAGGACGCTCCTACCTCCGGAACATCACCGTCAGTCTCAATAGTCAAAGCCATGATATCTGAAGTAAGCATGCTGGTGGATTTCACTTTTGTGTTATGCATACTTGCTGGCACTCTACTAAGTCTCCAAGTTCTACCTCGACTTCACAATCCATAGTGAGTCGAGATTGGCAGGCAAGAATGTAGTCATCAGCAAGCTCCTCTTTAGTAAGTGCTTCACTAAAATCACCATAGGTTTGATTTTTCCTTTTACAAGTTTTACATTTGCATTCACCACAAGACCCAAATTTGCAATTGTGTGGCCAGTCATGCCATCTTCCAGTGCGCGCTTAAAACGTAGTATTTTTAGCAACATGACAGCTTTTACCAGAGGTAATAATGTAACTGTACTATCTTTAGGTTTTGTTCCAAAGAACCATAAATATTTGTATATGTTCATTTACTGTATAAAAAATAATGTATAAGCATTTGGTTATATTCGCAAATACATTATCATTTTGGTAAAAAAAAAGAAACCCCAATTAGATTAACTGGGGTTTCAAATATGAATTAAATTAAGCTTAAATTAAGCAGTATTAATTCTTACTTCACGCATACTGTTTCCATCATGGTCAGCTTTCGTAGCCATACAACTAAATGGGTTGATAGCTTCTTTACTTGTTGATGGATGTGATTGCACAGCAGCAAACCAAGCATTGACTTTCGCACGTGAGCTGACAGCATTGCCTTTGCCCATATTAGTAGCAACTTGACAAACACCAGCCCAAGCACAGTCTGCTAAAGTGTATTGACCAACAGCATAGTCACCTTTCATGTTTCCAAGTGGTGAATTAAGTGTTGCTTCTAGCTGATCAAGTGCTGCACCAAGTGCTGCATCATCAGAACAATCTGTTTGAGCAGCGATTGCAATTTCTTGCATCATTCTTGCACGTGTAACACCGTTTCTGTGAACTAGTGATGGACCAAAGCCTTTATCATCAAGATATGACATACAAGACATAACTCCAATGTTAGTTGCAGAACGATCTTTCAGTACCGGACCGATACCTAGTGGACTCATGCTTCTAACTGATGAACTTGGACCCCAGTCATCTTCTGTGTGGCAGTTAAGGTCAACACCTTTTTCGCCTGCAGCAATCAACACTGCGTTAGTGTGAGGACATTTAGGACTTCCATAGAGGTCCATAACATCCCTTAAGTGATCTCCAATTGGCATAATTACCCCCTAATTATGTTTATTGTTTTATATTTATTTACTCTTCGATAACTAAAGCGCCAGAAGGACAATTACCTACAGTTGCTCTAATATTATCTTCACTGTCTGCAGATGTATCAATTACAAATTGTCCATCTACAACCTTAAATACATTTGGTGCACCTTTTACGCATTCCCCAGCATGTGTGCATACGTCTGCATTATAAGTTACTTTCATATCAGTTCTCCGAGTTTTTTAATTATCAAGACAGTTTGTTTGTGTGTCTTAATCCCTTTCCCTTTAAGTAGATGAAGGTGTCTAGATCGAAATCCAGGCACCTTCAAATTTACTTACTGCTTAGGTGTAAGTTACTTCTTAGCTGATCTTAAGCCAAGGTCAACGTTACCAGCATCTTGTAATACATCGCCTGCGAAAGGTGTGCCTTCGTACCCAACTTCTTTGTTAAGTCTTGCAGCAATAGCTCTCTCTTCGTCTGTTGCAAAATGCTCATCCCATGCAGCTAATCTTTTACGCATGTACCAATGCCATATTGGTGGTACTAATGCGATGAAGAATACTACAAAGTATCCCCATCCTGTGTTAGGGCAACCTACGTTTTCAAGTTCCCAGAAATGTGTTTCTCCACGATCATGGTGGTCAGCTTGACGACCGATTTCGATGAAGAACCATGCTGTGAAACATGTTGAATTATCCCAGTTATGGCGATAATCGATAGGTTGATCTTTAACACGGATTAAACCGTAGTGCTCTAGGTAGTTCAATGCTTCTAATTCGAAGTTTGAAATACCCCAGATTGTAGCTAAACAAGCCATTCCAATCCAGCCACCAGCCATAAAGAATAGTGCTACTGTTGGTACAGCCATTAGATAACCACGAATCCAACGGTTTTGCCATGAAATGAAAGGTACTCCCATTCTTGAAAGTCTTTCTTTTTCCATGTTGTATAAGAATTTAGATTGACCTAAATATGATAGTGGATAATGACCATAAATAGTACGACCGCGAGGAGCAGTTGCAGGATCATCTTCACTAGCAAGTTCTAGGTGATGGTTATATACGTGTGCATAACAGAAATGCGCAGAACCTGAAAGTGCCATCATTAGACGTGAAATCACAAAACCAAAACCTTTGGTATGAGATAGCTCATGTCCGTAAATAATACCGATACCAATAAAGATACCAGATGATAATGTAGCACCAATTAGGTTAATGCCTGTTATTCCTTCGTGCATTACAAGAATGCCAGGAATAAGTTCCATAATTACCGCACCTTCAGCTCCACCTAGTGCCATGAATGTATAAAGTCTCCATGCCATTACTAGTTGGAAAAGTACGAATACAGGTAGCATGAAATACATAGTTAAGTTCTGGAATGTTGGCCATCCAAGAGTTTCACCGTTTTCATCGTACCCTACACCTGTTGTTTCAAATTTTGTAGCGATGTCTACAAGTAGACCTACAAAAAGAAGTACAACGCCTAACCAAGCCATAATGCCGCCTAGTAAGACACCAGCACCAGCAACTATAATTAGAATTGGTGCAAGTAGGTAACGAACGTTTAATAGTATGTTTCCGATCATCTTTACCTCCAGATTAATCGAATTTGTTTTCTCAGCATCCTTTGGCATCATGCCATTATCCGCTGAGTTCCCTAGGGAATATTTTCCCAATGAATAAATATTAGTACCTGTGAGCGTGACTGTCAAAGTAATATTAACAATATATTAAAGATAAGAATATCAGTGAATTCTAATATAGAAAGCCTTAAATCCTTAAGAAAAATAGAGTTATTAAGAAAAAAATATCTGATAATATATTTCTGTGTTTATTATCTCAAAACGACTTAAAACAGCATTCAAATTATTCATAATCTTGTGTCTTTCAAGCCCGCTTAACTCGTTTTCTGATATATCAAAAGCATTTCCTGATATGACGGATGTTTTTAGTGATATTGACTTTTATAATGAATCAAAAGAGCTCGAGAAGTTCATTGATTACAAAGACAAAGTGTTGCTAGTATTTTTTGGTTACACACATTGCCCTGATGTTTGCCCAACCACAGTATTAGATATGGCGAGAGTAATGAAAGCGCTTGGCGATGATTCAGATGAGGTCTTACCCATTTTCATAAGCGTTGATCATAAAAGAGATGATTATACAAAAGTAAGAAATTACGTAGATTTTTTTGATACAAGAATTGCTGCTCTCACCTCAGATAAAGAGAATATCGATAAGTTAACAAAGCTCTTTAAAACAAAGTATGAACTTGTAGACCCAACTAAACCTGGATTCCTTGTAGAGCATAGTTCCAATATATACATCTTAGACAAGAATCTTCAGGTAAAAAAAATCATACCAAACGGTATCCCAAGCGATGAAATTACCGTCATGTTGAGGAAATACCTCTAGACTTAATCGTACTTGATATACTTAAACCTCGGATCTTCAGGTGTTCCCTCTAGTGTATTATCCTCATTAGATGGTTGCCATTGAACGACTGACTCAATTTTTTCTGCTAAAAGAAAATCCTTATCAGTTATTCCTTTTGCCGCATGATTTTGTAGTTTTACAACAACGAAACCATAAGATGCAGCTAAATCAGGATGGTGCCATGCAACTTCTGCTAGATGACCTACAGTATTAATCACCATCAACGTCCCCTTCCAGCCGCTTGTTTTATATTTTCTCCTTATCCACCCATTCTCATAAAACCAGTGTGGTAATTTTTCGGATAAATAATTTTTAATTTCATCTTCTGAATATACTCTCTCTTCACTCATAAATAACTCCTTGAAAGTAATAATTTTTGTCAGGTTGATTCAATATATAATAAACATATAATTGTGTATAGTTATCAGGGAATGAATATCAAATATGAAGACAAAGCTTAAAGAAAAAATTACTCTGAGGCCCCGTGGCCGCAAAGTAGATTTTGAAGTATTGAAGTCGCTAGAAAAGCTTCTTGATGTCACCTCATACAGAAGAGACCACCTCATTGAGTATCTGCATAAAATTCAGGACTCGAATGGTGCTATCACAAAAGACTACATGACTGCTCTATCTACTTTAATGGGTATATCACAAACTGAGGTATATGAAGTCGCGACTTTTTATCATCATTTTGATGTTGTTGACAGTGAGAAAGATAAACCTCCAGCTTTGACAGTTAGAGTTTGTGACTCAGTATCTTGTGAGTTGAATGGGGCAAATGAATTAGCGAAAATGTTGGATGATTACTATAAAGGTACAGTCAGGATACAAAAAGTACCTTGTATCGGTAGATGTCAATCTGCGCCAGCTGCAGTAGTAAAAATGAATCCTATAGACAATGCAACTTTTGAAAAAGTCAAAAAAAATGTTGATGCGAAAGCTTTTTATCCTGAGTTGCCAGATATATAGATTTAGATGAGTATATCAAAAACGATGGCTACAAGATTTACCAATCTATTTGTAACGGTGAAATATCAGCAGAGATGCAGTATCCATACTTGAAGATTCGAATTGAAAGGCTTAGGTGGCGCAGGATTTCCTGCTGGGCGTAAGTGGAGGATTCTAGAGATCAACAAGCACCTCGACTTCTTGCGATCAATATCGACGAAGGTGAGCCTGGTACATTTAAAGATAGACATTATCTTGAATCTGACCCACAAGATTTTTGAGGGAATGTTGAATTGCATCAAAAGTAGTCGGCATTGATAAAATATACATCTATCTAAGAGATGAGTATCCTGCTGTTAAAATTATCATGGAACAAGAAATCGAAAAATTAAGAAACACTTTGATGACATTCCAGATATAGAAATGAGGCGTGGCGCAGGTGCGTATATTTGTGGCGAAGAGTCTGCAATGATTGAATCTATTGAAGGTAAACGAGGAATGCCAAGATTACGTCCTCCCTTTGTCGCGCAAGTAGGTTTATTTGGGCGTCCCACACTGGAACATAATATGGAGACGCTTTATTGGATTAGAGACATACTTGATAAAGGTTCAAAGTGGTTTGCGGACAAGGGTGTCAACGGAAGAAAAGGATTAAGGTCTTTTTTCTGTCAGGGCGGTAAAAATCCTGGTGTACATCTAGCTCCAGCAGGAACTACAGTCAAGCACTCATTGATGACTATGCTGGAGGCATGTTGGATGGTCATGAATTTTATGGTTACTTTCCAGGTGGAGCATCCGGGGGAATTTTGCCAGCATCCATGAATAACATACCTCTTGATTTTGGGACACTGGAAGAATATGGATGCTTTATAGGTTCTGCTGCTGTTGTCATACTGTCAGACAAAGATAAAGCAAGGGACGCTGCTAAAACAACAATAGATTTTTCAAACACGAATCATGTGGGAAGTGCACACCATGTAGAGCTGGAACATCTAAAGCTTCGGAATTAATGAAAGAGGTCTATTGGGATACGGATCTGCTTAATGACTTGAGTCAAACCATGGCTGATGCATCAATATGCGGCTTGGGTCAAGCTGCATCTAATCCACTAAAATCTGTGCTAAAATATTTTCCGAATGAGGTAAAAGATGGCGGCAAAACCTGAAGATCTAAATTTAGATTACAACTGCTCTATTAAGATCAATGGCAGTGAATATCTAGCTAATACAGACGAGACTATATTAGACGTCTCTAAGAGAAATGGTATTGAAATTCCCCATTTATGTTTCAAAGAGGGTATGAGACCCGATGGAAACTGCAGAGTATGTGTCGTTGAAATAGAGGGCGAGAGAGCACTGCAACCTTCATGTATTAGAAAAGTAACAGACGGTATGATCATTAATACTGAAAATAGCAGAGTGATTCACTCACAAAAAGTTGTAATTGAGCTCCTTCAATCAGATGTATCTTCAGAGCAATACGATCCAAACTCAGAACTGACACATTGGGCAGACAAACTTCAAGTTGAGACAGTAAGATTTCCATCTAAAATTCAGAATAAACATGACTTCTCTCATCCAGCCATTGCTGTAAATCTTGATGCATGCATTCAATGTACAAGATGTGTCCGAGCTTGCAGGGAAGAGCAAGTAAATGATGTCATTGGGTATGCAAAAAGAGGTATTTCATCTGAAATAATATTCGATTTAGATGATCCGATGGGAACAAGTACATGTGTAGGTTGCGGAGAGTGTGTCCAAGCCTGTCCAACAGGTGCGTTGATGCCATCAAAAGAAGTTGGCCAAGTGGTGCCTGATAAAAAAGTTGACAGTGTATGCCCTTATTGTGGTGTTGGATGTTTACTGACCTATAACATCAAAGACGATAAAATACTCTTTGCGGAAGGAAGAGACGGACCTGCAAATATGAGTAGGTTGTGCGTTAAGGGTCGATATGGATTCAATTATGTAAATAGTGATCAACGTCTAACAGTTCCACTTGCCAGAAAGAGAGGAGTTTCTAAAGATATTAATCCTGAGGAGTTTGACCTTAATAAAATAGAAAATTATTTTGAACCAATATCATGGGATGAGGCCATAAAAAGAACAACAGAAAAATTTAAGTCACTTGTTATGGATGACTCCAGATCTACTGCAGGGTTTGGTTGTGCAAAAGGATCAAATGAAGAAGCTTACTTATTTCAAAAATTAGTTAGAACTGGTTTTAGAAATAATAATGTTGATCATTGTACTAGACTTTGCCATGCATCCTCTGTAGTTGCATTATTAGAAATGATTGGTTCAGGTGCTGTGTCAAACCAGGTGGCTGATGTAGCAGAAGCTGAGACAATTATTGTAATTGGCGCTAATCCAACAGTTAATCATCCAGTAGCTGCTACTTTTATCAAGAATGCTGCAAAAGCTGGCAAAAATTTAATAGTTCTTGATCCAAGAAAAAATGATCTAGCAAGACATGCAACACATTATCTTCAATTTAAACCCGATACAGATGTTGCTTTACTTAATGCGATTATGAAATCTATTATAGATCAGAACTTGATAGATGAAAAATTCATAAATGAGAGAACAACAGACTTTGATGACTTAAAATCACATCTTGATGATTTTACGCCCGAAAAAATGTCATCTATATGTGGTATCGATGCTGATGTTATAAATGAAGTCGCGAGGATATATGCATCATCTTCAGCATCAATAATATTCTGGGGCATGGGCGTGTCTCAGCACATTCATGGTACAGATAATGCTAGAGCATTAATATCTCTAGCACTTATGACAGGGCAAGTAGGAAGACCTGGTACAGGTTTGCATCCACTCAGAGGTCAAAATAATGTTCAAGGTGCCTCTGATTCGGGTCTGATTCCTATGGTCTATCCAGATTATCAAAGAGTAGACAACCCAGATGTAAATAAATTTTTTGAAAAGTTTTGGGAAACAAAACTAGATAAAAATCCTGGTCTTACTGTAGTAGAAATCATGGAAGAAATCACCAAAGGTGTAATCAAAGGTCTTTATGTGATGGGTGAGAACCCAGCGATGTCTGATCCTGACTTAAATCATGCTAGAAAAGCATTGTCTAAACTTGAGCACCTCGTTGTACAAGATATATTCCTTACTGAGACAGCAATGTATGCTGATATAATTTTACCAGCCTCAGCTTTCCCAGAAAAGACAGGAACTTTTACCAATACTGATAGAAGAGTTCAGCTTGGTAATCAGGCTGTGAAACCACCGGGTAAAGCAAAGCAAGATTTATGGATAATTCAGGAGATAGCAAGAGGATTAGGCCTATACTGGAACTATACACATCCAAAAGAAGTTTTTGATGAGATGACAAAATGTATGCCAAGCATAAAAGGTATTACATGGGAAAGGCTTGAACAAAATCACTCGATCACATACCCTTGTGATGATTCCAATGATCCCGGTCAACCCGTCATTTTCATTGATGACTTTCCTACTGAAAATGGAAAAGCAAAATTTGTGAAGTCTCCACTTATCAACGCTGCTGAATTACCAGATGATGCCTTCCCATTCGTTCTTATAACAGGAAGACAACTTGAGCACTGGCATACAGGGTCGATGACAAGGAGAGCAAGTATGTTGCATGAGATAGAGCCCGATCCTAATGCAAATTTGTGTTTTGAAGATATGCAAAAATTTAATATCCAAGATGGAGATCTTATTACTGTTGAGTCAAGGAGAGGGTCTATCGATGTTTATGCTAGAAGAGATGATATGCTTAAACCTGGTCAAGTATTCATTCCATTTTGCTATGTAGAGTCTGCTGCTAATTTACTCACAAATGCAGCACTTGATCCGTTTGCGAAAATTCCAGAGTTTAAATTCTGCGCTGTTAATATAAAAAGTCAAACCAAACATTAAACTTGCGAAATAAAACGCTCAATGAGTATCTAGAACAACTCAAGATTTATGTTCAACAGTCTAATTATATTGATTCAATTGATTTATTAAATCATGCTATTAGCCAATACCCAGAAGAGAATAAACTCAAACTAAATTTAGGTAATATTTACAAACTGCTAGAACGCAATGATGATGCAGTAAAAATATTTTCTATGCTAAAAAACAGCGAATTAGCCGATCTAGCTAACAATAATTTGTCATTAATATACCTAGAGCAAGGTGATTTAGATAAGTCCATTGAATATGCAAAAAAAGCCCTTAGTTTAAATCAAAATTATTCTGATGCGAAGTTTAACTTAGCTTTAGCTTTTTTTGAGAAAAAGAATTACAGAGACTCATTGGTTCAACTTGATCAATTATCTGAAACAGATGATTACAAAGCTAGAGCTTTTGAGCTAAAGATAAGAATACAGCAAATCATATGTGATTGGTCATCTTTTGAGACTACAAAAAGTATACTGTATTCAAATCAATTAATCGTTCATCCTTTTTTACATATCTCGCATATTGATAATGAGGAAAAAAATTATTTGAATGCAATGGAATGGTCAGGCAATACTTTGGGTGAAAATAAAATTGTACATATCAAAACAGAGAGGACTCAAATTAAATTAGGTTTTCTGTGTGGAGAAATAAGAAACCATCCAACTTTTCACCTTATTAAAAATTTGTTCAAAGAACTAAATAATGAACTGTTCTCTATCACTATGTTTTCTTATAACCATGAAGAACATGAAAAAGACTATATCAAGGATTACATAAAATTTATTGATTTAACTAAAATGAACAGGAAAGATGCAAATAACTGTATCAAAACTTTTGATATTGATATTTTGATTGATCTAACCACAATTATTTCTCATAACCGTCAAAATATTTTAGATAAAAATTGCGCGAAGGTCATTATTGCTTACTTAGCATTTCCAGGGAAAAACAGGTAACAAATTATATGACTATATAATACAGACAATATTTTTCCCGAGAGTCAGCAGAAGTTTTTTAGAAAAGTTTTAGCCTCCCTCTACTATCAAGTAAATGATGGAAATATAAATATAGATATTGAAGAAGACAGAAAATCGCATAATCTTCCAAAAAATGGAGCTATTTTAGGTAGTCTTAATCAGTCATTTAAACTTTGAACCCATAAAGTTTGATGCTGGATGAATCTTAAAAAATAAAAACTTTTCTTTTGGGTCTTTAGAAGGAAAGTAGAAAAAAATTATATCTTCATTAGGA
>BOXR01000002.1:82500-141816 GCA_019651095.1 Ectothiorhodospiraceae bacterium | reverse complement strand
GCTGAAAACAATATTGGAGAGAAAGCAGCGGTACCTAAATATCTCGAACTTGTAGAAGAAATGCCAAAAACACCTATAGGCAAGATTTTTAAACCAGAACTTAGAAAAAGAGCAATAACCAGAATTTACAATGAGGCTTTAGAGAAAGCTGGCCTTCCGGCAAGAGTCCAAGAGGTTATTGATCATCCTAAGATGGGGTTGACAGCCATGGTAGCGAAAAAATGGTGTAAATGACACCAAGCAGATAGGAAAAATATTAGACAAGTTCATCTTTAAATGGGAGTAATTCTAGGAGCCAATTCCAAGTATTTGGAATATGGCTCTTATATCTTCAATCTCTCTTAATCTTTGAGCTGAAGATAAAGCATTACTAAAAACAAAGTCTTCTTGAATTCTCTGATTTTCTTGATTGGGTACGTCTACATTGCTAGTTGCTAAAACTGGCTGTATATAACTCTCATCAGATGGATTGTCTCCAAGCTCTCTAAGCATTCTAGTGATAGTTTCATTAATTATATTGTTGGTGGCCTCTGTTGTTTCAGCTACCAATTGAAGTTCTTGGTCACTAATATTTGGAGCATCTGCTAACAAAGCTGGCGATGCAGTCTGATCTAAACTCTCATCTTGTGTAGGTATTTCAAAGTCGAATTTATTTAAGTTTAGAGTTCTGGGATCGCGTTTGAAAGTTTCTGTTAAGACGCTTATCTTCATTAAGCTTTTCTTGCAATGCGTCTGCGATGCTTTCGCCTAATTGAACGTTTATTTCGACTACCGGAATTTCGTCATCAGAAATGGTCCCCATAGCATTGATACTGTTAAAGGGGCTATTTATAGTGTTGATAACCTCTGAAAACTGCTTCATTTGATCTAGTACTTTTTGACTGCTACTGGACTCAAACAGACTTGTTGATGAATCTGGGTTCGTTTTGACTGGCTCAATTAAAAGACTAGATAAGTCTCTATCAGATCTAAATAAAGATGCAATTGCCAATATGTCTTGCTGTAATTGAACTTGCTCTAGTATCTGGTCAGTATTTTTTATGTTATCAGAAAAATCAATTTTTTGGTTTTTCAGGTTGTCAAAACCTAGGTCAGCTAAATTTGAAGAAAATTTAAACATAATAAGGTTATATATTTTTGTTAGTTCTTTGCTGGACAAATTGGTCCTAAGTATTGAATCAAATTCCTTGTAGGTTATTTATTTGTGAAAACTCATTATCTAAAAATTTTTTTGGATCTCGTATTAAGTCCAATCTTTCATCAGGATCTGTAAGACTTATTACCAAGTCGATTAGTTCATTGGAAATATTTGGAAAATTCTTCCTAATGTTTTTTTTAGCATCTGTTAATAGTTTTTTTGATGATTTCTGGTTTTCAATATCAAGTTTCTGTAACGCAATTAATGGTTCCAATTCCGCATCCAAAGCAGGTAGCTCTCTTTCCCTTTTGTATTTTTGTGATTCTGCTTTTGCTGCTTTTATTGCTTTAACTTTTTCGGATATTGCGTTGGCTTCCTCTTCCGGTATAGCAACAACTTGTACGTCATCAGAGAATGTCTCTGCAGCTGCAGGTTCTATGTTGTAGTTGTAATCTCCGTCGGCTAATACAGGCATTACGATTTGGGTTGGCTCAAATTTTGACGCTGGAGCTGGTACATATACAGAAGTAACGTAAATTTTAACTTCACCGCTCGGCAGGGTGACCGCTTCTTCTCCTGGCGCTAAAATGGTAGTTATTTTATTTTCATCAGACGATGAAGAGGCTTCGTATTCTGTTTCATCGCTACCTACCTCTGAAACAACTGGGTTTTCAGGGATTGGTCTATCTATAAAAAATAAGTTATCTTTGTTATGCTGGTTTAAATATTCATCAGTTGGTCGAACAAAAAACTCGACGATCTCTCCATCAGAAAGATTTTCTAGATCAGAACTAGTGGCATCATCGATAATCTTTACGAAACCCATTTCTGGAGTGACCGCTTCACCATTCTCTGTGTCATATAAGTCTTTAAAGTCTATACTTAATTCTTCTGTTCCATCTATAATTATTGGAAAGTATTCACCTAATGGGTCTAATGCTAAATCATTAATTACGAATGCTGGTATTTCGATTGAAAATGCTGTGCTTAACTCATTTTCAAGAAAAAACTCACTACCATAGTCTGTTCGCCCGAATATTGAAGGGTTTCCAGCCGGTTTTTCAACTACGTCTCCATCTGAGTTTAAAATATTATTTATTGAAAATTTAAATACATCTAGGTTATAGTCACTATAGTTATCTAAAAGTTTTTTGAGCCTCTGCTGAATAAGATCCATCCTGAGCATAGACTTGAATAGATTAAAAAAAATTACGAAAAATAAACTTGAAAGAAGAAAGTTATGTAATATACAGTTATACTTTTCATTAAGAAATCTCTTTATTTTAACTAAATAGTCTTAATATATTTCGACTGAAATAGAAAAATAATAGTAAAAACTTAACTTTTCTTTTATAAACTCTTTGCTTTCAACCAATAAGAACTGACACAACTTTCAATTCTTAGCTGGTCTCCATTGACTATCTTTTTTTGACACTCTGAATAGTGGTATTTTTCTTGCGTTTCTTTAGTCGTCGTTCTGTAAAATAATTTTGAACCAGGTGTACCAAGGTAATAATCCTCTGAAAACAATCGATTGAGATCATTGTCAAGGTTATTGCCCGAACATGAAGCGATCAATAATAACGAAATGACTATAAGTAATTTGCTCATGAATGGGGATCTGCACTTTTCATGCCATTCTTACACTGGTGCTGCCGGAGAGATTTGAACTCTCGGCCTCTCCCTTACCAAGGGAGTGCTCTACCCCTGAGCTACGGCAGCAAGTAACCCTTTAGTTTTTTTTTTAGTTGTATTATATACAAATATCATTCCTGTAAAGTAAAGGTTTTAAGTGGCAAAAGATATAAGAAACAATGGTAAAAAAGTTAACGATCAGAAAAAATCTTCGAAGCTGAAGCGGGAAGATAGGTTGGCTAGTGCGCTGAAAAAAAATATTAAATTAAGAAAAGAAAATAAAAACAATTGTTGATAGGGAATTTAATTGAAAGAGAAGATTTTATTGAAGGTGGGAAAGACTCTTCTTGGCTCTATTCCGATTTCAGGTGCAAAAACTCTTGTCTTACCCTGATGCCAGCATCTTTGTTGAGTGAGGGTTCCTTAACTTTAAATAATGTGCCTAATTTATCAGATGTTGATACTATGAAAGTATTGCTTGAGAGCCTCGGCTGTATGGTTCGCCATCAGAAGGCAGATAAAACACTTTATCTAAATCAGTCTGATAAGTGTTTATTTCTTGCAGACTATGAAATAGTAAAAAAGATGAGGGCTTCTATCCTTGTTCTTGGGCCACTATTAGCTCGGTTTGGTCAAGCTGTGGTTGCTCTCCCCGGGGGTTGCGCAATAGGAGCAAGGCCAGTCAACCTTCATCTGATGGCATTAGAAGCACTGGAGTAAACTTTTCCTGATAGTGACTTTGAAAAGACCATCGCGTATGAAACAGGTTTTTCTGCAAATCCTTTTGAGCATATTTATTGAATATCTCTCTTTTTATAAGTGATATAACTAGTCAACCAGGTTGGTGTATTATCAAAATATGAATGGTACAGTGCAGGTCAACCGCATAGAAAAATAATAATTATGAAGATATACAAGGGATTAGAATTGACACTAAAAAGAATGTTGGTCAATTTTATTACCGGCATGATAAATTATACTCATCTTGTTCAATCATCAGGGATTTTTGGTTTATTAAGTCAATTTAAGACCCTAACATGCAGCGCGATTATGAAAGTTTGAATCGCTATGAATCAAAACCACGACCGGAGGCCTTTGCGTACGGTCATTAATATTAAGACGCCAAAAAGATCTCGGTCCTAAAGTTCTCGATAATTCAATCATAGGTGGCTGGACATCGCTTTATTTTTAACTATAAAGTGGGTGCTTACGAGACCTATAATCCCCAGGAGCTACCAGGGATTTCTGATAATGTCCAATGGAAAGATACCTATAGCACGGATGCAAGGATTGCAAAAAGAGGATTACACTAAACCAAAATAGATCTGTTCCTAGATATAAATAATTTATTTAATAATAAATTTCTTAGTTAGTGCAGGGTTTTCAAATTATTACGACTATATAGGATTATTTAGAATCGCTTCTTTGATTCCCTTTGGGAAGAAGGAAAAGAGAAAAAGGTAATGATCGAATAGGCGAATATCGGGATTGGTCAGTCAATTATCAGTCCTATGATCCTGTTGATTGGGAGAATCCAAACAGTGCAGAAAAGAAATTCTTCATACCAAAGCTTAGTATTGATATGCCAAATATTAGAGCACCCTTTTTTGGATCCGCGTGACATGATTTCGGAAGAACGATGCACTTTGAAGCCATCCATGCAGACTATATTTCTCATATTTCTATGATGCCAGTAGCCAGCTTTTGGAAGGGTGATGAGGACATTAAAACGTTATGTTAAGGTTGGTGAACTACAATCACACTTTTCTGCTTACGGTAGTGAAAGAGCATGGAACAATACCTATTACGAAGGCATGCAGATCTGGCCCGCTGATTATTTATATCAGGATAATGCTGTTATCAAAAGATCTTGGATGGCTTGTAAAGATTTTACTGATAAGGATGACCATGAATGGGGACACTTTGGAATCTATATAGCCCTTGCTGATGTGGGAAATAGTATTTTTCCTATTCAATTATATCAGGTTGCAAAATTCATGCCGCCTACGGTATATGTTGATGGTGTGGATATTAACAGCTTTTACAATGCTGAGATTGATTCAGTTGATCCAAGTATTGTAGCAGATAGGATTATAGCGTTAACAAGATCAATACGTTCATGGGTTTAACCATGGAGCGCAGGTCTATGCGTTCAGCCAGCAATACCATGATAATTATTTTATTAAGGTCTACACACTTACGAATACGGGGTAATACGGACTGGGAGGATGAGATCGAGCTACAGCGGGTCTTGATGATGTTATTATTGTGGGTTGGGAACACGATATAGCGTTACCCGTGAAGTGCGGGTATTCTTTTAGATGGTCAAAAATGGGGTAAGAATACATGGGTTACGACAAAGAGGAGAGAATTTTATGCTTATAATTACCTTACACCTTATTACAGAAGAAGATCCCAGCCCTTCTTGGCTTAGATCCGTCTCTTTCATGGTATAATAACTGGCAGTCAGTCTTTTCAGATTAATACCGTAGGAGGTGCAAACTATCAAAGAAATAATCTGGCGACCGCGCCTCATCATGCAGGTACAGCCATTTTACATGGGGATAATAGTTGGAATGACCCAACAGATAATGTTTCACAACCTCTTTTTAGGTTGGCATGCAGGAGACACCTATCCTGGACTGGGTAACCTTTCCAAATCTGATGAACCTGCAATGTATCAGCTATGGTGATGCTTTCTGGGTCGCCTCATTTGGGTTTGGTGGTGCAGAGCGCATCGACGAGGTGATAATGGGCGATCCAGCATCCGAGACATATTTAAAACATAATCAAAACCATTTGATGTGCATAATGGATCCTTGTGTGGTATGAATACTATGATCACTTACGGTCCATTTGATATTCCTCACAATGAGAGTATTGTGATCGTTGAAGTAGGAAGGTGTGATGGGTTGAACAGGCTAATGTGAAGCTATTGGTCTAGAATGGAAAGAGGGAGATGCAATCTGCTACTCTTCCTGATGGAGCGGAAACAAATGATAAAGATATTATAAAATGCACACAAGTATTTCATGGAAAGGACTCTATTCTTAAAACATTTGGTCGCGCACACATAGGGAACTACGCATCAGATTGTGATTCCACAGCTTTCACCCGAACCGCCTACATTGTTTGATGTCCAATCAGGCGGGATAGATCTTTCTTTTTTTTTAACTTGGGAACCAAGTCCCTCCTAGAAATGAATCCAGTTTTTCAGGGACATGAGATATGTGATGAGCCTCCGGTAAGCCAGGATGCCACAGTTTACAAAGATAAAAAGCACAGGGCCTGCGGGTATCTATTCCTATGATGATAAGAGCAAAAGAGAATATCTTATTACTACTATATCCAACTTAACTGATGGGTCGAATAATAATTGTGAACCCGAACTGAGAGGGCTTTAAAAAGCTGGTATCTTTACTTCCTTAAAACATCTAAAACCTGCTTATCTTAAGGAGACAGTCAGAGAGCATAGGCTGAATAGTATACGCGTGGTACCAAATCATCATAAATGAGTGCTGCGGCCAGAATATTCAGTATATACAGTAGAGGGAAAAGGAGCAAGACGCTGTTCCCAAATATTCGGCCAGTGACATCCAAGATATATACCTTTGAACGAGATCTTCAGGTCCGTAAAATCGATCATGATGATGGTAGTGGTGATGAGTCATGAACGGGACAATTGAGTGGCCGTCAAGTAATTGCTCCGCAGGTATATACCTTGTCCATATCATTGTTACAGGAAGATTTAAGGTCGCAGACCCCGGAGAGATCATTATGAAAAAAGGCGACAGCACGATCAAAAAATTTGCTGTTATTAGATAAATGTACCAGTTTTTCTTAATTTTGCATCGACATAAACCTTCGCAATTGCCTCGTGGATTTTTTCAAATGATGGTGAATTGAAAAGAGTTTTCGCGTACCATTTAACATCTGAATATTAAATTGTGTAAAGTTACGAGTTTGAATGATTAAAGTTAATACTTAGCAGTAACATGTATTATTTCTCTTTGGCACAGCCAAGGCTGAATACATATACAGTAGCTCTTATGCCTTAGATTTTTGGTGACACTCTTGAGGCGTTGTTCAAGGATCTGATGGGCCTACAGAATTCCTCTATGGTGTGCTGCTGCACCCGATGGACACGTATGGATAAATATTTATGGTGGTAATGGCCGCATGGAAGTTTGGCTAGTGGTGATACAGAAGTTCACTACAAAGGAATCTTGGGTGTATTAGATCCAGCAACAGGGCATGTGATTTTTCACCAATCGAAATCTTAACCTTCCCTGATGGAACTTCAGATTCTCTGACTGCAGAGAGTGCGACCCTCAGGTGGTGGACGTGGAATTGCCTTAGATGCTGATGGCATATCCTAAGTTCACATTACAAGACACTTTACAAGATTAATTACATGACCGGTGAAGGTGTTGCAATGTGGTTGGGTGAAGGAACACTTTCAGAGGCAGCAGCTGATGATAATGGTAATGTTTTTGTCAGCTATGTTTTAGCAGCTGAATTACCGGTTGTGACCCTTGATAGTGATCTTCAAACTACGTTGGCAATGCAATCGATACAGTAGGACATATTAACCGCGCACTTGTTGTAACAGGAAGCGGGGAAGATATACAATAGATCTACTGAACGGACATGGATTCACCGCCAAATATCTGTTCCTGGAGTTATTCAACATTCATTTGTTGATACATTTGGTGTGTTCTACGATATCTCTGCTTCTATGTTGATCAGATTGCAGTGCGATGGGCGCAGATTCAGCCTATCTTGCATGGGGCTGGAGACTACGATGCAGACACACTATTCGACACAACTGCTTTATGGGTCAGTGCATTGATCTTTTCTCCAGATGGAAGTGAACTTCTAGTTGAGCATTAACAGCTGGCTGGGGTGGACTCCTTGGAGGTACCAATTGGCTATTTGATATGGATGATCTTACATTCCCAGAAGATATACAGTTGTTGGTAACTGGCATGATTGGGAAGAAACAGGTGAAGGTGTCACCGATGGTCCACGTGGTGGATCTTGGATGCTGATGGAAACATATACTTAGCTGACTTTACCCAATGCTATTTTCCATTATGCTTTATCAAGAAGATGATGATGATGACTTCTATGAGCCATACACCTATGTTGTGAACCTTACTAGACTTTAACGACACTCTTGAGGCGTTGTTCAGATCTGATGGAGTCTTTATAGAATTCCCCCGCGGCGGCGTTGTTGCACCTGGATGGACACGTATGGATAAATATTTATGGTGGTAATGGCCGCATGGAGTTTTGGCTAGTGGTGATACAGTTCACTACAAAGCGAATCATGTATTAGATCCAGCAACAGGCAGCATGCAGATTTTTCTACCAATCGAAATCTTAACCTTCCCTGGATGGAACTCAGATTCTCTGACTGCAGAGAGTGCGACCTCAGGTGGTGGACGTGGAATTGCCTTAGATGCTGATGGGTACATCCTAAGTTCACATTACAAGACACTTACAAGATTAATTACATGCAGACCGGTGAAGGTGTTGCAATGTGTTGGGTGTGAAGGAACACTTTCAGAGGCAGCAGCTGATGATAATGGTAATGCTTTTATCGTAAAGGCGTTTTAGCAGCTGAATTACCGGTTGTGACCCTTGATAGTGATCTAAACTACGTTGGCAATGCAATCGATACAGTAGGACATATTAACGCACTTGTTGCAACAGGAAGCGGGGAAGATATGCTACTAGGGATCTACTTGGAACGGACATGGATTCACTCATTGGAATAGTTCTGTTCCTGGTGTTGATATTCAACATTCATTTGTTGATACATTTGGTGCTCCACATGATGTTGATGCGAACTATGAACACATCGGTAGTGCGATGGGCGCGATTCAGCCTATGGTTGACCTGATGTATACTACATTTGTGCCACATCCTATGATACAACTGCTATATGGGTCAGTGCATTGATCTTTTCTCCAGATGGAAGTGAACTTCTAGTTGAGCATTAACAGCTGGGCTGGGTGGGACTTGGAGGTGCCAACTGGTTGTTTGACATGAGCGACCTCAGTATGCCTTTGCGGCTTCGTGGTAACAGGCACAATTTAGATGGTTCCGGTGAAGGGAACACCGATGGTCCACGTGGTGGATTTGGGATGCTGATGGAAACATATACTTAGTCAATTTTACTCTAATGCTATTTCCATTATGCAGCTGATATGTCATCTGGCTTCTGATGATAATCTCAAAAACAGTTGTAGCTAGTGTTATGTCTTTTGAACAGAACTACTCCCAACCCTTTCAACCCTGACACTAGGATTGATCTTTTACCATTCCTGCCATTAAGCATGAACCTTCATTTACAATCTTGATGATTAGTGGAAGACGCTTATCAATCAAGCGATGATCTCAGGTAAGCACATTGCGAATTGGGATGGAACAAATGAGATAGGGTGCTAAGGTATCTACAGGTATGTATATATATCAGTTGAGAACAAATTCAATTTGCTGAATCGTAGAATGACCTTTGTCAAATAAATAAGAATATTCAAATAGTTTCTATACTAAAAGGGGCAATTGAAGCCCCTTTAGTTTATATATCAATAAAGTTCAACATAACCCTCTTTTTCGTATGTTAAATGCTCAGCGTTTTGTGAACTATCACCATCATAATGGGTAAAGGATTACTCTCGCCAAAGGAATTTGATCTGAAACCTATACTTATATACAATCTTCTTTTGCCTGGCTAGAAAAGAACCACTTGTTTAGTTAATCACCTAATTCAACTGCTACTGTTTATAAATGGAGCTTATTCTCTTTTGTTTAAATTTCCTAGTCAAAGAAGAAATAAAAAGGTTTTATATCTGAAATAATCTTTTAATTATACAAGTGGTAACTAACCGATTTTTGTGGAAAACTTTCGCAATTGTCATCAACCATCCTCAATAGTTCAGGCGGTGATTTAATCAATTTACCTTTATTATTCTTAAGTTTTTCCTCTTAATAACTGAAATAACTGATTGCTGCCAAATAATTTATTTAATCTTCCTTGTTTATAAAGAAAGCGCTTCTGTATAAAGTCCAAAGGTTATGTAAATACTTTGGATCGCAACCTCTACTGATCGAAATTTATTTCGGTCAGTTATTACGAATTTTTGTCCAAAACAACGCTTGTTTTCAAATTTTGGTTTTTCTTGCCTTTCCAGGGAGATTTTTGGTTTGAATTCTCATATTCAAAATTGATTCCTTTAAAACTTAAATTTCTCATTTTTGTACTTCATAAGTCATCCATGTACCAATTTGCTTGAATGGATTATTTGTTCCTCTTCCTCAGATACATTAGTGGCTTCATATAAAACACATCCCAGGATATATGATCGCTGCCCTAAGTCTGGAATATTTGGTGATGGTGGAACCCAGGGTAGATTTGTATCATCATAAAACATTTTTCGTTCCCAGCCATCCATTTTCACTATGGTAAGGTTAGCGGATTTGAAGTTAACCAACCCTCTTGTACAGCCATTGGCTCAATTCGCCAACGTCAAGGCATATCGTATGGGTATAGGGTAGTATCCTACAAAATGATTTAAAAGCAGTATCAAGAATAGCTCCTTCAACTATCTCCTCCAATAGGACGGTCTATTCTTAGGACCATCACATCAATACCATGCTATTCTCCTGCTGCTTCCATGACAAGTCCAAGTGTCGATATAAGTGTAGAACCTGGCTCCTACATCCTGAATATCATAGATAATAAGGTCAATACCATCTACATTTCTTTGTAGGCTTTCTTATTTTACCATAGAGTGAGATTATTTCAGGGCCCCAGAAGTGTTTTTACTCATCATAATCCTCACTTTAGCCCTGCACTTGCTTCTCCAAAGAACCCATGTTCTGGAGCAAATATTCGTTTTAAGGATATCGCCGAGTTAGTTTGGAAAAGTTCATAGTTCTTCATTATTTTTGGTTATTCCTGTATGGTTTGTGACTAACCCTATTATCTTCCTCGTAAATAATTAGGATGGTCTCAATAACGATCTAGTCCAGTTCTTACAATACTATCGTTTTTCATATGAACTGTTCTATTATTGTGATCGTCTATTGCGAGCTACATCTTATTAGGATAAACAATAGAGCAATTAATTTGATTATTTTCATACTACTTATTTTAAAAGTGTTATTTTCCTTAATCTTTCTTTATCTGAATTAAGCTGACAAAGAGAGCTCATTTGTTTGTATTCCCCTATCATCTTTTCCAAAACCACTTTTCTTGAAAGAATCCAGCCTGAAACTCCTTGCGCTCAAAAGAGTTTTTTATCTTTCTTCCTTTTTTAAATCAAATAAATGCATTGATACATTTTTTGGTCTATCGATCTCAAAGTCTATTGTGATCACTGGATTATGAACGAAGTACACCCGAAGGTGCATTACGTATTGCTTCAATTCCATCTTTATCTTGCCATTTCCCTTGTTTTGTAGTCTGCCTCAACATATAGCTGCTGCCCTTAACATATTTACTGATTGTCTCCTGCTGGTTTGTTAAAAAATACGACTCTATGCCACTCTGTCTTATCTTCTCGTATGTCCCAGAACTGGATTCTTGAATTTCCTGTTCGTAGCAATAGAAAAAGATTTACTTGGCAGCATTACCGCTAGGCATAAATTTAACTTCAGGATCATTACCAACCCCTGCCCAGTAAATTACTTATTGCATCGAATATTAGCTCCTTTATTTTTATGTTAAGACAAAAAATTCATGTCCACACAACAGATATTACAGCAGTAAAAGAAAATACCACTTAATCCACATGTATCGTATAAGTGCCCAACAATCATACTCGCCTAAGAATGTTCCAAAAAAACTGAAAAGATGAATAAATGCTTATAACAATAAAAATGCTAAAATTGTCTGATGGACAAGTATATTAAGATTAAAGGAGCAAGAACTCATAATCTTAAAAATATCGATTTAGACCTTCCAAAAAATAATTTGATAACTATAACTGGTCTATCAGGATCGGGAAAATCTTCTTTAGCATTTGACACAATATTTGCCGAAGGACAAAGGAGATATGTGGAGTCACTATCAGCATATGCTAGACAGTTCTTGTCAATGGTGGATAAACCAGATGTTGACAAGATAGAGGGATTATCACCAGCTATATCTATTGAGCAGAAATCTACATCACATAATCCAAGATCAACTGTTGGTACAGTAACAGAGATCCATGACTACCTAAGATTATTATATGCAAGAATAGGTGAGCCAAGATGTCCAGAGCATAATGTCGGTTTAGATGCGATGTCAACATCTGACATATATCAGAGGCTCATTAAGACCATAGAGACAAAAACTGTGCTTATTCTATCGCCCATTGTAAGGCAACAGAAAGGTGAACACATAAAAACAATACAAAGTTTTGCTCAGCAAGGTTACAGTCGTGTGAGAGTTAACAATAAAGTTCATAAAATAAATGATATTTCTAAACATATGCTTGGACATATTATTGATTCAAAGAAGAAAAATGATATAGAAGTATTAATAGATAGAGTTGAAGTGAATGAGATGAATAAGCTCAGAATTATTGAATCATTGAATTCATGTTCTGAAATTTCTGATGGGATAATATTCATAAATGAAGTTGATAGTGATAAAGAATATATCTTTTCAACTAAGTATGCTTGTCCATACTGCGGTTATTCAGTTGGTAAACTTGAACCAAAATTATTTTCATTTAATTCCCCCGCGGGGGCATGCGAGCGTTGTGATGGATTAGGCATAGATGAATTCTTTGATGAAAATAAAATTATAGATAATCCTGAATTGAGTTTAAGTAATGGAGCTATAACTGGATGGGATAAGAAAAATCTTCTATACAATTCGATGCTTATTTCATTGGCTGATCACTTCAAAGTTAATATAGATGATAAATATTATAAATTACCCAAAAAGTTTAGAGATATTCTTTTCAATGGATCTGATGAAGATATTGAATTTAACATTATGAAACTTAATAAAAGAACTAAGAAGCTTGAAAATACAACAGAAATAAGACCTTGGGAAGGGATATGTAATATTTTTGAACGAAATTATAATAACGCTTTTAGATTTAGTGTTAAGAGGTATTATGAAAAGTTTCTTACTGAAAGTGTTTGTCGGGAGTGTGATGGTGATAGACTTAATATTTCTGCACGAAATGTTTTTGTCGGAGAAAAATCAATAAGTGAAGTTTCAAACCTAAACGTTGAGGATGCTATACATTTTTTCAATAATTTAAAACTTGATAGTATGAAAAAAAAGATTTCTGAGAAAATTGTTTATGAAATATCATCACGTTTAAAGTTCTTAAATAATGTTGGTCTAAAATATCTTACTTTATCAAGGAGTGCAGAAACTTTATCCGGAGGTGAGTCACAGAGAATTAGACTAGCAAGTCAGATAGGATCTGGTTTGACTGGAGTAATGTATGTATTAGATGAATTGGTTGAACCCTCTATAGGACTACATCAGAGAGACAATGACAGACTCCTCAAAACTCTTAAGAATCTGAGAGATTTAGGCAACACCGTAATTGTAGTCGAGCATGATGAGGATACTATTTTATCATCTGATTATATAGTTGATATTGGCCCGAATGCAGGTGTTCATGGTGGACAAGTTGTTTTTTCAGGTAAACCAACGAAATTAAAATCCGCGTCTTCTCACACATCAGATTTTATCTCAGGTAAAAATAAAATTGAGGTACCAAATAATCGCCTTAAACCAAATAAAAAATGGATATCGGTTACAAAGGCTTCTGCCAATAATCTAAAAGATATTAACGTCAAAATACCCATTGGCTTATTGACGTGTGTAACTGGTGTCTCAGGTTCTGGAAAGTCATCTCTAATAAATAATGTTCTTTACTTGTCGATAGTAAATAAACTGCTAGAAAATAATGAGGGTTTTGTCGATTGTGACAGTATAGATGGCGTAGACAACATAGATAAGATAATTGATATTGATCAGAGCCCTATAGGGAGAACTCCGAGATCTAATCCAATAACATACACTGGAATTTTCTCATTAATTAGAGAGGAGTTTGCAAAAAAACCGGAATCTAAATCTAGGGGATATACCCCGGGACGATTCAGTTTCAACGTAAAAGGCAAAAATAACGGCGTTTGCCCAAATTGTGATGGACAAGGGCAAATAAAAGTTGAAATGCATTTCTTATCAGATGTTTATGTTCAGTGTGAAAAATGCAATGGTAAAAGATATAACGATGAAACTCTAGAGATAAAATTAAATGGAAAAGATATCAGTGATGTCCTAGATATGACAGTAGAAGAAGCTCTAATATTTTTTAAAAATTATCCAAGAATATACAAGAAATTAACGGTGCTGTCTGACGTAGGCTTAGGGTATATCAAATTGGGTCAAAGTGCCATAACACTATCAGGTGGGGAGGCACAAAGGATAAAACTTGCAAAGGAATTGATAAGACCAGATACTGGTCATACATTGTATGTCCTAGATGAGCCTACAACTGGTCTTCATAATTATGATGTTAAAAATCTCCTAAAAGTATTAGAAAGATTAAAAGACAAAGGGAATACACTGATAATTATTGAACATAATCTAGATGTTATAAAAACAGCAGATTGGATTATTGATCTAGGGCCAGAGGGTGGTAATGGCGGTGGTCAAGTAATTGCATGCGGGACACCAGAGGATCTTATAAAAATCAGGAAATCTCACACAGGTAATTATCTGAAATCAAAATTGTAATATCATTCCGAAAACAGTACATATGCTACTGGTGACGCATCACCGAGTCTGTAACCTTTCTTGAGAATTCTTAGGTAGCCGCCCGGTCTACTTTTAAATCTTGGACCTAGGACTTCAAACAGTTTCTTCACAGTTTTTTTATCTCCTAGTCTGGAGTAAGCTAATCTTCTTCGCATTAGAGTATCATTTTTTGCAAGTGTAATCAGTGGCTCTGCAGTTTTTCGAAGTTCTTTAGCTTTAGCTAGTGAAGTTTCTATATGCTCATGTTGAAATAGTGAAATAGCCATATTCTTGAACATAGCTTTTCTATGTGATGAATTTCTGTTGAGCTGTCTACCTGATTTCTTATGTCTCATTATCTTTTTTCTATACTTTTTGGAGGCCAATCTTCAATAATTTGACCGAGAGATAAACTATGTGTTGATAGAACGTCTTTTATTTCTGTGAGAGATTTTTTTCCAAGATTTGGTGTTTTGAGTAGCTCGTTTTCACTTCTCTGAACCAAATCTCCGATATAATGGATATTTTCTGCTTTTAGACAGTTAGCAGATCTAACTGTTAGTTCAAGATCATCAACAGGTCTGAGTAATACTGGATCAATATGATTCTCATCAACTTCATCTTGAGTGTCGTCCTTAATTTCAAGGTGACTAAATACTTCAAGCTGTTCTCTTAAAATTTTACCAGCAGTTCTAATAGCATCTTCAGGATTAATGGTGCTATTTGTCTCCAGCTCTATGATTAATTTATCTAAATCAGCTTTTTGTTTAACCCTGGCGTTGTCCACGCTGTAAGAAACTTTCTCTACTGGTGTAAAAGATGCGTCAACCTGCATTTTACCAATACCAAGATCTTCAAGTTCATTAAACTTTCGCTTGGTAGCGGGCTGATATCCTTTACCTTGTGATATAGTTAAATTAATTACCAATTCAGTCTTATCGTTAGTAATGTTAGCCAAACAAAAGTCTGGATTCTTAATTTCGAGGTTAGGGTGCTCTTCTATGTCTGATGCTAATACAGGGCCTTTGCCTTTTTTCCGAAGAACGACCTCAATTTTGTCTTTTTCATGCAAGACTAGAGCTAATTTTTTTATATTGAGTATTATTTCTAGAACATCTTCTTGTACACCGTCAATAGTGCTGTACTCATGAAGTATATTTTCTATAGAAACTTCCGTTACAGCACTTCCGGGCATTGATGATAACAGCACTCTTCTAAGTGCATTTCCCAAAGTATGGCCAAAACCTCTCTCCAAAGGTTGTATAACTATCTTTGATTTAGAATCAGATATCATCTCGATATCAACTAAGTTTGGTTTTAAAAATGTGATTGCTTTCATAAGTTACCTGCTATTTTGAGTATAATTCTACGATCAGCGATTCATTGATTTCTTTTGGTAGTTCAGATCTCTCTGGTGTTCTTAAGTATGTCGCCGTGAGATTTTTAGAATCTACATCAATCCAATCGCTTGGGTTACGTGTTTCAGCAACAGACATAGCAAACTGAATCCTAGACTGATCTTTACATTTGCTCCTAACTGAAATTTTATCAGTTGCTTGAACTTGATAAGATGGAATATTAATCACATTACCATTAACTTCGATATTTTTGTGATTGACTAACTGTCTAGATTCTGCCCTTGTTGAGCCAAAACCAGATCGGTAAACAACATTATCTAATCGTGATTCTAAAAAAGTAAGAAGATTTTCACCAGTTGACCCTTTCTTACTTGCTGATTTTTTATAATAATTTCTAAATTGTTTCTCTAAAATTCCATACAATCTTTTGACTTTTTGTTTCTCTCTCAGCTGAAGAGCATAATCAGATAGCTTTTCTCTTCTTTCACCAACAATTCCAGGCTTTCTCTCAAGGTTACATTTAGTATCTAAGGCTCTGGATCCAGACTTCAAATATAGATCTGTTCCCTCTCGTCTCATTAGTTTGCATTTTGAACCAGTATATTTTGCCATTAAACTCTTCTCTTCTTAGGTGGCCTGCAACCATTATGTGGTAACGGCGTGATATCTTTAATGTTTGTAATTTTGTAACCTGCATTATTAAGCGCTCTCACAGCAGAGTCTCTGCCGGGACCAGGTCCTTTAACCAGAACCTCTAGACTTTTAAGTCCGAATACAGTTGCTTTTTGGCCTGCCTTTTCTGCTGCAATCTGTGCTGCAAAAGGTGTGCTCTTTCTTGAACCTCTGAACCCTGAGCCACCTGATGTTGCCCAAGCAAGCGTATTTCCCTCTTTATCTGTAATAGTTACAATTGTATTATTAAAAGACGCGTTAATATGAGCAATGCCCTCATTAACAACTTTTTTTACTTTTTTCTTTTTAGATTTTTCTACCATGTCATTTAGCTTTCAGTAATTTTCTAGGGCCTTTACGGGTTCTACTGTTATTTTTAGTTTTCTGACCACGAAGGGGTAAGCCCTTTCTATGTCTAATTCCTCTATATGAACCTACATCCATGAGTCTTTTGATATTCATAGAATTTTCTCTTCTTAGATCTCCTTCGAGCTGGTAATCATCTATGAATTGACGTATGCTCTCTAAATCTTTTTCTTGTAGGTCTTTTACCTTTTTTGAGGCTTCAATACCAACTTTGTCACATATATACTTTGCTCGGGTGTCACCAATGCCATAAATAGAAGTTAAAGCTATCCATATATGCTTGTTGTTTGGTAAATTTATTCCTGCTATTCTTGCCATTTTTTATCTCTGAGCGTAAATTTTATAGTTCATTGGTCTCTAATACAACTAATATCTCACCCTTGTCTTTGTTTGTGTCTAGGGTCTTTACATATGACTCTTACAACACGATTTCTTCTTATAATCCTGCAATTTCTGCATAATTTCTTCACAGATGCTCTTACCTTCATCTCATTCCTCCTCCAATACCTCTGAGGTTAGCTTTCTTCATCATTCCCTCGTATTGTTGTGATAACAAATGTGATTGCACTTGTGCCATCAAATCCATTACGACTACTACAACTATTAATAATGATGTTCCTCCAAAATAAAATGGTACATTAAAATATAAGATTAGGAATTCTGGCAACAAACATACCGCAGTTATGTATATAGCTCCTACAGTTGTCAGCTTAGTTGTAATCCCATCAATATATTTTGCGGTCTGATCCCCGGGTCTAATTCCAGGAATAAATGCTCCTGATTTTTTTAGATTATCAGCTGTCTCTTTAGGATTAAAAACAAGAGCTGTGTAGAAAAAACAGAAAAAGATTATAGCAAGTGCATACAACATTATATATGGTGGCTGACCGGGAGATAAAGTCATTGCAATCTTTTGAACGATACTATCCGGTGACCCAGATCCTGACCAGCTTGCTATAGTGGCAGGAAATAAAATGATTGCCGATGCAAATATCGGCGGTATCACACCTGCCATATTTTTAACTTAAGCGGAAGAAAGCTACTCTGTGCTGCATACATCTTCCTGCCTTGCATTTTTCTAGCATAGTTGATCGGAATCTTTCTCTGACCTCGTTCAATATACACAACAAAAGCTGTGATAACTATAGCTAATAAAAATATAAGTATGACACTAAAGTTCTGTATTTCACCATTTCTTGCAAGCTCAATAGTGCCACCGATTGCAGATGGTAGGCCAGCGACAATTCCAGCAAAAATTATTATTGAAATACCATTTCCTACACCACGCTCTGTGATTTGCTCACCTAGCCAGATTAAGAACATTGTGCCTGTAACCAATGTAACTACTCCTGTAATGAAAAATCCTAATCCAGGATCAAGAACTAATGTAGTTGTTGAGGTGTTCTGATTCATCAGTGCATTCATTACTCCCATTGATTGAAGAGTGCAAGAACCAGTGAAATAACGTGTATATTTTGTAATTGTTTTTCTTCCCCTCTCGCCCTCTTTTCTCAACTGAATGAGTGGCGCGTATATATGTGTCATCATCTGGATGATGATAGATGCAGATATGTAAGGCATGACACCAAGCGCGAATATAGACATTCTAGACAATGATCCACCAGAGAAACATATTAAACATATCAAGAATACTGCCTCTTTGTTGTTCGAATAAAAAACTCATTACAGCAGGATCAATACCTGGAAGAGTTATAAAGCTTCCGAGTCTAAAAACAATTAATGCAAAAATAACAAAAAATATTCTTTGTCTTAATTCAGATGATTTTGTTAGACCCCCAAGATTAGGAGACATACTAGATGCTGCTCTTGACATTACTTAATAAACTCCATAACTGATTTTGTAGCAACAAGGTCAACTAGCTTTTTCTTTGATGAGATAGTCACCGGTCCAATTATCTTTACTTTTTTGGTCTTATTATTTACAAGATTATACTTTTTGAGTAAGTCTATAGTTATCTCTGTTTCTTTGATCTTATCCAAATAATCGTATTTTAGTTCAACAGTGTTAATGTTTTTTCGGGAGGAAAATCCAACCTTGGGTAATCTTCGTTGCAAGGGCATTTGTCCTCCTTCAAATCCGACCTGTACTTTGCCTCCAGTTCGAGACTTTTGTCCTTTATGACCGCGTCCACAAGTTTTACCTGTCCCAGATGCTATACCTCTGCCCACTCTTTTTTTTGTGTGCTTAGATTCTCTCTTCAATTTAATCTCATTTAACATTACTTTACTCTTCAATATGTTCAACATCTAGCATATGTTTAACAACATTTATCATTCCTAGATTTTCTGGGGTATCGTCTAAGATCCTTGTGTCGCTAATTCTTCTTAATCCTAGTCCTTTGATACATGCAATCTGTTTTTTTGTTTTGCCAATCAAGCTTAACTTTTGTGAAACTTTAATTTTACTCATAACTTATATTATAACTCGCTTGTTTTCTTTCCTCTTTTCAGCGCTACTTGTGCTGGATAATACATTGATTCAAGACCCTTAACTGTTGCTTTAACAACATTGATAGGATTAGTTGAGCCTATGCTCTTAGCAAGAACATTATGTATTCCTGTTGCCTCAAACACCGCACGCATAGCTCCACCTGCTATCACTCCAGTGCCCTCTCCAGCTGGCTGCATATATACTTTTGCAGAACCATGCTCATAAGTAATAGCATGATGCAATGTTCCTTTTTTTAGAGAGACTGATACCATACTCTTCTTTGCCTTCTCCATAGCTTTCTGAATTGCAACAGGTACTTCTTTAGCTTTACCATAACCATAGCCTACTCGACCGTGTCCATCTCCTACGACTGTTAATGCAGTAAAACCAAATTGCCGACCACCTTTAACGACCTTAGCAACACGGTTAACAGCAACTAATTTTTCTATATAATCTGAATTTCTCTCATCGGTCGCCATTATATTTTTACTCCTTTATCTCTTAATGCTTCAGCAACGGCTTTTACTCTGCCATGGTATCGATACCCTGAGCGGTCAAAAGCTACTTTCGAAATCTTTGCTTTTTTAATATATTCAGCCATTCTAACGCCAATTTCTGTTGCACTCTTAATATTATTAGCTTTGATTTTATTGTCTTTCTGATTGGTTGATATAGTGGTGATGACTTTATCGCCTTTGGGTGTAATTAACTGAAGATACATATGCTGAATTGATCTGTGAACACTAATCCTATGATTGCCTGAATCAGCTATTTTTGATCTAGTTTTAGCCGCTCTTCTCAACCTTTGCTCATTTTTATTTCTAACAATTAACTTCATTATTTTTTCTTAGCCTCTTTTTTGACTATTTGCTCATCTGCATACTTTATCCCTTTGCCCTTATATGGCTCAGGCGGCCTTACTGATCTAATATCTGCAGCTACTTGTCCAACTTTTTGCTTATCAATACCAGAAATAACAATTTCAGTTTGAGAGGGAGTCTCTATTGTAATTCCTTCTGGTATCTCAAAGTTAACTGGATGAGAATAACCTACAACTAATTCTAATTTGAGCTTATCTGCTTTAGCTCTGTAACCGACTCCCACAAGTAAAAGCTTTTTCTCCCAACCTTTGGATACACCAGTAACCATATTAGAGATTAATGCTCGGGTTGTTCCACTCATAGCTGTTGATTCTGACTTTGTACTCACGTTCAGGAGGTTATCAGTCTGCTCAATTGTTATATCATCCGGTTTGACAAACTCTAATTTGCCTTTTGGACCCTCAATATGGATAGTATTGTTTGTGACATTAAATTTAATGTCTGATGATAATTGAACTGGTTTGCTGGCTACTTTAGACATATAACTATGAGATATAACAAATAATCTCTCCTCCGCATTTCTTTTCTTTTGCTGACTTACCTGTCATTAAACCCTGAGATGTTGATATGATACATATACCAAGGCCATTTTTAACAAGCGGAATCTCATCAGATGATTTATAAATTCTAAGCCCTGGTCTGCTAACTCTTTTTATATAGTCAATAACAGGTTTACCCTCAAAATATTTCAGTTCTACAACAAGTGTCCTGATTTTACCCTCATCGCTACTATAACCCTCAATGTAACCCTCATCTAACATAACTTTGCATATCGACTCTTTCATTTTTGAGTACGGTGCAGATATAGATTTTTTATTGGACATCTGTCCATTGCGTATTCTTGTAAGAAGATCAGATATTGTATCGTTCATGCTCATAGCTTTACCAACTCGCTTTCGTTAAACCAGGGATAAGCCCTGACATAGCCATTTCTCTTAATTTAGTTCTACCCAATGTGAACTTCCTATAAACACCTCTTGGTCTTCCCGTGAGGGCACATCTATTTCTTTTTCTTACAGATAGTGCATTCAATGGAATCTTTTGCAGTTTTAATCTTAGCTCTGATGCCTCATCATCAGATGTTTTACTATCTTTTAACTTCTCCTTAATCATTTTTATTTTAGAGAGATATTTTTTATTAAGTTTTTCTCTTTTTTCTCTCTCTCGATCATTGATAATTTTGCCATATCATTTAAATGGAAAGTTAAACTGTTTGAATAACTCCATTGCCTCCTCATTATTTTTTGCACTAGTTGTTATGCATATATCTAGTCCTTTAATTTTGTCAATTTTATCAAAATCAATTTCAGGAAAGATTATATGCTCTTTAATACCTAAAGTATAATTACCTCTACCATCAAAAGATTTATCACTATAACCTCTAAAATCCCTAGTTCTTGGTAGAGATATTTTTATAAGTTTTTCAAAAAAATCGTACATCATTTCTCCTCTTAACGTCACTTTACAACCTATTGGCATGCCTTCTCTTAGCTTAAAATTAGCAATTGATTTTTTAGCATATGTTAATACAGCTTTCTGTCCAGCAATTTGAGTTAATTCTTCTTGAGCTTTTTCTAATATTTTCTTATCTGCTATAGCTGAACCTAATCCCATATTTAAGGTAATTTTTATCAAACGAGGAGCTTCCATATTTGATTTAAATTTAAATCTCTCCATCAATGCAGGCACAACATTCTCTTGGTAATATTCTTTATAGGTATTCATTAAATGTCTATTACCTCTCTGTTAGATTTATAGATTCTAACTTTTTTTCCAGACTCAAGTTTTTTGAATCCCACTCTATCTTGTTTTTTTGTTACTGGATTAAATAACATAATATTTGATAATTCTATCGGCATCTCTTTTTCTATTATCCCACCTTCAATACCAGCATTTGGGTTTGGCTTAGTATGTTTCTTTGCCATATTTATGGCTGATACTAGGCATTTATTGTTATCAAGTAATTTAATAACTTCTCCTTTTTTACCTTTGTCCTTACCAGCAACCACTATGACAGAATCACCTTTTTTGATTTTGTTCATCTACAAGACCTCCGGTGCTAAAGAAATAATTTTCATAAATGTTAAGTCTCTCAGCTCTCTAGTGACTGGTCCAAATATTCTAGTACCAATTGGCTCTAATTTATTATCAAGAAGAACAACTGCATTGCTGTCAAATCTGATCAAAGAGCCGTCAGGTCTTCTTACACCTTTTTTAGTCCTTACAATGACTGCATTGTATACTTCGCCCTTTTTAACTTTTGCCTTTGGCAGCGCATCCTTAATGGCAACCTTAATCACATCTCCAACAGAGGCAAACCTTCTATGCGAACCGCCCAGAACTTTGATACACATAACTCTTCTAGCTCCACTATTATCAGCTGATTTTAAAATTGTTTGCATTTGAATCATAGTTTCCTATTCCTCACTAATATCCAAGTCTTAGTTTTTGATATCGGCGGCATTGTCTAATTTTAATTAGTTCACCCACTACACACTTGTTATTCTCATCATGAACATGATATTTGTTGATCTCTTAATAAATTTTCCATTCACGGGGTGCTTTACAAGTCTCTCAACGCTTACAACAGCAGATTTATCCATTGATGTTTTTAGTACTTTTGCAGTAATAATCTTAGCTTTATTTTGCATTTTTCATCTCACTCAAGATTGTTTTCACTCTTGCTATAGTAATTTTATTTTCTCTGAATAGATTTGGTTTTGGATTTAGGCCAGAACCTCTTTTAATTCTTAGATTAAATCTCTCTTTCGCAAGCTCCTCAAGAGTTTGCTGTAATTCAACTTGGCTCTTTTTTCTTAATTCATCTAACTTAATCATAATGCAGTCCTAGTTACAAACGTTGTTAGAACGGGCAGTTTTGCAGCTGCAAGCCTAAATGCCTCTCTGGCAATGTCCTCAGAAACTCCCTCCATTTCATATAAGACTTTCCCGGGTTGTACTTTTGAAACCCAATACTCAACATTTCCCTTGCCTTTACCCATCCTCACCTCAATAGGTTTTTTTGTTATTGGAACATCGGGAAATATCCTAATCCATACTTTACCACCACGTTTTATATAGCGAGTCATAGCTCTTCGTGCTGCTTCAATCTGTCTAGCTGTTACTCGACCTCGTGATGTAGCTTTCAAACCGAACTCACCAAAACTTACTTTTGCTCCAGATGTAGCAAAACCTCTTAGTCTACCTTTTTGCTGTTTTCTAAATTTTGTTTTCTTTGGTTGTAACATTATTTATTTTTTAGTTGTTGTTTTTTTTCGTTTCTTCTTTAATTTCATCTTCAGAGTATATCCAGACTTTGACGCCTATAATTCCATAAGTCGTTAGTGCCTCTGCAAAGCCATAATCAATAGCAGCATCTAGTGTATGAAGTGGGACCTCCCTTCTCTATACCATTCACTGCGGGCTATTTCTGCTCCGTTCAATCTGCCAGCAACATTTACTTTTATTCCTAGGGCTCCCAGTCTCATGGTATTTGTAACTGCCCTTTTCATTGCCCTTCTATACATAATTCTTCTCTCAAGCTGTTGAGTAATACCCTCTGCAACAAGTTGCGCGTCAAGTTCAGGTTTTTTGATCTCTTTTACATTCACTTTGACTGTAGCTTTATCAGTATTCAATATTGAGGCAATCTTGTTTCTGAACTTTTCGATATCCTCGCCTTTTTTGCCAATTACTATACCAGGTCGTGATGTGTAGATGTTAACAACAGCCTCTTTCGTAGGTCTTTCTATCACAATTTTACTGACAGAAGCATTCTCTAATTGTTTTTTTCAAATATTCTCGAATGCGGTAGTCCTCAAGAAGATAACTTGAGTAGTCTTTACTACCAGCATACCATTTAGAGGTATACTCTGTAGAAATGCCTAGTCTAAAACCTGTTGGATGTACTTTTTGTCCCATTATTTACTCTCTTCCTGCCCATCACTTACAACTATAGTGATGTGACTTGTTCTTTTTATAATCTGATTTACTCTACCTCTTGCTCTAGGTCTGTGTCTTTTTCCATATGGACCTTCATCAACTAAAACATTTTTCACAATTAATTCATCTAAATCACTAGAGTTATTATGTTCAGCATTAGCAACGGCTGATTCTAATACCTTCAATATTAATTGTGAAGCCTTCTTATTGCTATAATTTAAAAATTCAAAAGCTTTATTCACAGGTAACCCTCTAACCTCATTAGCTACTAATCTACATTTTTGTGCAGATATTTTCTGATATTTTAAGACAGCTTGTGTATTCATAACTTATCCTTTAGCTTTTCTGTCCCCAGAATGCCCCTTAAATACTCTCGTAGGAGAAAATTCACCAAGCTTGTGTCCAATCATATTCTCTGTCACATATACAGGGACATGCTGTTTCCCATTATGGACAGCAATTGTCAAACCAATCATATCTGGTGATATCACAGATCTTCTAGACCATGTTTTTATGGGTTTTTTGTCATTTTCCTTGAGCGCTTTATCTACCTTCGCCTGTAAATGGTGGTCAATGAACGGTCCTTTTTTTAATGATCTAGCCATATTTATTTTCTACTCTTATTTGTTCTTCTTCTGACAATAAGCTTATCAGTCCTCTTGTTTGATCTTGTCTTGAAACCCTTAGTAGGTGTTCCCCATGGAGACACTGGGTCTCTTCCACCGGATGTCTTTCCCTCTCCGCCACCGTGTGGATGGTCAATAGGGTTCATGGCAACACCTCGCACAGTAGGTCTGATGCCAAGCCATCTTTTTGCACCTGCTTTTCCATGCTTCTGAAGATTGAACTCACTGTTTCCAACTTCGCCGATAGTAGCCCTGCATGTCTTGAATATTTTTCTTGTCTCGCCAGATTTTAATCTTAGAGTTGCGTAGTCACCCTCCATTGCTACTATTTGTGCAACTGTGCCTGCACTTCTTGCTATCTGAGCACCTTTACCTGGTTTCATCTCAATACAATGAACCTGTGTTCCAACTGGTATATTGATCAAGGGGAGTGTATTGCCTATATTTATAGATGACTTTTCACCTGACATGAGCTTATCCCCTGATTTGAGGTTTTTGGGTGCTATTATATATCTTCTCTCGCCATCGGCGTATAAGAGAAGAGCTATATTTGCATTCCTATTCGGGTCGTACTCGAGTCTTTCGACTGTTGCAGGAATGTCATCTTTGTTTCTTTTAAAGTCAATAATTCTATATCTTTTTTTATGCCCACCACCGATATGTCTAGTGGTTATCCTTCCTTGGTTATTTCGGCCACCACTCTTATTTAGCTTCGTAAGTAATGGCTCATGAGGCTGTCCTTTGTACAGCTCAGAATTTGTTATCTTTACTCTGAAACGTCTGCCAGGTGAAGTTGGTCTT
Source organism: Ectothiorhodospiraceae bacterium (assembly GCA_019651095.1). GTDB lineage: Bacteria > Pseudomonadota > Gammaproteobacteria > CACLCV01. The sequence goes on along the minus strand of BOXR01000002.1, from coordinate 116,178 downwards.
GATTTTACAATAGTCATTTGCCTGCCTCTTCCTCACCATAATTTATATCAAAACCTTCCTCTAATCTGACATAGGCTTTTTTCCAATCTTTTCTCTTCCCAAATGTACGCCCGATTCTTGTAAGTTTCCCCTGCATGTTAATTACCTTGACACTTTTTACTTTTACATCAAACATTAACTCAACTGCTTTTTTGATCTCAGGCTTTGTGGCATTTTTTAAAACAGAAAATACATGCTGATTTTCTAGGTCTGCACGTGTAGCGGCTTTTTCTGAAACCCGAGGCGCTACAATTATATTTGCTAGTCTCTCTGTGTTCATAATATTGTTGCCTGCTTAATTTTTTCAAGGACATTAGAGTCAATGACAACATTTTCATGCTTCATGAGAATGTAAGGATTAATTTCTTTATGATCAATAACAGTGATATTTTTTATATTTCTGAGAGAGAAAAAAGCGTTCGGATTATCAGTAGACGTGATAAACAGAGCATTGATAATTTTAAGGTCTTTGAGCAGCTCTTGACCTAATTTAGTTTTCTTATCTTTAAAAGATAATTTATCAGTTAAGTGTAGTCTTTTTCTCTTGAGTAGCTCATTGAAAATACAATTAAGTGCCCCTCTGTACATTTTCTTATTAATTTTTTTATTATATAGTTTTGGTTTTGCTGCAAACGTGACGCCACCGGTTCTCCAAATAGGGCTTCTTGTTGTGCCGGCTCTTGCTCTACCCGAGCCTTTTTGTGGGCGAGGTTTAGCGCCGCCACCGCTGACTGCTGATCTATTTTTTTGTGCTTTAGTTCCACTTCTCTGGTTGGACAAAAAGTCTGTAGTTACTTGGTGAACAAGTGCTTCATTAAATTCTTTTGTAAATATTTTTGAGAGTTCTTTACTCATTTTTACTCTCCTGATTCTCTTTATCTTTATCTTCGTTCGATGAATCTGTTTCAGTAACCGATGAATTGTGATCTAAATTCGTGTCTTTAGTTGCACTTGAATCTAGCGCCTCAGTTGACTCGTCATGATTATCAACCACCTTTACTTCCTCTTTTTCAGAAAAAATTTCTTTAGCAGTATATTTTTTTTCTGTTGGTTTTATTACAACGACGCTGCCTTTGTGTCCTGGGATAGATCCTTTGACAAGCATAATATTTTCATCAGGCATAATCTTCACAATTGTAAGATTCTGAATAGTTCTATTAACATTGCCTAAATGCCCTGGCATTTTTTTACCTTTAAATACTCTTCCGGGATCTTGACACTGTCCTGTAGAGCCTAGCGCTCTATGAGAAATCGAATTACCGTGAGTAGCATCTTGGGTTTTAAAATGATGTCTTTTTACACCACCTTGAAAACCCTTACCTAGAGTTTTACCCGATATATCTACATGTTCGCCTGCCTTAAAAGTATCTACTTTAATATCAGATCCAACAGAGATGTTATCCTCTAATTCATTTACTCTAAACTCAACTTGACCTTTTGCAGGACTAATATTTGATTTTTTGTAATGACCAAGAGTGGCCTTATTCAACCTACTTTCCTTTTGGTGGCCATATGCTATTTGGACAGCAGAATAACCATCTCTCTCAATAGTCTTTATTTGAGAAACTCTATTTGAATCGATATTAATGACCGTTACAGGAATAGACGTACCTGATTCGTCAAATACACGTGTCATGCCAGTTTTAATGCCTACTAGGCCTATGCTCATTTTCTTGTCCTCAAAATGAAAAAGTTAGTTAATTCAGTATTAATTTAAGGTGCTGAATCTTAACATAAAATTCAAAAATGTTACACTTTTTTAGGGTTTTTTGGTTCGAATCTAAGGTCTTTTCGAATGATGTATTAGCTTAGCTCAATTTGCACATCTACCCCAGCAGCAAGGTCTAATTTCATAAGCGCATCAACTGTTTTATCTGTCGGCTCTATGATGTCCATTAGTCTTTTGTGAGTGCGAATTTCATACTGGTCACGGGCATCCTTGTCTACGTGCGGAGATATTAGTACAGTAAACCTCTCTTTTTTGGTAGGAAGCGGAATAGGTCCAATTACTCTAGCACCTGTTCGTTTAGCTGTCTCTAATATTTCTTTTGATGAAGCATCGATGAGTTTGTGATCAAAAGTTTTAAGGCGAATTCTTATGTTTTGTGTATTTTTTTTCTTTTTGGTAGCCACTTTAAGATGCCTTCTCAATTAATTCTTCTGCGATGTTCGATGGTATCTCAGCATACTTTTCAAACTCCATAGTGTATGTCGCTCTTCCTTGTGTCATAGATCTCAGGTCTGTAGCGTACCCGAACATTTCTGAAAGCGGGACTTCAGCCTTTATTATATTGCCCACGACAGTCTCTTCCATACCTTGTATAATCCCTCTTCTTCTGTTTAAGTCTCCGGTTACGTCACCTAGATAGTCCCCAGGTGTAACTGCCTCAACCTTCATTACAGGTTCAAGTAAAACAGGGCTTGCTTTTTTTGCTCCTTCTTTGAAGGCTTGAGATCCAGCAACCTTAAATGCCACTTCACTAGAGTCGACATCATGGAAAGAACCGTCGTAAAGTGTAACCTTAACATCCACAACTGGGTAACCCCCAATTACGCCGTTTTCCATTTGTTCAATAACGCCTTTATCAACTGGCCCAATAAATTCTTTTGGAATTGCACCACCTACAATTTCATTAACAAATTCGTAACCCTTGCCTGCTTCTTGAGGTTCTATCCTTAACCAAACATGACCATATTGTCCTTTACCACCACTCTGTTTAACATACTTAGCTTCCTGCTCAATTGGTTTTCTAATAGTTTCTCTATAGGCAACTTGTGGTTTTCCAATTGTAGCCTCGACATTAAACTCCCTCTTCATTCTGTCGACAATTATATCCAAGTGGAGCTCGCCCATACCTGATATTATTGTCTGGTTAGATTCCTCATCAGTAGCCACGCGGAAAGATGGGTCCTCTTGAGCTAGTTTTCCTAGTGCTAGACCCATTTTTTCTTGATCATCTTTAGTTTTTGGCTCAACTGCAATTGAAATAACTGGTTCAGGAAATTCCATTCTTTCAAGAGTAATTACAGAAGACGGATCACACAGCGTGTCACCAGTTGTAACTTGTTTTAAACCTACAGCTGCAGCGATATCACCTGCTCTTACCTCTTTAATTTCTTCTCTAGAATTTGAATGCATTTGAAGTATTCTTCCTATTCGTTCTTTTTTCTGTGAAACCGCATTATATACAGTATCCCCGGCTTTTAAGACGCCAGAGTATACTCGGAAGAATGCTAATGTGCCTACAAATGGGTCTGTTGCTATCTTAAATGCTAGTGAAGCGAATGGTTCATCGTCTGATGACTTCCTTTCACCTTCCGTGTTGTCTTTATCATCATTGATACCTTTAATGGCAGGAACATCCAATGGAGACGGCATAAAATCTATTACAGAATCTAACATAGCTTGAACGCCTTTATTTTTAAATGCTGTACCACAAGAGACAAGGACAATTTCGTTAGATAAAGTTTGAAGCCTCAATCCCTCTATAATCTGCTCTCTTGTTAACTCACCGTTATTCAAATATGCCTCCATTAACTCCTCATTGGCTTCTGCAGCTGTTTCAACTAATTGTTCATTTAGTTCATTTGATTTAGCTTTTAGTTCATCAGGTATTTCAACCTCTTCAAATTTCATTCCTTTAGATTCCTCGTCCCAGATAATAGCTTTCATATCGATAAGGTTAACTACACCTTTGAAATTATCTTCAGCTCCTATAGGGACCTGAAGAGGGACTGGTTTTGAGCCTAGTCGAGTTTTGATTTGATCAACTACTCTGAAAAAATCAGCTCCTGCTCTGTCCATTTTATTAACAAACGCCATTCTTGGCACACTATATTTGTTGGCTTGTCTCCATACAGTCTCAGACTGTGGTTCTACTCCTCCAACTGCACAAAAGACAGCGACAGCGCCATCAAGAACTCTAAGTGATCTCTCAACCTCGATTGTAAAATCCACGTGACCAGGTGTATCGATAATATTTATTCGATGCTCATCATACTGTCCTGTACTTCCGCTCCAAAAACATGTTGTAGCAGCAGATGTGATTGTTATACCTCTCTCTTGCTCCTGCTCCATCCAATCCATTGTCGCTGCTCCATCATGCACTTCACCTATTTTATGAGATACACCTGTGTAGTAAAGAATTCTCTCAGTGGTGGTAGTTTTACCGGCATCAATGTGTGCCATAATTCCTATATTTCGATAGTGAGTCAAATCTGTTGTTCTAGCCATGAATTACCACCTATAATGTGCAAATGCTTTATTTGCCTCAGCCATTTTGTGAGTATCCTCACGTTTTTTTACAGCTGAGCCTTTGTTATCTAATGCATCTGCAATTTCAGATGCCAGTTTTTCTTTCATAGACTTTTCATTTCTTTTGCTAGCTGCCTCGATAATCCATTTCATTGCCAGAGATATCTTTCTCTTTGAGTTAACTTCGATAGGCACTTGATAGTTTGAACCACCTACTCTCCTGGATTTGACTTCAACAGTAGGGCCGACATTTTGAAGTGCTTTCTCAAGAACTGAAAGTGGCTCTTCCTTAGTTTTTTTTGATGAAATGGATAAAGCCTCATAAACGATTTTTTCTGCAGTTCTTTTTTTTCCATCCTGCATTATCATATTCGTCAGGCGTGTAACATTAGTACTTTTGTAAATAGGATCAGGAATAATTTTCTTTTTAGGTATATCTCTTTTTCTAGGCATATCTTAACTCTTTGGTCTCTTTGTACCATACTTTGATCTACCTTGTTTTCTATTTTCTACACCTTGAGTATCTAGACTTCCTCTAACGATATGATATCGGACTCCTGGTAGATCTTTTACTCTTCCACCTCTAATAACTACAACAGAATGCTCTTGAAGGTTGTGGCCTTCGCCACCTATATATGAGGTGACTTCTTGCCCATTTGTTAATCTGACTCTTGCAACCTTTCTTAGTGCCGAGTTTGGTTTTTTAGGTGTTGTGGTATAAACACGTGTACACACACCTCTTCGTTGAGGACATGATTCCAAGGCTGGCACATCAGATTTTGAAATCTTAGATTTCCTTGGATTTCTGACAAGTTGATTTATTGTAGCCATATAATTCCTAATTAAGTATGCGAAATTCTATTGGTACAACATGTATGTGTCAAGAAATGTTTAATATTATATGCAAAAAACATAATATTAATCTTTAAATAGATCTTCTGCAGTTGGTTCCGTAGACTTCTCAGGAATTATGTTTATTTCACTCGCTATTTCTTTTTCAAGCATTTCCTCAAAAGACTCACTTTCCTCGGTCTGAGCTGATAGGCCCGTGCCACATGGAAGTAACCTACCAACTACTACATTTTCCTTTAGACCTCGAAGTTTATCTTTTCTTCCATTAACAGCTGCATCAGTAAGAACACGAGTTGTTTCTTGGAATGATGCTGCTGAAATAAATGATTCTGTAACTAGTGAAGCTTTAGTGATTCCCAATAACATTGGTTTATATGTAGGCAACATCGCTTCAGGATTCTTTGATTTAAGTGAATCAATAATTTCAAGTAGTTGTGTTTTTTCCATCTGCTCTCCAGTCATTAGTGACGTATCGCCCGGAGATATTATTTCTACCTTTCTTAACATTTGTCGGAGTATAACTTCGATATGTTTATCGTTAATTGCAACACCTTGAAGCCTGTAAACATCTTGAACTTCTTTTACTAAATGTTCAGCAAGATCTGTTATTCCTCTGTAAGCTAATATATCATGCGGATCTAATTCGCCATCGGAAATAATCTCGCCTTGAGTAACGCTTGCGCCCTCAAACACATTAAGTAGTTTGGTCTTATTGAGCATTTGAATATGTTCATTACCATCTTTATCAGTAATTATTAATCGGCGCTTACCTTTTGTTTCCTTTCCAAATGATACCACACCTGTTTCTACTGCTAGTTCTGCTTTATCTTTTGGTTCCCTAGCTTCAAATAAGTCAGCAACCCTTGGTAAGCCACCCGTAATATCTCTTGTTCCAGATGTCTCGCGCGGTGTTCTAGCAATTACATCTCCAACACCAACTTTACTGCCAGATGTCAAATTTACTGTAGAATTAGACGGCAAATGATAATGCGCTGGTAAATTTGAATTGACCAATGTTAACTCTTTACCTTTAGAGTCGACTAGTTTAATCATCGGTTTTCTGTTTTTGTCAAATGATGCGCTAGATGTATCTTTCACTTTTATAGATGTAATACCTGTTAACTCATCAACAATGTTCTCCACAGATATACCATCCTCAAAATCCTCAAACTCTATGATACCTGCTGTTTCTGTGATTATTGGTGTAGAATGAGGATCCCAAGTCACAATATTTTGACCTCTGTCTACCTTTTCACCATCTACTGCTTTTATTACTGCTCCGTAAGGAATTTTATATCTCTCTTTTTCTCTGCCGCTATCATCTAGAATTCCTAATTCACCAGATCTAGACACAGTAATTATTTCGTTTTGGCTGTTAACAACAGTTTTCAGATTATGGTATCTAATTGTTCCTGAATTTTTTACCTCAATACTATTTGCAGCAACTGCACGGGATGCTGCCCCACCAATATGGAATGTTCTCATAGTTAATTGCGTGCCAGGCTCACCAATTGATTGTGCTGCGACCACTCCGACAGCTTCTCCTATGCTGACTTGTCGACCTTTGGCTAAATCTCTTCCATAGCACTTTGCACACACACCGTGTCTTATGTCACAAGTTATCACTGACCTTACCCAAACTTCATCTATTGCATTTTGCTCTAACAGAGAAACATTACTCTCATCAAGTAATGTATCTTTTGGAAGTATTACAGAATTCGTTTTTGGATTTACAAGATCATGCAATAACGTTCTTCCTAATACCCTTTCATTGAGTGGTTCAACGATATCTCCCCCCTCTATTAGCGGTTTCATCAAGATGCCATTTTGGGTACCACAATCTTCTTCAGTCACAACTAAATCCTGAGAAACGTCAACTAAGCGCCTTGTTAGGTAACCGGAGTTAGCGGTTTTAAGTGCAGTATCTGCTAGACCTTTTCGTGCACCGTGAGTAGATATGAAGTACTGCATAACATCTAAGCCTTCTCTGAAATTAGCTGTTATTGGTGTCTCAATAATAGAGCCGTCAGGTTTTGCCATCAGCCCTCTCATTCCTGAGAGCTGCCTTATTTGTGCTGCTGAACCTCTTGCTCCAGAATCTGCCATCATATAAATAGAATTGAAAGATTTATGTTCCACTTTATTGCCATCAGATGTCTTAGTAACTTCAGTTCCGAGTTGCTTCATCATCGCTTGTGATACCTGGTCATTTGTATGTGACCAAATATCGACAACTTTATTGTAGCGTTCTCCAGCAGTCAATAATCCTGAGTTATATTGTTTTTCAATGTCTTTAACTTCTTTTTCTGCTTTAGCAGTAATAGTTGTTTTCTCTTTTGGTATTACCATGTCATCTACCCCAATGGATACACCTGCTAAAGTAGAATACTTGAAGCCCATGTTTTTGATTTGGTCTGCGAAAAGAACGGTCTCTTTGAGGCCAGCTAATCTATATGCTACGTCAAATAATTTCGAGATAGCTTTTTTGTTTAAGTCTTGATCAATAAATGAATATGGAATATTTTTAGGAAGTATCTCCGAGATAAGTGCTCTACCAGTCGTAGTGTCGACAATTTTTGTCTTTTCAATAAGTTGATCTCCCTCGTGTTCAGTTATATTCATTCTAACTTTAATTTTTGCATGCATATCTATAAGTTTTGATTGATAAGCTTTAGAGACCTCCTCTATATCACTAAAAATCATACCTTCGCCTTTGCAGTTTGGTTTCTCCCTTGACATATAGTAAATACCTAAAACCATATCTTGAGATGGGACTATTATAGGACTGCCATTTGATGGTGACAGAATATTGTTTGTAGCCATCATTAACACCCTCGCCTCCGTCTGAGCTTCTACGGACAACGGAACATGAACAGCCATTTGATCGCCATCAAAGTCTGCATTGAAAGCAGCACACACAAGCGGATGAAGTTGAATAGCTTTTCCTTCAATCAAGACAGGTTCAAAAGCTTGTATACCTAATCGATGTAATGTTGGTGCTCGATTTAAGAGAACAGGATACTCTTTAATTATCTCCTCTAGAATATCCCAAACTTCTTCACCCTCTTTTTCAACAACTTTTTTTGCCGACTTAATCGTAGTAGTGATGCCTCTAGTTTGAAGCTTTCCAAAAATATGTGGTTTGAATAACTCTAGAGCCATCTTTTTTGGAATACCACATTGATGTAATCTAAGTGTAGGGCCGACAACAATTACAGATCTTCCAGAATAATCAACTCTTTTACCTAAGAGATTCTGTCTAAACCTTCCGCCTTTACCCTTTATCATATCCGCAAGAGATTTTAGAGGTCTTTTGTTTGTCCCGGTAATAGCTCTGCCTCTTCTACCATTATCCAGTAGAGCATCCACTGACTCTTGTAGCATTCTTTTTTCATTTCTTACTATGATATCTGGTGCTTTGAGCTCAAGGAGTCTTTTTAGTCTGTTATTCCTGTTAATGACTCTTCTGTAGAGATCATTAAGATCTGAAGTAGCAAAGCGCCCTCCCTCGAGCGGGACGAGTGGTCTCAGATCTGGTGGGAGAATCGGTAGCACATCGAGAATCATCCATTCTGGTTTATTGCCAGAATTAATAAATGATTCAATTAACTTGAGACGTTTGATGTTTCTTTTATTTTTCGCTTGTGATTTTGTAACCTTAATCTCCTCCGAGAGATCTTCATATGCCTTCTCCAAATCTATACTCTGAAGAAGTTCTTTAATCGCCTCAGCGCCCATGCCTACCTTAATTTCATTTCCATACTCTTCAATTGCTTGATTGTACATTTCCTCATTTAATAAAGTACCTGTCTCGTAGGGAGTCAGGCCCCCATCTACGACAATAAATGCCTCAAAATATAATACCTTCTCGATTTGTCTCAAAGTCATATCCATCATTAAACCTATCCTTGATGGTAATGACCTCAGAAACCAAATATGTGCAACAGGTGCTGCTAATTCGATGTGACCCATTCTCTCTCTTCTAACTTTAGATAAAGTAACTTCAACTCCGCATTTCTCGCATACTACGCCTCGATGCTTGAGACGCTTATATTTTCCGCACAAACATTCGTAATCTTTCACTGGACCAAAAATCTTCGCACAGAATAGGCCATCTCTCTCGGGCTTGAACGTCCTATAGTTTATCGTCTCAGGCTTTTTAACTTCGCCATACGACCATGATCTCATGAGATCAGGAGACGCAAGCGATATTTTTATATGATCGAATTTTTTATCACTGGTATTTTTTTTGAACATGTTTAATATTTCTTGCATAATCTTCTCTAGTTTGGTTTGTTCTCAGATCCAAGTCAATATTGATACTTAGAGATCTAATTTCTTTAGTAAAACGTTAAATGATTCTGGTACGTGCGCGTCTGTGTGTAGTCACCATCAACAATATTCTTATAAACTTTATTTCGCCCAGCATATCATCAGATTTAACTGTCAACACTTCTTGAAGGAACATTTGTCGCTCCGTAGGCTTGAAGAGCCCATACTTCCATCTCTCCAAATCTTTGACCACCAAACTGCGCTTTACCACCTAGCGGCTGTTGAGTCACAAGACTATATGGGCCTGTTGATCGAGCATGCATTTTATCATCAACTAGATGGTTTAGTTTTATGATATACATATAACCAATAGTCACTGGCCTTTCAAATTTTTCTCCAGTCCTTCCATCGTAGAGAATTGATTGACCGGTCGTCGGAAGCTCGGCTAATCTCGAGCATCTTTTTAATTTCCTCTTCTGAAGCACCATCAAAAACAGGAGTCGCCATAGGTAGACCGTTCTTAAGATTATTAGCTAAAGTGACTATTTCATCGTCGCTAAACTTATCAATGTTATATTTTGTAAAGCCTGGACATTCTTTGTAAACCATTGATATGAACTGTTTTAATTTCTTAATTTCTTGCTGCTCTTTTAGCATCTGGTTAATTTTGTCACCTATGCCATGAGCAGCCCACCCAAGGTGGGTCTCTAAAACCTGCCCTACATTCATCCTAGAGGGCACACCCAAAGGATTTAGCACAATATCTACAGGTGTCCCATCTTCACGATGAGGCATATCCTCAACCGGAATAATTTGAGAGATTACTCCTTTGTTGCCATGACGACCAGCCATTTTATCCCAGGTTGTAGTGTTCTTTTACAGCTAAATAACTTTAATTTTCTTTTGTACCCAGGTCCCTAGATCATCTGGCATAGTGATTTTCTTAGTAACTTCCTCAAGATCTTGATTAAATTTGTTTTTTAAATCGTCAATGCTATTTGCTAAATTGGCCAAATTAATATTTACCTTCTCCACTTTAGTCTGTAATTTAAATAGATCATCATTATTGACTGAATCAATTAACGCGCTAGTTAATTTAGATCCGGCCTTGAGGTCTAAAATTGATTTTGAGAGAGTTTTATTAAGTAAAAGTTTTCTAGCTCTAATAAAGACCGTCTCCTGATTAATTCTGAGCTCATCAACAAGGTTTTTCTTAACTTCTTCTATTTGAGCTTCCTCTATCTGAATTGCTCTTTTATCTTTTTCTATACCCTCTCTAGTGAAAACCCTTACATCTATTACAGTTCCATCCATACCTGAAGGCACTTTCAACGATGAATCTTTAACATCTGATGCTTTTTCGCCAAATATTGCTCTAAGAAGCTTCTCTTCAGGGGTGAGTTGAGTCTCTCCTTTTGGTGTAACTTTACCTACAAGTATATCGCCAGATTTAACTTCTGCACCAACGTAAACAATACCTGATGCATCAAGCTTATTAAGTAAATTCTCACTCACATTTGGGATATCTGCTGTTATTTCCTCCGATCCCAACTTAGTATCTCTCGCTACACATTCGAGTTCTTCAATATGTATAGATGTAAACCTATCTTCTCTAACAACTTTTTCAGATACAAGAATTGAATCCTCAAAGTTATAACCATTCCATGGCATAAATGCTATAAGTAGATTTTGACCTAATGCAAGCTCTCCAAGATCAGTAGATGGACCATCAGCAATCGCATCACCCGCAGTAACTTTATCACCCGGCTTGACCAAGGGTCTCTGGTTAATACAAGTATTTTGATTAGTTCGTGTGTATTTTGTAAGTGGATAAATATCAACCCCAGTATCAGAATCGTCTCCAACATATTTTTCATCAACATTTACAATTATTCTTGATGCATCAACATAATCAACCTCTCCATCTCTTCGTACTTTAACTGATGCTCCTGAATCAACTGCAACGGTTTTCTCCATGCCAGTACCTACTAGAGGTTTATCAGGAATTAAAAGTGGGGACTGCTTGCCTCTGCATATTAGAACCCATCAATGCTCGGTTAGCATCGTCATGTTCAAGAAATGGTATAAGTGCTGCTGCAACAGAGACGACTTGGCGTGGTGAAACATCCATTAATTCAACTTTATCTGGTGATGAAATAGTAAATTCGTTATTAAAGCGGCATGATATTAAATCACCAACAATGTTTCCTTTTGAATCAAGAGCTGTGTTAGCTTGTGCAATCATATACTTACTCTCTTCAATTGCTGATAACCATTTAATCTCGTCTCTGACTTTGTTTTTACTAACAACCCTGTAAGGTGTCTCAAGAAAACCATATGAATTCGTTCTAGAGTATGTTGCAAGTGAATTAATTAGACCAATATTTGGACCTTCAGGAGTTTCAATTGGGCAGACTCTACCATAATGAGTAGGGTGTACATCTCTTACTTCAAATCCTGCTCTTTCTCTAGTTAAGCCACCTGGACCAAGTGCTGATATTCTCCTTTTATGAGTAATCTCTGCGAGTGGATTATTCTGATCCATAAATTGTGATAACTGACTAGTACCGAAAAATTCTTTGAGAGTCGCAGTAATAGGCTTTGAATTAACAATGTCTTTCGGTTGAAGTTTTTCTGCTAATTCCATTGTAGTCATTCTCTCTTTGACTGCTTTTTCAACTCTAACCAATCCTACTCTGAAGACATTCTCAACCATTTCGCCTACACATTTGACTCTCGTTCCTAAATGGTCTATATCATCAACGGAATCAGATCCATTTCTTATGTTGATGAGTGTTTTGAGAACATCTAAATATCTTCATTAGATAATGTAGTCTCGCCTTCCATGCTCTCATGACCTACCCTTGAATTGAACTTCATTCGACCAACGTCAGATAGATCATATCTATCACTAGATTGAAATAAATTCGTAAACAGTTGATTAGCTGCCTCTTCGGTAGGTGGCTCTCCGGGTCTCATCATTCTATAAATTTCAATCAAAGCAGATTTTTGATCAGTTGTTGGATCAACATCTAGTGTATTGCAAATAAAAGTACCCCTATCAAGATCATTTGTGTGAAGGATTGTAAAATTAGAAATGCCAAATTCATGGATTTGAGCTATAGCATCAAGGTCAATTTCTTGATTACATGATAAAATATTCACTGAGACTGATTTTATGTTGATTAACTTTTCTTTAGTAGCTTTGTCTATTTTCTGATTAGCCTCACAGATGAGTTCTCCCGTATCAGGATCAACTATTTGCTCTGAGACTACCATGTCGACTTTCACATCAGACCCTTTTAACTTAATAGCCACATCGCTAGCAACGCGTTTACCTAAAATAAAATCATCAGGCACTTGAAACACTTTCATTTTGCTCTTCTTTGCAGCATCAATTTGTCTAACTGTAATTCGCTTTCCTTTACCAACAATAAGTTTTTTATTATGGTAAATGTCGAATGAGGCTATGCTACCCTTGAGATCTTCCAAGTTTTGGTCAATGAATATTTTATTATCTTTAACGGTAATTTTATTAAAGTCATAAAACCTCTCTATGATTTCTTGTGTAGAATACCCAAGAGCTCGAAGAATTATTGTTGAAGCAATCTTCCTCCTGCGGTCGATTCGTGCATAGATAATATCTTTTTGATCAAACTCAAAATCTAACCAAGAACCTCTATAGGGAATGACTCTTGCCGAGAAAAGTAGCTTACCAGATGAGTGTGTTCTTCCGCGGTCATGATCAAAAAAGACACCAGGAGATCTATGAAGCTGAGATACAACGACTCTTTCTGTTCCATTGACTATAAATGTTCCATATTTAGTCATTATTGGTAACTCACCAAGAAAAACCTCCTCGTTTTCAAAAATTTCTACTTTATCTGAATTTTTTTCATCAAGATTTGTATACAGCTTAAAGTTTACCTTTATGGGTACAGAATATGTTTTGCTGCTTATCCTGCATTCCTCTTCATTAAACTCTGGCTTATCTAGTTTAAAACTAGTGTATTCGAGCTTGCAATTGTTGGAGTAGTCGTATATCGGGAAAACTGATTCAAATACTCTGTGAAGTCCTGATTTTTGCATCTCAAAGACGCCATTAGAGTATCCTAAAAACTCATTATATGAGTTTATTTGAAGATCAATTAAATTTGGTGCCTCAATTACGTCACTAGTTTTGCCAAAACTTTTACGAATACGTTTTTTTTCAGTATAGGAATACGTCATAGCCAAAATATCCTTTTGGTCTCTACCAAATTTAAGTTCTCAAAATTTGTTTGAGTGTTGATTAAGTTGTAAGTGTTTATTTAAGTTCAACAGTTGCTCCAGCTTCTTCTAATTGCTTTTTAAAATCGTCCGCTTCCTCTTTGGAAGCACCCTCTTTCAAAACGCATGGTGCTGACTCAACTTTGTCTTTTGCTTCTTTTAGTCCAAGGCCGGTAATTGCTCTTACCGCCTTAATCACTGCAACCTTATTACTTCCCATGTCTGCTAGAGATACATCAAATTCAGTTTTCTCTGCGGCTGCATCACCTGCGTCACCTGCTGCTGCTGGTGCGGCTGCTACTGCTGCTGCTGCTGTAACTCCAAACTTTTCTTCCATTTGTGATATGAGATCAACAACCTCCATCACAGTCATATTAGAAATGCTCTCTAGTATGTCATCTTTACTCACTGCCATCATTTTCTCCCGATAAATTAATTCTTAGACGCTTTTACAGCATCAATAGTTCTTACTAGTTTGTTAGGCACCGCTTTCATGGTTCCCATAAGTTTTTGAATAGGTCCCTGCATAACTGATAATAATTTTGATATTGCCTCCTCATATGTTGGAAGTGATGCAAGTTTTTTTAATTCACTAATATCTAAGTCTTGACCTTGATAGTTAATAGCTTTTGGTTTTAGATTCTCATGTTTATCAATAAATTCTTTTATAGATTTTGCAAATTTACCTGCATCTTCTTTTCCTACTGCTACAATCTGCGGTCCTGAAACATTTTCAGACATAGACGAAAACTGGCTATCTTTAAGAGCCATTTTCAGCATATTATTCTTAACAAGTTTAACAAAAACACCTGCTTCTCTAGTTGTCTTTCTGAGCTCATTTAATTCATTTGATGTCAAGCCAGAATAGTCAGCTGTCAAGACCACCTCAGCATCGCTCAGCATAGTGGTCATTTCTTTGACTAAATCTTTTTTCTGGGATAAATTCAGCGGCATACTAACTCCTCTTCTCGACTGACGATAAGTCTACCCTAATTCCAGGCCCCATAGTAGAGGAAATTGTAATATTTTTCATATATTTACCTTTGGCAGATGATGGTTTTGCCTTAATTAAATCTGAGACTAGTGCAGCAGCATTATCTGCAAGTTTATTTGTGTCAAAATCAAGTTTTCCAATGATGGCATGAATAATACCTGCCTTATCATTCTTATATCTAATCTGGCCTTTTTTAGCCTTTGTTATTGCCTCGGCAATGTTCTTTGTAACAGTGCCCTCCTTTGGGTTAGGCATCAAATTTTTCGGACCTAAAATTCTACCCAGCTGACCCATTTTCTTCATACATTCTGGAGTAGCAACAACAATATCTGCAACTAGATCTTTATCTTTTTTAACTTTATCAATTAAATCCTCAAAACCGACCTCATCCGCGCCGGCATCTTTGGCTGCCTTCTCATCTTCTCCATCTGCAAAAGCCACAACAGTCATATTTTTACCAATACCATGTGGCAGCGTAGAGGAACCTCTTACACCTTGATCAGACTTGGTCGCATCGATCCCTAAATTGACACTAAGATCAACACTCTCATTAAATTTAGCTTTTGGCGCGCTCTTCAGTAGTTCGATTGCCTCTTCTATACTATAGTCCTTAGATGTATCTATCTTATCTTGTATAGCTTTTGCTTTTTTTGATAAAGCCATTAGTCTTCCACCTCGATTCCCATACTTCTTGCTGTTCCGGCAATAATTTTTATTGAGTTCTCTAAGTTGGCACCAGTTAAATCACCCTCTTTAGCCTTTACTATGTCCGCTAATTGATCTTTCGTGACTTTTGCAACTTTATTAGTGTGAGGAGTAGCGCTGCCTTTTTGAATACCTGCAGCTTTTTTCAGCAGAACTGCTGCAGGAGCAGATTTAATTACAAAATCAAAAGATCTGTCTTTATAGACATTTATCACTACTGGTAATGCCATACCTTTTTCTGCATCCTTAGTCTTATCATTAAATTGTTTACAGAAATCTTGAATATTCAGTCCATGTTGTCCTAAAGCTGGTCCAACAGGTGGTGCAGGATTTGCAGACCCTGCTGGAACTTGAAGCTTGACTTGTGTCATCAATTCTTTTGCAGCCATTATCCTTTCTCCACTTGTGTTAATGATAATTCTATGGGCGTCGGCTTACCGAAAACCAAAACTGATACTTTAAGCTTATTTTTTTCAAAATCAACTGTTTCTACAACACCATTGAAGTCATTGAATGGTCCATCAGTAATCCGCACAACTTCGCCAGGTTCGAACATTACCTTCGGTTTAGGTTTGTCTACATCATTTTGCATAGACTGCATTAAGTTATCAGCCTCTGATTTCTTGAGAGGAACAGGTTTATCGCTTGTGCCGCCGATGAAACCCAGTACTTGTGGCGCGCTTTTTACAAGGTGCCATGTCTCGTCATTCATATCCATTTTGATCATTACGTATCCCGGAAAATATTTTCTCTCTGACCTTTTCTTTTTTCCCTCTTTAATTTCTAAAACTTCCTCAGTAGGAACGAGTATTTCTTCGAAAGAATCCTGTAATCCACTTCTTTTAATTCTGTCTTCGAGTGTAAGCTTTACCTTATTCTCATAACCTGAAAAAGCTTGCAATACATACCAGTCCATTATGCAACTCCATACAAGGTGCCTATAGCCCATCCTAAAAGCATGTCAAAAAGCCACAATAAAATACCTACAACAATGACAACAAAAATAACGCCCAGTGTTGTTTGTGTGGTCTCTTGTTTTGTAGGCCATGTTACTTTTTTGAGCTCAACTTTAGAATCAGTTACATAGGAATAGACTAATTTACCAAAATCACTCTGATAAGCGATAAAAGCAGAAAAAATAACAACAGAAATCATACCAACTACTCTGTAGAATAGTCTCACATCACTGTAGTAATAGAATAGAATCATACCAGTAATAAGCACACCAATTGATAGCATCAAGTAGGATTTACTAGATTTGGTTTCTATATTCTTTTCTGTCATGGCATTACCTTCGTCAATTCGTCAGGCCAGGAGGGACTCGAACCCCCAACCTACGGTTTTGGAGACCGTCGCTCTACCAGTTGAGCTACTAGCCTATCATCAAAATCAATGATAGCTTACTCTACTATTTTCGATACGACTCCAGCTCCAACAGTCTTGCCACCTTCACGTATCGCAAATTTTAGACCTTGTTCTAAAGCAATAGGTGTTATGAGTTCGACGTTCATTTTTACATTGTCACCAGGCATTACCATCTCAACATCTTTGGGTAATTCAATCGCTCCAGTAACGTCAGTAGTTCTGAAATAAAATTGAGGTCTGTAATTACCAAAGAAAGGAGTGTGTCTTCCGCCCTCATCTTTTGATAGAACGTAAACTTCACATTCAAATTTAGTATGAGGTTTTATTGAGCCTGGAACACAAAGCACTTGTCCTCTCTCAACTTCCTCTCGCTTCGTTCCTCTGAGAAGTACACCGACATTATCTCCAGCAACACCCTCATCAAGAAGTTTTCTAAACATTTCTACGCCAGTACATGTGGTTTTTTGTGTTTCTCTTATACCAACTATTTCTATCTCTTCACCCACATTTACTTTTCCTCTTTCTATTCTTCCTGTCACAACTGTTCCACGACCTGATATAGAAAATACATCCTCAATCGGCATAAGGAATGTTTGATCAACTGGACGCTCAGGCACAGGAATAAACTTGTCCATCTCTTCAACAAGTTTCTCAATTGATGGGATACCTATATCTGATGAATCACCTTCAATAGCTTTTAACGCTGAACCTGAAACTATAGGCACATCGTCACCTGGGAAATCATATTTAGACAGAAGTTCTCTTATTTCCATCTCAACTAAATCTGTTAATTCTTTATCATCTACTTGATCGGCTTTATTTAGATAAACTACAATGTGTGGTACTCCAACTTGACGAGCTAGAAGAATATGTTCTCTAGTTTGAGGCATCGGGCCATCTGCTGCAGAACATACTAATATAGCGCCGTCCATTTGCGCTGCACCAGTAATCATATTTTTAACATAGTCAGCATGACCTGGACAATCTACGTGCGCGTAGTGTCTATCTGTTGATTCATATTCAACGTGAGCCGTTGCAATTGTTATCCCACGCTCTCTCTCTTCAGGCGCATTGTCAATTTGGTCGTAAGCTTTCGCTTCCCCACCGAATTTCTCACCCATCACTTTAGTGATAGCTGCAGTAAGTGTTGTTTTGCCATGATCAACGTGTCCAATTGTACCAACGTTAACATGGGCTTTATTTCTTTCAAATTTTTCCTTAGCCATTTTTAAATCCCGAGTTAGTTAAGTTTCAAGTGGGGTAATAATAAACCACTTTTATGCGCTTTTACACTAAAATTTTACTAAAATCAACGAAAAAAGCCCATAACCGGATTTGAACCGGTGACCTCTTCCTTACCAAGGAAGTGCTCTACCGACTGAGCTATATGGGCAGACATTCAACCACTTGGATAATAGTAAAAAGAGGGGTATATACAACTAACAAAGGCGGTAGGCGTATTAACCTGCAAAATAATCATCATATAGGGAAAGTTAATTCACCTAATTGTGATCTGCTTGACCACGTTCTTTTAGTTTTTTTACTATTATTGTTGAATTGAGCGGGTAGCGGGAATCGAACCCGCATCGTCAGCTTGGAAGGCTGAAGTTCTACCATTGTACCATACCCGCGTCAAATTAATTTGGAGGGGGCAGGATTCGAACCTGCGAAGGCAGGGCCAGCAGATTTACAGTCTGCCCTCGTTGACCGCTTGAGTACCCCTCCGAAAATCAACTTGTGTATCTTAACAAAGCATTTATCCTATAGCATTAAATTTTTTAGTTAGTATGGTCTTTCTGGTTTTTTAATGAACCACAAATATAAAACCCAAGCAATGCCCAAAGATAATATGACTTGACTAGTTTTATTAAAATTATTTACAGAAAATATTAGAAATAATACAACTGTTGCGAACAAAACGAAAAATGCTTCGATTCGATTTGAGGTAATTTTCATACCAAATATTCTTGGTGGTGGGCCTAGTGGCTTCATTTAAACTCCATAAGTTTTATAATATTTGTATTCAATACATTTATATCATGAGTCTTGATTATATCGTAGACTTGTGAGACATCAATGCCTCTTTTTTTCGAAATATGAACTAAGCCTGGTTTCTTCTGAAAGTCATTTATAATGTCTCGATTAGAAGAGTAGAAATCTACTCTTTTAAGAATAAAAAAAGCATGTAGAAATCCTCTGATGCTACTAGTATGCATTAATCATCCTCTCAAGATCTTCTAAACTTTTTTGTTTTTTTCTATCAAAGCGCTCAAATATTTTTAAATAATTACTGCAGCTACTCTTTTGCACGTTGAGTTTTAGTTTCATTAATTGCGTTATTGTAGCTGATTTAGTTTTCATGTAGGTTGACTTCAACATATCATAATCATCATCAGTAAAAAGCAAATATTTATCCTTCAGCTCTCTGAGCAAAGCAAATAGTGAGTTCAACTCTTGATCATCATCATAGTTTTGCACACACAAAGAACTATAGCCATCAATGCTCGCAGAATAATTGACGAGATCAATAAATAATTTGTCCGGTGCAGCACCTAATGGATTTGAAAAAAATGGTGCTAGGAGAACAAGCTTAATTATTAATAATCTGGTAAATTTCATTTATGGTATCTCTATTAATATTATATCCTTTCTTTGAAAAATATTTTTCAAACTCGGCAATAAATGTCTCTTTATTATAGTTCTTATCAACGGAAGTTACAGCTTGAGCTACAAATGCTTTTAGCTCCCATTTCATAAATTGTGAATTACCTATGGATGGATACTTTTTTTTGTTGAGAGATATTTGCGTTATAATCTCTTTCCAAATACTGGGCATGCTTGGTGATGATAAGAGAACGTCCAAAATATCTAGCCAAATTCCTTTCCATATTAATGGATCAAGCTGAGAATATATGCCTGACTTTTAGAGGTAAATCTTTATTCATCATGAAAACTTCGATATTATACGTCAGTATTATATCATTATGACTATAAATGAGTTTAGTAATTGCCACCTTAGCTCAGTTGGCCAGAGCAGGGGTTTTGTAAACCTCAGGTCGTCAGTTCGAATCTGACAGGTGGCTCAATTAATTTAGTGAGTTCAAATGGATAAAATACCAATGACTGTTGAGGGCGAGAAGTTACTCAGAGATGAGCTTCATGAGTTAAAAACTGTGAAACGCCCAATGATAACTGAAGCCATCAAAGAGGCTAGAGAAAAAGGTGACCTGAAGGAAAATGCTGAATATCATGCTGCCGCGAACAGCAGAGTTTTGCTGAGGGAAGAATAAAAGATATTGAAGGTAAACTGTCCAATTCTCAGGTTATTGACATATCAAAAATTCCGGCATCAGATAAAGTCATTTTGGAACCACTGTAATTGTAGTTGATGAAAATAATAAAAAAGTCACGTACAAAATCGTTGGTGAAGATGAGGCAGACTTAAAAAAAGGAAAGCTATCTGTTACATCGCCTATTTCTAGGTCTCTGGTGGGGAAAAGTGAGGGTGACGTAGTCACAATCAAGACTCCATCTGGAAACATTGAATATGAAATCTTTGAGGTTAAATATGTCTGAAGTACAGAAAAATGTTTTGGGCGAAGATCTAGAAGGTCTGTGGATCAGATCCAGTCACAGGATATTTAAGAGATGGCTGTTGTAATACAGATTCATTTGATAGAGGCTCTCACACAGTTTGTGCAGTAGTCACTTCAGATTTCTTAGAATTCTCCAAATCTAGAGGGAATGATCTTATGACACCAATTCCTGAACTAGACTTCGCTGGACTAAATGATGGAGATTCGTGGTGCTTGTGCGCTGATAGATGGCTTGAGGCATATCAAAATCAGAAAGCTCCATATGTTAAACTAAAATCAACAAACATCAAAGCTCTTGAAAAATTGATTTAGACAGTTTAAAAGAATTTGCTCTCGACATTTCTTGACATTATTTCAAATCAAAAAGAATAATCTTATATGAAGAAATTATTTTTTCCATATGCATGTTATTATCATTCGTAATGACTGATGCACATTCAAATCAATGTCCAAAAGCTCTAGACTTTGAAATTAAACGTCTTGGAGACGATAAAGTTGAAAGCCTCTGCAAATATAAGGGAAATGTTATTCTTGTAGTTAATACTGCAAGCAAATGTGGTTTTACACCTCAGTATGAAGGTTTGGAAAGTTTACTCAGAAAAGAAAGATCAAGGCTTTGTTGTACTTGGCTTTCCTTCGCATGATTTCTATCAAGAACCAGCTCCTGAGAAAGATATAAAGATTTTTGTAATTTAACATATGATGTTAAATTTCCAATGTTTACCAAAGTAAATGTAAGAGGTGAAAAAGCGCACCCGTTTTATAAGAATCTTGCCGCTGAGACAAATAGCTCGCCTAAATGGAACTTTTGGAAATACTTAATTAACAAAGATGGTGAGGTTGTAAAAAGTTACTCTATGGTGACTAGTCCAAAAGGCGACAAGCTTGTAAGTATGATTGATAAACTCCTGTCAGAGTGAGAATTAGGACTATTCTTTCTTCAATCAAATTAGCAGTTACTAGCAATGAATTTAGTTACAATATCATCCACATTCTGATTTGCCTCTTTGTTGTTTGGATTATTTTTATAATCTTCAGCAAATTCAAATTTGTACATATACAGGGGTTTTCCCCTTTGACATCTTTTAAAAGACAAACCTTGTCTTGTGATAGAATTTCACTCCACTTTACCTCTTACTATAGACCAGTACTCTTTGTATCTTTCCCAAAGTAATCACGTGCTGGAGTAAAATCATAATTAGAAATTCTTTGGTACCTCGCTATCCCAAACTCTGAGCCATGATACTTGTTTGGAAAAATAATCTTCTCATTTAACTCCTCCATAACCCATCCCCAGGGCATTACAGTAATCTTATTTAACCCAGACAGCAGACTATAATCATCCCTTACAGAAAACTCTCTTCTTGGTAATGGCCTTGGAGTAGCTTTACTAATCCATCTCGATCCCTCTTCACTATGCAACCACATTCCGTACGACTCATATCTTGGTGAATCATCAACTTGGTATACTGATAGGCTCCAAGTATTTTGATAATCATCAACCACTAAGAGATCCCAAATCTTATCATTTCTATAATTTAAAATTTTTGAATCTTCGTAAGTCCAGTCTTGCCTCCAGTGCTTCTGAATATAAGGTCCAGATATGGAGCCGTCTTCGTCCTTAAAATACATCATCATTATGTGTTGAAGTGAAATATAGTTTGGCTCATCATTTAAAACTATCACCATTTCTGTTCCCCATGACTGATATGGATTATCAAGTTTGTAATTATTTTTACTCCCGAAAGTCTCAATAAACTCAAAGCTAACTCGATACTCTCCAACCATAGATAAAATAGCTAATCTGTCTTTCGATTTTTTATCTAATTTCTTTTCTTGAAGATCAAGGAAATATTTTGAGGTATTCTCATCGAGCTGTACTGCTAAGCCCTTTGTAGTACCGCCTCGAATATCTTGATATTTATATCTGTCTAATAACCAATTGATCTCATTTTGATTAATTTTATTTTTAATTTTTTGACCTTCAGCATTGTGTGCCCAGGGATTTAATATAAAAAGGATTGAAAAAAAGAGCACAAACTTCATTAATTTCATATAATTTACATTCATATTAATTTTACTGACTTTATCTGCAGACTATTTTTTGACTAATATTTGATTCATTTATTGTTTACAGAGTTATCTTTTTCAGTTGAAGTCATATTTATAACACTTATGAAAACAATGATAAAAGCTATTTCTATAAAATGTGACTCTATGAAATTCATGAATTAAGGAGAGCCTCTCCTAGGGAGTAAGAGAGACTCAGGGTAAAATAATATTTTCTGATGAAACCACAAATGAGGAGGTAAAGATGGATCATCGTGACAAACATTATTTATTATTTTGTTTACTTGGATCGCTTACTAACCTCAGATAAGGTTTGAGAGCGTTCCATCCATTTGGAAATAATTCTTTTGCTTGAATATCATCAAGATTCGGTACTATTATGCAATCGTCGCCATTTTTCCAGTCAACAGGCGTAGCCACTTTATGATCAGCAGTAAGTCTAATTGAATCTAGTGCACGCAGAATTTCATTAAAATTTCTTCCTGTACTTGCTGGATATGTCATCATTAGTTTAATTTTTTTATCTGGACCGATAATAAAGACACTTCTGATGGTTAAATTCTCTAACTCTGCAGGATGAATCATTCCGTACATCTCAGCAATTTTTCGATCTTTGTCTGCAATTAAAGGAAAATTAATTGGTGCACCTTTAAAGTTATCACAAACATCAGCAATATCACTCTCCCAACTAGAATGTTCAGAGACACTATCAACAGATAGACCAATAATCTTACAGTTTCTTTTATCAAACTCAGGCTTTAATGCTGCAGTTCGAGATAGTTCAGTGCTACATACTGGCGTGAAATCTTTTGGATGAGAAAAGATCATTGCATAGCTACTTCCTATCCATTCATGAAAACTTATGTCTCCAGTTGTTGTCTCAGCCTTAAAATCAGGTGCTGTATCACCTATTCTAAGTGCCAGTGGTTTTTTCTTAAAAATTTTTCCTAACATATTTTGTCTCCTGACTATTTAACCTTATAGGGTGTTTATATTTGCAAGCTTAAGTGCTACATCTAGAGCATTCTTTTCTGCTGTCTCGGCGTCAAATAACGTTCTGTCAACAACTACTCTCTCTATTTTTTTGAACCCAAGAAATGTTAGCCATAAGTTCACATATGGTTTTTGCATATCAAAAGACTCAAATCCTGTTCCTTCACCGTATCCATCACCAGTTGAGTAGATGATTGTTGCTGTCTTATCTGTCATAAGACCTTTATAACCATCTTCTGGGGTATAACTCCACGACATACCTGGCTGAGTAATAATGTCTATATAGTGTTTGAGCTTGTATGGAATATTAAAATTCCACATAGGAACACTGAACAAATAATGATCAGCATTATTAAATTCATCAAATATGTTTTTTACATTTGACCATGCTGAGACTTCATCAGCTGATGGATCAGTGCCTCTAATGACCGAGTATTTTGCATTCAGCATATCTCCATCAAATTCAGGCAAATTCAGTGACCATGGATTGATATGATTCAGCTCAAGGTCTGGTATATTTTTTTTAGCTTGTTCTATATAAGCTTGTGCTATTTTTGTAGAATGTGACCTTTCTCCTCTGGGTGAACACTCTATGTAGTTGATTTTCATTATATTCTCCTCATTTATATATTAGAGTTTAATTATATGAGAATAATTCTCATTTGTAAATAGGAATTATTATCATTTTCAAATAGAAGAATAGGTCTTAGACCCCTAATTATTAAAGGTCAATTATTAGATTAAGCTGAAGATTACCAGTATTTTTCGAGAGTGATGTTTCCAGGTTTGCTTCTTCGGTTTCTCTCCAAACCATAGGTGCCTAAAAGATCTACCATATCATTAATCATGTCGGGGTTGCCGCATAGCATGAACTGTGATGATGAATTTATTTCTCCACAAATATTTGTAATTGATCCATCTTTTATAGCATCAGGGATTCGTGCGTTTATGGTGTTATCGATTTTTTCTCTAGTTACTGTTTGGAGATATTTAAGTTGATTAGGATGTTTTGCTTGAAGCTCTTTAATCTGATCCTGATATGCTAGCTCACCAGATGTACGAACACCATGAATTAGCACTATTTCTTTGAAACGCTTCCATGGTGAATCAGTCTTAAGCAATGAGATGAAAACTCCTAATCCTGTTCCGGTTGCTACGAGCCATAACTTATCGCCATCAGGCACCTCATCCATAATAAAGAAGCCTGATGCTTTATCCATCACAAAAATAGAATCATTTGTATCGAGTTTATGTAAATGGGGAGTGAGTTTGCCATCGGGAACATTTACATATATTACCTCTAGAAAATCTTCGTGAGGAGCACTTACAAGTGAGTATGGTCGTGAGACAAGATCTCCATCAAGTTTGAGGCCGATTTTAGTAAATTGACCAGCAATATATGGAGGTATATTATTTTCAAATCGAATTGAGACTAGATCATCGTCCATCTTGTTTGATCATAACCTTTGATTCTATCCAATTGATTGCCATTATGCTAAGTTACTCATAATTTATGTGTGACAATAATAAGTTATTGAAATTATCATGTCAAAGTAATGTTGGAAATCTCTAAATTAAAAAAAGATCTCTCAAAGATTTTATATAACAATAAACCTATAAGGGTATTATTCAAAATCATTTAAGCTTTAACGAATGATTATTTTAAATATAAATACATCAAAGACCAGTGTCCAATTATCATAATCACAAATAATCAAAGAGCATCTAGAGGAAGGAACAACAAGGTATGGTTTAGTTTCAACCAAAAATCTCTTTCATTTAGTTTGTGTTTAAAATTGAATGCTAATCAAACGGAATTAGGAAAATTAAATTATCTTTCTTGCTTAGCTGCATTGAGAGCATTTAAAAATACAACAAATCATACTTTGAGCATTAAATGGCCAAATGATATATATTTAGATAATAAAAAAATTTCTGGTATCTTGATTGAGTCTCAGTCTTCTGGAAAAGATATTTTTTTATCCTTTTGGTATTGGTATAAATATAATTTGATGAATCATTTAACGTAAATCAACCGCACTCAAATCTAGGATAACATTGACCATACAAAGTTAATTTATTTGTTTTGTAATAATTTGGTTAATTTTTTGAAAAAAGAGAATTATGACGAATTAGTAAAAGAATATAATGATAATTTATTTGCTATCAATAGATGTGTATCTATCTCAATAGACAATGTTAGTCATGAAGGAGTTCTAATGGGTATTAGTAATTATGGAGAACTAATGATAAATACAGGCAACAATGTTTTGACAATCAATGATATTAACAGCACATTAAGAATGATATGAATATAGTCGCAGATATTGGAAATAGTCAAATCAAAATTGCTATTGAGAGAAAAAAAGGAATTTCTAGAGTAAAAGCCTTCCGATCGGATGATTTTAAAAATATCAGGAAGTATCTAAAAGCGCTTAATTATGATAACAAACCATATTTATTTTATTCATCAGTCTTGGGTACAAACTACGATAAAAAACTAATAAAGATTCTTAAATCATTCTTTGAGAAAATAACAGCATTTAAATCGACAAGGTCGCTTTTATCAACTACAAACTCATATAAAAAAGCTTCGAGTCTAGGTTCAGATAGATGGGCACAAATTGTCGCGGCTAAAAATATCTTTAAAAAAGACTGTGTAATTGTTAGCTGTGGAAGTGCTATAAGTATCGATTGTGTAACAAAAAATGGTACTCATAAAGGAGGAGTACTGATGAGTGGAGCCGAGAGATATATAAACTGTTTTTCAGATATACATAACCTAAAAAATATTAAGCTGACTCAAACAAAAAAAAATAATCTTCTTCAAACAGATACAGCAGAACAAATTAACGTGGGTTACCGAACAATGATTTCTGCATCTGTGCACAAGGTTTACGAAGAATTTAAAAAAAATACAAAATCTAAGCCGACTATAATTGTATCTGGAAGTTATGCACGACAAATTGCTAGTTATATTGAAATTAATACCTTAGTAGAACCTTTTTGTTCTCAAAAGTTTGGCTTTTATTAAAAGATCTATGTAAGTTCAAATAAAAAGGCCCAAGGGCCTTTAATATTTAAGCTGATGATGTCCTACTCTCACATGGGGAGACCCCACACTACCATCGGCGCTATATGGTTTCACTTCTGAGTTCGAGATGGATCAGGTGGTGCCCATATGCTATGGCCATCAAACATGTATTATTCTTAGGAAAATGTAAACTGACTTTAAATCTTATTTATCAGTTTATTTAATGTTATAAGAGCAAGCCTCACGATCAATTAGTACTGGTTAGCTTCACTTGTTACCAAGCTTCCACACCCAGCCTATCAACGTCCTAGTCTTGAACGGATCTTCAGGGACCTTAAAGGTCCAGTGATATCTAATCTTTGGTATGGCTTCCCGCTTAGATGCTTTCAGCGGTTATCACAACCCTATATAGCTACCCAGCAATGCCTCTGGTGAGACAACTGGAACACCAGGGATAGGTTCACTCCGGTCCTCTCGTACTAGGAGTAACATCCATCAAATATCAAACGCGCACGGTAGATAGGGACCGAACTGTCTCACGACGTTCTAAACCCAGCTCGCGTACCACTTTAAATGGCGAACAGCCATACCCTTGGGAGCTGCTTCACCCCCAGGATGTGATGAGCCGACATCGAGGTGCCAAACACTGCCGTCGATATGAGCTCTTGGGCAGTATCAGCCTGTTATCCCCGGCGTACCTTTTATCCATTGAGCGATGGCCCTTCCATACAGAACCACCGGATCACTAAGACCTACTTTCGTACCTGCTCGACATGTCTGTCTCGCAGTCAAGCACCCTTATGCCTTTACACGCATCGTACGATTTCCAACCGTACTGAGGGTACCATCGC
Source organism: Ectothiorhodospiraceae bacterium (assembly GCA_019651095.1). Taxonomy (GTDB): domain Bacteria; phylum Pseudomonadota; class Gammaproteobacteria; genus CACLCV01. Next base: position 88,883 of record BOXR01000002.1, on the reverse strand, counting down.
GTTCCTCCGTTACTCTTTGGGAGGAGACCGCCCCAGTCAAACTACCCACCATACACTGTCTCCGAACCGGATAACGGTCCTGGGTTAGAACTCCAAAGATAACAGGCTGGTATTTCAAGGTTGCCTCCACTAATGCTAGCGCATCAGCTTCAAAGGCTCCCAGCTATCCTACACAATTAGATTCAAAGTTCAGTGTAAAGCTGTAGTAAAGGTGCACGGGGTCTTTCCGTCTAGCCGCGCGTACACTGCATCTTCACAGCAATTTCAATTTCACTGAGTCTCGGTTGGAGACAGTATGGCCATCGTTACGCCATTCGTGCAGGTCGGAACTTACCCGACAAGGAATTTCGCTACCTTAGGACCGTTATAGTTACGGCCGCCGTTCACCGGGGCTTCGATCAAGAGCTTCGCTTGCAAGCAAGCTAACCCCATCAATTAACCTTCCGGCACCGGGCAGGCGTCACACCCTATACTTCCTCTTTCGAGTTTGCAGAGTGCTGTGTTTTTAGTAAACAGTCGCAGCCATCATTTTATTGCAACCTTCTTCTGCTCAGCCAGCAAGTGGCATCACATACAAAAGGCATACCTTCTCCCGAAGTTACGGTATCATTTTGCCTAGTTCCTTCAACTGAGTTCTCTCATGCGCCTTAGAATTCTCATCCCACCCACGTGTGTCCGTTTAGGGTACGGCCACTTTTAACCTGAAGCTTAGAAGATTTTCTTGGAAGTATGGTATCGACCACTTCGCTAATTCCGAAGAAAAAGCTTCGCATTCGTATCTCGAAATAAATATCCCCGGATTTGCCTAAGGATAATTCCTACATACTTACACCAGTATAACCGTTGACTGGCTGATCTAACCTTCTCCGTCTCTCCATCGCAGTTAAAAGCGGTACAGGAATATTAACCTGTTTTCCATCGACTACGCCTTTCGGCCTCGCCTTAGGTACCGACTAACTCTCCGCCGATTGACGTTGCGGAGGAAACCTTAGGTTTTCGGCGTGTAGGGTTCTCACCTACATTATCGTTACTTATGTCAGCATTCGCACTTCTGATATCTCCAGCATACCTCACGATACACCTTCAGTGACATACAGAACGCTCCGCTACCATCCTAGTAAACTAGGATCCAAAGCTTCGGTATATGACTTAGCCCCGGTAAATCTTCCGCGCAGGCCGACTCAACCAGTGAGCTGTTACGCTTTCTTTAAAGGATGGCTGCTTCTAAGCCAACCTCCTGGATGTCTAGGCCTTCCCACTTCGTTTTCCACTTAGTCATAATTTTGGGACCTTAGCTGTTGGTCTGGGTTGTTTCCCTCTCCACTACGGACGTTAGCACCCGCAGTGTGTCTCCCGTGCTGTACTTATTGGTATTCGGAGTTTGCAATGGTTTGGTAAGACGGGATGTCCCCCTAGCCATAACAGTGCTCTACCCCCAATAGTAATACACGAGGCGCTACCTAAATAGCTTTCGCGGAGAACCAGCTATCTCCGAGTTTGATTAGCCTTTCACTCCAATCCACAGCTCATCCCCTCATTTTTCAACATAAGTGGGTTCGAGCCTCCAGTAGGAATTACCCCACCTTCACTCTGGCCATGGATAGATCACTCGGTTTCGGGTCTACACCTAGAAACTAAACGCCCTATTAAGACTCGGTTTCCCTTCGCCTACCTTATTAAAGTTAAGCTTGCTACTAAATGTAAGTCGCTGACCCATTATACAAAAGGTACGCAGTCACCTCATAAGAGGCTCCCACTGCTTGTACGCATACGGTTTCAGGTTCTATTTCACTCCCCTAACCGGGGTTCTTTTCGCCTTTCCTTCACAGTACTAGTTCACTATCGGTCGGCATAGAGTATTTAGTCTTGGAGGATGGTCCCCCCATGTTCAAGCAAGATACCACGTGTCCCGCTCTACTCATCGTCACCCACCATACTAAACTTTCGCATACAGGGTTATCACCTTCTATGACCAACCTTTCCAGGTTATTTTGCTAGTATTCGTATGGATTTAGTGACTGGACTATTTCCTTTTCGCTCGCCGCTACTAAGGAAATCTCAATTGATTTCTTTTCCTCTGGTTACTAAGATGTTTCAGTTCTCCAGGTTTGCCTCTACCATCCTATGTATTCAGATGGAGATACTCTACTTATGTAGAGTGGGTTTTCCCATTCGGAAATCTCCGGGTCAAAGCTTGTTTGTCAGCTTACCGAAGCTTATCGCAGACTACTACGTCCTTCATCGCCTTATGCCGCCAAGGCATCCACCACATGCGCTTATTCACTTGACCTTATAACTTAAAATAAACTCAAAATCGTTTATATTAAGTATCTTATTGGTTCTCAAATAAAAGTAACATTCATTGTATCTCATAGAGATACATGAGTTCTCGTTTTTCAAATCACTAGATTTAAAAATGCATGTACATTATTTCCAAATTTTCAATAGAGCAAAAAAAAGCAAACATCACTTTTAATGTTCACCGAAAAGTATTATATAGCAAAGATCAGTAAATAGTAGATATATTTGAGGTTTTATGGACATTTTTTGAGGTTTTCGGTGGAGCTAGTCGGGATCGAACCGACGACCTCCTGCTTGCAAAGCAGATGCTCTCCCAGCTGAGCTATAGCCCCTAAAAAACGATGCATAGAGTTTATTACCGATACATCAAATATTCAACAAATATGTCTTTGTACAGCACCAAATGGGTACCGTGGCACTCAGATATCATAATTTGGTGCATGTTTTTGGTATTTTATTGTTAAGCTTCAATTTTTTTATAATATAAACTGGGATCTTCCGGATAAATTTTATGTGGCATATATCTTGCATAAATATAAGTGTTAGCATCCTATGGTTGGGCATACGTTTCCTCATTCACCCCTATTCCAACCATAGGCCCTAACAATAACGATTTTCTCACTTATTAAATTTCCTCTTAAAGTCTATTTGACTCTTATGCATGATAAAACCTCCGATTTCACTGATTATAAGGATATAACGAATGCGCACAGTTAACTTCAATTATATTAAACAAGCATATGGGCTTTTAAGGAATAATGGCAAATATCTATCGAATAGGAGGCTAAGAAGATTAGCTTACCTAGATGTTCACCAAAATAGTTATAAATTATATCTACTCTATTTGGATTATAAGAAAATTATGAATAGTGACGCTGCCAATAATCAGACTATTGCGATTGTGATTGTAGTTGGGCTAATGGTTGCAGCTGCTGTTTTTTTGACTACTTAACAGTAATTTCTATTTTCTCCGAAATTATTGGATCACTATGTGGTATATGCAAATGGTTACCAATCAGAAGTTGTAGAGTGTGTTTACCTTCAGGTAAATTTAGCTCAGTTTCAGTTTGTCCATTACCGAAATGAAGATGGTTACTATCTGCTGGTATTGGTAATTTTAGATCTGGAAGCTTATCAACATTTATTAAAAGATGATGATGCCCTGAGTCTGGCATATCTACTCCAGCAGGTACAATGTTGACACCAGTTGCACCAAATTTTAGTTTTGACTGGATTGGTTATTGTTGTGCCATCAGATGGTGTGATGAAATAAACCTTTTTAGTCTCATCGCTATGATAGCTATGTGCAATAGCATCAGGTAGAAACGCGAACAAAGAAATAAAATAATAATTCATAGAATCATAGTACTACAGTTTTTCAAAATCTAATCTTATTGAGAAGTTTGAGCTTGAACAGACAATTGATGGTTTAGTAATTCTGTTCCGTTGTAATTAGTTTTGACACCTTTAATCATCGAAGTGAATGAGAAGTCATAACCACATCCAACTCGGACATATCTATCATCTATGCATTTACCATGACATGGATCAAACCCCACCCAGCCTAAGTTTGCAATAAATATCTCTGCCCATGCATGAGTATCGTTTGAGGCTAAATCAGTATCATCCAACATAAAGCCATTAACATACCTCGCTGGATAGCCGTGAAATCTTGCTAAGCCCACAAGGATATGTGAAAAATCCTGACAAACACCTGACCCTTGAGAGATAGCATCTACTGCAGAAGTGTGTATATCAGTACTTCCGGATACATATTTAATAGAACTTGATACACAGTGGTTTAGATAATGGCAGAAATCTACGGAGCTTTTCTCAACTTTTTTTTTCACAAGATTTAATATTTTCTTATCTGGTTCAGTTAATTTTGTCTGTCTAAGAAAACAGTCTGGATGAACAGACTCACTAAGCCCTTTCATCAGACCAAAAAAGTCTTTAGTTTCAACTGTACATTTCATAGATATAGTCTGTGGCTCAGATATATTTTTATTATAGATATTATAGAGCCTGTGCCCAAGCGCATCCTTTGGAACTTCAACTAGCTCGCCTTTCGATGTAACAATATCACAACTAATAACTTTTTGATTTAAACACTCTGTTGGATGAAGCATAATACTTTGGACGAGTCTAGGGACATTAGATGAAAACACATAAGAAGTTTCATAATTAATATTTATTATCATCTGTCGGTGCCTAAAAAATATACTTCCTCTAAATCTGAATAAGTAGTTGACATATCATCAATAAATTTTGTTAAAAACTCATGAAGGCCAAAATCGATAATCTGTTCCGCATTACTATTTACAAACCCTTTATGAATTATTTTGACATTCCTATTTGCAGCATTATCAGATTTATAAAATTGAGTCAGCCTTCCGAGGTGATACTGAATCTTGTCAACTGCATAGAATATAGATCTGGGACACATATTACTTAATATGAGAAAATCGATAATTTTTTTATAGTCTATTTGACTGTTTCCATAAGCCCATTTAAAACCGCGGTAAGCGGAAACAGACCTCAACATAATACTCCATTGAAAATTATCAACTTGAGTGCCGACATAGGAACTACTAGGAAGCAAAATATAATATTTAACATCAATAATTCGTGCAGTGAAATCAGCTCTTTCATAAAAAATTCCTAAGTATATGAAATCAAATCCATCATTAAGTAACTGAGTATTATTTATCGTACCTTTAATTAAATTTACTTGTCTTTTTATCCAGTCTAAGATTTGAGGAAGATTTTTTGAATCGTATTTTCCTTTATCGTAGTTAGACAGCTCATGATACCAAGTATTTACTGCATTCCAGACCTCAAGAGTCACCGCAGTACGAACCATCTTTAAGTTATTTCTTGCATTTTCAATACATGCTTTTACTGATGAACTGTTGTTTGGATCAAAAAGCAGATAATACTCAATTTTATTTTTTGTAATCTCGTTATTAGTATTTAAATAATTATGTTTTATTCCCGCAGCTGCTAGTATAGATTCCCATTCGTTCTGATAACCCTCTGTTGTATTTGGTATCAAGTGAATTCTGTAGGCTACTTCTAGAAGTCTAGCTATTGAATCCGCTCTCTCTATATATCTCGCGGTCCAATATAAATTTTCAGCTGTTCTACTCAACATAACTTAATTTTTTAGAACCCATGTATCTTTTACCCCACCACCTTGTGATGAATTTACAACTAGTGAGCCTTCTTTGAGTGCTACCCTAGTCAATCCTCCTGGGACAAGTCTTCTTTTTCTATGTCCTAATAATGTAAAAGGTCTTAGATCAACATGTCTTGGTGTGAGGGTATCTTTTTTGAAAATAGGTACAGACGATAGGCTAAGTATTGGTTGTGCGATATAGTTGTCAGGATTATTCTTTATTTTATTTTTAAATGAATTAATTTTAGTTTTAGTTGCTGAATTACCAATTAACATCCCATAACCACCAGAGCCGTGTACCTCTTTAACAACAAGTTTCTCAAGATTAGCCAAGAACATATTTTCTGTCAGCAGCTTTCGAACATCTCCATGTTTTGATACTTGGTAGCTTAGGCTCTTCTCCGAGATAAAACCTTATGATGTCAGGCATATAAGTATAAATCGCTTTATCGTCTGCTATCCCAGAACCAGGAGCAGAGCAAATATTTACATATCCTGATTTATATGAATGGAATAAGCCTGGTACACCTATTACAGAAGTCTCATTAAATGATAGTGGATCGATGAAGTCATCATCAATTCTTCTATATATAATGTCGACTTTTTGTTTCCCTTGTGTTGTTCTCATAAAAGTGATGTTGTCTTCGACAATCAAATCCGATCCTTGGACTAGCTCCACGCCCATTGTGTCTGCCAGGTAGCTATGTTCGTAGTATGCGCTATTTAACGGTCCAGGTGTGAGGATGACTATTTTTGGATCACCCTCACACTTTCTAGGAGCAAGACTTTTCATAATATCTAGCAAGTAACTGGAATAATTCTCAACTGGTTCAATATTTATTTTTTCAAATAACTCGGGGAACATCCTCATCATAATCTCTCTATTTTCTATCATGTATGATAC
>BOXR01000002.1:0-80000 GCA_019651095.1 Ectothiorhodospiraceae bacterium | reverse complement strand
GGTTTTGAATCAATCTTGACTGCATTTTGACTAATTAGTCTTCTCACCTCAGATGTGCTTTTTACGGCTTTTAGATTATTTATTATTAAATCAATTATTCTTAGTTCTCCATCAACTTTCAAGTTCTATGTGGGGTATATCATCTGTTATATTTTTATTTTGAAATCTAGAAATAAAGTTATTTTTAGCTTTATCTGCCTTGTCGTGACCATGAAATCTCTCTATCAACTCATGAGCTAAATCAATTTTGGCATCTCTGGGATTTAATTTGTCCTGTGAGCACATTTGTCTTTACTGATGCTATATCCTCATAATCTTTAAAACTTAGTAAATCATAGTATCGCCACATCAGATCATCGCTAATCGACATTACTTTACCAAACATATCATTAGGCTCATCACTTATAGATATATAATTATCTAAAGATTTTGACATTTTCTTGACACCATCTAGTCCCTCTAGAATTGGCATCATAATACAAACTTGTGGCTTGATCTTATGATCCTCTTGCAACTTTCTGCCGAGCAATAAATTAAACTTTTGATCTGTACCACCTAATTCTACATCAGCTTTAAGCTCTACAGAATCTTGAGCTTGTAAAAGAGGATATAAAAATTCATGTATTGATATTGGTTTCTTTTCAATTTTAAATCTTTTATCAAAATCATCTCTCTCTAACATGCGTGCTACTGTGTAATGTGAGGCTAACTCAATAAGATCAAGTCCTTTTAATTTCCCAAGCCATTCACTGTTAAATACAACTTTCGTTTTATCTTTATCAAGAATTTTAAAAATCTCTTTTTGAAATTTTTTAGAATTTTCTTTGATAGTCTTTGGGTCAACTGCAGGTCTGGTTGCATCTCTTCCTGATGGATCGCCTATACATGCTGTGTAATCGCCTATCAGAAAGACCGCATTATGTCCCAGCTTCTGAAATTGTCTTAGCTTATTTATAACCACAGTATGACCGAGATGCATATCCGGCATGGTTGGATCGAGTCCAACTTTAACTGTAAGCGGTTTTTTAGATTTAAGCTTTTCAACAAGTTCGGCCTCTTGAATAATTTCGGCAGCCCCTTGTTTGATGATTTCTAATTGACTATCAATATTTTTCATTATCTGTAGCTAAACTATATAATATATGAATATACTTTAATACTGAAATGCCAGAGAATTATATAGGAATAATGTGTGGTACAAGTCTAGACTCACTAGATTTATCTCTTTGTGACTTTGAAAAAAATAACAAAATAAAATATTTCAAATCTTACAGAATACGTCAATCATTGAGAGATAAAATCAATGAATGTAAGAATCATCCGAATAGAAAAAAGCTTTTTAATGAGACAGACAAACTTATCACTGAATTTATCATTGAGTCTGTAAGAAAATTTATTAGAGCATCGAACACAAAAAAAATTGCAGCCATAGGTTATCCCGGCATTACAATAATTCATAACCCAAAGAAAAAAATTTCTAAAACTCTGGGTAATCCAGCAATGATTGCAAAAGAGTCTGGGCTAAGAGTTGTTGCTGACTTTAGGCTTACAGATATGAAACATGGAGGACAAGGGGCGCCTTTGGCTCCATATTTTCATGAATATATCTCGTCAAAAGGTAGAAATTTTTTAAATTTTATTAATCTTGGGGGCTTTGCTAATTTAACTTACCGTTCAGAACAATAAATTGATGGCTTTTGATACTGGTCCTGCGAATTATCTTATTAATGAAGTTGCAAAAAAGTATTTCAAGAAGGATTATGACAAAAATGGGCTATTAGCTAAAAGAGGTAAAATTAATGATAGAGCCCTGATGTCTATGTTGTCTGATAAATATTTCTATCAAGATCCTCCTAAAAGTACTGGTTTTGAAAAATTTAATATTCAATGGGTAGAAAAATATAAAGATAAGTTTCAATTAAGTAGAAATTCGTTAATCGCTACTCTTACCCAACTTACTTCAATTTCGGTATCTGATGCTATTAATTTCAATAATCTAGATTCCGATAAAATATTCTTTGCAGGTGGAGGCTCCAAAAATCCTCTTATAAAAAGGGAGATATTAAAGCGAACAGGACTGGATGAAATAAAGAGTCTACCATGGGGCCTTGATTTCAAAAACATAGAGTCATCTGCTTTCGCATGGTTAGCAATGACAAGAGTTAAGGGTAAGCCTATCTCAAAAGGCTATATAACGGGTGCTAAAACCAGTAGATTGCTTGGTATCATCTATTGCTGATATCAATATAAGCTCGATCATCTGAGCCTACATAATTCTGTGTGGGCCTGAAAATCTTATTATCTTGTATCTGCTCTATCCAATGCGCCAACCAGCCTGAAACACGTGACATTGCAAAAATTGGAGTGAAAATATCGGTAGGAATATCCATCTCTTTATAGAGAATTCCTGAGTAAAAATCAACGTTTGGATAAACTCCTTTATGTGATAATTTTTCCTCACAAGCCTTCTCTAACTCAATAGCTTTTTCAAATATATCTGTAACACCACCCTTCTCTCTCATCAAAGAGTTCTTGTACCATGTCAGTAAGTATATTCGCTCTAGGATCTTTGACAGAGTATTCTCTGTGCCCCATGCCCCAAACAACATTTTTAGCTTTTAATGTCTCATCTAGCCATGGTCTTATTTCTTCTTTAGATTCAATTTTTTGCAACATCGCAATAACCTTCTCATTAGCCCCACCATGCAGAGGGCCTGATAATGAACCAATCGCAGACGCAACGACCTGAGATGCATTAGCAAGTGTGGATGAAGTTACCATAGCAGTAAAAGTGGATGCATTGATAGTGTGTTCACCATGAAGAACTAATGTTGCATCCATTATGCGCGTCATAAGTGGTGTTATTTTTTCAGCACCAAGAATATGCAAAAAATTTTCTGCGTATGCGCAGTCGGGTTTAGATGATATTGGTTCATCTCCATTTCTAATCCTATGCCAAGCAGCCACAATAGAGCCTAATGCGCCAATAAGCGCAGCAGATGTATTCAAGAAATATTCATCATCATATTTTTTGCCTTTGACTTTCTCAGGGCTTACTTCTAAATCATAGAAAGTGCCAAGGGAAGACACAGCCATCTGAAGCACGTCCATTGGCCTAGTGTGTTTCGGCAAAGCTTTCAAGATTAAGACTAATTCTTCGGGAAGATCCCGGTATTGTGTCACTTTGGATGTAAATTCTTTTAATTGAGCTGAGGTGGGAAGCTCTCCAAACAGAAGTAAGTAAGAGGTTTCTTCAAAAGTGCTTTTTTGAGCTAATTCTTCAATAGAGTAACCTCTGTAACTGAGAATGCCTTTCTTGCCATTGATGTTTGACACGGATGATTCAGTAGCTATGATACCGACTAGCCCAGGGCTATATAAGTGCGTGCTTGAATCTGTCATTTAGTGTTCTATGTTGAAAAAGAAGAACCGCAGCCACATGTTGTTTTTGCGTTGGGATTTTTTATTATGAATTGTGCTCCCTCGAGTCCTTCCTGATAGTCAATTTCAGCACCTCTTAGATATTGAATGCTCATTGGGTCAACAAGAAGTTTGACTCCGCATTTTGCAATTTCAGCATCACCGTCCTGAATCTTCTCATCAAAAGTGAATCCATATTGAAAACCAGAACAACCACCACCTGTGATAAATACTCTCAGGTTAAGCGAGGGGTTTTTCTCTTCTTCGATTAATTTTTTAACTTTTTCTGCAGCACTATCTGTGAAGATGAGTGGTTCTTTATCTTGAATTGTTGTTGTAACGTTTTCCATAATGTGATCTCTACAGTGGGTACATTATAACAAAAAAGTTTTAAATAACAATTTATGTTATAGAAGCTTTTCTTTAGAATCTTCTTTGTCTGCGCTTTTAATATTCAATGAAACTGCAGAATTGTCTTCAAGTTTTTGAGGCTCTTTTCCCTTATTTCTGATAAGGTTGCCATTCACTGTCGCGCCACCATTCATATCTAAATATCATAGTAAACATTACCTGATACAAATGAAGACTTTTGATAGTAATTTTCTTTTTGCCAGTTACATTACCAATAACTTCACCCTCTATGACTACCTCGTCACCATAGACATCGCCCTCAACAATTCCATTTTTTTTGATGACAAGCATCGCAGTAGTACAATTTTCGGCAATCTTGACAGTACCAGTAATTTTACCGTGTATTTCGATTGTCTTATCAAAAGTGATGTCACCATCAATGGTACAATTTTCACCAATTGATGTAGTATTTTTATCGGAAGATGTTACCGCAGCGGTGGTATCTTGTATTTTATCAAAAATTCCCATAGGACGTTCAGTCTACCCTACATTTTGAATGTATTTCAACAAAAATTTTATGATAATTTGATTAAATTTAGACTAATCCAGTAGATTCTTTGAGTCCAAACATAATATTCATGTTTTGTACGGCTTGTCCTGAGGCTCCTTTCATCAGATTATCGATCGCACTCATGATGACAAGATTAGAATCATCGTTTCTATCTGAGGATGAAAATAGTGAGATTAAACAATCATTAGTGGTGTTGACTTCACCAAGTTTAGGATAAGTCTGATTGATAATTTTTATGAACTGAGAGTCTTTATAATAATCATTATAAATATCGTATAGATGATCTAAATCAAGATCTCTTAGAGTTAGGTAATGAGTAGAGTATATTCCTCTTTCAATCGAACTTAAGTGTGGCACAAATAGTACATCTGCATTTTTATTTATATGCTGTATCTGATTTAACATTTCAGGATAGTGCCTGTGCTTTGCCACTGCATAGGCTTGATAATTTTCAGTCCCAGGTGCAAACAACTTATCAGGATTAAGATTTCTGCCAGCTCCTGTTATACCAGAAGTTGCATTGATGATAATTCTTTGTTCGTCAATCATATCAAGTATTGGTAAGAGACTTAATAATGATGATGTAGGATAACAACCCGGATTAGCAATTATTTTTGCATTTGATATTTTATCTCTTTGATTTTTCATCTCAGGCAAACCATATACGGACTGTTCAATGAGTTCTGGAGATGTATGTTTTTGACCATACCACTTCTCCCATATTTCAGCATCAGGTATCCTAAAATCAGCAGAGATATCTATTAATCTTATATTATTTTTTACAAGATCCCTTGCCATATTCATAGCTACACCATTAGGTGACGCAAAAAATACTACATCACAATGTGACAAATTATCTACTGAAGGTTCTAAAAATTTTTTGTCCAAATCTGTATCGAGCTTTATACAATCACTTACTTTTTTACCGGCATGTGTTCTTGAGGTAAGGACATCAAGCGAGACATCTGGGTGTTTCAAAAGTAGCTTTACGAGTTCTTCACCTGTAAATCCTGATGCTCCTACTATGCCGACAGAAATCATTTAGATACCCTCATATTTTAATAGCTAATTATTTAGGCACATTATACATTTAAAGGTAGAATAATAAACATGCTGCTGTATAAAACACTTCACATTATTTTCATGGTGACATGGTTTGCTGGACTTTTTTATTTACCACGCCTGTATGTCTATCATGCCCAAGCTGAAGATCAAATCTCAAAAGATAGATTTAAGATTATGGAGAGAAAATTGTTTTGGGGGATTATGACTCCTGGTGCGGTACTTACAGTGCTATTCGGAGTGCTATTGATAGAGTATCACGGGATGTCTTACTGGCTTAAGATGAAAATATTGTTAGTTTTTATTTTGGCTCTCTATCATGTTTGGTGTGGAGTCTTACTAGAAAAATTTAAAACTGACAGCAATTCTCACAGTCATGTTTGGTATCGAATATTCAATGAAGTGCCAGTAATATTTTTGGTTTTGATTGTTGCATTAGTTGTCTATAAGCCGGTCTAAAACATCTTTAAATTCTTTTAAAATACTCTTATAAACATCTCGTTTAAATTTAATGACGCTTTTAATTGCAGTTTTCTCGTCGCCCCATTTCCAATCATCAAATTCAGCATGACCGCTAGCATTTAAATTTATTTTTGAATCACTGTCGATAAGTTTCAAAAGATACCATTTTTGCATTGCTCCATCGAATTTTTTATTATGCCTCTGAAATACGTGAGGTATGTGGTACACCAACCATCTTTTACTAATGCTTAATATTTCAACTGTGTCTTGATCTAAGCCTGTTTCCTCATGTAATTCACGATACATAGCTTCTCTAACTTTCTCGCCTTTGTCTATTCCACCTTGTGGAAATTGCCATGCTTCTGTGCCTATCCTTTTTGCCGAGCCAAAAGCGTCCATCATTATTTATAATAATCATACCCACTCCTCGTCTATAATTTTTCTTATCCATGATTTTATCTAAGAAGTAATTATGTGCTTTAAAGACACGGCTTTAATCATTCCCCCTGAACCGATATAATGGTACTAGTATATACGACTAATTATCCCTTATTAATCAAAAATGAATGAACTTTTAATATTTGATTTAGATAACACACTCCTCGCTGGAGACAGCGATCGAAATTGGGGAATTTTCTTATCCGAGCAGCAAATAGTCGATTCGTCATACCTCGATGAAAGTGAGCGATTCTATAATAACTACTACGAAGGTAGTCTAGATATAGATGGATTTCTGTCATTTTGTTTGAGACCTCTTGTAGCTAACGATATGTCAGTATTATTAGGGCTCCCGAGATCAATTCATTGAAGAAAAAATTAAACCAATCGTTACAAAAGTAGGTAAAGATCTTATCGATAAAGCTCACTCGCAGGGGAAAGAGGTCATCATTGCAACTGCCACTAATGATTTTGTTACAAGACCGATCGCAGATATATTCGATGTGTCAGTCTTGATAGCGACAGAATTTGAAATAAAAAATAATTCATTTACGGGAAATGTACTTGGTGCTCCATGTTTTCGAGATGGTAAGCTCGATAAAGTTAGTAGATGGATAGATGAAAATAACTTTGATCTATCGCAAGCATCTTTTTATACAGATTCATTCAATGATCTACCTCTTTTAGAAAAAGTAAAAAATCCGATTATTGTTGATGGTGATGATAAACTTAGAGAAATAGGCAGAAGTAACAACTGGGAGTGCATAAGTTTCAGATGAAACTAAAATATACTATTTTTATAGTTATTACATTTTTTATAAGTAGTAATTCTATGGCTGACAAGATGATTATTGATGATATGAAAAATCAATCTGGTGTACCGGATGAGGAATTCTGCGAGAGCGGTAATGCAAAGTGGTGCTTCGTTACAGATAAAGTTATGGGTGGTATCTCAAATGGGTCAGCTAGAATTTAAACAAGAGGATGAGACTTACTTTTATCGAATGACTGGTGAGTTATCTCTTGAGAATAATGGGGGTTTCATACAGTTCAGAACTAAGATAGAAAATCATCCAAAAGGTAAAAGCTTCAAAGGAGTAAGATTACGAGTAAGAGGAAATAATAATGAATATACTGTTCATATCCGAACAAAGTATTTATTTTTACCCTGGCAGTACTATGAATCTGCATTTCAAGCAACAGATACTTGGACGACAGTTGAGCTTCCATTTACGACATTCAGAAAATCTAATTTTTATCAGCCATCCAACGTATCATCCCAAGACATAAAAACAATTGGAATTGTAGCCATAGGGAGAGAATTTGTCGCTGAGATTGATTTAGCCTCAATCGAATTATACTAATTGATAAAATGTTTTATGTTTTAGGTAGTGTGACACCCTTTTGTCCCTGATATTTACCTTTACGATCTTTGTAAGAAGTTTCACAAACTTCATCGGACTCTAAGAATATGAATTGCGCTACACCCTCATTTGCATATATTTTGGCTGGAAGTGGTGTAGTATTGGAAAACTCCAGAGTTACGTGACCCTCCCACTCAGGTTCCAGCGGCGTCACGTTAACAATTATCCCACATCTAGCGTAAGTTGATTTACCTAAGCACAGAGTAAGCACTTTTCTAGGGATTCTGAAATACTCGACAGTGCGTGCAAGGGCAAACGAATTTGGCGGAATGATGCACACGTCAGATTTTACATCCACAAAACTTTGCTCATCGAAAGCTTTAGGATCAACAAAAGATGAATTTATATTTGTAAAAATTTTAAATTCGTCAGAACAACGAACATCATATCCGTAACTAGATGTTCCAAATGAGACAATTGAACCCTTACCATTTTGTTTGACTTGATCGTATTGGAATGGTTCGATCATTCCATGGCCTTCCGCCATATCTTTAATCCACTTATCAGATTTTATTGCCATCAAGATATATTATCACTCTATAAAAAATATCATAGAGTTATGATGATAGGTATTCCTAGTCGTTTTGAATAACAATTTTAGGAAATGCTGCACTGTAGTCTTTCTTGCGCATTGAAAGTGTAGCAGTCATCTTACGAGCTATCTCTCTGTAAGCTAGGGATGCTGGATCCATAGGGTTAGATGATACTGTTGGTGTTCCTTTATCCATCTCTTCTCTGATTTGTTTTTCCAAAGGTAACTCACCCAGAAGTTTTACACCTGCCTCGGAAGCAAGTTGTTCGCCTCCACCTTCACCAAAAATACTCTCTATGTGTCCACATTTCTTACAAACATGTGTACTCATGTTTTCAACAATTCCTAATACTGGAACTTCAACCTTCTCAAACATCTTCAGTCCTTTTCTAGCGTCAATTAAAGATATATCTTGTGGAGTGGTTACAATAACAGCACCACTGACTGGAATCTTTTGACATAGTGTTAACTGCACGTCACCAGTTCCTGGTGGTAAATCTATAATTAGGTAATCGACATCTTTCCATTGAGTATCGGTCAGAAGTTGCTCTAGAGCTTGTGTAACCATTGGCCCTCTCCAGATCATTGGTGTGTCTTCTTCAACAAGTAAGCCTATAGACATAGATTGAAGTCCGTGCCCAATTTTTGGCATAAGTGTTTTACCGTCTTCTGAATCAGGTTGACCGCTTACCCCTAACATTCTAGGAATACTGGGGCCATAAATATCAGCATCTAAGATAGCTGCGTTTGCTCCTTCTTCTTTTAATGCTAGTGCCAGATTGACTGCAGTTGTTGATTTTCCAACTCCACCTTTACCTGAAGCTACAGCTATTATATTTTTAATCCCTTTAATTCTCTCTGTTGATTTTTGAATACCATGAGCAGATATTTCGTAACTAAGATCAAGATTGGTTTGCGCATCTGGATAAGCTTCCTTTATTTTCTTATCCATATTTTCGTGAAATGCTTGCATGATTCCCTCTGCAGGCCAACCCAGAACACACTTTACAAAGACGTTGTTTCCCTCAACCTTGATTTCTTTGACTGTGTTTCCACTTACTAAATCTGTTCCCATATATGGACATTGATAGTCCTTTAATAGTGCTTCTATGTTCTCTTTATTCATTCCCTTAGTCCTTTGTATGGTTTTAATATACAATATTCATAAATATTGAGGCCTTATTATAACCTCATAGTAATTAATTTATAGGCTAATTATCAAATTTCAATGAGAAGAATAGTTGTTACAAGCGCTCTACCCTATGCTAATGGTTCTATTCATTTAGGGCATCTTGTAGAGTATATCCAGACAGATATTTGGGCTAGGAGCCAGAAGATGAGTGGAAATGAATGTGTGTATATATGTGCAGACGATTCTCATGGAACCCCAATTATGCTCAAAGCGAAAGAACTTGGGATTACTCCTGAGGAATTAATAGAAAAAACATACGATGAGCATGTAAAAGATTTCAAAGATTTTCAAATTGAATTTGACAACTTTCACACGACTCACTCTGATGAGAATAAGGAAATATCTCAAAAAATATATCAATCCCTCAGAGATAAAGGAAATATCGTAAGTAAAGAAATCGAACAATTTTATGATAATGAAGCTAAGATGTTTTTGCCTGATAGATTTATTAAAGGTGAGTGCCCAAAGTGTGGTGCTAAAGATCAATATGGTGATTCATGTGAAGAGTGTGGCGCCACATACTCGCCAACCGATGTAAAAAATCCTATCTCAACAGTTTCAAATACTACACCTGTTACAAAGAAAACGGAACATGTCTTTTTTCAGTTGAGCTCGTATGAGTCATTTTTAAAAGAGTGGATGCAGAATAATGAGATTCAAAAAGAGATTAAAAATAAACTTAGTGAGTGGCTTGAAGGTGGATTAGTTGATTGGGACATAACGCGTGATAAGCCATATTTTGGATTTGAAATTCCTGACCTAAAAGATAAATACTTTTATGTCTGGCTTGATGCGCCCATTGGATACATAGCATCACATAAAAACTATTGCGATAAAAATAAACAAAATTATCTAGATGATTGGAAAGAGAGCTCCAATACTGAACTTTACCATTTCATTGGTAAAGACATAGCTTACTTCCATGGACTATTTTGGCCAGCAATGTTGGAGGGTGCTGGTATGAGAAAACCAAATGGTGTTTATTGTCATGGATTTCTGACAATAGATGGAGAAAAAATGTCTAAATCTAGAGGTACATTTTTTAATGCTAGAACTTACCTAAATCATCTTCTGCCCGATTATTTAAGGTATTATTTCTCAAGTCGACTAACGAACAAAATTGAAGATATTGATTTGAATTTCGATGACTTTATGACTCGTGTTAACTCAGACTTGGTTGGAAAAATAATTAATATTGGTAGTCGTTGTGCAAAATTCATCAATAAAGATTTCGACAGCAAATTATCTTCTGAAGTCGGAAATGAAGAATTGATCAAATCAGTTTTATCTAGAAAAGAAGAAATCATACAAAATTATGAAGCTAGAAATTATGCTGCAAACATGAGAATTATCTCAAGCCTAAGTGATGAGGTAAATAAATATTTAGATGATGAAAAACCATGGGTAAAAATTAAAGATGATTCAACAAAAGGCCATGTTCAAACAATTTGCTCTGACGGTATCAATGGATTTAAATTCATTATAGGTTATCTAAAACCTGTACTACCTGAGATAGCAAACAAGGTTGAAAATCTACTTAATTGTGATTCAATCACTTGGTCTAATATAGATAACCAACTTAAAGACCATAAAATTAATGCATTTGTGCCATTAATCACTAGAATTAACAGAGAGAGTATTGAAAAAATGAAAGAAGAGAATAATAAAGAATCTGCTGCTGCAGAAGATACAGATAAAATTACTATCGATGATTTTATCAAACTTGATCTACGAGTTGCAAAAATAATTAATGCAAAGGAACTTGAAGAGTCTAGAAAACTTTTAGAGCTTGAAGTGGATCTTGGGGATGAAACTAGAACTATTTTCGCAGGTATCAAAAAATCTTATTCACCAGACGAGCTTATCGGCAAACTAGTAGTCGTAATTGCTAATCTAAAGCCAAGAAAAATGAAGTTCGGAACTTCTAATGGAATGGTTCTAGCCACTCAGCATGATGGAGATATTATCATTATCCAGCCTGAAAAAGATGTCTCGCCGGGATCTAAAATCTCATAAATGAATTATAAATCTTTACAAAATCAAATAATTGAGGCTTTGCCACAACTTCAATGTAAGAAGTGCGAGTATCCTGATTGTAAAAGTTATGCTGCATCACTAATAGAAAAAAATGAAAAAACAAATAAATGCGAACCTGGTGGAACAGAGACTGAAGCGCATATCAAATCAATACTATCTAATCAGAGTTTTAACTTACCTAAGCAAATAAAGCAACATCATATTGCCGATATTGTTCGTGAAGAATGTATAGGTTGTACTATTTGTATTAAAGTCTGTCCAGTAGACGCAATCATAGGTGCAAGACATATGATTCATAAAGTATTAGAAAGTCAGTGCAATGGTTGTGAACTTTGCATAGATCAATGTCCTGTCAACTGTATGTCTATGATTCAAACTAGAGAGCAAATAACATGGACATGGCCGTCTGAGCAATCTGAGCAATCTAAAAAAAATTATTATCGTAAAATAGATCGTTTAGACCGAATAAAAAAAGAAAAAGAGCTTAATAGACAAAAAATCCTAGAGGATAGAGACATGGATGAATACATTAGTTATGCTCTAGAGGCGGAATCGAGAAAACACCAAAAAATAAAAAAATACGAGTAATTATCTTTAGGGCTTTTTATGGATAAAGGGTTTTTTTCTATTTGGATAACATGTTTTACAAATCTTACATTCTAATCTATAACAGGACCTAGCTGTACAGAATTCTCTCCCCCAAAAAATTATTTGAAGATGTAGTTTATTCCAAGAGTCCTTTGGAAATATTTTTTTAAGATCCCTTTCAGTTGTTGCAACATTTGTTCCATTTGTTAAACCCCATCTTTGGGCTAATCTATGAATATGCGTATCAACTGCAAATGCAGGAATGCCAAAGCCTTGACTCATTACAACAGAAGCTGTCTTATGTCCAACACCCGGAAGTGACTCAAGATCTTTAAAGTTATTTGGAACCTTACCTTTGAATTTTTTGACTAGTATGTTTGACAATTTATGAATAGCTTTTGATTTTTGTGGTCCTAATCCACAAGGCTTGATAATTTTATATATTTTATTTACAGAAACTTTAGACATGCTCGCTGGATCTGAAGCAACAGAAAATAATTTTGGAGTTATTTCGTTTACTCTTTCATCTGTACATTGTGCTGATAGAAGGACAGCTACAAGTAACGAAAAATTATCTTTGTGATGAAGTGGGACAGGTGTTTCAGGATAAGTTTTATCAAGTATTTTTTTTACAGCGATAGCTCTTTCAGATTTATTCATAAGTAAGTAATCTTATTTATTTTTAATTGATTTCCAAATATCAATCATTTCTGATGGCTCAGCATATTTGATATTTCTTTTATTCATTTCTTCTTTAATTTTATTTAGCCTGCTTTTAAACTTATCATTCGCTGATTTATTTAAATCATCCATATCAATGTTTAAATGTCTAGATAGTGAAATAAGCGAAAAGAATAAATCACCTAACTCTTCTATGATGGGAGCTTTATTTTCCATACCAATCGCTTCTTCTAATTCATCTGTCTCTTCACGTATTTTGCTGATGATTTTATCAAGTTCGATCCAATCAAGGCCCAAGGCCTTTGCTTCAAGTTGTAATTTGATTGACTCATCTATTAGGTTTTTTGACTTCATTCGCGAAATTATATAGTAATATAGCCAAATGGGTAGTGATAGAGAACAAAAACTAATAGCTTGGCTTAGTGAAAATGGATATGAAAAAGCATCTATTGCAGACCTGTCTGGGGATGCAAGTTTTAGAAAGTATTATCGAGTAAAGAAAAAAAATCTTTCTTACGTTGTTATGGATTGTCCTCCTGATAAAGAAAATCTCAAATCATTTATATCAGTTACAGAAAAACTGCATAATGCAAAAGTAAATGCTCCTAAACTTTTTGATTGTGATCAAGAAAATGGATTCTTAGTACTATCTGATCTTGGAGATGATTTATATTCTAGAAAACTTGATAGCGAGACAGTTTACTGTTTATACACTGATGCGCTTGAAACAATTGTCAAAATGCAGATTAGTGTGGATTGTTCTGATTTAGAATCTTTTGATAAGTTGTACCAAGAGGAAAACAATTTATTCATAGATTGGTTTTTAGGAAATCATCTTGAGATTAATAAAGATGATGGACATCTTGATCCGATAAATACAGAGTTCAATAGACTCAATGAACTGCTCAAAGAGATTCCTCAGACATTTGTTCATAGAGATTTTCATTCGAGAAACCTTCTTGTTACTGATACTAATAATCCTGGAGTTATCGATTATCAAGACGCAGTAATTGGGCCTGTAACATATGATTTAGTATCACTACTTAAAGACTGCTACGTAACATGGGACGATGGTCTTATAGAAGATATGCTTGAGAGTTTTTTTACAAGAATAAAATCTAATAGCATAAGCAATATTTCAGATTTTAGATATTGGTTTGATATGACAGGACTCCAAAGACATATAAAAGCTATTGGTATATTCTCCCGTTTGAATTATAGAGATAACAAAGATAATTATCTTCAAGATATCCCAAGAACTTATTCGTATATTGAAAAAACATTGAAGAAATATAAAGATCTTACTAATCTAAATGAGATTTTTAGCGATCTAAATTTATATAAGAAGATTTCAAAATGAAAGTTATAATATTATCTTCAGGAAAAGGCACAAGAATGATGCCACTCACAAAAGATACTCCTAAACCTATGTTAGAAATTAATGGTGAATATTTACTGGAGAATAAAATCAATCTTTGTAGGAAATCAGGGCTGAATGAAATTACTATCAACGTTGCTTATAAAAAAAATGTGATCATCAATTACATCAAAACACTGGATATTGATATTCATCTAGTTGATGAAGGTGATGAGCCTCTTGGTACTGCCCAAGGAATAAGAAATATCATCAAAAGTTTTGATGATGAACAATTCATCGTTATCAATAGCGATATTTGGACAGATTACAATTTAAAAGTTTTAAGAGATTTGAAACTCGAAAATAATTTAGCTCATATTGTTTTAACGAATACACCCGATTACTTAGATGGAGATTTTAGCTGTGATGGAAGAAACTTATTGGTGGGTGATAGCTATGTATTTTCAGGTATAGGAAAATATCACAGAGAATTATTCATAAAACACAGTGATGTTGAACTCGGTGATATCCTTAGATCAGAAGAAAAAATAACTTTCAGCATCTATGATGGGAAATGGATGGATATTGGAACTCCAGAGCGTCTAGAAAAAGTTAGACAACTAGAACAAGACCCCACATAATTAAAAAAGCACCTACTGCTCTTCTATAAATTAAAGGATAGTTGTAAGAGACTTTCTCAAATAAAACAAAGACTGTTAGGACTATTACCCAAAGAATATTCATAACTCCAAGCGCAAAAAGAGTGAGCATCAACGCCCAGCAACAACCAACGCAATAAAAGCCGTGTTTATAACCAATGATATAGGCTCCAAAATTACCATCTTGCCAGTTATTAGTTAAAAAACTTAACGGTGATTGGCAAACATTTAAACAAGCATCTTTGTATGGTGTAAATTGATAAATTCCAGCCAAGACAAGAACAAAGGCGGCAAGATAAGCATGTATAGGTTCCATCATCATATTTAGAAATCCGTTTGTGTGTAAAAAGTACTGAGGAAAAGTAATGAACAAACTAAATAACACCCAGCTTGATAAATAGCCTGCAAGAAGGATCATCGTTGATGCAGATTCTTGTCCTTGAACTTTTTTCCTGGCATTAAGAGTTGTATACAACATGAGCATTGGAAGTATTGATGGGGTCATCATGGCGATCATCATAACAGCCCACATCATAAATAATAAAAAGAAATCAGTTAAAGCCCACATATTTCCCATTGGGGGCATCCATGTCAAAACTTCAGTAATCATATTTGATTCCTGATTCATATCCTTCATTTCTTGCTTATTCATCTCCATGCCATTGTCTTTCATGCTCATAGAATCTTGTGGCATGTCCATACTCATGGTTGTGTTATCAGTAAATGGAAGTGTATTCATGTGCCAGCCCATTCCAAGAATGTAAAGCCATGAAAACATAAGAACAATTGCTACTCCAACGTATACGATCATTCTATCTTTTAGAGGTGCTTGTATTGCTTTTTCGTTCATAGGATTAAATAAAAATGGCCTGCATGCTAGCAGGCCATTTATCTATTTTGAAGTTAAACTTCGATTGCTTGTTGTTTGTTAGCACCATCACGATATACGAATGGAGAACTTAAGCCATTTCCACCTTCCCATGAATGGCTTATGCCATGATCATTATAAGTAAGCTTAGATGCTTTACTTACGGTAATTGGATATGGTGGCGCAACTGCTAGAGGTGTATCATGTACCATCACTGGACGACCAGCGGCACCAGCAAGTTGTTCCATTTTATTTTCAGCTATACCCTCGACAATTACATGTCTAGTTGGTGAGTTAACCATATAAGTAATTTTCGCTCTTTTAGTTGGTAGGTATTCTCGAGGTGCACCCTCAGCTCCTTTACCAAGACTAGCGATAACACCTAAATGTCCACCATGAGCTCCATGATAAGCTTCTCTTAGTGCATTGAATTGTGCATTGTTAGCACGCTCGTCAATATACACGGCCATCTCAAATTGACCTTTTAGTAGATTTTGTGGCGCATTCAACCACATTGAGACATTAAGCCCGCTCACATCGACATTTCCAACGTGACCTTTCTCAATGTTCCAAGTTAAGAAAGCTTTACAATAACCTTGTGTTGGATCTAGAAGAAGAAGACAAGGACATATAGTATCGCATGTGCAAGATTCGAAATATGTGCCTCGAAGGTACATCTCATGATCTGCTTTTGCGGCATTAGCATCATCAGACCCAAACATGGAACCAATGATAGGTGTAGCTGCAGCTACAGCGCCTAATCCTTTTAGAAAACCTCTTTTAGAATCTGAAACTTGAGTTTTATCTTTTTTCATATTCATTCCCATTTAATTAAATAGTATTCAATATTAGCATTTACTAATAATGATTTACCCCTCATACATTTTAGTCATATTTAACTTGAAATACAAAACTATTTAAATAAATAGACTTCGCAAAACTGAGATTTATGTTGATAATGTATAAATAACTCATCTATTTTACTTAAATATCTGTCCAAGATGATTTTAATTATGATAAAGTATTAAGTGTAATTACGACTAGGGGGTCAAATGAGACATTTTAAACTTCTATCTGTACTACTTTTAACAGGAATTATCACTGCTTGCGGTGGCGGCACCAGTGCTCCATCAGAATATATGGTGAAAGTATATCCAATCGAAAATGACTTCGATCGTTTTGAAACTATAGGTCCTGTATCATCTCGCGATGAGTGTGCAGCTAAGGCTATGGAAATGAAAGCAGCAGCTTACGAGTGCCAGCCTAACTAAAATTTACGTTATTCAATTTTCGTAAGATCATAAACCGCTGAATTCTAGATTCAGCGGTTTTTTTATTTATAAGAATTCTTAATATAGTCTTGTGCATGCTTATACAAATCTAAAGATATAGATCCTGCAGATTCACATATGATTTTGTCATTGACTTGTGTAATTGGCACAACTGGATTGGTAGAGCTTGAACAAAATATCTCATCTGCATCAAGTAGCTCATGTTTAGAAATATCGCATTCGCTATATTCTAGGTGATGAAGACTTATAAGATCGACTAAAAATTTCCTCGTAATTCCTGGCAGTAGCTTGTTACTTAGTCTAGGTGTCTTAATAATACCATCCTTAACCATAAAAACATTGCTAGCGGAGCCTTCTGTCAGAAATCCATCTCTCAAAAGAAGGGCCTCATACGCACCATTATCATTTGCTTTGTTTTTAATAAGAACATTCGCAAGTAAAGATGTAGATTTAATATTTGATTTTAACCAACGGTAATCATCTTCTAGTATAGCTTTTTTTCCATTAATAATGACATCACGGTTAAAAGGAACATAGTTTTCTCCCATTATCAATATAGTTGGCTTGTAATCTTCTGAATAAATATGGTTCCTTTTTTGATCTACACCGCGTGAAATATGAATATAAATGAAATAATCATCATAATTGTTTTGATCAATCAATCTATTGATGATCTCTATAATATCTACATCCTCAAGTAATGAGGGTGCTATATTTATTTGCTGCAAACTACTTTTTAGTCTTTCAAGATGCGCGTCTATGTAAAATATTTTTTTGTTGTAAATAGGAATTAGCTCATAAACTCCGTCACCGAATAAAAACCCTCTATCAAGGATAGATAGAGTTGTTTCTTGTTTTGGAGAGTAATTTCCATTTAAATATACAACTTCTTGTTTAGACATTACAAGTCCATCAATAGTGAATCAATTGTCCTTCGATAAAGCGATCCTTGATTGATATCCTCAAGAGCAGTGAGTTTGTAAGTCTGGATAATTTTATCTTTCAATTTGACATGCATAAATCCGATAGTTTGATTCTGTTTAATAGGTGCGGTCAGCTGTCTATCAATTATGTATTCATATTTCAAATTTTTCTTTTGCCTTCTTGGAATAGTAACCTTTGCGTCTTCATTGACACCAAATTTTATTTCTGTCTCTTCTCCAGAATATACGCGTGCGGTTGATATAGCTGTATTACGTTTGAATAATGTATGGGTTTCAAAAAATCTGAAACCATACTCTAACAGTGTTCGGCTTGCTTGTATCCTAACATCAGGTGTTGGCGCACCCATTACTACAGCAATTAGTCTTCTACTTCCTCTTTTTGCAGAACTTGCTAGGCAGTAACCTGCAGCCTTAGTAAAACCTGTCTTAATTCCATCAACATTATCATCCACAAACAGCAATTTGTTCCTGGAGTATTGCTTAATATCATTAAATTCGAAAGATTTGGTGGAATAAAGTTTATATAGATCTGGAAATTCTGCAATAAGAGCCCTTGATAAGATAGAAATATCCTCAGCAGTTGTATATAAACTATCGCTAGGTAGCCCAGTTGCATTGGTGTAATTCGTATTGCTTAATCCAAGATTAGTTGCCATTTGATTCATATATGTGGAAAAAGTTTTCTCATCACCAGAAATATGCTCTGCAAGTGCAACACTCGCATCATTTCCGGAAACAGTAATTACTCCCTGAAGAATATCTCTGACTTTCACTCTTTTTCCCACTTCAATAAACATTTTAGAACCACCTGTTTTCCAAGCTTTTTTACTTACCAGTATCTCTTCATCAAGAGAAATATTTTTTTCCTTTAACTCGGTGAAGGCTACATATGCTGTCATCATCTTAGTTATACTCGCCGGTGGAAGCGTTAGATCTTTATTTGATGAAGCTAATATCATTTTGCTGTCAAAATCCATAACGACATAAGCTTTAACATTTAGATTTGGTGCCGGTGGTATTGGTGACGCCTGTGAGGCGGCAATCAAGGATATAAAAATGAATACTGAGATTAGGCTTCTAATCATTTTGATATATTAGCATAACAAACACTACTGTGATGCCATTTTTATTTCTTGAGCTAGAGTAAATACTGCAAGAGCATATAGTCGACTTCTGTTGTACCTTGTGATTGTATAAAAATTATTATGTCCAAAACTATAAACATTGGACTGACCTTCCAGTCTTTTTATTACAGACAATTTTTCATTATCGCTTATTGCCAATGATGTTTTGAGATTCATGTTTGCATAGTCTATATATTTTGTATGTGGTTTGTAGGTTTTATTCGATAACATCTCCAATGTCTTCTCATTATTATTAATTACAAGGTCAGTTAGAATTAATCCATCTCTTTTCCATCCATTCTTCTCTAAATAATTTGCAACGCTTCCAATAACATCTGCATTTGAACTCCATAAATCCGCATAGCTGTCACCATCAAAATCAATTGCATAATTTCTGTATGAGCTTGATATAAATTGGGGCTTTCCAAGTGCTCCTGCATATGATCCTTTAATGGATGATGGATCTAAATTATTTTCACGACAAAGCAATAAAAAGTTTTCAAGCTCTGTCCTGTAAAATTTTGCCCTCCTTCCTTTATTGGGCCCAACAGATAATGATGCAAGGGTATCAAAAGTCTTAAAGTTCCCTAGATTTTTGCCGTATCTTGTCTCAATGCCTATTATGGCAACAATGATCTCCTCAGGTACACCGAAAATTTCTGATGCTTTTTTTAGATTATTATAGTTTTCATCAATAAATAATTTTCCATTTTTGATGTTATGATCGGTAACAAATAAACTTTTGTAATTTATGCATTGTTTTTCATTTTGCTCGCAGCCATTCCAAGTCAATCTTCTCTCTGGAGCTTTTTTGAAGAATTTTTTTAATTTCTTTTCCTCTTTAATGTTTTTGAATAGATTTCTGAGATCATTTTTTTTGTAATTATGTTTTTTAGCCATATAATCAATAAACTTACTAACATCTTTCGTATCATATGAGTTACTTGCATTTGCATTGAATATTATCGATATCAGAAGTGAGATAAATAGTATAAACTTCATCATTTTCTCATTAACCTCTGGTGTGACTTAATAGACATAATAATTCCCAATGCAGCGAAGACTGTAAGCATTGATGTTCCTCCATAACTCATGAATGGTAGTGGAGCGCCAACGATAGGGAGTATCCCAATTACCATTCCAATATTGACGAGTACATATAAAAATATTGTCAATATCAAAGTACCAGATAAAATTCGAGAAAAATTATCTGTAGCCTTTATGGAGATGCTCATACCTCTAAAAGTTGCAAGAACATACAGCGTGATTAGGAGAAGGACGCCCATAAATCCAAACTCTTCGCCGAAGGCGGAAAAAATAAAATCAGTATGGTTTTCAGGAAGAAAATCCAATTTAGATTGGGTGCCATTCATATACCCTTTCCCAAATAGTCCTCCAGATCCAAGTGCTATTTTTGATTGTACGAGATGATAACCAGAGCCCAAAACATCCTGATCTGGGCTAAAGAAAGATAAAATTCTAGATTTTTGATAGTCATACATCAATGACCATAAAAATGGGATAGCTCCTATAACAAATGCTAAACCTAAAAATATATGCGCGAGACGAATTCCAGATAAAAAGATAGCAATGACGCCTGAAGTGGTAATCAAAATTGCTGTTCCTAGATCGGGCTGCTTAGCAATTAACAAACCTGGCACGATTATGATAAATGCTGCAACGACCAAGTTTTTAAATTTCGGCGGCAATGATTTGTCAGAATAAAAAGATGCTATCATCAAAGGCACAAATATTTTCATTAATTCTGATGGCTGGAATCTTAAGAAATATAAGTCTAGCCAACGGTCTGCCGATTTACCAACACCAAAAAAAATTGTCAGAACCAATAAGAAAATCCCACCAAAATACAGCACGGGTGAAAATAACTTAAAGTTATCAGGATGGATCTGTGCCAGTAAAATCATAGCAACTAGTCCAATTAGGATCCTTATGCCTTGTTTGAGCATCAACGAGCTATCACCACTCGATACACTAAAAAGTGTGATCATTCCAAGAAACACAATAATCATAACAATCGCAAATAATTTTAGATCAATTTTAAGAATTGAGGAAATACCGCTAAATTCGTTCGTTGAGTATCTCATTGCATTGCAACCTTGGATTTTATATTTTCAAAATAAAAATTGATGATGTCTCTTGCAATTGGTGCAGCTACCGCAGAACCACTTCCGCCATTGTCAACTATAACTGATACGACAACTTCAGGGCTTTCAAATGGAGCAAAACTAATAAAGAGAGCATGATCTTGTAATGATTTTTTTCCAGTTTTCCCTTTGTCTAAATTATATACCTGAGCAGTTCCAGTTTTACCAGCAAATTCTAGGCTGTCTATTTTCTTTATATGTGACGCTGTACCAATATTTTTGTCATAGATTACTCGCCACATTGCTTCATTAACAACATGTAAGCTCTCAGTGTCAATCTCAATTTCGTTTTTGTTATCAGAATAATTAAAATTAGATACCTCGTTATTTACTCTATCGATGCTTCTCAAAAATAAATGCGGGGTGACACTCGACCCGCCACTTGCTAATAGTGATGTGGCATTTGCTAATTGAAGTGGTGTTGCTAAAAAATAACCTTGTCCAATACCAACATTAAGAGTTTCACCTGGATACCAAGCTGTTTGCCTTGATTGATTTTTCCATTCTCGTGATGGAAGCAGTCCTGTTTTTTCTCCATACAGATCGATATATGTTTTTTCACCAAAACCAAATTTTTGTAGCTTTTCATGAATCATATCTATACCGGACACCTCTGCTAGACGATAAAAAAATACATCGCAAGATGATGCAACAGCCGAAGATAAATTGACATCCATATGGCCATCTTTTTTCCAGCACTTAAAAGGTCTCTTGTAATTCTCAAGTTTATAAGCACCAGTGCAAGCAAAAACTTTTGACTTATCGATAATCCCATCTTCAAGAGCAACAATTCCAAAAAAAGGCTTTATGGTAGAACCTGGCGGATATTGGCCTATAAGTGCTCTATTAAATAATGGATTTGCTTTATCTTGAAGTAATTTTTTATAATCTTTAGAGGAAATTCCACGAGCGAATAAGTTAATGTCATATCCAGGATGACTAACAAAGCTTAATATATCTCCGTTGTGAGGATTCATAACAATTATAGAACCTCTCTGCCCTTTGAGTAATTCGTAAGTGTAGTTTTGAAGTCCAATATCAATTGTAAGATACACGTCGCTGCCTCTAGTAGCAGATTTCTTCTCTAGGACCCTTATAATCTCGTTATTAGCATTCGTCTCTAATTTTTCAAATCCTGGTGATCCAGACAAGAGATTTTGATAAAACCTCTCTACGCCAATTTTGCCGACACTTGTCATGCCTTCTTTAATCTCAACAGTTGAGTCAAAGTCATTCTCAGAGAGTTTACCTGTATAACCAAGTACGTGTGATGTTGACTCTGGGAAAACATATCGCCTGTTTGATTTTACAATCAATTCCATTTCAGGAAGAAGGTACTGATCGACCGAAAGTTTAGTAAATTCCTCCATTGAAGTATTTCTTTGTAGTGTTATCTCTTTGAGTTTTTTATTTTTGAATTCTTTTTTAAGTCTATCAACTTCAAGTTTTTCAAATTTGAAGACTTTTTTAGCATTTGTAATAAAGTTTTCCTCTGAGACAATTTTTTCTTTTTTAGCTACGATATCAAACGTATCAAAGCTCTCAGCTAAAATAGTGCCATTTCTATCCAAAATGTTACCTCTAATAGGCTCAATAGGTCTCACTCGGATACGATTATCCTCAGCTCTGGTAGTATATAGCTCATGATCATTAATCTGGATTTGGTATATATGATCTAGATAAAATAATGATATTACAAAAACTATGGCTGATGCGACTAGTGCTCTTACCTTGTGAGATGCTCTATCACGAACAGGGTCATTTATATCCTCCCAGCCAGTTTTTTCTTCAAACCTATGCCTTTTTCTGATAGTCTCATTGCGATGCTTGCTTACCATATCTGTATTATAAGTAAGAATTTTGAAAGGAAAACAAATAAAAGGACAAACGGTGATTTAAGATGAATTTAGTACCGATAATATTGGGCTTTACAGGTCTACTAGCGGCATATCTACTCTATGCACAAGTAAAGAAATATCCTGCCGGGGAAAAAAACTTAACAGATATCTCAGATGAGATACATCTTGGCGCCATGGCGTTCATGAAAAAAGAATATTCCATACTTTTTGTATTCTCTCTAATACTTGTTTTCGGATATATATAGGACTTGGATTGAACAGCACCATAGCATTCATTGTCGGTGCATTAAGTTCCTCAATAACTGGTTTTATTGGCATGTATACAGCTACAAAAGCAAATGTAAGAACAGCTACAGCCGCACAAAATTCGGTGTTAGGACAGTTTATCAGTCGCATTCTTTCGGAGGGTCAATTATGGGCTTAACTGTGGCGGCTATGGGATTACTAGGTTTGGGGCTCTTGTACATCCTCTATGGTTCCGATCCTGCAACTGCATCAACGATCCATGGTTTTGGAATGGGGGCATCAACCGTAGCA
Organism: Ectothiorhodospiraceae bacterium; assembly: GCA_019651095.1. GTDB lineage: Bacteria > Pseudomonadota > Gammaproteobacteria > CACLCV01. Next base: position 56,437 of record BOXR01000002.1, on the reverse strand, counting down.
TTATTCTCAAGAGTTGGTGGTGGAATTTTTACAAAGTCTGCAGATGTAGGGGCAGACCTAGTAGGCAAAGTAGAAAAAGATATCCCAGAAGATGACCCAAGGAATCCAGGCGTAATAGCAGATAATGTTGGGGACAATGTTGGTGACGTCGCAGGTATGGGTTCAGATATATTTGATCATATTGCGGGCAATAATTGCAACAATAGCGATAGCATCAACCATGCTTCAATCTGATTTAATTCAACTTGGATCAAGGAAATACTATGTCACTTCCACTTGCACTTGCATCTCTTGGTTTATTCTGTTCAATAATTGGAATATTAATCATAAAGTCTTAGCTTCAAGAGAGGCAGTAATGAGACAAATATCGCAAATTTTCCTCTTAGAGGGGGAACATTTGCTTCGGCAATTTCATTCATAGTCCTAGCATACTTCGTAATTATATCACTAGGGTTACAGAAAATGCATGGTACGCAGTTCTCTCTGGAACGGTTGGAGGAATATTATTGGTCTTGTTACGGAGTACTATACGGGTGGTGCACCTGTTCGAAAAATTGCTGAGCAAGGACAAACAGGGTCAGCAACTGTAATAACCACTGGACTATCAATTGGACTACAATCAGTTGTTGTCCCAGTTCTAACACTAGTTGTAATCATTTTCTTATCTAACTATTTTGCTGGATTATATGGAGTTGGAATAGCGGCTGTTGGTATGTTAGCAACTGTTGGAATAACAATGGCAATAGATGCATATGGTCCGATAGCTGATAACGCAGGAGGAATAGCAGAGATGGGGGCTCTAGGTGAAGAAACCAGAAAAATCACTGATAGTCTAGATGAGGTTGGCAATACAACTGCAGCAATAGGAAAAGGGTTTGCAATTGGTGCCGCAGCATTAGCAGCACTTGCAATTATTACTGCGTTTGTTCAAGAAGTAAATCATAGCAGACAAGTGCCAATTCAATTGCTACTGACTGATACTAATGTACTCATAGGCCTATTTATTGGTGGTATGATCCCTTTTCTTGTTGGGTCTCTTACAATAACTGCTGTGGGTGATGCAGCTTATAGCATGATAAATGAAATTAGGAGACAGTTTAGAGAAATACCCGGCTTACTCGAGGGGACTGGAAAACCCGATAATCAAAAGTGCGTAGAAATAGCTACTGGGGCTGCTTTGAAGAAGATGGTCATGCCTGGTGCAATAGCAGTTTTTTCACCTGTTATTGTTGGATTTTTATTTGGACCAGAAATGCTAGGGGGTCTTCTCGGTGGTGGCCTTGTTAGTTGCATTCTACTTGCCTTGACAATGTCAAACTCCGGTGGTGCTTGGGATAATGCAAAAAAATTCGTCGAGAAGGGTAATTTTGGGGAAAGGATCAGACACACAAAGCGGCGGTTGTGGGTGATACTGTAGGTGATCCACTTAAAGATACCTCAGGACCATCAATGAATATTTTGATAAAGTAATGGAAATTTGTCAGCCTTGGGGTTCCCCCTTTTGCTATAAATATCTTTGGGAGAAAAAATATGAATATACTTTTTTAGGAGCACCTGGTTCAGGAAAAGGTCCCAAACCCAAAAAAATTAAAAATGAATTTAACTTTCCTCAGATTTCTACGGGGGGATTTACTCGAGCTGAAACAGAATCTGAATCAAAGATGGGGCAAGAACTAAAAAAATATTATGTCATCAGGAAAGTTTGTAAGTGATGATATAGTGCTTAAATTAGTTTCAAAAAAAATCACCTCTAGTGACTGCAAAAATGGTTTTATACTCGATGGTTTCCCAAGAAACTTATCACAAGCCACTAGCTTAGATAGTTTACTGAATAACCTAAACCTCTCAATAGAGTATGTCTTTCTCATAGACGTCCCTGCTGATTTGATAATCAAAAGATGTGTTGGTCGAATAACTTGTAACACTTGTGGAAAAATAGAAAATGAGTATTTTTCAGATTTTAGAGAGGGAGATAAATGTGGTGAAGGCATTTTTGTTAAAAGGGCTGATGATAATGAAGAAACAGTCTCAAATCGTCTTAAAGTCTATGCAGAGCAAACTGAACCAATCATTGATTTCTATAAAGAAAAAGGTGTTCTTCATAGAATAATAGGTGGTGAGGATGGCCCTCAGAGACTAACTGATGAAATTATCACAATCATAAAAAACTGATAATTTAACTGATAGCATCAGATAATGCTATAATTTTCCACGATGGTTCTGACTAATCATATAAGATACTTTTTGGCAGCATTCATAGCTTTGCTTTCATCATCGGCTCATGCTGGCATCATGGATTTTGTGAGTGGAATTCAAAAAAGCGTCCAAAAAACTCTATCGATTAACGAGATAGAGCCTTACATTATACCTATTGAACAAGGTCGTCTTGTGGAAGAGAAAAATTTTAAGCAACTTGATATTGGTTTATCTAGAGAACAAGTGAAGTACCTTCTAGGAAAGCCTACATCTAGTCCTTTCAATAATGATCACTGGAATTACTACTACTACAATAATTCGAATTCGAAAAAAATCAAAAATCTTTATCTGGTATTCAAGAACGAGAAAGTATTTGAAATTGTGATAGATCAGAAGACTTTTAAAAAGTTTGGCCAAACTGAAAAGTCCTCAACTAGAAATGGCTGACGCCTCTATCATTCAGATTAATGAGAGTAGTGATACCTCGAGAGATAAAGTAATATCAGTCTCTCTTCAGGATAATGATTACCTTGATGAGGAGTTAGGTGTTTGTGTATCAAACACTTTTGAGACTTTTGATGATGTGAAAACACTAGTAATATCTGATGAATCTACACTTGAGATCAGAGCTGATAGTCAAAGTCAGACTGGGGAAGAATTTCTTGCAGAGGGGAATGCTGAGGCCGAAAGACAGAGCGATATGCTAAAAGCAGATAAAATTAAATATTACACCGATACAAAAAATGTCTCAGCATCGGGTAATGTCGGGTATTTTAATAAGGAGATTTCAGTGTATTCTGAATCTGCTGAATACCAGGGTATGGATAGTGATATTACATTTTCTAAAGCTAAGTATTTTAGAAGTAAAAATTCAGGGTCAGGGCTATCTGAAAAAATAATTGTAAAAAGGAATAAGGATATTCATCTCGAGGATGCCACATATACGGCATGCAACATAAATGATCCCGATTGGGAACTTACCTCAACTTCGACTAAACTTTTTGATAAAGATGAGAGAGGTCATTCATATAACATGCTTCTTAAATATAAAAATATTCCAATTTTTTACTCTCCTTTCATGAGCTATCCACTTACAGATAAAAGACAATCGGGAATACTCACTCCCTCTTTTGGTTCATCTGGGGATAGCGGGACAGCTTTATCTGTACCATATTACTTTAATTTAGCTAAAAATTACGATGCTACTGTCCAAGTTACATCCCTTAGTGATCGAGGCGTACTATTTGATAATGAATTTAGGTATTTAGGACATAATGAGACTAGAAGTTTAATAAATTTTACACATCTAGAAAATGATGATGAATATGGTGATGACCGATATATTTATAAAATTGATGATGATAGAACTTTGTATAATACACTTGCCAGTAACAATAATGGATTGATTGGATCTATGATCAGCAGTGACCTTTCATATAGCAGAGTATCTGATCGAGATTACTTTAATGATTTTGGAAATTCTCTAAGTACAGTTAGCCAGTCTAGTGTTAAGAGAGAAATTAGGTTATTTGGAGAGACATATACAGATGAAAATATTTATAGTTATGAGCTATCTTCCCTCTCCTATCAACCTTCTACAACCGGTGTTGCTGAGCAATATGAAACTATGCCATCGTTCAAATTTAATTACAAAAACAAGAATAGCTCTGAATTTAATTACAATATTAAAGCCAGCATTGATAAGTTTGAACATAAAGATAACTCTCAAGTTGAGGGAACTAGGTATTTGATTTATCCAAGTATTGAAATGCCATCGATTTCAGATGGATGGGAGGTTACTCCTAAATTTGGTATTAGGCATATTGACTACAGTCTTGATAACAACACTGAGGATCCAAAATCTAAGACGACTGCAATAGCTAGTCTTCGTGGAAAACTATATTTTGATAAATTTGTTGGAGATAAGCTTTATACATTAGAGCCTGAGGCATACTTATTGTATATTCCGGTTGGTAACCAAGATGGCAATCCTTTATTCGACACAGGACTAAAAGAATTTAAATACTCCTTACTATCAGAGAATAAATTTTATGGCGAGGACAGAATCAATGATGCAAAACAGATCTCTTTAGCTCTAACACATAGGATAATAGATGAAAATTCAGGTGATGAATTATTCACTGGAACCATTGGTCAATTAATATACTTTGATGATCGAGATGTTCATTTAACAGATAATACTAAATCTCATTCCGATGCTTCAAATATTATAGGTCTAATGACTGCTAGATTAAGCAATAATTCATCATTATCTGTAGGATCAGTTTGGAATCCTCACAAAGGACATGGGATGCGAAATAATATCAGTTATAGGTATAATAATAGTTCTAGTTCAATGAATAAATTATTTAATGCTGATTATAGATATTTTCGAGGCAAAGGAGAAGAAATAGACTTGTCAGGAGTTTACTCTTTCAATACTCAATTTTCTATAATCGGGAAATACAACTACTCCTTCTCTAATAGTAGAAGGAATGTAGAGGATTTAATCGATACAATGATCGGAATAGAATATGATAGTTGTTGCTACTCACTCAAAATTGTTGCCAGAGATTATTGGACAGGTGTAAAGAAAGATAATGCCTTATTCTTTGAGTTCTTGCCTAAGGGTTTGACAACAACAAACAACAAGACATCCGCGTTGCTAAGAAGAGGAATTTCTGGTTATGAGGATCGAACAGATTATGAATAAGTTAAAAGGTCTATTTTTTTTAATCCTATTTGTGCTGACAAATACAAGCTACTCATTACAAGACAGTGTTGTGGCAATTGTAAATGACAAAGTAATACTTCAATCAGATCTAGATGAGAGAATGAAAGAAGTTAAGCCGCAAAGTTTAAGTAGAATTGAATTTACAAAAATAAAAAACAAAATTCTAGACCAATTGATTGAGGAGTCCCTCTTGGATCAGGCAAGTTCTAGAATGGGAATAAGGATCTCAGACATCGATCTTCAAAATCGTCTTAAGCTAATAGCTAGAAAATCAGGGTTTGACTGTGCTCCAGCTCAAAGATGCAGTTGAAAAGCAAAATATTAGTTATATAAAATATCTTGAAAAACTGAGGAGAAAAATACAAATACAAGAGCTTTTCAGGACACAGTTTGATAATAGAGCATACATATCAGATGAGGAGATAGAAAGTTTTTTAAAAAGTAATCAGTTACCTCAGATTGATGGTAGGATGAAAATAAGAGAATATATTATCCTAGACAAAACAAATAAATTAAATTTAAGCCAAGCCACAATTGTACTTAATGGTATCAAAGCGACTGGACTAGAGGATGAAGAAAAAAAATATCCAGCATATGATATAAAAAAAACTGTGCTAGATGATATTCAAGTACATAAGCTTCCAGATATCTATCAAAGTAATCTCCAATTACTCGATAAAGATAACTTCAGTAGAGTTTTTAAAACAGGGAAAGGTTTTACCATGCTTCATGTACTAGAAAGTAATGTTCTTGTTGACGAGTATAAAGTCAGTCATATTCTTATGACGACAACTCCTATGGAGGGGCCAGAAGAAATTAAAAAAAGATTCTATGAAATCAAAACAAGCGTCCAAAATGGTGAGTCTTTCTCTAAGTATGCAGAGGAATTTTCTAAGGACAAGACCTCTGCGATCAAAGGCGGGTCTCTTGGGTGGATAACAAAAGAATTGGTAGTAGAGAATTTTAGAAAAGTGATGATTAACACTGAGGTTGGTGGAGTAAGCGAGCCATTTAAAACAAAATTTGGATGGCACATTCTATATTTACAAGACAAGAGAATAAAAAACATCTCGGAGAACATAAGAAGAAATCAAGCTATTGCGATATTAAAAGATAGAAAAGTTGCCGTAGCTAAAAAGAGTGGCTGGCTAAACTAAAGATCAGGCATACATCGAATATGTCAGATGAGTAGGAGGATAGCTATAACTCTAGGCGATCCAGGTGGTATCGGTCCAGACATATGTGTCATGATGGCTAAGTCAATCATCACGCGTAATCATATCTTTATAACAGACCCAAAACTATTATTGGATAGCTCAAAAAAACTAAAAGTTGAGATAAAGATCAATCTATTAAAGACGGTAACATCGAAGACTCTCAGCGGCTTAGGGGTGATTAATGTCTATCCCCTAAAGCTTAGATCAAAAAATAAGCCGGGTTACATGAACCCAAAGAACGCTTCATTTGTAATAGATTCTATTCAAACAGCTGCTGAGGGCTGTATGAGAGGTGACTTTGACGCGATGGTTACAGGGCCGATATCTAAATCTGTACTAAATAGAGGTGGTTATAAAATTTCTGGTCACACTGAATTTCTTGCAAAACTTTGCAAATCTAAATCAATTATGATGCTTATGAATGATAGACTCAAGGTAACCCTTCAAACCATTCATACGCCACTTAGAAAAATTATAAAAGAGATAACGAAAGATAATATTATAGAAAAAGTATGCATAATAAATGAAGAGCTTAAAACTAAATTTGGTTGTAAAAAACCAAAAATACTTATATGCGGAGTTAATCCACACGCTGGTGAAGACGGACTTCTTGGAAAAGAAGAAATTGATATTATCATACCTGCTGTAAAATCTCTCAATAAAATGGGAGTAAAAGTTGATGGACCTGTTCCAGCAGATACAGCATTCATCAAAAAATTCGTGAATAAGTACGATGTGATACATACAATGTATCATGATCAGGGTTTACCTGTTATAAAATATGATGACTTTAGCAGAACTACAAATGTAACTCTTGGATTACCTATAATTCGTGTGTCTGTAGATCATGGTACAGCTACAGAACTAGTAGGCACTGGTAAAGTTGACATATCAAGTTTTACTCAAGCATTGAAAGTTGCTAGAGATATTTCTAAAAGTGCAATATAAAAAAAATCTCGGACAACATTTTCTTAAAGATCAGAATATTGTTGATAAGCTAGTCAGGCATATTAATCCGTCTAAATATGATGAAGTAATTGAAATAGGACCAGGAGATGGAGTAATGACAAAATCTATTATTAATAAAGTAAAAAAAATGATTCTAATCGAGAAAGATTATGACCTTATTGATAATCTCAAGAGTAAATTTTCGTGAATATGAGAATAGCTTAATACTTAATATTGATATCTTAAAATATAATCTAGATAGTCTTGATCATTCAGTGAGAGTTATAGGTAATCTTCCCTATAATATTTCAACAGAAATAATTTTTAAAATGTGTAATTGTAATAAGATTATAGATATGCATTTTATGTTACAAAAAGAAGTTGTAGACAGAATAGTTGCCAAATCAAATTCCAAAATCTATGGAAGATTGAGTATCATGGCTCAAGCCTACTTTAATGTAAAAAAATTGTTTGACATAAGTGAGAATGTTTTCTCACCTAAACCAAAAGTAAAGTCCTCATTTATAAGATTGTCTGCAAAAAAATATCCTTTTTACAACAAGAATCATGAAAATATTTTTTATGATATCGTCAAATCAGCATTTGAGGGAAGGCGCAAAATGATCAAGACTTCACTTAAGTCTTATCTAAATGCAAGTGATTTCAACACTATAAACTTGAAACCAGATCTTAGGGCAGAAAACCTCACAGTGAATGACTACATATTGATAAGTGATTATGTTCAAAAAATATAGTTCATATCTATTATTAGCAAATATGTTTTATCAGTATATAAATTTTTTCAGTTGGTATTTAGGTAATACACAGATACAAATTGAGAGTGCATTTTCTCTTGGTATGATTGCGTTTATCTCTGGTCTTGCATTTCATTCTCTTCATACACATCTCGTATTTTCCTAGAGAATTGAATAATTCAGCTACTATACCAACCTTCCCGCCATTCATTATGTTATTTTATTTAAATTTAGGCTTTTTTCATTGGTATAAGTAACCTTTATGTCATTCAGCTTTATAAGCTTCCAGTTTTTCTTGATTCTCTCAGATCTCCAGAATTAGGAGGTTTAGTCATACTTGTATCATTTATATTGATTTTTTTATCAGTGGGATTATTTAGACAAAATGAAGAGGATCCAAATCCAACCACTCAGTCGAATAAACTCATAACCAGTGGTATTTATAAATATATTAGAAATCCTATGTATCTTGCTTTAGTTATTTTTCAAATTGGTCTTGGAATATCACTTAGTTTTTTGCACATCAGTTTAATGTCTATTTTCACTGCAATTACTTTACATTATTTTATAATTAAAAGAGAGGAAACTTATTTGAGAAAGTTATTCGGGGTTGATTATGAAAGCTACAAAGCAAAATCAAGAAGATGGATTTGATTGTATCTGCTTTTGATTAAGCGTTGATACTAGTCTACCGTCTGTGAAGCTGATAGTATAACTCCCACCTTTAATAATATCATCAGAGATAATCAACTTAGATAATTCATTCTCAATCTGCGTTTGAATTTTTCTCTTTATAGGTCTAGCTCCATAAATGTTGTTATCACCGACCTTTGATAAATAATCAATCACAGAGGTATCAAAAATTGTCTCAATTGCCATGTCACGATATACTCTCTGAGATAATTGAGATAGTTGATTGATAGTTATAGTTTTTAAATTTTCTGCACTAAGTTTGTTAAATGCAATAATATCATCAATTCTATTAATAAATTCGGGTCTGAAACTATTCTGTATAACATCTTTTATTTTATTTTTTAGATCAACGTTAGGCTCACTGAAATACTCAGCGCCAAGATTGGAAGTCATAACAATAATTGTATTCTTAAAATCAATAACCCTGCCCTGACCATCAGTTAATCTTCCGTCATCGAATAGTTGAAGAAGGATATTTAAAACTTCAGGGTGAGCTTTTTCTATCTCATCCAACAATACAATTGAATATGGTTTTCTTCTGACTATCTCAGTGAGTGATCCTCCTTGCTCGTACCCAACATAGCCTGGAGGCGCGCCAATAAATCTTGACACATTATGTTTTTCAGCAAATTCTGACATGTCCAATCTAATGAGTGAATCTATGTTATCAAATAGCTGTCTTGATAATTCCTTTGTAAGTTCTGTTTTACCAACTCCCGTAGGTCCAAGAAATAGAAATACTCCATTAGGTTTATCTGGATCTGATATGCCAGCCCTAGACCTTCTGATCGCATTGCTCACAGCAGTAACAGCTCTCTCTTGTCCCACAACAGATTCAGATAATTTTTTTTCTAAGTTGAGTAATTTTTCTTTTTCAGACAACATCATTGATGAAATTGGGATGCCTGTCCATTTCGATACAACATTTGCTACTATCTCCTCAGTTACTCTATTACGGAGAAGTTTTAAATCCTTGTGATTAATGGTTTCTGAATCTTTTAGACTATTTTCAATTTCAGGAATAACTCCATGTCTTAGTTCTGCCATCTTCATTAGATCACCATTTCTTTTAGCACTCTCCAGTTGCAATCTTGATTCTTCTAGCTGAGATTTGAGGGCATTTGATTTATTCAAAATATCTTTCTCTCGGACCCAAACTTTTTCTAGTTCATTATATTTTTTCTCTAGATCTTTTAGTTTATTTAAAATTTCATCTATTGCGTCACCCTCATCATCTTGACTCTTGGCAAGAGCCTCTTTTTCTATCTTTAATGTAATAATTTTTCTCTCAAGTTCATCTAAATCCTCAGGTTTTGAATCGATTTCCATTCTAATTAAGCTTGCAGATTCATCGATAAGATCTATTGCTTTATCTGGTAGATTTCTGTCTGTAATGTATTTTGTGGAGAGTCTAGTAGCAGCTATGATTGATGAGTCTGAAATTGAGACTCCATGATGTATTTCATATTTTTCTTTTAGACCCCTTAGAATTGCAATTGTCTCATCTTGCGAGGGTTGTTCAATAATTACCTTTTGAAATCTTCTTTCAAGCGCTGGGTCTTTTTCAATGTTTTCTCTAAATTCATCAAGTGTCGTTGCACCTATACAATGGAGCTCTCCACGTGCAAGTGCCGGTTTGAGCATATTTCCTGCATCTAATGATCCCTCGGCTTTGCCTGCACCAACCATAGTGTGTATTTCATCTATGAATAAAATATATTTATCATTATTTTTTTCTATTTCCTTAATTACTGATTTTAATCTCTCTTCAAAATCGCCTCTAAATTTAGAACCTGCCAAAAGCGCTGCTAGATCAAGTTGCATTATTATTTTGTCTTTTAAGCCAGATGGTACCTCTTTATTAATTATTCTTTGTGCTAAGCCTTCGATAATGGCTGTTTTACCGACTCCTGGCTCACCAATTAGCACAGGATTATTTTTTGTTCGTCTTTGCAGAACTTGAATTGTTCGCCTGATCTCCGTGTCACGACCAATTACAGGGTCCAACTTTCCTTCCTCTGCTTGTTTTGTTATGTCAATTAAATACTCTGATACTGAGGATGCACTGTCTTCTGCTGAGGCAGTCATAATTTTGTTTTTTTCTCTGTCCAACAAAAGATTGGCCTTAACTGCATTTACATCGAACTCAGTATTTTTTTGACTATCTTTGGAGTATTTGTCATTAAGAATCTGCACAGCCAAGATATCTGAGGCAACATATGTGTCTCCCACACTTCGTGATTCACTCTCTGAGCTTTTTAAGACATTATATAAACTGGATGTAATCTCAGTTTTTTCATTGATGTTGGAAATAACAGGAAGCGAGTTAATTTCATCCATACACTCAACTCTAAGTTTGTCTAGATTAAGCTTAGAGACTTCTAATAACTTTCTACCAAGACATGATGTATCTAGAATAGACAATAGCACATGTACATTATCGATATGTTGATGCTTATACTGTTTTGCCTTTTGATCGGACAATGAGAAAATTTCTCTCACTTTGTCAGTAAATTTTATATTATTTATATCCATAATCTGAATGTATGGATGATTCAAGAAAAAACAAGTCTAAATAAGATTAGTGATTATGGTGTCCATGATCATTTTGATCATTTACTTTTGACTCTCTAAAGTCAACGACATTGAACTTAAGCATAAATCTTCTCTCAAGGCTATCTTGGGCAATCATTAGTATTTGCTCACCAGCTTTGATATCTCTTCTTGGTCCAATCAGCATAAGATGAGTACCACCTGGTTTAAGCTCTATACTGTCATTTGCTGGTACAAGAATCATTTTAGCTTGTTTCATTTTTGCAGTTCCAGATTTGAATTCCATAACATGCATTTCAACACTATCATAGACTGGACTTGTAAAACTGTGGAATTCTACATCTTTGTCAGACGTATTTGTGAATTTAACATATCCTGCATTAACAGATGCACTAGGAGGTGCTAAAGGTATTGTTGCACCTATAATGTCTATCTCACCTTGTGTGTCACGACTTGGATCTATGCCACTCATAAATGCAAAAGATGTAATACTGAATGTAAGAGTTAATAAAGATAAATAAATTTTCATCGAAATTATTATTGCATATTAAAATAAGTAAATCACTTGAATTTTGATTTATATGAAATATATTTCTAATGTATGAATGATGATCTTTTAAAGATTCTCGTTTGTCCCAAATCAGGTGGCAAACTGGAATATGATAAGACTAAAAATGAATTGATATGTAAAGAGTCTGGGCTAGCCTATCCTATCAAAGATGGTGTCCCTATCATGCTAATCGAAAGTGCTAGAAAAGTTAATTAGGAGTAATTATGGCTAATGGAAAAATAAATACAAAAGCAAAAGATTTAAAAATTGAATGCACAGATACAAAAAAGAGTAAGCTTTATGATTTTTTGGACAAGAAGTTGATACTATATTTCTACCCAAAGGATCTTACGCCAGGATGTACTACAGAAAGTATAGAATTTAATGATAATCTTTCTAAAATAAAAAAGCTGAAAGCAAACGTAGTTGGTGTATCAAGAGACAAATTGAGTTTACATGAGAAGTTTATAGAAAAGCATGGTTTTAAATTTCCCTTGATATCTGACCCAGAAGAAAAATTATGTAAGAGTTTTGATGTTATCAAAGAGAAAAGTTTATATGGAAGGAAATATATGGGAGTTGATAGGTCGACTTTTATAATTGACGAAAGTGGCAAAATACTACATGCGTGGAGAAACGTAAAAGTAAAAGGGCATGTAGAAGAAGTAATCGATAAATTAAAAGAAGTACAGTGAATATAGTCATACTACTTCTACTCATATTCTTTATTCTTACTACGGTAATTGGATTAGTGTTTATGAACAGACTCATCAAACTTCAAAAAGAGAATAATGAACTCCTAAAAAATATGCTAGAGGATAAGTCTAGCGATCATAAAAGTAATGATGGGCCTATGCCGCACACTGAATTAGAGAAATTCAAAACACAATTCATGCAAAATCCATATCAGCCACCAAAATGAAAGAGAAATCTATATTTTCACAAATTATTGATAGAGAGATACCAGCTAATATAATATTTGAGGATGATACATGTATAATCATTGAGGATATAAGCCCTCAGGCCCCTATCCATTACTTAGCAATACCAAAGAAAGAAATTAGGGGTATTTCCGATTTGTCTGAACGGATCATGGCGTTGATCGATCACCTCTATGATTGCTATCAAAAATGAAATGTCAAAAGAAGGAATAAAAGATTATAGACTTGTTATAAACAATGGTAGTGAAGCAGGTCAAACTGTCTTCCACTTACACATACATGTGCTTGCTAACAGAACTCTAGGCTGGCCCCCAGGTTAGTTATTTTTTCTTAAAGAAAGATAAAAATTTATCTAAAGTATCCTGAAATGGATTCACTCTAAGTTTTTCAGACTCAACGCTTATTTCATCTATACACTTAACTGATCTAGCAGCATATGGACCGTGAGCTGTCTCTTGATATAGAGCTACTAAATCAAATCCTTCTTCAAGAGTATGACCAATTTCAAAATTTTCTTCTCTTGACTGAACTTGACCAGACATTAATGTAGGGATTAAAGCTAGATATATAGGCTCGCAGCCATTATCTTTCGATCTTTTAACAATTTTTTCATCATGTATAACTTTTGAATCTAGCTCGATCATTGAGTAATCACATTCCTTAAAATAATCATCTAAATCCTCTGTGCTCTCTCCCAGTTTTACTCTCACACATAATTTACTCTCTTGATTCAGCTTATCTTTTATAGACTTGAAAAAGTCCAATCCATTACTTTTATCAAATGTGACAATCTCTGGGACGACATCATTTGCAAAAGCTAGATAGCTGTCCATGTCAGATCCATCAGTATCCAAGTAGACTGATGTTGACAAGTTTCTTTTCTTTGATTGTTCTCTAAATGTGTCAATCCTCTGCCTAGCCAGATCCTCTCCGTCACTGTGAAGTACTCGTGCTATATCCACTCCGTCTGTCCACTGTCTTGCAATGCCGGCCATTAGCATTGTAATGAGCTCTTTTTCATTATCAGTAGAAGGTCCAAGTGTTGCGATAATTAAACTTAATCGATGTCTCTCTGAATCTGTCATCACAATAGTATATCAGTAATTATTCAAGAAATGATATAATGAATTATGACTATAGAGACTCTAACTAGTTTAAAGCTTTCCTTTTTTATTTTAGGGTTTATTTTATTTTTTTTCCTAGAGACTAAATACTCCAATAGAGCATGGAAAACTAGACGCTATAAAAGGCTACTATTCCATTCTACTATCGCATTGTTCAACACAGTTATAATGAGATTACCTGTTCTCTTCATTTTGATGCCAATGCTTTTGCTTGTGACAGAAAATCAATTTGGTCTCTTATATCTCGTAGCTGATTACAATATTATTAAATTTATTATAAGTTTTTTAATATTGGATATTGCTATGTATTGGTGGCATAGGTTCAATCACAAAAATCAATTTCTTTGGCGGTTTCACTTTGTCCACCATGTAGATACACATATGGATGTGGGGACCTCACTTCGATTTCATATAGGTGAACTTATTTTATCTACGCTGTACAAATCAGTTATTATCTTATTTTTTGGAATTACACTTGCAGAGTTTTTATTCTATGAGATTATCCTTGTACTCTCTGTACAATTTCATCACAGCAACATTAGAATCAATGAAAAATTTGATGCTTCCCTATCAAAATTTATTGTAACACCCAAATATCATACTAATCACCATACGAGAGTTAGAAAGTCACGAGAGGCTAACTATGCCAGTATCTTTACTATTTGGGATAAAATTTTTCTTTCATATGAGGATGCAACAGATACAGATAGAGAGGTCATGGGTCTTGAAAACAGAGAGATTGAGTTAAACTTAATCGATAATCTATACCATCCTTTCAACAAAAAAGTTGACAGTGATTAGATCAGATGATGTAATAAGCATACGCCTAATTTGAACATCAGCTTGCAGGCGTAAAAGAGCTAAAGCGATCAGTAACCATCACTGCTTTAGCATGATGGTTTTTTTTTGGCATTTGAACTCTAGATTGTGTGCCATTACTGATCAGTAAAAACACTAAAGAGGAGAAAGAAATGAGAAATCATGAAACTACAGCGGAACTTGACAACCCACTAAGTTCGTCGAAAATTGGAGCATATTCTGGTTCTATAAAAGCAACGTTTTTCAAAGATAGTAAGAGGTATACGGGAATACCTTCAGTTGAAATTAATGACGAGCTAAGAGCGATAATATGCAACAGTAAAATAAAGATACAGCCTTATACTGTGAAAAATAAAAATAGTCATTTTGAGATCGTGCTACCTAAAAATATTAAAGGCGGTCTTGCAAACCCTAATTATTGTAAAGACTCCTCACGACAGTAGGTCTAAAGCATAAGTGTATTAGTTGCAAGTTAGAGGTTGATGGTAATGAGAAGACTATATGCTTTCACTACTAATCTAATATCACACTTAAGTGCAGGATTTAATCGAGATGGCTTGAGAGGCATAATTAGTGAACTGCGATTAATCTTTACTGGGAAGACTTACAGAGGAAAGGTTAAGGTTATTGATACAGGCTTTGCCAAATATAAACACTATCGACGTAAAGGTGATGAGGATCTGACTTTAATTACCAGATCTAGTGATGGAAGAAAGTCTCAGGTGCACTATGGTGATAACAATCCATACAACTGGATAACAATATTTATAGAAATGAAAAAGCTGCGCTAATTAGCTTAGGCTTAACATATGTTCCAGAGAAAAGAGATCGCGAGAACCAATAAAAAAACACCCCCTCAAAAGAGGGGGTGCATCAAGTCCTTTTGATTCTTGATATTTCCTATATTAGTTTTCTACAGGGAAAGATAGCTCGTCGCCTTTGAATGAAGTACCTTCGTAACCAACTTCTTTGTTGATTCTGTTAGCGATACCTTTTCTTCAGCTGTTGCGAATTTTTCGTCCCAAGTTAGCTAATCTTTTACGCATATACCAGTGCCATAGTGGTGGTACTAGTGCTAGCGCGAAAATTGTAAAGTAGCCCCAACCTGTGTTAGGTGCGCCTACGTTTTCAAGTTCCCAGAAATGTGTTTCTCCACGATCATGGTGGTCAGCTTGACGACCGATTTCAATGAAGAACCAGCTTGTGAACAATGTGTTGTTGTCCCAGTTATGACGATAGTCAATTGGTTGGTCTTTAACACGGATTAAGCCATAGTGCTCAAGATAGTTCAAAGCTTCTAATTCAAAGTTTGAAATTACCCACACTGTAGCAAGTGCTGCGATACCAATCCAGCCACCAGCCATAAAGAATAATACAGCTGAAGGTACTGACATCATATAACCACGAATCCAACGGTTTTGCCATGAAATGAAAGGTACTCCCATTCTTGAAAGTCTTTCTTTTTCCATGTTAAACACGAATTTTGATTGTCCTAGGTATGATAGTAAGTAGTGACCATAAATTGTACGACCGCGAGGTGCAGTTGCAGGATCATCTTCACTAGCAAGTTCTAGGTGATGGTTGTATACGTGTGCATAGCAGAAATGAGCTGAACCTGAAAGACCCATTGTCATTCTTGAAATAATGAATGCAAAGCCTTTGCAGTGTGATAACTCATGACCATAAATAATACCGATACCAGCAAATATACCTGTTGATAATACTGCACCGATTAAATCTAATGAGGTAATCCCGCTATATACAGGAATTAGACCGAACCATGTTGCTGTTATTTCTACTGGTACACCTGTCATGAATCCGTATACTCTCCATGCTAATGCAAGTTGTAGTAATACGAATACTGGTAACATTAGGTACATTACCATGTTTTGGAATGTTGGGCTTGCTTTAGTAGTACCGTCTTCTTTGTGCATTGAGCTTGAAGCTTGCTTACGAAGAATAGTATCAACGATGACACCTACTCCTAAAAGTGCAACACCAATCCAAGAAAGCATTCCACCTGCAATCACACCTGCTAGTGTTACTAGAATTAGTGATGGTGCAAGCAAATACTTAATGTTTGCAAATATTGTTGACATAATTGCCTCCTTTGTCCGCATTTTGTCAATTAATTAAGTAGATTAGAGTATTAATATATAAGTTTTGTCTAATATATATCAACTCTGTCTACTTTCTGTCCATAACAATATGACAGGAACAAGGGTCTGTCAACATATATTTGAAAAATTTCAGGAGTATAAAAGGTTATTTTTTAGCGTATTTTTTCTTAAATTTGGCTACACGACCTTCTTTAGTCTCAATACGTCCTTTGCCTGTATAGAAAGGATGTGACTCAGAGGATGTCTCGATCTTGTATACCGGATATTCATTCCCATCCTCATATTTCATGGTTTCATTGGTCTTGATAGTAGAAGACAATAAAAACTCTTATTGCATGTCACGTCATGAAATATTACGGCTTGTAATCTGGATGAATATCTTTTTCATAAGTGAGGGCTAATATATCATATTTTATTAAAATATTAATCTTTTAGTGCTATAAAATCATCATGGAAATAATACAAATAACAGATCTACACATATCTAAGGATAAAAGTGACTCGAAACATGATTGTGTTCCATATGAGAGGCTGACAAAGGTTTTAGAACACATTAGCGCCAATCATTCTAAACATTCTAATTTGGTAATTACTGGAGATCTATCTAGTGATTTTACCCACGAATCCTATAAGAATATCAGCTCACTCATAAAACAATTTGAATTCAATGTGAGTATTCTCCCTGGCAATCATGATGATCTTAGTATGATGAAACTTATATGTGATGACCAGATAAAATTAGAGTCACTGGAATGCAAAAGTAAGTATTTTTCGATATTTAATTTTGACACACATATTCAAGATAACGTGAAGGGGGTTATAAACCAGAGAGAAATTGAAAACCTCGGAGAACCAATTATCAGCAAACAGAACAAATGTTATTATTTTCTGTCATCATCCACTCATAAAAGTTAACTCTGAATGGATTGATATGAATATTACGGAGAACAATAATCTACTTGTTCAATTTATGCTAAAGCATAATGACATTACATTTAACGTATTTTCCGGACATGTTCATCAAGAATTTTACAAAAGAATTAACAATGTCTGCTTTTACACATCGCCGTCTACATGCTATCAATTTGAAGCACAGTCAGATAATTTTAATGTTGATAGAAGCCTTAGTAATGGTTACCGTGTAATATCTTTACACGGTAACACCTTAACTACGAATGTCATCAGACTATAGTTAGTTATAGCTTGACTCACCATGAGAGGATATATCAACACCAGTTTCCTCATCTTCGTTGGTAACTCTCAAATTACCTGTGAAAATTTCAGCAACTTTAATTGCAACTATTGTGAAAATGGTGCACCAAATAATTGTAAAGACTACACCAAATAGTTGAATCAAAAATTGATCAGATATGGAATTCTCCATGCCTAAACCACCAAATTGAGAGGAAGCAAAAATGGCAGTGAGGAGTGTGCCCAATATCCCGCCTACTCCATGAACTGGAAAGACATCAAGTGAATCGTCGATATTAATTTTATTCTTAATATACTGCGTAGCCTCATAGCATATTAATCCAGCCAATGTTCCGATCACCAACGCTCCCATTGGCCCAACGAAACCAGATGCAGGAGTAATAGTTCCCAGGCCAGCAACCATACCTGTAACTATTCCCAGAACACTTGGTTTTCCAGATCTTGACCATTCTCTGAACATCCACGCAAGAGATCCTGATGCAGCCCCGATATGTGTTACAAGCATTGCCATACCCGCAGATTGATCAGCAGCTAATGCAGAGCCTGCATTGAAACCAAACCAACCGACCCAGAGCATTTCGATGCTCCGGATTCTTCACCTCATATTTCATGAGTTTCATTGGTTGATAGTAGAAGACATCTAAAACTCTTATTGCATGTTCACGTCTGAAATATAACGCTTGAATCTGATGAATATCTTTTCATATAGCTACATATCATATTTATTAAAACTATTAATCTTTAGTCTATAAAACTCCATGGAAATAATACAGATAACGATCTACACATATCTAAGGATAAAAGGACTCGAAACATGATTGTGTTCATATGAGAGGCGACAAAGTTTAGAACACATAGCAATCATTCTCAACATTCTAATTTGTGAATTACGGAACATCAGTGATTTAAAATTATAATTCTCTCATCAAAACAATTGCCAATTCAATCAGTATTCTCTGGAATATGATGATCTTAAGTTATGAAACTATATGTGATGACAGATAAAATTAAGTCACTGATCGAAAGTAAGTATTTTCGATATCAATTTGAACATATTCAGGATAACGTGCAGGGGGTTATAAACCGAAGTCAACTGAAAGCCATATCAGCAACAGAACAAATTTATTATTTTCTCTCATCATCCACTCATGCAAGTCTCAGAATGGATTGATAGAATATTCGGAGAACAATAATCTACTGTTCTAGCAGCAAGATGAATTACATTGCATTCCACAGCATCAGACAGAATTCATTTTGCTTTACACATGCCTACATGCTATCAAGAAACAAGCAGATCTGTAATGTGATAAGAACTAGTGCTGTAGAAGTTAATATCCAAGCTGTATTAGCATTAGAAATTTGACCGTCAGACGCTAATGCAACATCAGCATTTAACAGAAACAGGAGTCCACAAGCTACCCCTAGATAGATGTATTTGATCATAATTTTACCTCATTCAATGTTTAATATAGTGCAATTAGTGTGCCAAAATAGTGCGAAAGATAAAAATTAAAAAGGTTTGTAAAATACTCATTTCTGAATTAGTTTTAGGTAATACAAATTTATTTTATTTATTTATTTGCGCCTAAATGGAGCATGTAGCACTAAATATGGACATTAAAACAGACATAGTAATAATTGGAGCAGGTCCTGCTGGGTCCATGGCTGCAAACGTCTTGCGTGATGCGGGTAAAAGCGTAGTAATCATAGATAAAAGCAATTTCCCAAGACATAAGTCTTGTGCAGGCGGACTAACACCGAAGACCATAGCAGAACTACCTTTTGACATCAAAGCATTAAGTCAGCATAACTCCGACAAGATGTTATTTAAATTTACTAATGGGAAAACTGTAGATTTAAACAACGAGCTAGGTGCTTGCAAGATGGTTATCAGAGAGGAGTTTGATCACTATTTTTTAATTTTGTTATAAAAAAGGGAGCAGATTTCATTAATTCAAAAGTTGAGAAAATATCAGAAGATGATGAGGGAGTTGTTGTTCAGACGAACAACGAAACATTAAGATGTAAGTATCTCATTGGGGCAGATGGAGCTAACAGCACAACTAGAAGATTAATCACTAATCTAAAATATAAAAATCCTGTGTTTGCCTTCGAGGGATTAGTCAAAAGGGAAAACTCTAAGAAAAACGTTCCAACTAAATTTGTATTTAACAAACTTGGATACAGTTGGATATTCCCCAAACAAGATCACTATAATGTTGGAATTGGCAATTTAATATTTGATCCTTCATGTCCAAAACCGCGAAAAAATGACCTTTTAGATTTTGTGAGAGAAGAGCTCGAATGCGATCAACTCGAGCACATAACAGGCTTCCCAATAGGCACAGAAGGCAAATGCTATGAGCCAAGTTCGAAGAGAATGTATTTAATTGGAGACGCGGCAGGTTTCGCGGAGACTTTATTAGGAGAGGGTATATATAACGCAGTTATTTCTGGTAAATACATCGGTAATGCAATTAAAGATAGTGAGATACCAGATGTAGTCTTCGAAAAATATACTAATTTTCTTGATGGTATGAAAAAAGAATTAGCGCTTTATAATCGAGGTGCAAAAGTCTTGTATAAAAAACAACGAATGAGTTACTGGATGCTGAAATTATTCTTTGGGAGAAGGTTTATGGATGGATACTCAACTGGTAAAACTCTTACTGAAATAATCAAAGGTAAGTATCCTTTTCCATCTATCTAGTTCTTGTAGAACAATAGCGTGTCAGATCAATCAAAGCTTTCTCATAACTACTGTTACTCTCCACAGCATCGATCGCATTTTGAGTATATGTATCTATTGCTTCTAATGTGTATTTATCTGAGCCATTTTTGATAAATATTTCCCGCAATTTATCAGTGTCTGAGAGGATTTTGTTATTAAAAATGTTTTCAATAATACTCTTGTCATTTGTATTAGAGTTAATGTAGCTGTGTATTAAAGGTAGTGTAGACTTCCCCTCCGATAAATCTTCAGCAATATTTTTTCCTGTTTCATTGTCGTCGCCAAAATAGTCAAGATAATCGTTTCTTAGTTGATATGCGATTCCGAAATTTTTGCCAAATTGTTTGGCCCAATCATGATTACTACTACCTGCGATATCCATAGCAACCAGTGCTGAAGCCTCAAATAATTTTCCAGTTTTTAGATAAACTATTTCAATATATTTCTCTTTATCCTCGATAATCTTCTCTTTGTACATCAATTGCATTACCTCTCCTTGAGATATCTTATTGGTTGTCTCAGCAAGTATTTTGTATACCCTCTCCCTGTTTATCTCCACGATCAACTCAAATGCTCTCGAGTACAAAAAATCTCCGACAAGTACAGCGCTATCATTACCCCAAAGTTTATTTGCAGTATTTATGTTATGCCTCACATCGGATTGATCGACTACATCGTCGTGAAGCAATGTGGCAGCATGGATTAGTTCAATGATTGCAGCAGACTCTATGACTTTTTTCTCATTAGACATTATCTTTGATATTAAAAATACAATAATTGGTCTAATACGTTTTCCCCCGCTATCGATCATATGACTTGAAAGTGTATTAATAAGGGGTATTTCTGTTGTAGTTACTTTTTTTAGAAAAGCGTTCAAATCATCAATTTCGTTCGATAATTGATCATTTATTTCATTCAAGATAGTCATGGTCAGAAAAATATATCATATTTACTCAATCAAAAACGGGATAAAGTGGTTTATTATTTGAAAAAATAAAGGTAGAATCACTCAATTCACAACATTATGAATGCAATTATCAAACAAGGTGGACATCAATATAATATAGCTGAAGGCGACGTTATTCGTGTTGACCTACTTTCTGAGCCAGAAGGAAGCAAGATTGAACTTAGTAATATACTGATGGCATTCAAGGATGATGATTCAGTTATTGATAAAAAATCTCTATCTTCTATTAAAATCAAGGCAACTATCCAAAAACATGGTAGATATCCAAAGGTAAGAATAGTAAAATTCAAAAGAAGAAAACACTATATGAGGACTCAAGGTCACAGGCAGGGTTTCTCAGAAATTAAAATAGAGTCGATTAAGTAACATGGCACATAAGAAAGCAGGCGGTAGCACAAAGAATGGAAGAGACTCAGAGTCTAAGAGGCTTGGCGTAAAAAAATATGGTAGTGAATTCGTTCACGCTGGCAACATCATCTTAAGACAAAGAGGAACTCCGGTTAAAGCAGGCGAAAACGTAGGCTGTGGTAGAGACCATACGCTATTTGCGACAAGTGATGGTTACGTTCATTTTCATAAAAAAGGACCTAATAAACATAAGTTTGTTAGCGTTCTTCCAACAAAACACTAAAACACACCTTCATCGCTATGAAATTTATTGATGAAACTGTCATAACAGTCAGAGCAGGCAATGGTGGTTCTGGCTGCCTGAGTTTCAGACGAGAAAAATATATACCTTATGGTGGGCCAGATGGTGGAGATGGTGGTAATGGTGGTTCGATAATAATAAGAGGAACCGATAGCCTAAATACTCTTGCTGATTTCAGGAATAAGAGCATATTTACTGCTGAAAATGGCAAAGCTGGAGGCAGTAGAAATAAACATGGAAGAAATGGTGATGATCTTATAATTGACCTTCCTCTCGGCTGTGTAATAACAGACAATATTACAAATGAAGAGTTATGTGATTTGGATAAGGAAGATAAAACATTTATTGTAGCAAAAGGAGGTGAACATGGTTTTGGAAATGTTCGATTTAAAACCTCTACGAATAGAGCGCCAAGAAAGAAAACTTTAGGCAAGGAGGGTGAATCTAGAGAAATAAAAATTGTCTTGAAGGTTCTAGCTGATGTTGGTCTTGTCGGTTTACCTAATGCTGGTAAAAGTTCTTTTTTACAAGCTGTCAGTATGGCGAGGCCTAAGATAGCTGATTATGAATTCACTACACTAACACCTAATCTCGGTGTCGTTCTATATTCAGATTATGAGAAGTTTGTTGTTGCTGATATTCCTGGAATAATAGAGGGTGCCTCTACTGGAGTTGGTCTAGGAACACAGTTTTTAAAGCATATAAGCCGAACTAAAATGCTATTAAATATTATTGACGGCTCTAATAAAACATATGAGATGATAACGGATGAGATTGAAAAAATACATCATGAGCTAGAGTCATATGATGAAACATTAATCAAAAAAGATTTATGGATCGTCATTAATAAAATAGACTTAGTAAGTAATGAGGAATTAAATGATCTAAGAAATAAGTTTAATATGACAAAACTTGTTGTGTATTTTGTATCCACTGTTACTAAGATTGGGATAGAAGAATTAACAGATAATATTTATGAGTTTCTAAAATATGAGAATAGAATTAAATAAAGCGAGTAAAATCATTATCAAGTTAGGCAGTTCTATTATTGATAATCGAGATGACATGATCATTAATGGAATATGCACTAATATAACTAAATTCTTGAAGGAGAATAAGGAGGTAATGCTTGTAACCTCGGGGGCAATATCACAAGGCATGAAGGTAATGGATGTTAAAAATAAGCCAAAAGATATTAAAAAGCTTCAGTCACTAGCAGCGGTTGGGCAACAAAAGCTTATGTTAATGTATGAGAAAATATTTTCTGAACATGATTTTCAAACTGCACAAGTACTCATAACGCATAATGATATCAATGATAGAGTTCGCTACTTAAATATTAAAGGAACGCTGGAGGAATTATTAAATAATGGAGTGATACCAATTATTAATGAAAATGATGTTGTATCAACTGAGGAAATCAAGTTTGGTGATAATGATAATTTAGCATCCATGATAGCGAATCTAGTAGATGCAGATTTACTTATAATTCTCACTGATCAAAAAGGTATGTATGATAAAAATCCTGATAGCTATAAAGACGCCAAACTGATTAATAGGATTAAAATTGAGGATCTAAAAGAGTTTGATTCTGACTTTAGTACTCATAGTGAGATTGGTACCGGAGGATTTATCACTAAAATACAAGCAGCTAAACGAGCTGCTCTATCAAATACATACACAGTCATAGCAAATGGATTAGAGAAAAATATTCTCAATAATATATTTACGAATAATAATGCCGGCACACTATTCATACCAAGTGAAAAAAAAATCAGTGCAAAAAAGCAGTGGTTGGATACAACAGATAGTAGAGGATCAATCATAATTGATGATGGTGCCTGTAAAGCTATAAATGATAATAATAGTCTTCTTCTCGTGGGTGTGAGTGCTGTCGAGGGATATTTTGAGAAAGGCGATGTGATTCAATGCATGGATAGCAATCACTCATGTATAGCAAAAGGAATAGTGAACTACTCATCTGAGGATGTTATGAGGGCAAAAGGGAAAACCACAGATGCTATTGCAGAGGAATTGGGTAGTGAGTTCAGCAAAGAACTCATTCATGTGGATAACTTGATAGTTATAGAGACTTAATTTTGCTATTAAGCCTAGCCTTATGTCTAGCGGCTTTATTTTTGTGAATTATGCCTTTAGCTGCAAGCTTGTCTATGCATGAAACAGCAGTTATGAAGTCTTTCTTAGACTGCTCAGCATTTTTTTCCGAGATTGATTTTAGGACATTCTTGATGCTAGTTCTGAACTGAGATTTCTTAGCAGCATTTGCTACTCTTGCCTTTGAAGCCTGTCTGACTCTTTTTCTTGCCTGCGCGGTATTTGCCAATGTAATTATCTCCAATAATGGGTAAAATAAACCAAGATTATCTCAGTCTAGTAGACTAGTGTCAATATAATACGCACTTTATGACAGAAGAATCGGAAAATAAAAAAGTATCAATAATTAAGTCCTCAAGCCAATTTGGCCTTACAACACTTATTTCTAGGCTAACAGGTTTTCTTAGAGACGTGCTTTTTGCTAACTATTTTGGCGCTGGCGCCAACACAGATGCCTTCTTTGTTGCTTTTAAGATACCAAATTTTTTTAGAAGACTATTTGCGGAAGGTGCTTTTACTCAGTCATTTGTTCCAGTACTTCAAGAATACAAATTGACTAAACCTGAGATGCTTTATGAGTTTATTCAATTCATTTTTGGTAATCTTTTCTTCGTACTTCTAGTGATTACTCTTCTTGGTATGTACTTCTCTGAGGAATTAATATATTTGTTTGCTCCAGGTTTTATTAATGACCCTACTAAGCTAACGCTAGCATCAGAAATGCTTTATGTAACATTCCCTTATTTATTATTTATTTCCTTGACGGCTATGTGCTCTGGAATATTTAATAGTTACAACAGATTTATTTTATCTGGTATTACACCAGTTTTTTTAAACCTAAGCTTAATTGTTTTTACAATTTTCTCAACGACACTCTTTGTCATCCCAATAGTGTCGTTATCATATGGTGTTCTAGTAGCAGGAGTCGTACAGCTAATAATACAACTGCCGCTGATGTATAAGCTTGGATTTTTAAAAATACCTAAAATTAATTTTTCTAATAAAGGATCTGTTAAAGTAATTAAACTTATGGGTCCTGCGATTATTGGTACTGCAGCGGTTCAAGTAAATTTATTAATTGATACTATTGTAGCCTCATTGCTTATTACAGGAAGTATAAGTTGGCTATATTTCTCTGATCGGTTAATCGAATTACCATTAGCTATCTTTGGTATAGCTATATCGATTGTAATGCTCCCAGTATTATCTGAATATTTTCAAAAAAGCAGAATGGATGATTATTCAGAAACTTTAGAAAAATCTACTAAACTCTCACTGCTAATAGCTATCCCATCTATGGCTGGACTAATTATTCTCTCGGCTCCTATAGTGTCATCATTATTTATGTATGGAAGCTTCCAGTCTTATGATGCGAGAATGACTTCTCTGAGTTTAATCACATACAGCCTAGGGTTGCCTGCTTTTATTTTTATGAAGATACTTGTCACAGCTTTCCACTCGAGGCAAGACATGAAGACACCTGTAATATATTCTTTGTTTGGAATATTGCTTAATATAATAGCTAACCTAACTGTCGTTTTTATTTATTTACGACACCCTTTCGAGGGAGCTCACGCGTTTATTGCCTTAGCGACATCTTTATCTGCATGGGCCCAAGTAATACTAATGAGTTTAAGATTGAAAAAGATTAATATAATCAAAAATAATATTTTCTTTAACATGGTTTCGCTGAAAATTATAATATCTGCAATTGCTATGGGATTAGTAATATACCTAAGTTTTGATGTATCTATTTTTGGAGATGATTTATCTCCTTATGAGAGAATTGGCTCACTGTTAGCTTATATTATAACTGGCGCGATAGTATATTATGTTTTTCTGCGTTTGTTCGGTGTGAGATTGAGTAAATTTAAAATATGAAAATATTGAATAATCTTAGCGATGTATCTAAAAATCCAAAAGCTATTACGGTTGGCAACTTTGATGGTGTACATAAAGGTCATCAAGCTCTCATAAACAAAACAAAGGAGATTTCAACTAAGAATAATGTTGAATCTCTGATTTTTACATTTAATAAATTACCAAAAGAGATATTTAGTCCTGATACTGTACAAAGACTCTATGATAACAAAATCAAAGAGTCCATTCTAAGTTCATATAAAATAAACACACTACTTTCTATCGATTTCAATGAAATAAAAGATTACTCAGCAGATTTTTTCTGTGAAGAGATATTAATAAAAAAATTAAACGCTCAATATTTAATAATCGGAGAAAACTTTAAGTTTGGTAAAGATAGATCAGGAGATATAGAAAACTTAGAAAAAAAATAGCAAGAAAGCTTTTGAATTAATAGTGCCAAAGCTTGAAACGCATATGGCGTTAAAATTAGTAGTTCAAGAATTAGAAACTTACTTAATCAAGGTGACATTATTGGAGCAAGAGAGTGTTTGGGGAGAGATTATATGCTCTCGGGGACTGTTGTATCAGGAGAAAAACTAGGACGAAAGCTTGGTTATCCAACTGCGAATATAAGATTAGAATATGATTATCCTCTTGATGGTGTGTATCTAACGAGAACTGTGATTGAGGAAAAAAATTATGTTGGATTAGCCTCCCTAGGCAACAAACCAACGTTCAATGGTTCAGAAAAGATACTTGAAGTATTTATCTTAGACTTCGATGAGGATATTTACAGTCAAAATATTGAAGTATATTTTCTTGAGGAAATTAGGAAGCAAATTAAATTTAGTAATGAAGATGAGCTCATTAAACAAATGAATGAGGATCATAAATATGCAATAATCAATAGCAAAAAATATGGAATATAAAGATACTCTAAACTTACCTAAAACAGACTTTCCTATGAAAGCTAATCTACCTAACAGAGAGCCTGATATTCTCAAATCATGGGCTCAACATTCTATATTTCAAAAAACACTTGATCAATCAAAAATCAAAAATATATACTTCATGATGGACCACCATATGCCAATGGCGATATACACATAGGTCATGCAGTGAATAAAATTTTAAAAGATTTCATCATTAAATCTAAAATTATGTCAGGATACCACACTCCATTCACTCCAGGTTGGGATTGCCATGGTTTGCCAATTGAACTACAAGTAGAAAAAAAATATGGGAAAGGAAAATTTAAAGATAATCCCAATGCTTTTGTTGCTGCCTGTAGAGAATTTGCAAGAAAACAAATAGAAAAGCAAAAAGCAGATTTCATAAGATTAGGGGTATTTGCAGACTGGGATAATCCTTACACTAGTATGGATAAAGAAGTTGAGGCAGGAATTGTGAAAAGCTTATCTAAGATTATAGATAATAATCATGTCTACTTTGGGTCAAAGCCTGTCCATTGGTGTATTGAGTCTTCCTCTGCATTAGCTGAAGCTGAAGTTGAATATAAAGATATTGTATCAAAAGCTGTATGCGTTAAATTTAGGATTACTTCCTCTAATGAGCTGACTTTTACTAAAAATATAAATCATAAAGCTCGTATCTCAATTCCAATTTGGACTACTACACCCTGGACTCTTCCTGCAAATAGAGCTGTTGCCATCAGTAAGGATATAGATTATTCATTAGTCCAAGTTGATAGAGACTATTTAATCATTGCAAAAAAATTAGTAGGTTCTGTAATGGAAAAAGCTGGTATCAGTGGATTCAAAGTAGTAGAAGAGTCCATTAAATCTGAAATGAGCGCTGTAATGTTAGAGCATCCATTTTATGACATTAAAGTGCCTGTGATATTTGCAGAGCATGTCACTGATGAAAATGGGACAGGCGCAGTTCATATAGCCCCTGGGCATGGTACAGAAGATTATTTGGCTGGCTTAGAGCATGACCTTGAAGTGTATAATCCTGTGGATGATTATGGACGTTTTAAGGAAAGTCTTCCAATCTTTGGAGGCATGAAGGTTCGAGAATCGAATGAGGAGATAGTATCACTTTTAAATAAAAATGAGGCGCTTCTTTTTTCCGAAGATTATGAACACTCGTATCCTCATTGTTGGAGATATAAAACACCTCTCATTTTCAGAGCAACACCACAATGGTTTATGAGCATGGATAAATCAGCACTGCGTAAATCTATTAAAGATGACATTAAAAATATCAACTGGCTTCCATCATGGGGTGAAGACAGGATTTTTAATATGATTGAAGGAAGGCCGATTGGTGTCTATCAAGACAAAGATTTTGGGGTGTACCAATTCCTCTATTTTTACACAAAGAAACAAATGAATTACATCCTAATACGAGTGCTATTTTAGAGGAAGCTCAGAAGATAATAAAAGAAGGTAATATAGAAGCATGGATCGATTTTGATAAAAGATCGATTGTGAAAGATTTTGATGATTATACGGAGGTAAAAGATACTTAGATGTTTGGTTTGACTCAGGTGTTACGCACCAGACAGTTCTAAAAGATAGGGGAATTGACGAAACAGCAGATCTTTACCTTGAAGGATCGGATCAGCATAGAGGATGGTTTCAATCATCGCTTATTACATCTCATGCTATAAACAATAAATCTCCCTATAAAAATGTTCTTACTCATGGCTTTGTTGTCGATGCTGAAGGTCAAAAAATGTCAAAGTCAGTTGGTAATATAATCTCTCCACAAAAAATAATTAAGGATAAAGGGGCTGACATTCTCAGAATGTGGGTTGCAATGACTGATTATACAAAAGAAATGACAATTTCAGAAGAGATCATCAAAAGAGTATCTGAGTCATACAGAAGGATAAGAAATACATCAAAGTTTTTGCTTTCAAATATAAATGATTTTGATGTAAATGGGTTTGATAAAAGTAATTTACTTGTCCTTGATAAATGGATTATACATAAAGCTGAAGAGATGAATAAACAAATACAAAATGATTATGAGCAATTCAAGTTTAATAAGATTATGAAGGATGTAATTAACTTTTGCACACTAGAACTTGGAGGCTATTACCTAGATATTATCAAAGATCGATTATATACATCCAAGAGTGATGGAATTCCGAGATGCTCTGCGCAAATGACTTGTTATATATTGATGCGTTACATAAATTCATGGATTGCTCCTATACTCACCTTTACAGCAGAAGAAATATACTCAAAGATTCCAAATAGTAAAGAGAGTATTTATCTGGATGATTGGTTCTCTTACTCTGTGGATATTGATGAAAAATCTATCGAATTATTTGATAGTTTATACAACATAAAATCAGACGTATCCAGGCTAATAGAGGAAGCAAGAAATAATGAAGTAGTTGGATCATCACTTGAATGTAAAATAGAAATGATATGCAACAATAAGCTTTATGAAAAACTCAAACCTCTTGAAGCTGAGCTTAAGTTTATTTTTATTGTGTCTGAATTCTATCTCATCATGGGAGAGGATGATAATGATTATGAAATAGATCGAAACAATGAAAAATTAAGAATAAATGTCCTTAAGTCTGGTAATAAAAAATGTGAAAGATGTTGGCATCTAAACGAGACGGTCGGAACAATAAACGATGCTCCTACTATATGTCAAAGGTGTCATGATAATGTGCATGGTGATGGAGAATGCAGAATATTCGGCTAAAAGGCTTGTACATTTTTTTGCTGATTATTTCTATTATAGCCTTGGATTTGTATACCAAGTTTGTTGTTTCAGGTGACAATAACACTATTATTGTAAGTTCATTCATCAAGTTACATACAATTAATAATTATGGTATAGCCTTTAGTCTTTTTGATGGCTTACAAGATGGCGGTCGCTTATTGTTGAGTATTGTAATACTAATTGTTTTAATTTTTGTGGCTTATGAATTATATAAAAATTTAAGATCGTCAATAAATTACATTCTTGGCTTATCATTAGTATTGGGGGGAGGAGTAGCTAATTTTATAGATAGGTTTGATAACGGGTCTGTAACAGATTTTATAATACTTCACTATGAGAACATTTACTTCCCTGCAGTTTTTAACATTGCAGACCTCTCAATAAGTATTGGTGCAATATTTATAATTTTTCATCTCGTAGGAATACCTCGTGGCAGTAATCAAATATAATAGTAATGTTCTGTTGCATTATTCGTTAAAGGGTAATGGTCAAGTTTTTGAGAGTACATTTGGAGGTAGTCCAATTAAGCTTAAAATTGGACAATCAAGTCTTCCCCAAATCATTGAGAGTGCGCTATATGGACTAAAGGCAGAAGATAAAAAAGAATATTCATTTTCATCAAAAAATATATTTGGTGTATATGATGAGTCTAAAGTCAAAACCATGAGCCTTAGCGCATTTGCAAATTACAAAGATCCAAAGCCAGGTGATATCATTGAAACTACAGAGAATGATAAATCATATTTTATTACTATATTAAATAGAATAGATGATAAAGTAGTAGTTGATTTGAATCACCCCTTGAGTAATAAAGAAGTGGTATTTGAAGTAGAAATTTTGGACGTAGATAATGATACTTAAAAATTCGGAAATATTATTAACAGAACCTAGAGGCTTCTGTGCAGGTGTAGAAAGAGCAATAGAAATAGTCAACCGTGCTGTAGAAATTTTTGATGAAACTATCTTTGTTAAGCATGAGGTTGTTCATAATAAACATGTAATAGAACAGCTTGTAAAAAAGGGGGTTGTTTTTGTTGAATCTCTAGAGACTGTCCCGGATCAGTCTATATTAATTTATAGTGCTCATGGTGTATCTAAGGAAATATCAGAATTAGCGATAAAAAAAAGACTTAAAGTCTTTGATGCAACATGTCCACTCGTAACTAAAGTTCATTTTGAAATACATAAATTTGCATCACAAAATATTGATGTTGTTCTAGTTGGACATAGTGGTCACCCAGAAGTAGAGGGAACAATGGGTCAATATATATCTGAGAAAGGTAAAATTCACCTTGTCGAAACAAATGATGACATAGAGAAATTAAAAATTGAAAATAAAAATATCGCGTATGTGACTCAGACAACTTTATCAGTTGATGATACAAAAAGTATTGTGAGTTGCCTAAAAAATAAATTTCCAAATATTATCGGCCCTAGGAAAGATGATATTTGTTACGCAACACAAAATAGACAAGAAGCTGTCAAAAAAATTTTAGAGTTTTGCGATTCATTAATAGTTGTCGGTTCACAAAATAGCTCAAATTCTCAGCGCTTGAGAGAGATAGGGGTTCAATATGGAATTAAGTCTTATTTGATAGACGATATAAACCAAATTAATATTGATGATTTGAGCGGTGATAAGATCATAGGCATCACTGCTGGTGCCTCAGCACCTGAGGACACTGTTGCCTCTCTAGTAAAATTTCTACTAAGCAAAGGTGCGAGGATGTCTGATAAGAATCTATCTTTTAAAAGTGAGAATATAACTTTCTCTATTCCAAGAGAATTAAGAACACCTAATAGCTAATTAAAATCATGTGTCGTGTTTGAGTCCAATGATTCATCTGGCTTCTTATACTCTGGATCATTCGGATTAATGAAAATGAATTGTTTATCTGAACCGTCTATAGCAACATAGTCAAGTTTAGTATTTTTAAGATTTGCCATAGATTCAGGATCTATCAGTATATTTATTCCGTTTATCTTCAGTTGAAGATCTTCCTCTTTAGATTGATCAAAACCCATGAGATAGTTGAACTTACCGGATGAGTCAACATTGAGCGATATTCGTAATGGCCACTTAGAACTTTCAGATTCCTCTGCAGCCACATTAATTTGTTTCGCCGCATCATCACTAATTTCAAAGATTTGTTTAACCATTATTTTGCTCTATAAATTTTATAAAATATTTAGCCCAATTAAATTTACTCGTTGACCTGAGGTGCGAAAATGAAGCAATAGTATTTTTATATATCAGACCATCCTTTCTACCATTTATACCATAACCTCGTTTTACATTGTAAGCATATTTATATCTCTTCTTATTAAATTTAACTGATGAGTAATGAAACTCATGTGCATGAATGTTCTTACTCTTCATCGACCAAGGATGTTTATCTGTATCCAAAATTGTATATCCCCTTCCAATAGGTTTTTCATTCATTTCAATGTCAATATCAAAGACATTACACATTTTAGTCAGAGATTTTCCAAACTTAATGCGGTTAGCTAAATACATTAGTCCGCCACACTCAGCATAAACTGGAAGTCCTCGGTTTATTGCATTATGGATTGATTTTTTCATAGAATTATTTTGTTGAAGTTTCTGAGCTTGAGTTTCTGGGAACCCTCCACCAATAAACAATCCATCGATTGTTGGAAGTCTGGCCTCTCTTATCAAATCAATTTTCTTTACTCGACAGCCTTGTCTTTCAATTTCCTCTATATCATCAGGATAATAAAAACCAAAGGCAGCGTCAGATGCTACACCTACTACAAGAGAGTTTTTTTTCTTTGTTACACGAGGTTTTATGACTTTTTTTTGTGATTTAGATCTCAAAGGAAAGAGTTTTTTATAATCAGTATTATTTCTAATAATAGAAACTAGTGACGATAGGACCTTCTTTTTTTGAGGGTGTTGGAAAGTTGGAACTAAGCCTAAGTGACGCTCAACGATGAAGTTTTTTATTGATGGGATTACTCCCAGTACTCTAAAATCAGTGTATCGTGATATTGCAGATACTAATTTAGACTCGTGCCTAGATGTTGATACATTATTTAAAATAACTTTATTCAATTTGAGTTTTTTCCCAAATGATTTGTATCCCTCTAAAAGAGGTGCTATGCCTCTTGTAATACCCTCACAATCGATAACTAATAATACGCTAGATTTCAATAAATCAGCCAACTCTGCATTGCTATCACCTCCATCAGTCGATATCCCATCAAATAAACCCTTTGTACCCTCAATTAGGCTAAAGTCCATGCCATGAGATTTCTCTGTTACATCCTCTTTATTTCCTCTGACCCATCGTATTGAAATCTAAGTTATAACATGGCCTTCTAGAGGCTAGTGTTAACCATGAGGGATCGATAAAGTCTGGCCCTTTTTTAAAAGTTTGAATATCGTAACCTAAGTTATTTGCTAATCCAGATAAGCCTATAGAAATAATAGTCTTGCCAGATGACTTTTTTGTAGACGATATTAGCAGTGACTGAACCATAGAGATTATCCTCTACTTCTTGACAGGGATGAATTTTAAATTAGTAATTAGGATAAGTATAATTATTAAAGCAAGCGATGTTCCACCAACTCCTAAACCAAACTCAAAAATAGAGGGTGTATATGAATGTATTACGTTATCGTAAAAAGATGACTCTAAGATGATATGGTCGAAATATATTCAATGGGAAAGCTTGTCCTCCTATAATGATGACGGCAACTGCAAAAAAACCCCCGACTAGTACCATAAGCGAGTTATAGTAAGCCCGAAGCTTCTTCCCTCGTCATTCGTCATTTCATAAAGGAGAGGAATAACTAGTCCCAGTCCCACTTGTCCTAACCAAAACATAGTAGTGTAGCCTCCGCCGTTTAATAATATGAAAGACTCTACGGCTATTTGTTTAGAGATATAAAGATTAGTTATATGATATAAAATCAAAAAGTAAATATTAGCTAATAGAAATATTATCATCAAACGTCTGATATTTTTTGTTATTTCATCTGGAATGTCAATCGACTGTAACCTAGAAATGACACGAAGTAATAAATAGAAAACTGCGGTCCCATACAATAGAGACATCACAATAAATAGAGGTGCAAGAACTGCTGTCGAATATGCCTCTCTTGCTACCAGAAATCCAAATATTGACCCTGTACCAGTAGTAAGAATTATTCTCCAACCAAATGCAATTTTGCCGACTAGTGATGAAAATCTATTTACATTAAAGTCTAACATTGACCTATATATACAGCCAATATTACAAAGAAGCCTGAATATAAAAAATATTCCATGCAAAAATTGATTTAAAGTTGTATGTTGTCATAGCAACAATAAGTCGATCTGGCCTACCTAGATCTAGGACAAGTATGATCAGTCCTGCAATCAAAAAAGCTATTGCAAAAAGTGCTGATAATGGAGCAAGTGGTTTGTAAAGTTTTTTATTAAATGCCGATGACATAGAGGCGATATTTAAAACACCAGATGCGATGACGATCAGAGTTACTGCAAAAATATGTGGTAAGCCCCACACAATTTGATTATTCATTCCTGTAACGTAATGACCTTCATGCTCCATATATGCAGATGATGCAAGACCAAAAGTATTAGAAAACCTAGAAATAAAAAAATTCCCCAGTAGAGTAGTCTTTGGAGTTTTTAGTTTATGTAGTGTGTAGTCGCTCATATGTTGGAATAGAAAACTTTTTGTTTTAAATTTAAGTCATCTCTCAATCTTCTTGGACTATTCGAATCAATTGCTAACCTGACTTTACTATTACTATCTTTCAAGTCACCAAATGTTATCGCATTGTGGCCAGATTTAATGCAGGCATCTTCACATGCAGTAGTATCTGAACCATGATCAATCTTGTTAACGCATAGATTGCAGCTCTCAACACAACCCTTTCCGCGCGGAGCATTAGTGTTCTGTGTAGTTAATGTTTCGTGAACAAAAGATCTTGCTTTGAATGGACATGCCATCATGCAATATCTACAGCCTATGCAAGTGTGCTGATTTACCATTACAATTCCGTCAACTCTTTTAAAAGAAGCTCCAGTGGGACAAACATCACAACATGGTGGATTTTCACAATGCTGACATAGCATAGGCATTGTAGTTATTTTTTCAGTAGTCTTGTCTTTGATTTTAATTTTTCTAATCCATTGCGAATCTGTTTCAGGTCTGCCAAATCCGGTAAGTCCATTTTCCTCATTACAAGCATCGACACATGCCGTGCAGCCATCAGCACATTTATCAACATCAATATGCATACCCCAGCTTTTTTTATCTGTAACTTTTTGATCAAGTGGTTTTTTTGCTTGAGCATTAGAAGATAATAAAGATGGAACGATGAATGTCATTGTCAATGCACTCGCAGATTTTACAAGAAAATGTCTTCTGTTATTCATCTTTAATCCTTTTGGCTATCTTACTGATTTCTTTAAGTTCATCCTTGCTAATTGTTTTTTCATGGTTTGGATATCGAGGTTCTGCTGCGTGGCATGAAAAACAAGTTATATTAGTTGCTGTTTTTACATGACAATCTTGACAGAATTGACCTTCCGCATTAATAGGAATAGCTTTACCTTTTTCATCATATGAAACATGGCAGTCAATACAATTAGCTAAACTATGATTTTTTGTTCTTATACCATTGATGACAGTCTCGTCCCTTTGATGGAGTAGAAAGAGATAATGCTCTTTTCTCATAATATCTGTAGGTTCTACACATGCTTCTTGTGAATCAGCTTTAGATTTGCCTGGGGATATGTGTGGATTTCCATCATGAGCATGACTTGGTTGCAAGTAAGCCATGCACACAAATATCAGTGATGATATTATAAGTAGTCTCAACATTTTCCCCTGAGTAAAATGCGATGAACTATTCGCCAAGCCCCATTTTTATATATCCAGTTGGGCAGACATCAGCGCAAATATGGCATCCAATACATTTGTTGTAATCAGTATCTACATATCTACCGAGTGTAGCCTCATCTTTTTTAACCCTAAATACGGCATCTTGAGGGCAATATATTACACAGTTGTCGCATTCAAAGCACATGCCACAACTCATACATCTTGACGCTTCAGCAATCGCTTGTTCTTCTGTTAATCCAATAATTCGATCCTTGTAGTTATCAATTACCTCATCTCCTGATGGTACGTCCTTCTCCTCTTTTTAGACGATCTTCATGCTTGAAGTGACCAAGGAATAACTCAGTTGACGGAATGATTTCTTGAGCAGATCTGTCTTCATAGTTATGAAGTACATTTTTACTTTTATCAGATCCACGGTATAAATCAGGGTCTATAGGAGCAGTATAAGGCTCAGGGGCTAGATCAGTCTCTCTAAGCTTATCAAGAAGATTGAAGTGATGGACATCTACTTTTGGACGTCTTTTAAAATCTTTATTTTCAAAGTAACTTTTAATTGTTTGTGAGACAATTGATCCTTGACCAATAGCAGTTGTCAGAAGATGTGGTCTTATTATGTCACCAGCAACAAAATGACCTTCCTTTGTCTTGTGTCTGTAATAGTCATCAACTTCAAAGAAACCTCTCTCATTTCCAAGTTCATCGATGCCTTCGATGTCAGGTGCTTGGCCTATCGCAGCGACTATAAGATCTGCCTCAATTCTTCGTTCGGTACCCTCAACTGGCACAGGTATATTTTTTTCATCAAAAGTACAGTCTGCAACAATCATTGCAACAGCTCTGTTATCATCATTTTTTTCAATCTTAACTGGCATTACACCATTTAAGATATTTACGCCTTCGTGCATTGCATCATTGACTTCTTGCTCGGCAGCAGTCATCTCTTCTTTTTTAAACAAAGATGTTAATGTGACTTCAGCGCCCTCTTTAGCAGCTGATTCAGATACATCTTGAGCTACGTATCCATGGACTATATTTTCAGGTGTATCTTGCTCGTTCATTTTGGATATGTGTCCAAGTCTTCTTGCAACAGAAACAACATCTATTGATGTATCACCACCACCTACACATATAACTTTTTTTGATCCAACTTTAAGTCTGCCGTCACAAAAAGCCTCTAAGAAATCCACGCCAGTAATACAATTAGTTGCATCTCCGCCATCTACAGGTATTGCTTTGCCGTTCCAACATCCGATAGTCCATAAAACTGCATCATGTGATTTCTCAACGTCTTCGAGCTTTACATCTTTACCAACTCTTTTTCCAAGAACTAATTCAATGTCACCTAGGTTAATAATTCTCTCAATTTCTTTATCTAAAAGATCTCTAGGTGTTCTATAGCCGGGTATACCATAGCGCATCATTCCACCAAGTTCTTTCCTCTCTTCAAAGATAGTTGATGCATATCCCATCTTTCTCAACTGGTATGCTGCAGACAATCCTGCTGGTCCACCACCAATAATCGCTACTCTCTCTTTTTGTAACTTTGGCGCAGGATCAAATGTATAACCCTCTTTTATGGCCTTATCACCTATAAATTGCTCAACAGCATTAATTCCAACATAGTCATCAACTTCGTTTCTATTGCACCCACTTTGACACGGTGCTGGACAAACTCTGCCCATTTGTGACGGAAATGGGTTAGCAGATGTAGATCTTCTAAATGCGTATTCTGACATAGACATATCTTCAGGTGGCTGTTCAATTCCTCTTACAATTTGTAACCATCCACGAATGTCTTCACCAGATGGGCAACTTCCTTGGCAAGGAGGTGTTTTATGAACATAGGTAGGACACTTGTGAGAGTGGTCTTGTTCAAAGATAGCCTCAGAGAAGTCATCATATTTATGATCACCCTCATTATACCTTCTGTAGGTATTCTCCTCTTTCATTAAGTTTATTGTCTTTTCTATCTTAGTCATTAATTCAACATTTTATATAAGTTTATTATACTTTTCTAATACACTAATTTAAGCAGTATAGCATAAGAATTTTTGGGCTAAACCTCTTTTTTATTCATTATTAGCGCATTACTGACAAGCTGATGTAAGCTCACAATTTGGTCTAATTCAAGGTCATAATACTGGAAGACCTTACTAAATTGACTCTTGCAAATAGCACAAATAGCAGCCATATGCGTGACTCCTTTCTCTTCGATGAGGTGTTTTAGTGCCTCCATCCTTGGCAATGCTCCTTTTACTCGCAATTCCATCAAATCGTCTGTCAGTAAGCCTCCACCGCCTCCGCAGCAGTATGTTTTTTCTCTGATAGTTTCATCATCCATGTCATAAAAATTATTAGCGACAGTCTGGATAATTTTTCTAGGAATTGTAAATTGACCTCCCATGATTCCACCCATGCTCGATGCTCTAGCTACGTTGCATGAATCATGATAGGTGAGCGTCATATCATCATTAGCAGACTTATCGAAATGAAGAACATTTTGATCTATCAGACCATTAGTAATCTCGCAAATATGTTGTGGAACAGGATATCTTGGATCTAAAAAGTCAAATGGTCCTGCGAGAGTATTTAAAAAACTATAAGCTACCCTCCAAGCGTGTCCACATTCACCAAAAACAATCCTTTTGACATTGAGTTCCAGGGCAGCTTCTCTAATGCGCATTGCTAACTTTTTCATGTTGTCATAGCTACCTATAAACATACCAAAGTTTGCAGCTTCACTAGCATGTGAACTTAGTGTCCAGCTTATTCCTGCTTGATGAAAGACCTTAGCATACCCAATGAGACCATCAACATGTGGCTCTGCGAAAAAATCTGCAGATGGTGTAACCAGGAGTACCTCAGAGTCTTTTACGTCTAGTGGAAACTTTACATCAACTTCAGTATCATCTAATACATCTTCTTCTAGGCCTTCTAGTGTATCTGCCAATGCTGGCTCTGGTAGCCCTAGGTTATTTCCGATTTTGTGTACTTTGCCTATTATCTCATTACAATATTTCTGACCTACTCCTATTGAGTCCATGACTTCTCTAGCAGCCATAGATATTTCTGCAGTATCAATGCCTATAGGGCAAAAAACAGCGCATCTTCTGCATTGAGAACATTGATGATAGTAAGAGTACCAGTCATCTAATACTTCTTTTGTTAAATCTGTGGCGCCGACTAGTTTTGGAAAGTATTTTCCGGGTAAAGTAAAGTATCTACGGTAAACGCCTCTCATCAGATTTTGTCTGCCCACCGGCATATTGTTCGGATCTTTTGTGCCTTGATAGTAATGGCACTTGTCTGTGCAAGCGCCGCATTGAATACATGAATCAAGGTAGACACGAAGAGAGCGATACTTACCTAAAAGGTCACCCATTTTGTCGATGGCTTTTTCCTGCCAATTTTCAACAAGTTCCCCAGGATAGCCTAAGCTTGATTGAAATTCTTCTTTTGATTTAAAAGGAGATAAATGTGATGTCGCACTATTCTCTAGTTTCGGTATGACTGGAAACTTTCTTACTTCAGGTGTTTCGAACTTACTAGCCATGTTATTTTGTAGACTCCATTCTTTTAGCCCAGTCAGCTACATGTCTTTTGCTCCTTGCATTATCAACCTGATTCCTTGTAGGGCTAAAAAATAAACCAGGTGCATGTAAAAGCTTACTGTAAGGAAAAATTATCATTAATGCAATAACTAGAGATAAATGAATTAATAGTACAGCATCAGATGGAAGCTCTGAAAAATTAAAAGTTAATAACCCAACAAAAAATAACTTTATGGCAAGAATATCAGAGGGAAACCACTTCATCATTAAACCAGAGCCAGCAATTGCAATGATAAGGACAAGTATCAAATAATCTGATGGTGATGAAATATATCTCACTCTATCTACAAATACCCGCCTTGCAAATAATCCAAGCAAGCCAGCGAGCATAAGGTATGCTGCATAATGGCCAGCAACCTGGACAAGTTCAGAAGAGACCCAAAACCAAACAGGATCAGTAAAATATTTAAGGTGTCTTAAGGCCGCAAGTAAAAGCGCTAGATGAAATATCCAACTGAAAAGCCATGTCCATTTTGTCGCAGAAAAAAGACTTTCGAAAAAAACCACCTCTCTAAAAATTCGGATAGCAACACCTCTCTGAGTCATTGGAGCTGGTGGTGTTGGTATTTTTAGTGGTGCTGGTATCTTAGCATATTCATAAACTCGGTATGCTAAACCTACAAATAATATCGTTGCAGCGAAGTAGAACAACGCTGCATACAATATTGTTACGAATGACATTGCCTTTCCCTGACCTTATGATTACTTATACGCAACCAGTAGGTTTAGGAAGACCTGCAAATTTACATGCTTGTTTACCTGGTCCATAAGGGAAAAGTTCATACAAGTATTTACTGTTTCCTTTATCTTTACCAAGTTTCTTGCCAACAGCTTTTGTAAGAACTCTTACAGCTGGTGCAATTTGATACTCTTCATAGTATTCACGAAGAAAGTTTATAATTTCCCAGTGATCCTCTGAAAGATCAATATCATCTTCTTTTGCCATTACTGTCGCTACGTCTTTTTCCCAGTCGTTGAGGTTAGCTAAATAACCCTCTTCGTCTGTTTCAAAAGATTTGCCATTTACTTCAATTGCCATCTTTCTCTCCTGTTAAAGCCAATTTTGAGTTTTTTCGTTATCAGCTACAAGTTTAACGAAACCTTTATAATCTATAATTTCTATATTATTTGTTAAATTTGAATTATCAAGCCCTCTTGCTTCAAGATCTGGTCCTAGTACATAAAAACTAATATTTCCATGGTTATCAGATATCTGCTTTTCAAAAATTGTTCCTTTTGTGCATGCATACACTGCATCCTCGATAAATAATACTGACGAGCCCTTCTCTGCATATCTTAAACAAGTCTTGAGACTATCCTTTTCAAAAGGCGATTTGTTAATTGTGTGTAACATTAGAAATTAAAAAATACCTCAGATTCATTAAATAGTTTTTTTAAGTCTGAAGATGCTAGAACTTCGACATCGACAGACAAATCATCTTCGCTGAGACCGCGTTCTTCTAGAGACTCTTTTTCTACATATAACTTTTCAACGTCATACATTTCTAAAGCTCCAAATGTTTTAGTAAAATTTTTAGTTGCTATACCGTCTGTATTCTGACCTTTTTTGAGTTGATACACTCCATCATCAATGAATGCTAGAGATACATCTTGCTCGAATGCAGCAGCGATCAGCACTACTTCAAGAGCTTCGTGTGCATAGATTGTTCCGTGTGGAGCTTTTCTATTCACATAGATGAATTTTTTTACGATTCCTGATTCTAACTCTTGATCTTCCATGTTCAATCACCAAATGTAATCATTCTATCGGCTTGTATGCCTGCTTCTATTAACTGGCCTAACCCTGATATTCTAAATTTGCCTGCGATATTGTTGGCGTCTTTGCTATTTCTTTTCATCTCATCTTCATCTACCATTCCTCTTCTTTGAGCTGCTGCTACACAGAGTACAAGATCAAGGTCATGTTTCTCAGCTAATTCAGTCCAACGATTAGGAATGTGCCTATCGTCTTGAGGAGGTGTAGCCAATCGAGTGCCGTTATTAACACCATCATGATAGAAGAAAACTCTAAATATCTCGTGTCCTTCTTCGATCGCAGCCTCTATGAATTTGTAGGCAGTGTCAGAAGCTTGATGTTGGTAAGGGCCCTCGTTAATTAAAACTCCAAACTTCATGATAGCTGGTAATTAGAATCTAACGTATGCCGATGAGTTGAGAGTTTTTCTGCCACCACGCCAATTATCAATATGATATTTTGTGAATGGTAGTTCAGTAAGTTCAAAAAATCTTGGCCAACCTATTCTCTCAATCCAGTCGTTGATTCTCTCCCAATCACGAGCATCTTCTTTATATGCAGATAAAATTCGTTTTACAATTGCTGTTGCTTCAGGCCATCTTGGTGGATTATTAGGAATACCAGCTGCGACAAGTTTCTGAAAAGATGGTTTACTTCTAGCATTAGAGTGATTTCCACCAACCCATATTGCCAGTTTACTGTGCTCTGGATCATTAATCTGCATAGGAGGACATGGTGGGAAGCACGCACCACAACAGATACATTTTTTTTCATCAACTTCTAAAGAAGGTTTACCATTTACCATTGCAGGTCTGATAGCAGCCACTGGACAACGCGCGACCACAGATGGTCTTTCACATACATTTGAAACCAAGTCATGATTAATTTTTGGTGGTTTTGTATGCTGGATATTTATTGCAATATCACCTTGTCCACCACAGTTAATTTGACAGCAAGATGTAGTCAAATGAACACGATTAGGCATGTCATTATTTCTGAATTCATCAATTAGTTCATCCATCATTGCTTTAACGACGCCAGATGCGTCAGTACCAGGAATATCACAATGTAACCAACCTTGAGTATGAGAAATCATTGCAACTGAATTTTTTGTTCCCCCGACTATAAAACCTTCCTTCTCTAGAGCATCAATTAATGGTTGAACTTTATCTTTGTCACTAACCATATACTCAATGTTACTTCTGATGGTAAATCTTACATATCCATCTGCAAACTCATCACCAATGTCACATAGAGTCCTCAATGTGAATACGTCTAATATACGTTGTGTTCCAGCCCTTACAGTCCAAATTTCCTCACCACTATGAGCTACATGTACTAGAACCCCTGGTCTTGGGTGTTCATGGTATTTCCATTGACCAAAGTTTTTTCGCATCGTAGGATGCATGTATTGAAAACCATCAGGACATCCAGTCTCAATCGGTGTTCTCATCTCTTTTTTTGCACTCTCACTCATTATGCTGAATCCTTTTCACGTTGATCGGCTTTTTCATACCATTTGACAGCTTCGTCATCCCAGTCATCTGTTCTGACGTAAGAACTTTCTCTCGGATTAGCCACCATGTTTGGATCTACGTCAATACCAACTCCTTCTAGGAAATTCACAAGCCCAATTCTTTCAATCATCTCACCGCATCTCTCATGTTCAAGGGCATTATCAGCCCAAAAATCAATCGTCTCTTCTGCAATCTCGACTAGTCTCTCCCAATCCTCTTCTTTTTCAAGCTTCATAAATGGAACAATAACTGTGCCCATCAAATCACCGATTTTAAGAGTTCTTTTACCACCAATGAGTATTGTTACACCTTTATCATCTCCACATTGAAGTGCTTTAGGGACAACATTTAGACAGTGCATACACTTAACGCAGTTTTGATTATCAATTTGAATTGAATCATCATCATTCAATGAGATTGCGTTAGTAGGACATCTCGTAACAATATTATCAATGACGTACTTACGTCCTTTCATCTCGACATACTTTTTAAACTCTTCTTGATCTACTTTAATATCATCTCTCCATGTTCCTATCACTGACATGTCAGCTCTCTCAATGGAGTTCATGCAATCATTTGGACAACCTGAAACTTTGAATTTGAATTTGTATGGTAAGGCAGGTCTGTGCACATCGTCAGTAAAGTTATTAACTAGGAGTCTGTGAGCTTTATGTTCATTTACATTAGACATCTCACAACGTCCAGCGCCAACGCATGACATTGCTGTTCTTACGCAAGGTCCAGCACCACCAAGGTCAAATCCATAATCATTGATCTCATCAAAGAAATGTTGTGTGTTTTCTGTAGTTGATCCAATGAACATGATATTACCTGTTTGTCCATGGAATGTTACCAAACCAGATCCATGTTTCTCCCAACTATCTGCAAGCTGTCTTAACATGCTTGTTGAGTAGAAATTACCCGCAGGTGGTTGGACTCTTAATGTATGAAATTCTTTGGATGCAGGAAAGGCACTACCCACTTCTGAGAATCTTGGTATGATACCGCCTCCGTAGCCGTATACACTTACTGTCCCGCCTTTCCAGTAACCTTTACGTGTTTCGTATGAATGCTCCAACTGACCAAGAAGGTCATTTGTCATCTCATTAATTCTTTTTTCTGGATGT
The DNA here is from genome assembly GCA_019651095.1 of Ectothiorhodospiraceae bacterium. GTDB lineage: Bacteria > Pseudomonadota > Gammaproteobacteria > CACLCV01. The sequence continues at coordinate 12,648 of BOXR01000002.1, read as the reverse complement.
GTATCTCTGAGTCTTTTTATGCCACTGATGAAGCTAGGCCATGGGCCATTCTCTAGCTCATCAATCATCGGTGTATCATGTTTTTTCACAAATATTCCCCTAAAATCCTTTGGTTTCCAATGTATATTATTTTATCATTGATTTCTAATATGTCCACGTGAAGTTAATATTGCATGGAATTATCATAAAAAACAAGTATTAAAATGACCTAAAAATTAACAATATATAAAAGTATGATATTTACAGCAAAATCAGCAGAATTTCTAAGATGGGCAGAGGAAAAAGAGAAGAATATCCCTCAGAATAGTGATGGTATATTAGTAAATATCCATGACATAAATAATGTAAAAACCTCTGAGATTGCTAAGATCAAAGAGACAATCTATAAATATAATAGCTGCATATATTCATCTAAGATCGCATTAAAGTCTAATACTAATCTTTTAAAATTTGTCGAATTAGTTGGGATGAAAACTTATGATTGCAACAACATAGAATCGAGTGAAATCAGTACAATTACACCTTTACAAAACAGCAAAATAAATTATATACCGTATACAGATAAGCTACTTAATTGGCATACTGATGGTTACTATGATAAAAAATCAATTTTTTCTTGGCTCCTTCATTGTGTCAACCCAGCAACCCAAGGAGGCGAGAATTATTTACTTGATCATGAATTAGTTTTGAGAGAATACCTCTTAAGAAATGACGATATAAATAATTTAATGGCTGAAGACGCGTTAACTATACCCGCGAGCAAAGACACATCGAGACCAGAGATCTCAACTTATATTTTCTCTTTCAAAAATAAGTATAGAAGATTACACATGAGGTTCTCTATGCGAAAAGATAACATTGGCACAAGTGCAAAGGCTAGTCCTGCCATAATAAAGCTGAAAGAAATTATAGAAAATGATTGCGCCAAATATTCTTTAACGTACAAGTTACAAAAAAATGAAGGGATTATAACTAACAACATTTTACATGGAAGAAAGGCATTCAAAGATGATAAGGTAAAAAGAAAACTTTTAAGGATCAGATCTTACGAGAGGTTATAATGCTTTATCTCAGTACGCTGCTAATAGAACACAAAGATGTCGAGACATTTGACGAGTTTTTGGAAGTCGTCAGACAGAAAGCTGTCGAAGGAGAAATGTTTATAAGGTTTGATTTGAAACCACCCTTTCCAGATACTCCAGAGAATTGGCAAGACCGTGTTGAAAGTGTCTTCAGTGGTTATATAAGAGACTAAATATGTGGCAAGAGGAAGAAGAAAAAAAACCAATAGCTGATAGTTCAGATATGGCGGAATTATCGTTTTCTGTTGATTGTAAAGAACTTCCATATGACCATGCATACGAACTCTCTTCAGAAATCCTAAAACTTGTCCCTGAAATCAAAAATGATAATAGAAATGCAATTCAAACATTGCACGGGCCGATGTCAGGCAACGGATGGGTACGTCCTGATAGCGAGAATATACCTTTATCAAAAAGAGCGAAGCTTATAATGCGCATCAATAAAAATCAAATTAATGATATTAAAGATATAGAAGGGAAAGAGATAAAGCTTTTTGGAAATACATTAAAAATTGGTAGCTCGAAAGTTAAGAATTTCTTGGTTGTTAAAGACTTGTTCTGCAGGTTTGTGATGAGTGATCATAAAACATCAGAAGAGGATTTTCTTAATATAATTCAAAAAGAATTAAGAGGCTTAAATATTAATATTAGAAAAGCACTCTGTGGAAGATCCATGGTAATTAGCTTCGGTAAAAAGACACTATATACAAGATCACTTATGATTGCTGACTTGTCTAAAGAGGAGTCACTCAAGCTACAAGAAGAGGGCGTGGGCGACAAGAAACTATATGGTTGTGGCATTTTCCTTCCGCATAAATCAATTGATGCTGTAAATAATTTTAAAGAAGACTAGAGATTTAGAAACAACCTTCTAGACTTATACTTTTTAGTATATTAGAATTTTCCAATATTGATTAATTCAGAAATGAGGATTTGAATATGAAAGTTGAGGTAAATGGACAAGAAATAGCCACTACTGATACAGGCTTTTTGACAAATATCGAAGACTGGACGGAGGAAGTGGCCTCGGTTATCGCGCAGCAGGAAGGTATTGAACTTACTCAAAAACACTGGGATGTGATCAACTATTTACGAGATGAATTCATCAATAATAAAGAAAATCAGCCTAACACTAGGAACATGATTAAAGATATGGGAAAGTTGTGGGGAGAGAAAATTGATTCAAAAGCATTGTTTGATCTATTCCCCGGCAATCCTAGTAAACAAGCAGGGAGAATTGGCGGTCTACCTGAGAGTAGGAGAAAAGGTGGATATTAATGACTGATGCAGTTAATGAAAAAGAACTACAAAAAGAAAGAAAAGAAATTATTGCAAGGATTTTAGAAATTCAAAAGAAATTCATGGAACTCGAAAGAGAGAAAGGAGTCACTGAGAAAGATATACACCATAACCCGAAGGGAATTGTCAAAGAGTATAAAGAAGAGCATGAAAAACTTGCTAACAGACTAGTTGATATAGCTCACCAAATAAAGGGGTCGATAAGAACATAATGAATCAAGAATATTTTGATAAAGTAACTGAACTTGAAAAAATGAATGCTAGCGATCAATATATATTGGGTTGGCAAGAAGGCTATCAAGACGCACCAGAAGTAGAAGAGCAAAGAGTAACCGATGCATATCAAGCAGGATATGAAGACGGTAAGAATAATAATTTCGATAACGTAGAAAAGTTTAAAGACTGACCTACGATTTCGTTACTGAATCATAAACTTCAAGAATCTTCTTTAATATTTCAACTGAATCGATATCTATGATTTGATCCATAACCCATTTGTTTGTCTGACTGTAACCCATGACATCTTGACATTTCTTTGACAAGTGTCTGTATAAAGAATAATTGCTGCCGTTTCTTGAAAATTCAAATTCAGAGTATTCAGTCGATCTTAAATTAAGTGTATTGATATACCCTTTCCTGTAATCACCTGGCCCAAAAAGATCCTCACAATTCTCTTGCATAATTCTTGCTGATTGTTTCCCAAGCGAGTTCATGACTTGAGCTCTAAATTCACTATCCATATTATCCTCAAACAGCAGTCTATCAACTAGATGAACTTGAAAAGACATATACTCTACAATTATAGAAACTCTTTGATGATCATTCTCGTACTCAAAATCCTCACCATGAAGTGTTTTCGCCTTATCTAAAGATAATCTCCATGAAATAAAGGAAAGGGCACTACCATAGTCCTCTGGTGTCTTCTTTCTTTTTACGGTTTTTGACCACTTGCTTTTAATTCTTATTGCCATAATATTCAGATGATAACATTTACTGTGTAATATAAATATTATGACTGATCAAATAAAGATAGATAAAAGACTGATCGAAAAAAGTCCTGGTAGCTTCATATTTGAGTTTGATAACGAAATATCGCCAGAGAAGTGTAATGAAATAATTAAAAGGTTTGAAGAATCAAAAGATGATCATTATCGAGGCAGAGTTGGTCCAAATTTTGAAGAAAATGATAATGTAAAAAAATCTACCGACATGGTCATAAGTGGTAAAGACTCCTGGAAGGATATTGATGAAATATTTTTTATCAGCCTCTCCAAAGCACTAGCAAAAATGAAAAAAGAGTATGATTTTTTTAATGGTAAATTTAAAGATATTGGATATGCGATACAAAGAACTGATGTCGGGGAATATTTTCATTGGCATATTGATACTGGTAGTCACCAAATGAGTGATAGACAACTTGTAGCAATATGGTACCTGAATGATGTAGATGGACCAGGAGGTGAGACAGAGTTCTTACATCAGAAGGTTAAAATAAAACCTGAAAAAGGAAAGCTTGTTATCTTTCCTCCATTTTGGACGCATGAGCATCGAGGTGTTACAGTAAAGAAAGGGTCAAAATACATTGCGACAACATGGATAGTATTTAAATGAATAAAAGTTCAACAGAAGCTCAAGAAAATATAAAATCTGTAATTCAGAGAATTGCCACAGGTCCAGAACTAAGTAAAAACATTTCTAGAGATGAGGCAAAAAGATCGATGTCCGATATTCTTAATGGTGAGATTGATCCTGTTCAATCTGCAATATTTTTAATTGCTTTGCGCATGAAAAGAGAAACCATGGATGAGAATTTGGGTGTTCATGATGCAATTATTGAATCCACAACCACTGTTAATACCTCATGTGATAGTCTTATAAATATTGCTGATCCATATGATGGATTTTCCAGAAATCTTCCATCGTCTATTTTTATACTCCCAGTTATTGCAGAACTTGGTCTTCCAATTGTCTCACATGGAGTCTTTTCTGTTGGGCCTAAGTATGGATGCACACATCACTTAACCCTAAAAGAGCTTGGATACAATTCTAATAATGATCATCAAGAGATAGTTGAAAGACTAGAAAATAAAGATATTGGTTGGGCATATGCTGATCAATCGATGTTTAATCCAAAACTTCACAACCTAATGAGTCTGAGAAAACAGATTATAAAAAGACCCGTCATCACAACCGTTGAGGTGCTAGTAAAACCTGTATCATCAAAAAATGATATGTTTTTCACAGGTTTCGTTCACAAACCATACCCGCCGATATATTTAGAACTCTCTAGGAATGCTCAGTTTAACTCAGCAACAGTCATAAGAGGTACTGAGGGAGGTATTATCCCATCTTTAAGACAGACCGGTAAGGTTCATTTTTATCACAGTGCAGATGAGCAAGATGATTATTACGATGTCACTCCTGAAGATCTAGGAATAGTTCAGTCGTCAAGAGCTGTTGATATCCCTGAAGAAATAACAAGGAAAAATACTAAAGATAAAATTGAATCAAAAGTGGATGCAGTTGATATTGCTAAAGAGACAATTAAATCAGGTATAAGTGCATTATCAGGTAATGATGGGCCTATGTTGTCATGTATCCAACTTGGTGCTGCGATTATCTTACAGCGGGCAACTGGTAATGATTTAGGTAATTGTTCAAAAGAAGTCTTACGAGTCTTAAAAAGTGGAGCTGCTTTAAAAAGGATGAAAAGATGATTGTGCCTTTATGTTCAAAAGAGGACTTTACTGAGAATAGTATGCTTGAAATTGTTCATGACGGTCACTCCTACCTTGTTGCAAAAGTTGAAGACGAATTTTTTGTTGTAGATAATATGTGTAGTCATGAGGATTCGGAATTAATATTAGGATGCCTTAAGGATAAAACAATAAAATGTTCTTTGCATGGGAGCTATTTTGATTTAGAAACTGGGGAAGCTTTGAATGAGCCCGCGGATGAACCAATAAAGGCATATAAAACTTTCATGAAAGATAATAATATTTGTATAGAATTATGATTTTCGCAACACTCGACAATACGATTGATTGGAATTGCAATAGCACTTGGCGTCAATCTGCTTACAACACAATGTGGTGTCTAATTGGTTGCAGTATTGGTGACATGGGAACAATTTATTATTTTCAGGTCAATGAAATTCCATGGAGCACTCTATCAATCATGCTACTTGCTATGACGAATGGTATTATCACTAGCATTATTTTAGAAACTGTTATTTTGTTAAAACAAATGAACCTCACATCAGCATTTAGAACAGCAATTGGTATGAGTCTTATATCTATGATCAGTATGGAAATAGCAATGAATCTGGTAGATTACTTGGTGACAGGCGGCGCTAAGATAAATTTAATGGTTATGCCTCTTATGTTGATTGCAGGATTTCTTACACCATGGCCCTATAATTATTGGAGGTTGAAAAAATTTAATAAAGGCTGCTGTGCTTAGTTCATGTGTGCTGTTAATAACTTTGTAACTGAATGCTCAATGTTGATCTTTAGCTTTTCATTCGTCGCTCTAAAATAACTCTCAAACAACACAGTTGGTATCGCAACAGATAAACCCACGGCGGTTGTCAGTAGTGCCTCCCAAATACCACCAGATAGTGTTGACGGGTTTATATTATTGCCTGCCATCTCCATTTGCTGAAATGCATCAATCATTCCGAAGACTGTTCCTAGTAAGCCAAGTAGTGGCGCTACCATGGCGATCACTTTTAACGTATCAAGATTAGAATCATAATATTCTAATCTCTCCTGGCTAAGTCTTAAGACTTCCTCTCTGAGATATCGCTCTTTTGCTTGTGTAATATTGTTCTTCAGAAGATGATACATTGTAAATGAGACAACTTCTTTTTGGGGGTGTATATCTTTTGAAATAGCTTTGTAAGCATCCTCTTTTTTGTTATCTAGCCACATTGTCAAGCTGTCCTGAGTTACGTCAAATCTGAAAAAGTTTACTTTAGAGAGGACATGGATCTTGTATATGACAATTGATAAAACATACACAGATAATGCGAGAAGTATATAGACGACTGGTCCGCCTTTTGCTAATAATGATCCAAATTCCATATTATGATTATTGTTCTAAAAGGCTAGTCTAACAGAGATTTTGCCTCTGTTAGACTATTTTTTAACTAGAACTCGTAGTTAACTGAACCGAACAATGACCTTCCTGGCTCGTCTGTTCTATCTGCAGCACTATCTAATCTATTTGTAGTATTTAAGTGTGTTGCGTATCGTTTATCAGATATGTTTGCCATTCCTATCGATACACGAAGATTAGGCGTTGGTTCAAAACCAGCAAAGATATCATAAGTGGTATATCCAGCTGTCCGTCCAACATCGAGTACCTTAGAATCGAATCTATCCTGAGTATCTGCAAAATTAACTCTCAATCCATAGTTTGTATTTGCTGATTTAATTTCAAAAGTTAAATCACCAGCTAATGGCATAATCTGAGGTAGAGGCCTATTCTGTGTCTCATCGTTCCCTCTCGTATAGTTCAGATTCAAAGTTGTATCTATGCCTGCAAACAATCTATGCACTGAGACTTCATAACCATATAACTCAGCATCAACATTTTTGTAAAGTCTTGCCTTCATAGCTGAATCATCTTTTCTATGAGTAGTAATGTAGTCATCCACATCGTTGTAATAAACAGAACCTGTAATGTGGTTTCCCATTAGCATACCCTCGTATCCAACTTCGATAGTCATATGCCTCTCACTAGAGAGATTAGGATTACCTACATGTCTCATCATAGCTGTACTGTTATTTTTAGCATGGAATAGCTCATTTGCATCTGGAGCTCTCTCATTAATACTAAAATTTATATAAGACTCTCCGTGGTTTAGATCCTTTTTAAATCTTAAAAAGCCGCTTATATTATCGAAATCTCTTTTTGATGCAACTATCGTTCCATCGTAGTCTGCAGTATAAACCTCATTAGCGGTTTTCTGCATCATTCCTGAGCCTGGATCGTCGGCTGCTCTAGTGGGATCAAGTTCTACTTGATCGTATCTTAAACCATAAGAAATATTATTCAGATCTTGTTCAAAGAATAAACCTAACTTTTCTGTTTCCACGCCTGGCCATAAATAGGTCATAAATACATTCATGCCGCTCATAACCATATTTTGTTCTGCATCTTTTGTATTATGCTCATAATCAATACCTGCTCTAATATCTGATCCAATTGTGCCAATTATTCTTCCTCCATAAGTGTCAGAAGCTGTCGGCCAAGACATTACACCATTTCCCGTGTTCCCTCTGAGGATAACGTTATCCATTAAATGGTCTATATCAGTATTAAAAAGCTCAACATTCATAGAAGAGAATATTCCAAAAGGAGTAACTCTATGATATTTCAAGGTATACATATCTGTATAACTATAGACAATATCCATGGTCAATCCTGGGTATCCACTATCTTGTCTGTTATTGGTATAATTAAACTCTAATTACAGTCCATCAGACAAAGAGTCCCTAAAATCGCTGTGTAATCAGTTGTTGAATATTCTGTCAAAGGTTTTATGCCCGATCCAGTTTCATAGTTACCTGCATTCGAAGCAGAACCATTTAAGATACTGAATACCACTCAGATGATAGTGGAAATCACCATGTACACTTGTTGTGTAAGCTCCTGCGTTGGAATCAAAGTTTTGGCCGATTCTATATTCGGGCTTTGCAACAGGATTTGTTACACGTTTGAAACTAACTGCACCTCCTGGTCCGCCTGCACCAAACAAAACAGATTGTGTTCCTTTAATTACAGTAACAGAGTCATAGTTATTTACATTTGCATATGTACTTGCAGGATCCATTTTTGAGGAGCAGAAGCTCCATGAATACTTAGCACCATGAAATGTATTTAATCTTTGATCAGCACGACCACGAATTACTGGATCAAGACCGTGTCCACCACGCCTAATGGCGTTTACACCATTAATGTTTTTTAGCAAATCACCACCATCAACAGCGTTTCTCGTATCTACTTCTTCAATAGCTTCATTACTAATAGTAGCTTTGTCCATGACTGGACTACTTATTTGTATGTCGGTTAATTCTTCAGCTGAAACAGTAGAGACCAGTATCGCGCTGAAGAGTAATGTGTTTAATCTATTCATTCTTACCTCCAGATTAAATTTAATTAATAAAATTTAATTAAACTAATGGAGGTGCTCTAGATTTATTTATATTTGCTAACAGCGATTTTACGTTGAGATCATAATATGACGCTCGAATCGTATTGTTGTTAACTGAAAAGATAAAATGTTGATTTTGGATGGTAATAATATCTGTTGAATTAATATCAATTGAATTACAACAGACACAATCTTCAGGCATATCAGACAATACAGCAGTATTAATCCTGTCCAAAAGATTAGAGAGTTTTTCTGTATGGGAAATAGAATTAGTGTATTTACTTCCACACAACTCTGCATGAAGAAGATGAAAACCATTATCTTGTGGTATCGATGATGTATTTATGACTGTATAACTATGCAGCGGTTGAAGCGCAATTAGTGAAAACAGAAATATCTGAATGATTTTGATCAATTTATTACCCCTCAACACACATTAACAAAATTCTAAGAGTATTGAAAGTAGAAGATACTCGCTTAAATAGGGAAATAAGGAAACGAGTATCTTCAATCTGAAGTCTGGCTGCAGGGAATCCAGCCAGACTCATTCATATCATCGGAGAACGATATAAAATTTATTTTTCTCAGAAGTCGAGTGAAAAACCTGCCATAAATGTTTGTGGCTTATTAGGTCTAACACCGTACTCATGAGCTGATGCCATGTATGTTTTGTCAAGTAGGTTATCTATATTAACAAAAGCACGTGCTCCCGGCATACCGAGTTTGTCAAGCTTGATTCCACCTTGGAAATCTACAACTACGCCATCCTCTGTTTTAAGTGTATTTGTATCATTTGTGAAATATTCATCTGTATATTTCGCAGCAAACTTATAATCCCAGTCATTTGATTCTGCACCAAGTGATACATAAAAGATTTGTTCTGGGTTATACGGTAATGTTTTGTCTGCTGGTTTGCTTGAACTAGTTCCAACGGTTCTCTCTGAATCTTGGAATGTCATTGCAATTGTAAGCGGATATCTAACTCCACTTGTAGCTTCAGCACCCTTCATTGATGGTGATGGGAAAAGGTTTTTTACTTTATAAGTAATCTCTAAACCTCTAGATTCAGCTTCACCAGCATTTTCTTGTGAGTTACTTGCGTTACCACAACCAGATGCAATAGAACAAGTTTCGTTCAAGTTGTCATAATCGACAAAGAATGCCACAACTTCTAAAAAGCTGTTTGCAGATCTTGATCTATATCCAATTTCGTAGTTATCAGACTCGTCAGGGTCTACGCTGTCTGGACCTGTTGGGTTATAACCTTGACTATATGCAGCGAACATTGACTTACCAGCGCCCATTGAATACACAGTACTAGCTGCGATCATTGTTTCGCTGTTATTATATTTAGTCAATGTGCCATCACTTTTTGAAATTTTGTCATAGTCAACATCTTCATATCTAACACCAAGTGTTGTTACAAAATTACCGTGAGTAATTCTATCTTGAAGACTTATAGAATCAGCCCAAGCAGATTTTCTCTCTTGTAAAGATGCTTTATCACGGTCAATTTCAACAGCTACCATTGTATTGTTATCATCTAATGTATATTTCTCAGAAATACCATTATCCTGTCTTTGTCTGTAATCATGGTGATGTCTATAACCTAGTGTGATGTCATGGTTACCAATAACGTGATTCAGTTTCATGTCATATCCATACATTCCATAGTCTCTATGACCAATTGAACGTTTGATATATTCATCATCAGAACTAAAGGTATCGTCATAAAGCATAGACGTACCATTAGTTATAATGTTACATGCTCTTAGTTCTGTACCACTATCATTTGCACAGTTACCAGTCCAGTCTATTAGAGTCATCAAAACTTACTTCTGTCATAGTACCAGAATCGGTTCCATCATCACTAACATAAATTGAACCTACTTTTTTCCAGTTACGACTATATTTAGATTTGTAAATTTTACCAACAAAATTTGTTGATGGAGAAAGATCCATGTTGTATGTCAGAATATATCTATGATAATCGTTATCCATTTTATCTATTGATGAAGCAGCATAACGTTTATATGGATTATCAGCAAAATCTTGTCTTGTTAATCCAACATAAGACTCATGTGATGTTTCTGATGTGTTCTGACTTGAGAATTCAATATAAGATGAAGGCATCGTATATCTCAACTTAAATAAGTCAGAGTTTTTTCTATAACCAGCATTTGTATCATTTCCACTTGCAGCTTCAATTTCCTTGTAACCATCTGTACCAGCATTTGAAAGCTCAATTACGTATGACAGATTACCCATCACACCACCATAATATGTATGCTGATTGAAATAGTTATCATCACCCATTGTGAATCCATAATATCCATTAGTTTCAGTGGGAATACTTCTTGATATTATGTTGATCGCACCAGCTGTTGTTCTAGGTCCAGTGCCTATTGCAGCTGCACCTTTTAGAATTTCAATTCCTTCAGCTCTTCCTACATCTGGGAAGAAGTACATTGAAGGGTTTGAATATACTGCTGGTCCTTGAAGAATACCATCTTCAGTAATATTAACTTTAGTTGTACGAAGTGCACTTACACCACGCATACCTATGTTTGTTCGAAGACCTAATCCGTCCTCAGTCTGAGAATATACACCTGGAACCTCGTTCAATAGACGTTCGATATCAGTATATCCAGACTTTTTCATTTGCGCATCGTCAATAAAGTTCGCTGAACCAGCAACTTCATCAGTAGATTGACCACCAAATATACTCAGTGGCACCAAATCTTCCGCAAATGCATTACTGCTTAAAAAAGCAATAAGAATGGCTGTTTTTCTCATATTTTATCCCTATAACGTTATTAATTGCTGGTATTATAATGATAATGATTCGCATTTGCAATAGTAAATGAGAATAATTCGCATTAAATTATATTTTTTTGAATAGTTGGTAATATATTTTAGAGTATCGAAATGACTAGAATTAGCCTTACACCAATAATAGATGTTGTCTTTATTCTTTTGATATTTTTTATGCTTGCGTCAAATTTCAATAAGGTTGGGGAACTAAAAATGGGTTTATCAAAGAATCTAGTCAATCATCAAATGAAGACATTAAGCTTATTAAGCTGATAGTCAAACAAGACAACACCGTAATGAGTAATGGAAAGGTGTATGATGATGACGAATTACTGACTATGTTAAGGCTTGCTATGAAAAAGGCTCAGCAGTATGCGATAATATTGACCGCTAAAGATGATGTTACTTACCAAAGATACTTGTCATTGATGAGTTTTTGAAAACAAATAAAATTGATAATATTTCATTAGGTATAAAAGATGAAGTTAAAAATAAAAAGAAAGGGAATACGAGGATGATGGACTCCTCCCTTTAGTAAATATTATTTTTTTATTATTAATATTTTTTATGATTGTTGGAGTTATAGAAAAAATATTGTAAGGGATAATATGCAGTTGCCAAAAGTAGAACTAGATAAATTTGAAAATAAGATATAACGAAAATATTCTATGATGCAGATAAAAATATTTTCATTAATGATGAAATTATTGGCATTAATGATATTGGCAAAAAAATTAAATCGCTCAAAGTTACAGATGTGATCTTAGTTGCAGATAAGTCTATTCTTATTTCAGAAATAAATAGTGTTTTGCTAGAACTCAATAAGAATCAAATAACTAATATAAAGTTATTATCTACACTCAATGCAAACTGATAATCTAAATAAATATGTTCTTGTTCTCTGGTAATTCAGCCTTTTTTTTGATGTCACTCAGTATTACTAATAACCAAAAGATATAAGTCAAATTGGCGAACAAGGAATGCAAATTCAAATGGTACTCATAAGAGATCAACAAGACGATGTTCAAGATGAGGAATCTATAAACCCAGTGAAAAGAAAATGATAAAGAGCGAGGAAAAAAAAGAACAAGCTATAGTAGATAATAGATTACAGGGGCAGAACCAAAAGATTTACCAATCCTATTATGGCGTGGTGAGAAGTATGCTAGATTCAAATAAAAAATATCTCTCCTATCTCTTCAAAGGAGACAAGAGGGGACACCAAATTTTAGAATTTACTATCCTCAAAATGGTGATGTCATAAACATAGACATCACATCATCCGGCTTTCGT
>BOXR01000001.1 GCA_019651095.1 Ectothiorhodospiraceae bacterium | reverse complement strand
ATTTTTTGAGCTCTTCACCCGAAAAAAGCAAGAGCCAGCAATATCAAAATGCTTCTTGACCACCAAATATACTTAGTGGGGCGAGATCATCTGCAAATGCATTACTGCTCAAGAAAGCAATAAGAATGGCTGTTTTTCTCATATTTAGTTCCTAAACTTTATTAATTGGGAGTATTATAATGATAATGATTCGCATTTGCAATAGTAAATGATAATAATTCGCATTATCTATTATAGCTTTGAATTAGGTGAGAATATATTTTAGAGTATCGAAATGACGAAAATTAGCCTGACACCCATAATAGATGTTGTTTTTATATTATTGATATTTTTTATGCTCGCATCGAAACTTCAATAAAATTGGTGAACTTAAAATGGACATGTCTAAAGAAACAAGTCAATCATCTAACGAAGACATTAAAATAATTAAGCTGGCTGTTGAACAAGCTAACTCGGTAATAAGTAATGGCAAGAGATATGATGATGGTGAGTTGCTGACAATGATCAGATTAGCCATAAAGAGGCAAAACGATATTCGATTGTACTTACTGCTAAGGATGATGTTACATACCAAGCGATATCTAACAATAATGAGTTACTTGAAAGAAAATAAGATAGAGAATGTAACAATAGGAATTAAAGCAAATGAAACTAAAAACTAAAAGTAAGAAAGATTATGAAGATGATGGGCTTTTACCTTTAGTGAATATTATTTTTGCTACTGATATTTTTCATGATTGTTGGGTATTGAAAAAAATATTTTAAAAGACAATCTTGAGCTGCCGAAAGTCACGCTCGATAAGTTTGAGAATAGGATGTAGCAAGATTTTTATGATGAAGATAAAAATATTTATCTCAATGACGCACCTATAAACATAAATGATCTAAGAAAGAAAATTAAAACATCAGAAATAAAAGATGTTGTTCTTATTGCAGATAAATCTTTACTTGTTAGAGATATAAATATTATATTATTTGAACTCAAGCAAAATCAAATTAATAACATTAAGTTATTATCTAGTCTAAATGCAAACTGATAATCTAAATAAATATATTGGTATCTCGTTAGTTATTCATGCTTTTTTCCTCATGACAATAACCACATCAAATATTCAAAGAGACATAAGTCAAATTGGTGAACAAGGTATGCAAATTCAAATGGTTCTTATAAGAGATCAGAATGATGATGTTCAAGATGATGACTCTCTAAGTTCAAGTGAAAAAAAAATAATAAAACGTGAAGAAAAACAGGAACAAGCCGTAGTTGATAATAGAACACAAGGAGATAGAACCAATAAAATATATCAATCATATTATGGGATTGTTAGAAGCATGCTGGATTCGAATAAAAAATATCCACTTCTCTCCCTTCAGAGAAGACAGGAAGGTACTCCAATAGTTGAATTTACTATTTTGCAAAATGGTAGTGTTGTGAATTTAAAAATTACGTCATCTGGATTTCGATTACTCGATAGAGAAGCACAAAAGATAGTTCTAAAATCTGCACCATTCCCGCCTATTCCTAAATCTCTTGGTAAAGATCAAATTGATTTAAGAGTTCCCATTAATTTTAGTCTTCAACGTTAGTAGAATACCATTTGAGCTTATCTCTTAATGAGACAACCCCACCAATAATAAATATAGTTGGAGCTTTTGGCTTTTTGGTTTTGACAAGCACAGGCATGTCTTGAAGAGTTGATATGTACTCTCTCTGAGTACTGGTTGTTCCTTGTTGAACAAGTGCGCAAGGAGTCGATTCACTCAATCCGTGTTTTACTAACTGCTCACAGATAATATCAATAGATACTAATCCCATGTAAAAGACTATTGTTTGATTTGGTTGAATCAACTTATCCCATTGAAGTTCTAATTTACCCTCTTTCAGGTGTCCTGTAACAAATATGCAACTTTGAGCATAATCTCTATGCGTCAATGGTATTCCACTGTAAGTTGAGCAACCACTTGCACTCGTGATACCAGGAACAACCTGAAATGCTATTTTCTCATCTGCAAGAGTCTCTATCTCCTCTCCACCTCTTCCAAAAATAAAAGGGTCTCCTCCTTTTAGTCGTAAAACTTTTTTACCTTCTTTAGCATATTTAACCAGTAAATCATTGATTTCCTCTTGTCTGACAACATGGTTATCTCTCTCTTTACCTACATAAATTTTTGTTGCATCTCTTCTTATTAGATCAACAATCGAGGGATGAACTAATCTGTCGTATAGTGCAATATCAGCTTGTTGCATCAAACGTAAGGCTTTGAAAGTCAACAAATCAGGATCACCAGGTCCTGCGCCTACGAGGTATACTTCTCCTTGGTTTGCAATGTCCTCATCAAAATCATCGATTTGTTTATCAAGGAATGACTTAGCTTCGTCAGTCTTACCTGATAAAACAAGTTCTAAAAATTTCCCATTGAGCATCTTCTCCCAAAAGATTTTATTCGATGAGAATTTTTTCATTTTATTACGAACCTTAATTCGGTTTGAGGATACTATGTCAGCAAGCTTGCCATAACTTGCTGGAACCATTGTCTCGAGTTTTGTTCTCAGAACTCTAGCTAAAACAGGAGATGCTCCTCCTGTCGATACAGCAACTGTAATGTCACCTCTTTCAAGTATTGATGGAAAAATGAAATCACATATCTCAGGTTGATCGACGACATTTACGATAATGTTATGTTTTGCGCAGTCTTTAGCAACTTGCTCATTAAGAGAAACATCATTTGTTGCAGATATGACAAATCTGTATTTATTCCCCTCTAAAAAATTTTCCGAATACTCATCTGTAATACATTTAATGTCATGATTCTTTGATAATTCTAAAATATAGTCTGAAAAATCTGGTGAGATAATTGTGATGTCGGCATTTGCTTTTATTAGAAGATCTAATTTTCTCTCAGCTACAGAACCTCCACCAACAACTAAGCATGGTAATTTGTTAAGTTGTAAAAAGAAGGGAAAATACTTCATGAAACTTACTTTGAAATACCTGCTTTCTTATACCACTCCTCTGCTTTCCTTAAATCCTGTTCAACAATTTTTCCTTCTTCAAATATCATTCCTAAAGTCGTTGCAGAACCCATCATCCCTTCATTTGCCGCTCGCTCAAACCATTCAATACATAATTCAGGATTCTTTTCTGTACATTCTCCCTCAAAATACATAAAGCCTAATGCGTGCATTGCAAGCGGCAGTCCATTTTCTGCAGCCTTTTTCATGTACGAAAATGCTTTATCCTCGTTAGCCAAACAACCTAGACCATTTTGAAGCATTATTGCCATTCTGTACATGGCATCAGGGTTGCCTTCTTCAGCAATAGGAGATAGTAGTTTAGTGGCATGCGCGAAATTCTTTGTTTCAAACGCTGCAATCCCGCTTTCCAGTTCCATCGCTCTATTTTCCCTGAGATCCATACTAAGTTAATAAATCCTCTAACTTTCCATCCATATCATGTTCAACAAGATCATCAAAACCTCCGACGTGATAGTCACCAATAAAGATTTGTGGTACAGATTGTCTACCTGATTTCTCTACCATTTCTGCTATCAAAGAAGGATCTTGATCAATCATAATTTCAGTATAATCAATATTTTTTTTGTTAAAAAAATTTTTTGCTCTTATGCAATAAGGACAGATCCGCGTGCTGTAAATTATAACTTTCTTCATATTAACTATAGTGTGTGATTTTCCTATTTACATTTTTTTGAACAATTATACCAATAACATCATATGAATTATCAAGCTTTATCTCTGGATATTCGCTATTCAATGCAAGGAGATAATTATCTCCATCAATTGTTTTAAACTTTCTAAACCATCGCACCCCATCATATTCGACAAATATATATTGACCGTCCACACATGACCCTGATGGATCAACTATGACTATACAATCTTTGGGAAACTCTGGTTCCATACTGTTATCAGTTACTTGAAGAGCATATGGCTCTGATGATCCACATTCGCTATTCAGATCAGTTATTTCATTATTTTCCGTCATCTAAAGATTTTTAAAATTATAGTAATTACAATACTTATTATTATGGCACTTGTAATTGGAAAATAGAGATTAAAGTTATTTTTTTTTATAATAATATCGCCAGGAAGTCGACCTAGCCCTAGGCTACTCAGGTAAGGGTAAAGAATCCCAACTAAAATAAAAATGATCCCAATTGCTATAAATATTTTGGACATTTCTATCCAGTGTTTTTCATGCCAGTTGCAATAGCATGAATAGTCCTCAGCAATGGGTCGAGATTAACTGTATCTTCATCAGGTATCTCTCGATGCGCTTTCAATAACATTACTTGAATATAATTTAGAGGATCTAGATATGGCTGTCGTCTGCTCAGTGATAATGACAATTTAGTGTTATCAGATAAAAGTTGATCTGAGCCAACAATTCTCAATAAAGTTTGAACAGTCGATTCAAATTCTTTTTCTATATCATCAATAATTTGATTAGCAGCATTTCTATCTTTTACGAGCAGTGAATAATCTCTAGCAATACCTAAGTCAGATTTTGCAAGTGCCATTTGAATGTTATCGAGCAATACCCGAAAAAATGGCCACTCTGAGTACATTGTTTTTAATTTATCCATACTAGATTGATCGCTAGCAACCATTTGATTGAGCGCTGAGCCAAGGCCGTACCATGCAGGTAAGGTATGCCTCGAAAGTGACCAGCCAAATACCCAAGGAATGGCTCTTATCGAGTATTTTGATCGTTGAGTTTTTTTTCTATGGGAGGGTCTTGATCCTATGTTCAACTCGGCCAATTCTTGAACCGGAGTAGCTTCATAGAAATAATCCATAATACCTTCTTTGTCATCCGTAAGATCTCTGTATTTTTTTTCACCAACGACGGACATCTCGCTCATGATTTCTTCAAAATTATTTGTACAAACTGTATCGTCGATTACGAGATGTTTACTTGCTTTTATTAAACCGCTAATTGCAAGCTCAAGCTCATAAGATGCAGATTGTGGCACAGCATACTTATAAGATAACACTTCACCCTGTTCTGTAATCTTAATCATGCCTCTAACTGTTTTATTGGGTTGGGCTAAGATAGCATTATGCGTTGGTCCTCCGCCTCTTCCAACTGTCCCTCCCCTTCCATGGAATAATCTACACTCAATCTGATATTTTTTTGAAATATCCAGAACTTGTTGTTGTGCTTTGTATAGACTCCACGATGAGGATAATATACCTCCGTCTTTACATGAATCAGAATATCCGAGCATGACTTCTTGTAATTTACTGTCCTTGTAGCTGCCAATTAAATTTATATATGTATTGTTACTGAAAAGATCTTCTAATATCTCCTCAATTCTCGTCAGGTCATCAATTGTCTCAAACAAAGGTGTTACTTGTATGGATGCTGTAAGCTTTCCTTCTTCCAGAGAAATCAGACCACAAAGCTTTGCAAGGGCAAGAACTTCAAAGACATGACTTGCATGATGAGTCATCGATATTACATAGTTTCCAAACGCATGCTCACTTACTTCATTTCTCAGTTCTTTCATAACTGTGAATACATCGAGTACTTTTTTTGTTTCATCTGAGAGAGGTGCGTAAATATCATCAATAGTTAAGTTAGATTTAATAATATTTTCTAGAGAGGAAATTCTTGATGATTCATTGAGTTGATCATATTCTGTATTGTCGTGATTTTTTAATATTTCTGAAATTGCATTGGTATGGTTAGTTGATTCCTCTCTGATATCAAGATTGACAAGATAGAAACCAAATGTTTCGACTAGCCTAATGAAATCATTCAGGCCAAAGTCATTTAAAATATTATCATTGTCAGAAATTAATGAGTCTTTGATTAGATACAAATCATGCAAGAGTTCTTTTTCAGAATTATAAGCATGTCCAGATTCTATATATTTTTTATTTTTCAGTTGCCTAATTGCATTTAACCTTTCCTTGAGTCTATATCTTATTATTTTTAACTTTCTCCTGTAGGGCTCTTTCGCGAAATCTTGTGTTGTATCTTCAAACGCACCTTGAAAGTATTTATCATCATCTTTTGATGAAGATAAAAACTCATCTGACGGTGTTGTAAGACCAGATGAATGAGTGAGTAGAGTTGACAGTTTTTGTGCACGTCTCATATACTCATGTAATGCAGTCTCAGCGTGCATGTATACTGCCTCTCTAGTGATGTCTGGTGTAACAAATGGATTACCATCTCTGTCTCCACCGATCCAAGAACCAAACCTTATGAAGCTAGGTACTTTTACATTGTCTGTGTGGTAAACTCTTTTTATAGCTTTTTCTAAATCTCTGTAAACCTCCGGTATAGCTCTAAATAAAGAAGTTCTAAAGTAATATAATCCATTCTCAACTTCATCAAGTACTGTGGGTTTTCTGAGTCTAACTTCATCTGTTCTCCATAATATAAGAATTTCAGCTTGTAACTCATCGATTAACTCCTCTCTTTTGATAGACTGCCCCTTATAACTTTGCAATTCTAGAATAGTATTGAAAATTCTTCGCATTGCCTCTAGCTTGCTTCTTCTCTTAGCCTCAGTCGGATGTGCCGTGAAGACAGGTATATAACGTAAAGAATTAATCAAACTTTCTAATTGAGTGTCATCCATTTCTGAAGCTTTACATTCTCTTAATGTTTGATCAAATGAGCCCTCCCATGAATCGAAACCTGATTTGAGACGATCGGTTCTGTTTATGTGTTGATATGCTTCCTCTGCAACATTAACGAGTGCAAAATATTTTGAGAAAGACCTGATTACGTTTTTAAGAGTAATAGGATCTAGTTTGCCAATATATCGAATGAGCTGATCATGTTTAATTTGATTGTTGTCTTTTCTGAGATTTATGAATCCTTTTCTGAGTTTTTCAACTGCTACGTAAACCTTGTCTCCTGCATGAGATTTAATTATATTCCCTAGCAACTTACCAAGTAGCTTAACGCTTGATCTAAGTTGCGCATCATTCAATTTATCAAAGGTTTTAAGGAATTCGCTCATAGTTTTATGATATAAATAGTTGCAATAAACATACCCAAGTTCATAGCAGTGCTCAAGATACCGTTAAAAAAAGGCATCTGCAAGCTTGACAAAACTGTTTTTAACCTTTTTTTCGCTTAGATTTAAAGAACTTTTGGAGCAGATTTTTCGATTTATCATTGTCATTCACCCTAATTACATTGGGTTTGTGATGACATGAGGATGATTCAAATATTTTGGGTCCATGTAAAACACCGCCACTTTTTGGATCTTCTGCACTAAAGATTAAATTGCTCAACCTTGCAAAACTTATAGCTTGAGCGCACATCGGGCATGGTTCGAGTGTTGATATCATAGAACATCCATTTAGCCTCTCGTTTCCCAATCTAGACATGGCTAGCCTCAATGCTAAAATTTCTGCATGATCAAGGGATGATTTATTTGATTTCATTTGATTATAGCTGGAACTTACAACTTCATGTGTATTATCTTTTATTATCACAGCCCCAACAGGGACTTCATCATGACGATAAGCAAATTCTGCTAATTCATAGGCAAGATCATAAAATAATTCGTATTTAGTACTCACAAAGATTTACATGGTCTCTTTAAATTTGACCATCTCACCGATTGGTTGACCAAGTACCTCATCGTGGCACATTACACAATTCCCTCTAACAATTGTATGAGTCGGCCATCCTCTAACTTTCATCCCATCAAAAGGTGTCCATTTACTTTTAGACTTCTGCTGCTGATTACTTATTATCATTTCTTTATTCATATCAACAATAGTGAAATCTGCATCATATCCTTCTTTAATTCTTCCTTTGTTATGTATCTTATGAACACGCTCAGGGCCATAGCTCCATAGGCTAACTAATTTACTAAGAGATAGTTTTCCATTATTTACATGATTAAGCATAATAGGCACAAGGGTTTGTACTCCGGGTGTCCCGCTTGGTGATTTAGGATACGTTTCTGCTTTCTCATCTAGTGTATGGGGTGCATGGTCTGAAGCAATTATATCAACAACGTCATCATTTAATGCTTTCCATAAAGCGTCTTGATGATTTTTTTCTCGTATCGGTGGATTCTGTTGTGCAAGAGTGCCAAGTCTCTCATAACATTCTGGTGCGTGCAAACTAAGATGATTGGCCAATAGCTCGACGCTTGCCACATCTTTATTTTTCGATAGAAAATCCATTTCTTGTTCGGTCGTGATATGTAGTATGTGCACACGCCTGTTATACTTTTTTGCAAGTGTGACAACGCGCCTGGTAGCAGATAAACAGCTTTCTGGTGAGCGCCATTTACAATGCATTGCGACATCTTCACTATCACCCAAAATATTTTTTTGATTTTCCATCATTATCATTTGATCCTCAGCATGAACTGCAATGACTCTCTGCCCATTTGCAACGACGGACTCAACTTCTTCATCAGAAGCAGTCATAAGATCACCGGTACTTGCTCCCATAAATATTTTAATGCCACACACACCTTTTAGGTTCTCCCACTCAGATAGATTAGATGATGTCCTCATTGTTCCTCCAAGGTAGAAAGCATAATCAGACCATGCACCTTTGCTGGCGCGTTGCAGCTTATCTTCTATGGTTTCAGGTGTTATGGTAAGTGGATTTGTATTTGGCATCTCAAAGATAGAGGTCACTCCTCCAGATATGGCGGCTAACATGCCGGACTCCAAAGTTTCTTTTCCCTCTAAACCCGGTTCCCTAAAGTGTACCTGCGAATCGATAACGCCGGGAAGGATAATGAGGTTTTTACAATCTATAGTTTGATCACTCTCAAAGTTATTATCTGAGATAAGATTTATAGACCCATCATTAATATAAATATTCGTAGTAATAAGCTCACCATCAATCATCACATGTCCATTTTTGAGACTCATATTGTAGTGTTGAGATGACATTATCTAAATATGCTATCATTATTATGATATACATGCATAATACGAATTACACCAATGCAGAAGATAATAGATAATTTAGGAATAACTATATCATCAGTGTGT
Source organism: Ectothiorhodospiraceae bacterium (assembly GCA_019651095.1). Taxonomy (GTDB): domain Bacteria; phylum Pseudomonadota; class Gammaproteobacteria; genus CACLCV01. The sequence goes on along the minus strand of BOXR01000001.1, from coordinate 288,108 downwards.
GCCGTACACTGCTTATTACTACCTGCGATATTTCTTATAGCGCCTTATTCATTTCTTGCTAGTCATGAATTTCATGAAGCGCTTATATACTTTATTCTGCCTTGTGCTTTGGTATCGTTTGTATTGGGATGCAGAAGACACAAAGACGCCATAGTAGCTATAATGGGAACATTCGGAATTATACTTCTTGGCTCTGCGTTATTATTACATGACATTCATCACAGTGATCAACATAGTGAGGAATTAATTACTGTACTCATCACGGTTTGTGGCAGTATATTGCTAGTTTTCTCCCATTTGAGAAATAGAAAATTATGTATGCAAGAGGATTATTCTTGCCATGAATAATTACTCGTGGTTTATAGGAATAATAACAGCTTGGAAAGGACCACTACTAAATCCAACTACATTTGGGTCGCTGTCATCCTCAAAAATAGTTGAGCCTTCTGTTATGCCAAATGCAATATCAAATGATTTCGTATTAAGACCAACCGTTACCGGTGTGCCAAAAGTTTGAAATCCAGCTAGAGTATCAACTTCGCCTGCAGTCTCAGCCGTATATGCGTTACTATCAAGAAGAATACCTTTTATATCACTTCCAGTATTATTAAGGTTGGTTGCTTCTGCGCTTGCTTGGAACCCAGCCGTACCGCCATCTAAGTCTGTCAACACTGAACCCCAAGTACCTGGTGTTATAGCTGAAGATCCACAAGTTGAATTCTGATCAGAGTCGGAGCCCGTTCCAGAAAGTGTTGAACAGTGAATACCATTATCCGTCCCACTTTTTAAGCCTTCCTTTGCCTCATTAAAAATTCTTTGTTGCTTAATATAAAATACATTATCTATATGCATATAACCATGCGTATACACACCTTGTGCGGGTTTCGTGAAAGTTGCACCTGTAAATTCTACTTTAGTTGATCCTGTCACATCGACCCTTACTCCATCAGTCCCGCCATTGAGTACGAGTACACAACCACCTGCATCTAAATCAGCTGTGGAAGATGTTGTTGGTTGAGTTGGTGCAGATGTACATAAATACATTTTATACATATTTATCCCATAAGAATCTGGCTGACTACCGCAGCTGCCTCCAGAAATAGTAGTTACTCCCGACGACACAGAACAAGTCTCTGTATTACCTATGAGAGGAATCATGAAGATTGATATAAAAATAATCAGAAATTTTTTCATTATTAGAATCCGCTCGCAGTTACTGTAAAGGCGCCGCCGCCTCTAACTGTGATTATATTATTTTCTCTTCTAACCTTTTCATACATTCTCTGACTATCAATTTTGCCGTAATTGAATGCACTATTTGAAACAGTAAATATTGATGGCCCTATTCTTCTCTCATTACAACAAATAACGTAATTCAATTTAAGAAAAGATTCGCTATCCATATTGTCATCATCTTGAACACCTAACTCAACTGATAAGCGTGGTGTTGGTTCCATATATAGACTAATATTCTCCCCGTCTTTAATATTAAGCGTTTCATTATTCCACTGATAAGCTTTATAGTACAGTTTGGCCCATGGCAGGTATGGAACTTGCGCACCAATTTCAGCATCATATCCGCCAGCAGCAACTTCTGGAACACCATTAACATGGTGAATTTCGGTTTGCGCATCATACAGATTAATATTTACATCGTAAACACTTGACTTCATCTCAAAGCCCAGCCCAGTTCTAGCATGTCCAGTATTGAACTGATGATCATAAAATACATTTAGGCCATAGATGACCGTCATATCCTCATTCATCATCCTGTAAACGAGACCTGCATTTAATGTCTCATTGTCATCAAATGTTGAGTAGGACAATTGAGTTAGAATTTTAGTAAAATCGTTGCCTGTAATTTCAAATAATGAGATTGCCCTAAAAGTGGGTTTAGAACTTTGTCTTGTTCTAGTCTCAATTTCTATAAGTCTCAAGCTAGATAAGTTATCTCTAGCCCATGATTCGATAGCAGAATCTCCATAAGAGAAAGCATTTTGGAGGGCCCTATCTTTGGCCTGGTTAACAGCATCTTTAACGCCGCCAGCCATAGCAATATTCGACGACAACAATAACGCCGCTACATATGACAGTAGGCCTGGATATTTAATGCATTTCATAAACTCCCCCACTTATCATACTAATCGAATAATTAGAGAAGTAAACTGTCTAGAGAGGATTTTTATACGATATTTTTAAGATTTTCTAGATTATCAGCAGCAGGTTTGTAATTTGGATCTATCTCCAGAGCTTCTAGGAACATTGCTTTAGATTTCTCATTTTCTTTTGTAGCCAGATAAGCAATACCCAAATTATTAAGTAGCTCTTTAGTTTTTAGCTTTTTAGTGAGTGCATCCTCAAGAGTTTCGACACATTTTTTATATTTAGTATTCTTTAAATAGTAGTTAGAAATATTAATATAAGGCATGGGATCGTCAGGAACCAATTCTAGTACTTTAAGATAGTGTTTCTCAGCTTTATTTGGGTTAACGTGATTATATAAATTAGCAAGATTATTATGCGCAACTGATGAATTATCATCCAGTGACAAAGCTTTCTTATAGTTATCCTCAGCAAATTGATAATTTTTCAAATGAGAATAAATTACGCCTAAGCCATAGAAAGATTGAAAGTTTTTTTTATCGAGCTTAATTGCCCTTTTATGCTCTTGAATGGCAAACTCGTGGTTATTGCTGTGGTACAGAATGTTTCCATAATTAGAATGATAGACAGCAATATCAGGCTGCAAGTCAATCGCTTTTACTATGTTTTGTTTTGCTTCATCGAGTTTACCCTCGACTAAATTTATCAATGACAGAAGATGATAAGCATCGCTATTTTCTTTATCATGCTCAATTATTTTATTGTATAAGGATTTTGCATCGTCAAGTTGATTTCTATTGTGTAAATCAATCGCTTCTCTTAATGCTTGATCTATTAAGAATTCAACCATTTTTTGAACCTGAAAGATAATTACCAAGTTTACTCATGACTAACGTCCAATCTCCTGGGGTTTGTTGTCTTATTACTTTAAAACTTTTGTACCAAACACTCGACTCCCTGAAGTTCATATCCCATCTCCAATTAGGAACGCAAGGCAACATAAAATTGTATCAATATTTAATGCCCCTGCAAGGTGAGCAACAAGATGGTCAACCGTGATGATTAAATCCAGATTGCTTATTACTGTGGATAATTCCTGAAGATTTGAATAGGTGATGTGTTTACTACAATAGTCTGGAAGTGTCTCATTGGTCACGTATTTATCTAAACAAATTACATTGTGTTTCTCGTTAAATATATTTTCAAAGAATCCTGGATCTATGCTCTCATCATCATGGGCATTTGAATTTCTATCTGTCTCGAACACTAGCCCGATATTTACTTGGCCTTTGTCATTTGTACTTGTTTGATCTGTATCAACTTCGATGTATGGGAAGATTTGCTCATGATGATTAGGGTTATATTTTAAAACATTCATCAAAGACCCAATAGGAATATAAAAATCATGCTCTGGAAACTCATCAGCAGCAATAGCCTTGTCAATCCACTTCTGATTATCAATTAAAGTCTTTGCTTCTTCTGAACACTGGACTATGACTTTACAGCTTTCTTTTTTTAACTCTCTAATAAATCGTATGAAATGAATAAGATTCCCATCAGCCCCCTCATCAAGAACAAGGAGTGTTTTGTTTTCTAAATTTTGACCAGACCATTCTTTCGAAAGTTTATCATTTGATTCTTTTAAAAGTTTTCTTCTCCACTCATATTCCCTCCAACCATTTTCATAGTCTCCAATCAAAAGATAGCATAGCCCTAAATTAAGATGTGCTTCTGCATAATCAGGCATAATTTCAATGCATTTTTGAAAAGCTTTAATCGATAGATCAAATTGTTTTTTTTCTTGATAGACCACGCCAAGAAGTAGGTAAGCTCCTACATGATCGGGTGATAACTCGGCTGTATTATAAAATGAAGAAATAGCATCATTGTACTTCTTAAGTTTTCTATAAGATTCTCCAAGGTAGAAGTGCACTTGTGCAATCTTATTATTAATTTTTATCGCATTTTTAAATGCTGTTACAGAACTCTGGTAGTCTTTTTTTGCGCTATAGGCACAACCCAGAGTTACATGATATCCTGGATTAGCATCATTAATTGCAATTGATTTTTTCACATATTTTATTGAATCCTCAAATTCTTGCTGGTAAATCTTAATTGAGGACAATATATGATAAGCATCCGCATTATCACCTGAGTCTATTATTTTGAGACATGTGTTTTCAGCTTCAAGAAACTTATTTTGACCAAGAAAGTTTATGGCCTTATTGATTTCTTGTTGTACTTGATTATCTTGCTCTTTTGCCATGGGTTCTTGTTGATAGTAACTTATCGATAATAAGTTTACTAATGGAACGATTAAAAAAAAGGAGAGTGTTACTCTCCTTTTTTATAGATAATATTTTTATCTTATGGCGCGTATGAGAAAGGTCCTGATAAACCAACTCTGTCTGGTTTCGGACTCCAATTCTGCCCATAATCAGAATAAGCCTGCTTGTTAGTTTTGCTGACCTCAACAGGAAATCCTGGATTAATAGCTAATGGATGATACTCGCATTTAGCAACGTTACCATTACCATCTTCAATTGCATCCATATCCCATTCACCAGCACCATCAACTTTTAATGTTTTGTGGTTGCCAGAGACATCACATGTAATCTTAGCTCTTTTGACACCCATGACTTCGCCAACTAAGCTTGCAATTACTCCTAAATGGCCGCCATGTTTGCCGCCATATAGTTCTTCAAGCGCAGTTGCTTGCTCATCAGTTGCATTTTCATCTATATAAAGTGCTATTTTGAATCCGCCCTCAGTTAATTGAGGCCCAGGTGCATGCAACCAGATAGACACTTTTAAACCATCAAGTTTCACATCATTAAGATGTCCTGACTTGATATCCCATACCAACATAGCCTCACAAAAACCTTCTGTAGGTGTTTGCAAGTATAAGCAAGGGCACATTACATCGCAATTGCAGTTTTCTGCATATGTTCCTTCTAAACTCCAACTCATAGTAATCTCCGAATAATTCTAAAATAATATTAATACTTTATATCGGAAAAATATAGCATAAACATTATATTAGTTTTTACTAATATATAGTGAAAATTCAGCAGTAGCTGCACTTGGACGCAGTATCAATACTGGCTTGGTGTATATTTTTTTGATAAATTGATGTTAAGGGGTATTCAAATGGGGAAAAATCTACTTAAACATTGGTATAAGGATAGTGTGCCGTGCAGAAGTGCGTGTCCAGCGGACACAGATATACCCGGTTACCTCGAAGCAATTTATAATAACGAATTCGATAAAGCGTATCAGATTAACTTCAACGATAACTTCTTTCCTGAGATCCTAGGTAGAGTCTGTTCTAGACCCTGTGAAGATAATTGCAGGCACGGCGAGCATGATAATGGAGAACCTGTATCAATATGTTTTTCAAAAAGAGCAGCTGGAAAATTCACATCATCAAAAAAAGTAAAACTTAGAGATAAACAAAAAAACACGAACAAGAATATCCTCATAATCGGTGGCGGGGTGGCAGGATTGGCCTCTGCGGCTGAACTAAAAAGATTTGGTCATAACGTCACTATATATGAGCGGCATAAATCACTTGGAGGAATGCTTAATCAAGGTATCCCAGTGTTTCGTCTACCAAGGAAACTAATTGAAAAAGAAGTGAAACAGATTATAGATTTAGGAGTAAAAGTTGAATTGAATAAATCAATTAATACTTCCTCTGAAATACAATCACTATCAAAAAAATTTGATGCCGTTGTATGCGCAATGGGAACTTTAAAACCAAACAAACTAGATCAGAAGTTTAGTAATGACCCAAATGTTGAGGATGGACTTGATTTCTTGTTACGTGTTAATGAAAAAAATGATCGATATGTTGGCAAGAACGTAATAGTCATTGGTGGAGGGTATACTTCCATGGATTGTGCTAGGACAGCTTTGAGATTAGGCGCGAAATCTGTAAAAACTTTTTACAGAAGAGAACAAGGTGATTTAGATATACTTCCCGGAGAATTAGAAGAGTTAGTAAATGAAAATGGCAAGATGATATTTCGTGCGAGACCAAACAAACTTATTACCGATAAAGGGAAGCTGAAATACCTAGAATTAATAAAAACAGAGACTGTAGGTGAGAAATTGAAAGATATCCCAAACAGTAAATTTAAAATCAAAACTGACCATATAATTTTAGCAATTGGTCAAAGACAAGAATTTATAGCCTCGAAGAATAAGAATATTTTTTTTGCAGGTGATTACAAGCTCGGGGCAACAACTTTGATTAATGCGATTGGTCATGCAAAAGAAATCGCTAGGAACGTGGATCATTTTTTAATGAGACGAAATATTCTAGAAGAGAAATACTCCATAGAGAGCAGTGTATCAACAAAAAGATCTCTCAAAGATAATTATATTCCTATTACAGATATGAGGCTAAGAGACCTATCAAAAAGAACATTTACCTCAGAGGTGGAGCTTGGCTATAACAAATCAGAAAGTAAGAAAGAATCATCGAGGTGTTATTTATGTCACTATCAATTTGAGATTAATAATGACTTGTGTGTTCTGTGCGATGAGTGCCTACTGGTGAGACCTGTAAATGAGTGCATCAAAGAGCTTTCATCAAAAAATATCGATAAAAGCGGCGAAGTCTCCTTCGAGAAACTAAATCCTGGAAAGTCTCATGGAATCTATCATGGATTATTGTATATAGATCCTAAGGTTTGTGTGAGGTGCGGTGAGTGTGAAAAGGCGTGTCCTACTGGTGCTATAAAATTATCAAAAGTGAGTAAAATCAATGCGCCAGCCTAAATTTAAAAATATAAATGTAACCTGTCCTCATGATTGTCCGGATACGTGTTCTCTTGTAGTTACTGTTGATAAGTCATCAGGTAAAGCAGTCAAATTGAAGGGCAACGACAAGCACCCAATTACAAAAGGCTTTCTGTGTAATAAAGTTAATCACTACCTTGATCTTGTCTACAATAAAAATCGCGTTCTCTATCCTCATGTAAGGATTGGTCCTAAGGGATCAAAAGGTAAATTTAAAAAAGTATCATGGGATTATGCTCTAAAATTGATTTCAAAAAATATCAAAACTAATCTTGAAAAGTACGGCGGTGATTCCATTCAGCCCTACTCTTATTCAGGAACACTTGGCATGCTGGGTTACTGGGGTATGTCAGAGAGGTTCTGGAACAAAGTAGGTGCATCTAGACTTGGGAGAACAATTTGTATTGCGGCAGCCTCCACAGCTGGTATTTATACTTATGGCGCTGCCTGTGGACCAGCTATTGATGAAGTCCTAAAAACGACTCTTATTATTTTGTGGGGCACTAACGTTGCCTCAACACATGTTCATATGGTTCCTTTTTTAGAGGAAGCTAAAAAAAATGGTGCGAAAATTGTTTGCATTGATCCTAGAGAAACTAGAACCAGTGTTATGAGTCATTGGCACCTTCAACCAAAACCTGGAACTGATGCAGCACTTGCACTAGGTATGATGAATGAAATTGTTAAAAATAATTTGCATGATAAATCCTTCCTTAAAAATCATACAACTGGCCATGAAGATTTTATTAAAAAGAGCTTCCTAAATATAATCTTAGCAAAGTAGCAAAAATTACAGGAATTAAAAAAGAAGATATCAAGAAACTTGCTCATGAATATGCCAAAGCGAAGAGAACTTACATAAGGCCAAACTATGGTCTGAATAGACATAGAAATGGAGGCATGATGACAAGAACGATAATGCTTCTACCAGCTATCACTGGTGCTTGGAAATATAAAGAGTCAGGTTGTTTTGTTGGATCCATTGAAGAGATGTGGAATGTAGACTTGCAGAAACTGCAAAGACCGGATCTCCTTGATGGAAAAAATCCAAGATCAATTAATATGGTTCAGATAGGTAAAGCTCTAAATGATAAGAAGCTTGACCCACCAATAAAACATTTATTTGTCTGGAATTCAGATGTTGCAAACTGTACCCCTGACAGCGGTCAGGTTCGAATAGGTTTGCAGAGAAAAGATTTATTTACAGTAGTACATGATACTTTTTGGACTGACAGTTGTATGTACGCAGATGTTGTTCTACCTGCTGACACTCAACTTGAGCACACAGATCTTCACGCACCATATGGTCATTATTATTTTAGTCTAACGCAACAAGCAATAAAGCCGCTTGGTGAGAGTAAATCTAATCAAGATCTATTTAGAGATTTAGCAAAGCACATGGGTTATAAAGAAAAATGCTTCAAAGAGACAGATGAGAGTATGATTAAAAATATGATTGATCCAAAGCATAATCCGCTATTTAAAGGTGTTACTTATGAAAAACTTAAAAAAAATGGTTGGGTAAAAGGTGATGTAGATAACCCTAGGCGAAACTATCTTAAAAAAGGTTGGCCTACTAAAGATAAAAAAATACAGATCTACTCTGAAGATACAAAAAAAATTGGATTAGGTCCTTATCCATCTTATACAGAAGAGTTCAAAAAATCTGAAATCAAAAAGAAATATCCTATTCAAATATTAAGTCCAGCAACTCATCAATTTATCGGAAATTCATTCGTCCCTGTTGAGCGACTTAGGAATATGGCATCTCGACCAACAATTGAAATATCTACAGACGATGCAAAAAAAAGAAAAATTAAAGATGGAGATCTTTGTAGAGTATTTAACGATGTAGGTGAAACTTATGCTCATGCAATTATCAAGAGATTCAATGCTTCAAGGAGTAGCCTCTACACAAAAACAGTACAGAGGATCGCTGGTTAAAAATGGGCTTAATGCAAACGCATTGAACTCGCAAGAACTCACAGATATGGGTGATGGCCCAATCTTCTATACTGTACTTGCTCAAATTGAGAAAGCTTAATTACACATTTAGCCAAATGTGATAATAACCAATGCTTGATTCTCTTCGATTTTAAGGATTTTTAATTATACATGTATAATAAAAACTCATGATTAAATACAAAGACGATAAGCAACTTGAGGGAGTACAAACTTTTGAAAATGGTGATGTTTATCAGGGTGCTTTCAAAGACGGTAAAAAGCACGGAAAAGGTATTTTAAGAACAAGAAACGATAGGTCTTATGAAGGCGAGTGGAAGTATGACAAGCCACATGGCTTTGGCATCAACACGTTTCCAAATGGAAAAATCTATACTGGTAATTTTGAAAATGGTAAACCTGTTGGTGAAGGTCAATGGACGTATGCTGATGGAAGAGTTTACAACGGAACTTGGATTAAAGGGTCATTTGTAAACAATGAAGATAAAATAGCAACTCAAGAATACCGGTTAGTAACCTTTTTCATAAATATGATCGTAATAGGTGGAATGATATCTTTTGTGCTTTATTGGGTACTGAGCTTTTTAAAGATTATCTGAGAGGAGCCATGAATGCATCTATAATCTTTTCTTGATTTGTTATAACAAAATAGACATAAAATACTAAAAAGCCTGCGCCAAATATTTTTTGATTTATAAACTTATTTAGCCTTGAAAATTTGGCGACGCATTGACCAAAGTTATAAGCGAAATAGCCTACAGCGAAGAAGAAAAGTGTACCGATGATTAAAGTCATAGCTTAAGCTATCATTGATAAAAAAATATCACAAGCCTCACTCAAGGATAATATCGATCTCTTTGGTATGAGACATGTTGAATCGTCAAATGCATTTGTATATCTTATGAACATACCAAATGGTGTTGTCGTATCAACAATTCTGTTAAAAATAATTCCCTGCCCAGTACTTAGAATGGTATTAGGTTTATTGCCTCCTCAGCTTCAGGCATATATCCATACTCGCCAACAAGAGTTCCTGTTTTACATATAATGTTTATAGGCCCGCAGTTAGCTTGATATCTAATTTTACTCGGTGATGTAAACTCCATTCTGGTCTCAGATGAATATAGTTTACATGATGACCCAAGAGGATCGTTATATTTATTAAATGTATTAATTTGCATTGGGAATTCATATGACCCTGAAACCGCGTCCCGACAACCAGTAATTAATAAAACAACTAGAAAAAAAACTAAGATTCTCATTTGCTATTGCTTTTCATGATATTGTTACTATATTCCCATAAAAATTTACCTATCTCATTATTATAGGAAATACTCGATGACTTTCTAGGTTTACATTTATCAAAATATAGCCCAGATATATTTTCTAAGTTTTCTTCTGAAGCAAGATATATAGATGTTAAAGCGCCTTCACGTGTTGATATTCCAAAGCATTTAATCAAGCTTGACATAATTTTATATCTCAAAGAATTATTATTTGCAAAGTCTGAATTAACTAATCCTGGATGGAGGCAATTAACAGTAATATCCTTTCTTTTCATATTTTTTAGCTAATTCATATGTTAGGTAGATATTTGCAAGTTTGCTCCTTTTATAAGCATGCCATCCGAAGTAGTCTATATTATTTTGTAAATCATCTAGGTTCAATTTTATTCCTCGATGTGCTTCTGAACTGACATTTATGACTTTGATGGAATTGAAAGATTCTATAAATAAATTCGAGAGAACAAAATAGCTCATATGATTTAATGCAAACGTTTTTTCTAAGCCTTCATCTGTAATGGTTTTTTCCATAAAGATAGCTCCTGCATTATTTATCAATACATCAATCTTACGAAATTTATTAACAACTTCTTCATGAAACTTGATGTTTGATTTTACTAGTGACAAATCGTAGCTAAATACATCACAATTTATTGAATACTGTGTCTCTAGGTCATCCTTAATTGCATTCAACTTTTTTGAACTTCTTGAAACAAGAATCAAATCGAAATTTTTCTTAGCTAATCCTTTGGCTGTCTCTAAGCCAATGCCTGCAGATGCTCCTGTGACTAAAGCGACCGGCATTAGGTGTCCGCTTGTTCAATGATATAATTAAATATCTCAGGTAGTTTATTATCTTTTTTTGGAAAAAGTTTGTTTAGATATTTGTCTGCCTTAACTTTATATTCATTACACAATGCTAATGCATTATCTTTACTCATGTAGTTAAGAATATTTTTATTATCCTCATCTTGGTCTTGATCGATTATGTCATCGACAATCTGAAAAGATCTTCCCAATAAATTGCCATATTTCCTTGCAATATTTGTCTTATTTGTGTCAGCTAAATCTAAAAATGGTGCTGATACACAAAATTCAAATAACTTAGCAGTTTTCAGTTCATGAATATGAAGAACTTTATTCAAGCTTAGTTTTTTTGATTCTAGTGAGATGTCTATTGATTGTCCTCCAGCTAAGCCATAAGCACCAGACACTTTTGAAATTTCATGAGATATTTTAGAATCATATTTTTTTGATAGAAGCTCGAATGCTAAAGTTAAAAGGCCATTACCAGAAAGTATTGCCTGTGCCTCATTAAATTTTTTGTGAGTAGATAGTTTACCTCTTCTGTAGTCATCATCATCCATGCTTGGTAAGTCATCGTGCACTAGAGAATAACAATGGATTAACTCTGTTGCTAACATCATGTTTAAATATCGACTCTTCTTTAGTCCAAGTGCTTTAGATACTTCAGCCAGTATGATAGGACGCAGTCTTTTCCCACCATTACTTAAGCTATACCACATTGCTGTTTGCAAAATATTCGATGTTCTGTAGGAATCGAAGAACTTCTTTAGATCTTTGTTAAATAACTTTCTCTGGCTTGATATATATTTTTTTATCATTAGTTAGTCTATTATGACAGAAAGATTAAACTATATGAAAAGTAAAAAATATTTATATCTTGTCGCACTCTTAGCTCTTGTAATTTATTTTTACTACAATAATTCATTATTTGAGAAAACTATTTTAGATAATATTGTGAACTTAGAGAATTATTATATACAAAATCCTATTTTTTTTATGTTTGTGTATTTTATTGTATATGTAGTTCTTACAGCATTATCTCTTCCAGTTGCACTAATACTTGGTCTACTGTCAGGATTTATATTTGATTTATTCAGCGCCATTATACTTATATCTTTTGCATCATCACTCGGGGCAACTGCAGCTATGCTAATCTCAAGGTATCTAATAAGCGGTTACATAAGTAGAAGATTTTCGAATGAAATTTCTTTGATTAATAATGAAGTTAATGAACATGGAGCATATTATCTATTCGCTCTTAGAATGTCGCCTATATTTCCTTTCTTTGTCATTAATGCTGCTTTTGGTTTAACAAAAATCAAAACATTAACTTTTTATTTGATAAGTCAACTTGGGATGTTACCTGGAACTATTATAATTATTCTTATTGGATCAGAATTGAATGACTTTTTGATCAAAGGAAGCCCTTTCAGTATTGACCTAGTTATATATCTGACCTTGTTAGGTCTGATTCCGCTTCTATTTAAAAAATATATAAAATTTTAGAGTATTTGTATTAAGTGAGAATGTTTTGTGATCAGAGATTTGCTGTACTTTTAAGCAATTAACTTTTTCAGATACTTTCCATACTCACTGTTTGAATATTCCTCAGCTATTTTGCATAAATCATCAGATGATATATATCCTTTCTTAAAAGCTATTTCTTCAGGACATAAAATCTTCATACCAGTTTTATCCTCCACGCTTTTAACATAATTGCTTGCCATCAAAAAGGATTCTTGGGTACCTGCATCAATCCACATATAGCTGTCATTTAGAACCTCACTATAAAGATTATTTGATTTCATGTATTCAATATTCACATCGGTAATTTCAAGTTCTCCCCTATCTGATGGCTCTAAATTTTTCGCTATCTGTGGTGCATCTGAATCGTAAAAGTACAATCCGGTTACTGCCAAATTAGACTTAGGCATCGCAGGCTTTTCCTCTAAACTAATCACGCGATTGTTGTCATCAATTTCGCATATTCCAAACCGTTCAGGGTCATGAACCTCATATGAAAAAACAGTACTACTATCTCTCATCGAACTTTCAACAAGCTTGCTCTCTAGACCGTCACCATAAAATATATTATCAGCTAACATAAGAGCTGAGGGATGGTTAGTTAAAAAGTTTTCGGCAATAATAAGTGCTTGTGCTATACCATCCGGACTTGGTTGAATTTCATACGAGACATTAATTCCAAAATTTTTACCATCTCCGATGAGATTTGAATAATTTTTTATATCATCTGGAGTCGATATTACCAGGATATCTCTTATGCCTGACATCATCAGTGTAGCCAGAGAATAATAAATCATGGGTTTATCATATACGGGAAGTATACATTTACTTGTAGATTTCGTTAATGGGTAGAGTCTTGTCCCTTTTCCTCCTGCCAGAATGATTCCTTTTCTATCCACATGATTTCCCATAAAGTAACTAATGCTAATGATAATTTAATATCATTTCTATTTCTATGGCTGTTTGTAAATTTGCCGGAAAGTGGAATCGAACCACTGACCTACGCGTTACGAATGCGGTGCTCTACCAACTGAGCTATTCCGGCTAGAATACTGTCCATGAACAGGTGTTTATATTATCATAGTGGTCTGCTTATGAATATTATACTTAATAATGAATCTGATGAAGTCCATGATGGTATTACGATTGAAGAACTTTTAGATGATAAAAAGATTCACACACAATATATCGCTATAGAGATAAATAAAAAAATTATTCCTAAGTCTAGTTATTACAAGCATGAGTTAAAAGAGGGAGACAAAATCGAAATTATAACTGCCATTGGCGGGGGTTAAGTTTGAAAAAATTAATCATCGATAATCAAGAGTACAAATCTAGACTAATCCTTGGAACCGGGAAATATAAAGACTTTGAAGAAACAGGTAAGGCCGTAGAAGCAAGTGGATGTGAAATGGTAACAGTAGCAATCAGAAGACTAAACATTGGTCAGGATAAGGACTCACCTAGCTTACTTGATGTAGTTTCACCTGAGAAGTTTACAATATTACCAAACACAGCTGGATGCTATACCAGCGAAGATGCAGTAAGAACTTGTGAATTAGCTTCAGAACTTTTGTCTGGGAAAATGCTCGTCAAACTAGAAGTGCTAAGTGATAGCAAGACACTCTACCCAAACGTCGTGGAGACACTCAAAGCTTCAGAAATACTCGTGAAAAAAGGTTTTAAAGTAATGGTTTATACAACTGATGATCCTGTCGTTGCGAAAGAACTAGAAAAAATTGGATGTGAATGCATAATGCCATTAGGTTCTGCTATAGGCTCAGGATTAGGCATTATAAATGAGTTCAATATTAGAGAAATAGTTGAGAATGCAGACGTTCCAATAATCGTTGACGCGGGAGTAGGCACTGCCAGTGATGCTTGTATAGCGATGGAACTTGGATGTGATGGAGTGCTCATGAATACTGCAATAGCATGTGCTAAAAATCCTATATTGATGGCATCCGCAATGAAACATGCAATTGAAGCAGGTAGTAAAGCATATGAAGCCGGTAGAATTGAAAAAACACTTAGAGGCGTTGCGTCATCTCCAAAAGATGGAATGATTACAGATGACTAGACCAGTATATTACAAGTCATTTAGATCAAGGAAATTCCAAAATATACACTTAACATCTACTTCAATATTAGATGCTACAAATCAATCAGACGATGTTATCTTAGATATCGGCTTTGGAACTGGAGAGTCAACCATGGCGCTTAATGAAATATTCTCTGAACATGTTGTTTGTGGAATAGAGGCATATAAACCCGGTGTTAAGAAGTTGATGGCAGAGAAAATACCAGTGGAATATGGAGATGCAGCTGAGATAATTGAGAAATTTGACGACAACAAAATTTCGCAAATTTATATGCTTTTCCCAGATCCATGGCAGAAAGTTAAACATAGAAAACGGAGACTATTTAGCGAATACACTTTTAAGATCATAGATCGTATCCTCAAAAGAGATGGATTCTTTCACTTTGCCTCTGACAATATAAATTATGCTTTTCAAGCTAAACGTATTATTGAAAAAGCATCCTCTAAAGATATTGAATTTTCAAAGCATAGAGGTTTCAGACCAGTTACAAAGTATGAAGTTAAAGGCATCAAAAAAAGAAACTTTATCTTTGATCTAATCTATTTCAAGAACTAGTTTTTGTTTTCTCAATCATTAGTGACATCAAAAATCCAAAAATAATACCTGTCCATATGTGAGTATTGATACCAGAGAATAATTCTATTGAGAGTATTGGGAATAACAGCGTACTCAAAAAAGTAATCCAACATACTAATCCTTTTTCTGAATTATTGGCTAGCAGCTCTCTCATTTTTTTGATCTTAATGAGTGGAAGAACAGCAAAAATGACTATTATTCCTAATGTCGCTTCAGGTAAATTAAATAAGAGTGGTGTTGCGTATAACAAAGTAATCATTACGATTATAGTTGTAGTAATTGATGATATCGGACTATACGATCCTACAGATTCATTTACTGCCGATCTTGAAAATGAACCAGACACAGGGTAAGAACCTGAAACACTAGATGCAATGTTACCAAGACCTTGACCAAGTAACTCTTGATTAGAATTTACAGGTGTTGGATATTTATACATTTCGATACCTTTTGAGTTCTTAATAGGCTCTTTTTGTTCTAACTGTCTGGCAATCGCTATGGCTTCCATAAACCCAACAAAGCTTATAATTACTGTGTGAATAATAAACATAAATATTAAGTCTGGACTAATGTCAAATCCATTGAATGAGAATCTAGGAAGACCCTCGGGTATTGTGCCCACTATTGGCCCTTGATAACTGGTAAATTTAGAAATAATTATCGTCACTATAACAGCAGTAAGCACTGCTATGTTCCCGAAGAATTGATACTTGGTTAACTTATTTTTAAGAATATATAAAACTATCAGTGCAGTTAGTGACATTAATACAGCATAGAAATTTATTGGTGTTTGTTCTAGGAAAGTACTTATCTCCAGTAAATCGCTGAGTAGGACTTTATCAAAACCAAAAACTTTACTTAATTGAGAACTTGCAATGATTAATGCTGCTGCTGAAGTAAAGCCAAGTATCACATGTTCTTTCAAAACGATATCAATAAACTTGCCTGCTTTTGCTAGAGAGAGGGCTACTTGGAAGATGCCAACACTCAGGGCTAGCATTACTGCAAAAGAAATATACATTGTCTGATCACCATACGTCAACGATGACACAGCAACAGCAGTCAATAGGCTTACCATTGCAACTGGCCCGGTAGCAAGATACCTCGAAGAACCAAAGAATGCAGCAACTGCAACAGGAATAAAAGATGCATATAATCCATAAACGGGATCAAGGTTTGCTAATGACGCATATGCCATAGATTGTGGAATAATAATCATAGCGATGGTTGTTCCAGCAATTACGTCTCTTGTAATATATTCTTTTTTTGAGAGTGCGTCAGGCAGCCAAGAAGCAAAATTGAGTGCTAGAGATCTGATATAAATAATGTAATTGATGTTTAAAACCTCTTCTGGACTCTGTTAAGTCGGTATAATATAAACATAATGAATTTTTTACAAGAATGTTTTGTGAACATGTATTTATTATATCACTAGAAATGTAACACAAGACTTATAATTAAATTTATGAAATATAAAAAATTATCTAATACAGACTTGAGTGTCAGCCTTATATGTTTAGGGACCATGACGTATGGTGAACAAAATAATGAACGCGAAGCACATGAACAATTAGATTACTCTCTATCAGAGGGTGTAAACTTTATTGATACAGCAGAGATGTATGCAATTCCCCCAAAAGAGGAAACTCAAGGAAGAACTGAAGAAATCATTGGAACTTGGTTATCAACAAGAAGTGATCGTGAGAAAATTATTGTAGCAACTAAAGTTGCCGGTCCTGGTATGGAATATTTACGAGGAGGTTCTCGACTAGATAAGAAAAGCATATTTCAAGCTATAGACGAGTCGTTGAAAAGACTAAAGACTGATTATATCGACCTATACCAAGTTCACTGGCCAGAGAGAAAATCTAATTATTTTGGGAGGCTAGGATACCAATATACTGAAGATATGGGTGTTCCAATTGAGGAGACGCTTGAAGCGATGTCCGAATTAGTTAAATCAGGTAAAGTACGCTACATCGGTATTTCTAATGAGACTCCATGGGGAACAAAAAAATATTTAGAGTTAGCAAGAGAAAAAGGTTTTGAAAAAATCGTCTCCATACAAAACCCCTATTCGTTACTGAATAGGATATATGAAGTGGGATTAGCTGAAATTTCACAACATGAAAATGTTGGATTGCTTGCTTACTCACCTCTTGGTTTTGGTCAACTAACTGGTAAGTATATCGACAAGACTGATAAACACTCCCGACTTGGTCTATACGGCGATTGGTTCACTCGATACAGTAATGAAAGGTGCCTTAATGCTGTCAAACAATATGCGGCAATTGCGAAAAATCATGACTTATCACTAACTCATTTGTCGCTTGCATTCGTAAATTTACAGCCTTTTGTGACTTCTAATATTATTGGCGCTACAACTATGGAACAGCTCAAAGAAAATATTGAATCTGTTGATATAAATTTAAGTGATGAAATTATTGAAGAGATTAATCAGGTACATGAGAACCAACCTAATCCGGCACCATAACATAAAGACATCAGTTAAAGTGTTCTCTAATTATAGTGTTTAGATTATCAGCTTTTGCGGTGTAGTCTAAGCTTAATGTTTTGATAGCAATACTTCCTGGTTTAATTATAAATGAGTCTCTACTCCAATACTTGCCTGCATCATGATTCAAAACTAAAGATGTAATCTTCAAAGATTCAATAATTTTAAAAATACCCTTTTTGATTGTGCCTGTTTGCCCGTAAGGTACTCTCGTGCCCTCTGGAAAAATAATTAAAGTCCTTTTATTGGCTATATGCTCATTACATGAATTCATTATTTTTTTCAGTGCTGTCACTCCATCAGACCGGTCTATCGCTATATTTTTCAACAAAAAAAGACACCATCCAAATAGCGGTATCCTTAGTAGTTCCTTTTTTAAGATGAAAATTGGTTTTTCAGCATACGCTGCAAGGAACAGAGTCTCCCATGCAGATTGATGTTTAGAGATTATAAGCTGAGAGGAGTTAACCCAAGGTCCGTCGTATGTGTAAGACAGTGAGCAAAATAATTTTAAGAAATATAGATTATACCTGCACCATAATTTACTTATTTTTAAACACACACTATATGACACAATGCCAGATAAAGAACGCAATAGGCCCAAACAATAAAACTGAAATAACTAGATTAAGCCAAAAAGAAACTGATCTAAATATTAAGAATATATTGTTTATCATTTTCGACAACAAATTGAACAGCATCAAATAGATCGTCAAAAATATCTAAATCAGGTATTTCATTTAGATAGCTCACTGCCATTTCCTGTTTTAACACCTAATGGTTTACATCCAGAAGCGAGTGCTGCTTTTATGTCGCGAATAGAGTCCCCTATTGCAAATACTCTGATAGATCGATATTTAATCTCTCTGATATTTCTAGATACATACCAGGTTTAGGCTTCCTAAATGATGAGTTGTCATCCGGGTGGTCATAACAGTAATAAGTTGAAAAAATATCACCTCCAAATTTGTTACATGTTTTCAAAAGCTTCTGATGAATATTGAGCATTTCATTGTAACTGATTATTCCCCTGCTTATTCCTGCTTGATTTGATATGAGAATAATTTTATATGAATTTTTTGTAAGCAATGAAATTGCCTCCATACTCCTTTCAATTGGAACCCACTCATCAGGTGTCTTTACATAAGCTGATGAGTCCTGGTTGATCACCCCATCACGATCTAAAATTATGAACTTACTCTGATTCATCTGAAAAATAATTAATAAAAAAATGTTCTACATCATCTATTTTTATAGTTTTCTGATCCATTGAATCACGATCTCTAATTGTCAATGTATTTTTTTCCAAAGAATCAAAGTCTATCGTCATACATAATGGAGTCCCAATCTCATCATGTTTTCTATAACTTTTACCAATGTTTCCTGTGTTCTCAACTACAACTCTCCCGATTTGATACTTTTGCAATGATTTCTTAATGTCATGAGCAAGCTTCACAAGATCCTCATTGTTTCTTTTTAAAGGTATAACCGCAGCTTTAATTGGCGAGAGATGTTTTTTTAATTTCAACACAGTTCTTTTTTTATTGTCTGGAAGAGTCTCGATAGTAAAAGCCTCATTTATAATTGCTAATACTCCCCTATCTACGCCTGCTGAAGGCTCAATTACGTATGGAACTATCCATTCATTATTTTCATTCTGTATAGGCTAAACGTGTATTAGAGTCTTTATTTTCCATGACATTTGCATTTATGTTAAGTTCTTTCTGATTTTTAGTATGAGAGCCAAGGTCAAAATCTGTTCTATTTGCAATACCCTCAAGCTCTTCTGAGCCATGTGGAAATTGATACATAATATCAACAGTTGCCTTAGAATAATGTGCTAGGTCGTCGCCCGTTACAGTGAGAAGTTCAAGTTTTTCTTTTGGTATCCCTGATCAATCCACCATTTGACTCTCTCATCAACCCATATTTTATGCCATTTATCATCTTCACCAGGAGTGACAAAAAACTCAAGCTCCATTTGTTCAAACTCGCGAACTCTAAAGATAAAGTTCCTTGGTGTGATTTCATTTCTAAATGACTTTCCAATTTGAGCAATACCAAACGGTAATGATCTAGATGTACTATCAATGACGTTTTTAAAGTTAATGTAAATTTGTTGTGCGGTCTCTGGTCGTAAATATGCAACAGATGAATCATCTACGATAGGGCCAACGCTGGTCTCAAACATCAGATTAAATTCTCTTGGATCAGTTAATTCCTCACCTATACACTGCTCAGGTATTTGATCTTCTCTAAACCTCAGACCACAGCTTTTGCAGTCAACTAGAGGATCAGTGAAGGTATCTTGGTGTCCTGAATATTTAAGGACATCAGGATGAGTAAGAATAGAAGTGTCGAGACCTTCTACATCATCTCTGTTATATACTGTCGATTTCCACCAAGCATTTTTAAGATTATTTTTTAATTCTACGCCTAATGGGCCATAGTCATATAATCCTTGAATGCCTCCATAAATCTCATTTGATTGAAAAATAAAGCCTCTTCTTTTGCAGAGAGCTACCAAATCTTCCATAGTATGTTGTGCCAAATCTTCTCCTTGGGAATATTGAAATTATACTTCTATAAGCTTTATAAGCATAAGATTTTTAGATATTTCGCATAAATTTAAAGTATCATGCATTTCCTTAAAATAGTGCATATGCACTTATATAGATCATAATATGTTCATATTTAGTGCACTATATGATACAATTTAGAACATCCATGAAAAAAACATAGTTAGTGGTATGGCACGATTAATGCAGATTTAACAATGCAAATAAAAATCACTAGTGAGGAATAAAATGAGTGCAAATGATATTAAGAAACTAGTCGATGAAAAAGAAGCAAAATTCATCGATTATAGATTTACAAACACCCAAGGTAAGGAGCAACATGTCACTGTAACAGCTTCTGAAGAGGGAATAGAAACTGACTGTTCAGAAGGCAAAATGTTTGATGGTTCATCTATTGCAGGCTGGAAGGATATTAATGAATCAGACATGATACTTATGCCTGATACTACTACAGCCTTTGTTGATCCTTTTTACGATGAACCTACTATTAATGTTACATGTGATGTCATTGAACCTTCAGATGGTTCCATATATGAAAAAGATCCTAGAGGGATTGCTAAAAAAGCAGAAAAATATTTGATTGACTCAGGTGTTGCTGATACAGCATATTTTGGACCTGAAAATGAATTCTTTGTTTTCGATGATGTTAAATTTGAAGATACAATTGGTAGTTGCTTCTTCAAAGTAGACTCATCTGAGGCAATCTGGAATAGTGGTAAGACATATGAAGATGGTAACATGGGACATAGACCTGGTGTTAAAGGAGGATATTTTCCTGTACCACCAGTCGACGCCCTTCAAGACTGTAGATCTGCAATGATAACCACATTACATGAGGTTGGTGTTCAATGTGAAGTTCATCACCATGAGGTTGCAACTGCAGGACAATGTGAAATTGGTACTTTATTTAACACGCTTGTTAAAAAAGCTGACGAAGTACAAAAGTATAAGTATGTAGTTCAAAATGTTGCACATGCTTTTGGTAAAACAGCTACCTTCATGCCTAAACCTGTAGTTGGTGACAATGGAACAGGTATGCATGTTCACCAGTCATTATCCAAAGATGGCAAAAATATTTTTGCCGGTGACAAATACGGCAACTTATCACAAGAAGCGCTTTGGTATATAGGCGGAATAATCAAACATGCTAGGGCTCTAAATGCATTTACTAATGCATCTACTAACAGTTACAAAAGATTGATTCCTGGTTTTGAAGCTCCTGTGATATTAACTTACTCAGCAAGGAACAGATCCGCATCAATAAGAATTCCATATGTCATGAGCGATAAAGCAAGAAGGATTGAAGTTAGGTTCCCGGACTCAACTGCAAATCCATATCTTGCTTTCTCAGCAATGATGATGGCCGGTCTAGATGGTATAAAAAATCAAATTGATCCAGGTCCATCTATGGATAAAGACTTATTTGCAATTAGTAGGGAAGAAGAAGCGCTCCTTCCAACTGTTGCACCTGGTCTTGATGTTGCTCTTGATGCACTTGATAAAGATAGAGCATTTTTAAACGCTGGTGATGTGTTCACTAACAACATGATTGACTCGTATATTGATCTGAAAATGGATGAAGTACAAAGATTAAGACAATCAACTCATCCATGTGAATTTGAAATGTACTATAGTCTATAAAAAAACATATGCTGCCCTTCTTGGGCAGCATACAAAAAAAATGGAATTACAAGACAAAATAGCATTAGACTCAAAGTTGCTTCTGGATATACTTGAAAATATCTCAACAGCAGTTGTTGTTCTTAATGATGATAATAGTTACTTTTTTGTCAATATTGCTGGATTAGATTTACTTGGTATTAGTGGTAAGTTTCCTGAATTGTCGTCTCTTAAATCTATCATAGGACATCAACATCTCTTGCAGCACATAAATTCTATTCGTCAGGAAAGGCACTCAAAAATGATCAGAGATTTTAAGTTCAAAAACTTTGAAGGTCATGAAAAGATTGTAGATTGTAATTTGTCCCTATCGAGGTTTGACAATAAAGAGGTAACTTTGATTGAATTTACTGAAACGGGAAGACTTCACAGTATTTCACTTGAACAGAACCTTATTGAACAAGAAAGAGCAACTAGAGAAATGATAAAAGGTCTATCTCATGAGATTAAAAACCCACTAGGCGGTATATTGGGTGCGGCGCAGATTCTTGAAAAGTCTTTAGATGATTCTTACACTAAATTTACAGATATCATAAAAAAAGAAACTGGGCGGTTGGTGAATCTTCTTAATGATATGGCATTACCAGCGACCTCAGTCAAGAAATCGCCAATTAATATTCATGAAGTTACAGAACATGTGGTAGATCTCTTTCAATTTGATCTAAAAAATAAGAATGTTAACTTCGTAAAAGATTATGATCCTAGTATCCCTGATGTGAATACAAACAAGGAACAACTTATCCAGGCATTAATCAACCTTGTTAGAAACTCTATCCAAGCTCTTGAGTTTAAGGGTAATATTACAATTAGGACAAGAACGGAACCAAGTTATACTATTGGTAACGACTATTACCCTCTAGTTACGAAAATTAGTGTAATTGATAATGGCCCTGGTATTCCAGAAGACAAATTAAAAGAAATTTTCTATCCAATGGTAAGCACAAAAACAGGCGGTATGGGGCTTGGACTTACAATTGCACAATCTATTATAATGCAAAATTCTGGACTCATTGAGTGTTCAAGTAAGCAGAGGGAAACTTCTTTTACTATAGTCCTTCCTATTAGGAGCAAAATTGATGCCTAAAATCTGGATAATTGATGATGAAGAGAGTATAAGAACTATCTGCACGAGCGCACTGGAGGATCTCTTCACAGTAGAATCATTTGCAAATGCGTCAGAAGCATTACTTGAGCTTAATTCAACACAGCCCGACCTCATTATCACAGATATAAAGATGCCTGGAATGTCTGGGTTAGAGTTCCTAGATAAAGTCTCTGATAAATTTCCAGAAATACCAACAATAATCATTACCGCACATGCAAATATTGATAATGCTCTCTCAGCCTACAAAGGTGGTGCTTTTGAATATTTAACAAAGCCTTTTGATATTAATGAAATAAGAAAACTAGCCATCAAAGCAACTCGAACAAGTAACAATTACAGCACCGATTTAACCAACAACACAGAAAATAATATTGTTGGAAAAGCTGATGCAATGCAGGATGTGTTCAAAGCTATAGGTAAAATTTCAAAAACAGACATCACTGTGCTTATCAGGGGTGAATCTGGTACAGGAAAGGAGCTCATAGCACAGTCAGTGCACACTAATAGTCCTCGGAGTGATAAGCCTTTCGTTGCGATAAATGTTGCTGCGATTCCTCACGAGTTACTTGAAAGTGAACTGTTTGGTCATGAGAAAGGTTCATTCACAGGTGCACAAACACAAAGGATTGGTAGGTTTGAACAAGCATTAGGTGGAACTTTGTTTCTCGATGAAATTGGAGATATGCATCCTGAACTACAAACTAGACTCCTTAGAGTCTTATCTAGCTATGAGTTTTACAGAGTAGGTGGACAGAAACCAATAAAATCAGATGTTAGAATAATAGCTGCCACGAATCAGGACATAGAAAATTTAATTAAGGAGGGTAAGTTTCGAGAGGATCTCTATCATCGGTTAAATGTTTTTAGAATTGAGCTGCCTCCCCTCAGAAATAGGAAAGAGGATATAAATGAGCTTGTAAAATACTTCTTGAGTAAAAGTGCTGAGGAGCTTAAAAGTGATTCTAAAACTATAGAAAGTGCTGCTATGGAACTATTAAATAAATATGATTGGCCAGGTAATATTAGACAGCTTGAGAATATATGCAGATATATGACAGTCATGGCTCCATCATCAACCATCACAGTCGATGATGTCCCAGACGAAGTTAGGAGTTTACGTTCAAATAGTAGTAGTACAACTTTAAATGGAAGTGAGAATACAGGCTCATCATGGGAGGAAAATTTATCAAGTCACATAAAAGGTATACTCTCAGATAGTAATGATTTAAGTGTATTTTCTCGAGAGCTTGAGAAACTACTTCTAAAAGAAGCATTGTCAGCAAGTAAAGGAAAACGAATCGAGGCCGCTAGAATTCTAGGTTTGGGCCGAAATACAATCACAAGAAAAATAAAGGAATTAGATTTGTAAAAATTCTTTGAGTAGTCCCTCACGCTCTGTAAACTTAGACTTTAAAATCTCATACAAAAGCATTGTCAAGCCATCACCACTCTGTTTCGAATGCTTCATGAGAGTATGGCAACATTCATAGCCCTCGATCGTTCCTATACTATTTTTAGCATCTTCAATACTTATCTTTTGATCTGCAATAAGCTTCCCAAATTGATAGTTGCGAGATTGATTTTGTTTGCAGGTTAAAATCATATCTCCTATATAACCAGGAGAAGAAATAATTATATCTTTATCTTGATTAAGATTATCAACTATATCTTGGTATCCATTAGGTTGAGAATCACCAAATGGACCTAATGCTAATTGCCATGTCTCTTCACAAGCCTTTTTGATAATTTTGTTGGTGTGAATACCCTTGTCAAAATATTCATCAGCCATTCCACATATTATTGCAGCAATATTTTTGATGATTCCTGCTATTTCAATATGGCGGATATATTTTGTTGGAGTCATCTGAAAATATGAACTTCTAGTTGCTTCAGACATAGCCTTACATAAACCATCATCTAGAGAGGCAATCGATACGATAATTCTTTTCCCATCACATAAATCCTTAGCGAAGGATGGACCTGATATGAGTCCATATTTTTGTATATTTGTAAATCTATCAAATACAAAATTACTAAATAACTGACCACTTTGATGATCAATGCCTTTTGTAAGTGATACTAACTCAGTCAATCTACTAAAGTAGTTCTCATAATTATTTAAAAGATCACTAAAACCTTTACTGTTAACAGCAATGATATTTATTTCATCATCATGTTTTTGATCATTAAGAGTCTCTAGAGATTTAATGTGATTAGATGATACGTTCTTAAGTCCGAGTTGTTGAATACTCTCATTCTCTAGGCTTGTATCTCTTCGAAATATTTCAACAGTATGACCCAAGTTCAAAAGATAATCTGAGAAGGCTAACCCCCATACGCCAGCACCAAGCACCCTGAATTTAGTGGTCATTAATTATCTTTTCTTTTATCCAGTTCGTTTTGGTAAATAGTATGGAAGTCTATTGGATTTAGGAATAAAGGAGGGAATCCGCCTTTTTGTATAATGTTAGATATATTTTCTCTTGCATATGGAAATACTATCTCAGAGCAGTGGACATTGAGGAATCTTTTTTTGAGATCTTCATCATCTGTTGAGATTAGAAAAACACCGCATTGTTTTAACTCAACTAAATACAAGGTCTTATCATCTACTTCTGCTTTTACATTAAATGTAAGCGTCAATTCATGTATATCATTTGCTAATTCATTAATATTAGATTCAAAATTGAAACCAACCTTTGGAGATGATGATAAATTAGTAAAAATGTCTGGCGTCATTGGTGACTCAAATGAAAGATCTTTCAAATAGACTCTTTGAATATTGAATTGAACTTTATTATCGCTCATTTTCCCTCCACTAAAGGAAGATTATTTTCAGTCCAAGACTGGATCCCACCCTCTAGGTAAAACACTTTTATAGAGTTAATCTTCGATATTTTCTCAGCACTGCTGACACTTGTCATTTCGTCCTTATCATAAACAACAACTTCATCAAAATCTATTTTTTTTGTTGTTGATGCATCATGTAGTATAGCCTGTGAGATGTGTCCTTTTTTATATTCTGTTTTTTCTCTTGTATCAAGGACAACAATTTGACTCTCATTAATTTTTGTAACAAGATCATTGCAGTTGATGCCTTTATATTTTTTAGTAAAGTTTTTAATCTCATAAGAAATGATGAGATAAATGAAAATAAATAGTGCTACCGATAAAACTGGATGATTTAGGATAAATTCAAGTGAGTGACCCATTGTATGGATCAGTTATGCTTAGAACAGAAAACTTCTCTCATCATATCAATTAACTTTAATGTTTTAAAATCACTGACTTTGTAAAAAACTTTGTTAGCATCTTTTCTTGCAGAAAGAATGCCCTTGTCTCTTAGTATCGCAAGATGTTGAGAGATATTACTTTGAGATGTGCCTACATTATCGACAATATCTTGTACGCTAAACTCTCCCTCGCCGAGCTTGCATAATATCATCAACCTCAAAGGGTGGGACATTGCTTTCAGTGATCGTGAGGCAGTTTCAATATCTCTTTCTTGATCTGCAGAAGAATAATCAATCTTTTCTTCTATCTGTACTTGTTCGTTTTCCATTGTATTATTATATACCTATATTAGCCGAAACTAATAATAAATCTAGTAATAAAGTGCTATTATTAGCCTGATGATCAACAACTATAAAACCTTTAAAATTGTACTTTTTTCTGCATTCCTTGCACTAGTTTGCATACCTGGGTATTCATCTGATGATGAGGTTCCAACAGAAAAAATTCAGCAGTTTGTTGATGTGTATAAGAAAATTAAAGATCAGTATGTTGACGAAGTAGATGATGACACATTGTTTAACTATGCAATTGAGGGAATGGTCTCTAATTTAGACCCCTACTCTGATTATCTCTCTAAAGATGATTTTTCTGAACTAAAAATCGGAACAACGGGAAGATTTGGAGGCATAGGTATAGAAATCACAATGGAAGATGGTTTTGTTAAAATTATATCTCCAATCGATGATACACCTGCACAAAGAGCTGGTCTCAAAGCTGGTGATCTCGTTATTGAAGTTCAAGATATTTCATTAAAAGATAAATCTATAAATGATGCTGTAAAATTGATGCGCGGCGAACCTGGCACAAAAGTGAAAGTGAAAATTTTACGTGAAAAAGAAGAATCACCTTTAGATTTTGAATTAGTAAGACAAATAATAGTATCTAAAGGAATTAAAACAGAGATCTTTAATGGTGAAGTAGGATACTTAAGATTATCTAGTTTTCAATCCAACTCAACTGCAAATGTCAGAAAAGCAATATATGATCTAAGAAAGAAAAGTGGAAATATGATGGTTGCCCTTATTCTTGACCTTAGAAATAACCCCGGGGGAGTCCTTGGTTCTGCTGTAGGTATATCTGATTTATTTTTAAAATCAGGAAAGATTGTATATACAAAAGGGCGTACAAATAATTCCGATTTAGAATATTTTGCAAACAGTGAGGATATCCTTGAAGGTTTACCTTTATATGTTCTTATAAACGGAGGATCTGCCTCTGCTTCAGAAATCGTGGCAGGTGCTCTACAAGATCATAAAAGAGCTATAATTTATGGAGAAAAATCGTTTGGTAAGGCTTCCGTTCAATCGATACAAGAAATGATGGATGGTTCTGCTCTTAAACTAACAACAGCTAAGTACTACACACCAAATGATAGACACATACATGAGAATGGAATTACGCCAGATGTCAAAATTGAATTTAAAGAACTAGAGATACCAAGCTCACTACTGCCTGATCCTTATAACACTGATAATCAAATCATTTCTATCTTAGAAGACTACAAGACAAATATTTCTCAGCTTAAGTAACGTTAATGCTTAACAGAACTATATTTTGGATATTTGTGGTGATGTTAATGACATCTTGTTCAAGAAAAATCAGTGATCCATGTGAAAACACAAATCCACAAACTACTATAGATGTTAATTCAGAGGCTATTGTTTGTTTTGAATCAATCGATAGCTATGATTTGAACTACACAAATAAAAAAAATATTACTATAAATGGTGAATTATTTTTACCGAAAGTCAAAAGAGAGGTTTACGATGCTGTAATCATGACTCATGGATCTGGGGGCAAAAGAAGGTATCATAAAAAATATGTAGATCTACTTACAGATAGTGGTCTGATTGTCTTTCAAATTGATCATTATTCTGCCAGAAAGATCAAATATGATAAAACTTTTTCCAAAGTATCAGGAATAACTTTTATGAACGATGCATACGCTGCTTTAAGCTTATTGAAAACAAATGCCAGGATTAAAAATATTGGCTACCTTGGCTGGTCGCAAGGCGGAGTAGGTCCTATTTTGTCACATTTTAAATTCGTCAATGATCTGATTCCTACAGACCATAGATTTCAATCCGCGGTTGCTATATACCCTTACTGTGGATTCACATTTCCTGGTCCATCCGAGACTGAGACTCCACTTTTAATGATCACGGGTGCTGATGATGACTTGACACCTGAAGCCGCATGTAGAAATTTATATTCAAAATTTTTTAGGAACGATGGAAAAATTGAATTTTTATCGATAGAAAATGCTAGACATGGTTTTGATAACCCATTTTTATACTTTGGATTTACATTTGAAAAACTTCCTAATCTAATGGTAATGAATTTAGACTGCACACTGACAATAACCGATGATGGCGAAATTCAAAATATGAATGGAACGATTATAAATACTCCTGAACTAAGTGAATTCTTTTTAAATAAATGTTCGGTTAAAGGAGTAACTGTTAAATATAATTCTAAGGCTACCAAAATTACACTAGATAAAGTACAAAAATTCTTCATCAAAACCTTAACAGAAGAATGATTTTAATTCTTATAAGTCATATAATGCACATATGAGAAGTATTCTATTCATAGCTATAGCTTTTTTATCAATGCAAGTTATTGCTGATGACAAAGCAAGACCTGGACCTCACAACAAGATAGGCCATACCAAAAAGGATGCTCAAGAAAAGAAAGATACCTTCTTTTATAAGCTTTTCAATGATGAATCAGATATAATGGGATCAAACAATAAGAAGATCAGAGTTTTAATGATAGTAATACTCAAATACTATCTCAGATTGAGAAACTTGCTGATCTGAGAGATCGCGGCATTATTACAGAAGCTGAATTTAGTGATAAGAAATCTATATTACTAGATAAAATCCAATAAATGATCGTATTTATCATCTGGGTACTTTTAATAATATTGTGGAATTATGGATACCCTGAAGCTTCCCCACTTTACGATGTGATAGCCTCTGTCATTTTATTTTTCTTCTCTAAATTCTTAAATACGCTTTCTATGTAGGTTTTACGCAATTCGCATCATTATTTTTTGGAGAATTCACATAAGTTGATACTCTATGAATTTGGATATTTTTTGAAAGGTTGTCTCTAAGGATATAATCACCACTGATCCATTTTTCTATTTGTGATTGTTCTAATAGTAATGGCTGACGATTATGTATATCAGAGATCGGCTTAACAGATTTTTTTGTCACACAGACGCATCTACCTTCATGGTATAACCCTGCTACAAATATAATATCGCTGTTGAAATGATGATAGTAAGGATCTTTAACATTCTCTCTTTTACTCCAATTAAAATATCTTTTCCATTCATACCAACCATCCATGATAAAAACACACCTGTTCATATCTTTAAAAGACGGTTTCTCATCAATAGTCTCATATCTAGCATTTATTAGATTCATTGGCTTTTTTGCCCAAGATGGTGAGTAGTTCCATTCCATCCACTCAGGCTTATTTGTATACACAAGAACTTTTGAACTAGGGCAGATATTGAAGTTCTGTTCGATATCTATTTCGAATTTTCTCTTTACTTCTTTCTTGTTTGTAAGAGTGTACCTTCCGCACATACGGCTATTTACTGAATTTGTCCCAATTGTTTTGAGCCTTGAATTCATTAAGTTTTTCATCCCACTCAGAAAATTGTCTTTGGTATTCAGAATTTTCCTTATCAGAATCTGGTTCGTCTCCTATCTTGTAGAATGCAGCACTTCGATTCTTGCAAATGTGTGTGTATTGATTCTGTTTCATCAAGTCTAAAGAAAGATAAAATTCCTCACATTGTTGTAAGGTTCCATCTCCAATTTTTGATTTACTTTTCTCAGTCAACCTCCGAAAAGAGCCCGTAAGTTCTTTTACAGAGCTTGGTGACAAATTAGTTCCGAACTTTTCATTGAAATGTTTTTCTTTTCTTAATTGATTATCCCAGTCTATTACTCTTTTTTTAACTATGTCTATCATACTAAATATTCTTCCTATTTTTTATGAGACCTTCTACTACGGTGGAGTCAGCAAGAGTAGAGGTATCTCCAAGATTATTATAATCATTTATAGAAATCTTTCTCAAAATTCTTCTCATAATTTTACCTGATCGAGTTTTTGGCAGCCCCTCAGTGAATTGTAAGAAATCAGGCTTAGCTATAGATCCAATTTCTTGTTTAACCCATTGTAGTAACTCATTTTCAAGACCAGTACTTGGTTTGACATTTTTATTCAATGCAACAAAAGCATACAGTCCTTGACCTTTAATCTTATGGGGATATCCAACTACTGCTGCCTCTGATACGTCTTTATGAAGCACAAGCGCGGACTCTACCTCTGCAGTACCCAAGCGATGTCCTGAGACATTTATGACATCATCTACTCTTCCGGTTATCCAATAATAACCATCTTCATCCCTTCTGCATCCATCTCCTGAAAAATAACGACCAGGATATTGAGTAAAATATGTATCTATAAACCTTTTGTGATCACCGTAAACTGTTCGCATTTGACCAGGCCATGACATATTTATACATAAACTGCCCTCTCCAGGGCCTTTAATTTCGTTGTTATTATCATCAACTAAAACTGGTTCGATTCCAAAAAATGGTAGTGTTGCTGAACCCGGTTTCATATCAATAGCTCCGACAAGTGGCGTTATCATAATGCCTCCTGTCTCTGTTTGCCACCAGGTATCCACAATTGGACAGTCAGAATTTCCAACCACGTCATAATACCAACGCCACGCCTCAGGATTAATTGGTTCTCCTACACTTCCCAAGATTCGGAGAGATTTTCTAGATGTCTTATCAACATGCCCTTTACCTTCAGACATAAGTGCTCTTATGACTGTAGGTGCGGTATATAGAATATTCACCTCATACTTATCAACAATCTCCCAAAACCTACTGGGTGTTGGATAGTTTGGAACTCCTTCAAACATAATTGTTGTAGACCCATTACACAATGGTCCATAAATTATATAAGAATGTCCGGTTACCCATCCCACATCTGCAGTGCACCAATAAATATCGTCGTCATGACAATCAAAAATATATTGATGTGTAATAGATGCATATACAAGATATCCGCCCGTGGTATGTAATACACCTTTTGGCTTCCCTGTTGAGCCAGAAGTGTACAGAATAAATATCGGGTCCTCAGAGGACATTTTTTCTGGTTCGCAAATGGCTGAAGCAGAAGACACTAAATCGTCGTACCAGTGATCAATACTGCTGTCCCAATTAATTGCATTACCAGTTCTTTTCACGACAACACATTTCTTAAAATCCTCTATCTTGGAAATAGCCTTATCAACATTTTCCTTTAAGGGTATTGTCTTACCGCCTCTGACGCCCTCATCCGCAGTTATTATGTATTTAGAATCACAATCTTCTAAACGACCTGCGAGAGCCTCGGGAGAAAATCCTCCGAATACAACAGAATGGACAGCGCCAATTCTGGCACATGACAACATAGCAATGGCAGCTTCAGGAATCATAGGCATGTAAATGGTAACTCTGTCGCCTTTTTTTACACCTAAAGATTTTAACCCATTAGAAAATTTACATACTTCTGTGAGTAGTTCTTGATATGTAATTTTTCTCGAATTAGAGGGATCATCTCCCTCCCAGATAACTGCAATCTTGTCAGCATTTTTTTCTATATGTCGGTCGAGGCAATTATATGATGCGTTGAGTTCACCATCTTCATACCACTTAATATATAGATCATCTTTTTCATATGAGTAGTCTCTAACCTTTGTATAGGGAGTAAACCAATCTAATCTTTGTCCTTGTTCAAACCAAAACTCGTCAGGTTTAGAGATAGATTGTTCGTACATAGCTTTATAATCATCTTTTTTTATAAAGGCTTTTTCGGTAATCCAATCTTTAGATTTATAAATATCAGATGAGCTCATTTAGTTTAAATATCCCCAGTATCGATTTGTATCAGTAAATAAGATAAATATTTCATTTGAAATTATCAATTGCTTTATCCTTTATTGAGTATCTTCTAATAATAGATAAAAGCAACATAAATTATGTGTTACTAGAATTCTTGTTCTATTTACTGTATCTATTTTCATATATTGAATTTAAAAGCAGGTGAGGAAGTGTAAGGCATGCCAAGGTAATAAAAATATATTTTATTATTGCGCTCTCAAGTGATATTTGTGCCAATGACGATAACATAAAAAGTGTGATAAAAGTGAAAGCAATTGTTAGGAATAAAAAGAAAAAAACATATTTAGTTAATGAAATCTTTTTTTCAAATAAATTAGAATCTATCAATGCATCTAAGTAGTGTCTTAATGAGTGATGAAAACAGAAATATAAAATAAATGATAATAGGGGTGGGAGATATATAAAGTTTATTAATAGTAGAACATACAATAATGATAATCTTCGTGCGTACAAAAATATTACAGCTAGTACTGTAAGGATATATATAGTTTGATGAAGAGCAGAAAATACAATATCAAAGAACTCATGGTTCAGTAGAATAGCAAATAGACTAAAAACATCATTAGTCTGGAAAATTATAGGTGTAAAAATTGGCACTCCCCCCAATATAAACATCAGAATAATATTCCTAGAATCTAGATTACCTGATTCTTCAACTGCAAAATGATACTGAGCCATCAATAAGAATACTATAAGTGCAAAAATCGGTGAAATAACCCATACATATAAGTACAACAAAGATGTTGCTGTATAGACCAAGATAAACTTGCTCAACCAATAATCAGAGTTGGAGTAAAGTTTTTTAGCAACAAGAAAGTCAAAGTATCCATGCGGTATACCTATAATAGTTACAGTTGTAACAAGTAATATCAGTTGAGTATTAATTGAAACTAGACTTGGAGCAAGAATGATAATTACCCAAGATAGAACACTCAGGTTAGTGAGAAGAATTAATTGATATTTACTATATCTTTGATGCTGTGAATGACTTAATTGCATATTTGATGAATATTACTTTAGGCATGTTCCATATGATAGATATTATATCTACCAGCGTTGGTGTGTCAGAGAGAAATCTAATAATTCTCTTTGCCTTATTACGATTAAACATTTCAAAAAGGATTTTTTTACTTTCTGATGGATGATCTCTTATTATCATCAGTAGTAAGTTATCCATTTTTCTAAGAATTTTGTTCTTAAAGGTCTTGGGATATTCAATGAATTTTTTACCATTTAACATTCTAATGTATTCGTCTGCTTGTTTTTGAATGTTTAAAAAAGTGTATCCTGTAGAGGCTCTCGTAGAACCTGCAGGAATACCAATTTTGATATAGTTGGATTTATTCTCGTTTAGTTTTATATTCGTTGTAAGGGGTATTTCACCATACTCTTCTCGAACTACTGAATAACCATCTCCATATTTTTCTTTAATGTAATCATGAACCTCATTAGTCATTAATTCACTATCCATATTTAGGGATGTGTAATAGGTAGATTCAAATAAATACTTAGCTTTTCCCAATGGAAGACTGTAAAAAAAATGAAACTGATCTTTATCTGAAAAATCCATTAGATGAGGTTTAAAGTTTTCGAGAGGTTCATGGAATTCAACGAAAATTCCTTTAAATATTTGCTTCATACTAAAGGGTGATTTATTTGGTCTGCTATCGAATACATAACGCGCGCTACAATCAAGATTCTCTGAGACTCTGAAAATATATTCAGTACCTTCTAGTCCTATATCTTCAATATTTGTATCAAAGATAACATCTATGTTTTCACTTTGTTCTAATTCAGAAAAAACAAAATCATCAAAATCATTAGAGTCAATTGTAGAGTAGTTATATGTATTACAATCTAGTGTTGTTTGTGAGGAGTTTTTTACTATAAGAGAGCTGTTAGAATACGCTTGTAAGTGTTCAAATGGGTGCTGATATGTATTCCAGTATGACCAGGTCTTCCTATGCCTGTTATCTCTTTTCATATTATCTAGTACGCATACTTTGAGAGTGACCCAATCAATCTGTAGGCTAGACTAAGACCCGAGCAACCTGCGCCTATTATTACCACATCATACTGTTTCATTGACGTACGGGAGTCCCTGTAGTGATTTATGAAGAGTTTGGTTATGTTGCTTTCTATTAGATTGTCTTAAAGACATAGTCATAAACTCAAAAAATGACTTAAAAAATATAATCATCTTTTCACTCAATGTAGTATTTATTTTTTCTTTGAAATACTTTTGTTGTTCTCTTAAAATTTTGTGACCGATAGCCTGATAGAGCCTCAATGCGTAAAGTATAGAAAAGCGCGATCTGATTGGTATAAGCTTAATACCATTTAAGGCGCTATTGTAATAATCATCTGCGAGTTTAATTAGCTTCGTTACAACGGATAGTATTTCTGCGTCTGTCATAGATGAAATTTCATTATCACCTAACATAGTGCTTGGTAAGTATACTCTGCCACCTCTATAGTCAATTAGGACATCCCTGCATATATTTGTTATTTGCATAGCAATTCCTAAGTCTATTGCGTAATATCTTGCTAGAGTACTTTTGATAGATAATACATCACACATCATTAGCCCGACACAGCCAGCTACTTTATATGAATACTTCAGCAAGTCGTTAAGATCTTTAATACTGGAACGATTAATATCGGAATTAATACCATTTTTCAATTCCCTTACGACACTACCATCTATCCCCAGTTTGAGAATATATTCTTCTAAGTCATTTGTGTCATCCTTCCTATCAAGGTCCACGTTATCATCATACAAGTCTACAAAAAGAGTAAACTTTAAAAACATCCCTCCTCACGTATTTAGGCAGGAGCCTAGAGGCAATATAGAAAGTTTTGCTATTTGATTTAAGTACATGTTCAAAAGTTCTAGGCATTATATTTAAGTATAAGCTTTTCAGTAACTTTTGCAGAGGATAATACACCTGGTACACCTGCTCCTGGGTGACTGCCTGCACCAACAAAATATAAATTGTTGAGTTCTTGAGATTTATTTGAGTATCTAAAATAAGCAGATTGTCTGAAAATAGGCTGTATGCCAAAACCACTTCCATTAAATGAATTCAATTCATTCTCAAAATAGTCAGGTGTAACAAAGAACTGGTCAACAAGATTAGATTTAAGATCAGGTAGTACAGTCTCGCTCAGTATGCTTATAACATGCTGACAGAACTCTTCTCCTTTTTCATTCCAGTTAATATTACTTTGATTATTTGCGACTGGCGCAAGAACATAAAAAGAATCGCAGCTATTTTGAATGTTTTTCTTATCAGTTGCAGAGGGTCTATGAAGATACAGACTAGGATCGTTGATATAGATTTTATTATCAAAAATATCATCAAGCAGTTCTTTATGTCGTTTGTTAAAGATTATAGTGTGGTGCTGAACATCGCTGTAAATCTTTTTTGTGGAGAAATAAAAAACGAACAGTCCCATTGAATGCTTCAAGATAGATTTTTTATTGAATATTTTCTTAGGTGCAATTTTAAGTATATTCTCATAGAAATGTGAGGGGTCTGCATTACTCACTACTAAATCAGCATCCAAAGTACCCTCAGAAGTCTCTACTGTTTTAATACGTTTATTGTCATGATTAATATTTAAAACTTCGCAGTTAGTCTTATACTCTATTCCCTCTTCATCAAACAACTTCTTAAAACCACTCACAATAGAACGGGTCCCGCCATCTCCATAATAGACGCCCCATTTCCATTCTAAATATTGAATGAGAAGGTAAATAGATGTAGTTGTATATGGATTACCACCTACTAAAAGTGGATGCATGCTGAGTGCTTTTACAAGATTTTCATTATGAAGGTATGACTTTACAGAACTATGTACTGATTTGTAAAACTTGATCCTCATCAACTCGGGTACATAAGGAAACATGCTTTGAATGTTCTCAAAAGGATAGTCTGCGAGTTTTAAATAGGCCGTATCAAAAATACGTTTGGAATGTTTCAATAGTCTAATATATCCAATAGCATCCTCTTTTGAATAGTTTTTCTTGATTTGATTAAGCATCCCTTTGAGGGATGATCCATAGTCAAAAAAAGATTTATCACTAAATACGAATCTATAGTAAGGCTTAACTCTTAATAGATTAAAGTAATCTCTCGAATCTTTACCGAAAAGATCAAATATTTCATTTAATAGATATGGAGCTGTAATTACCGTAGGTCCAGCATCATATTCAAAACCATTATGATAGAGTGTTCTGGCTCTGCCACCGAGATTGTCTAGTTTTTCTAGAACAGTGACATCATGTCCCATTGCTTTTAGTCTGCAAGCAATTGCTAGGCCACCAAAGCCTGAACCAATAACAATAGTTTTTTTCATTTAGACATAATACAAGGAGCGCAAGCGCTCCTTGTACATATTTTTAAGTTTATTTATGCAGTTTCTGCTGAATCTGCTATTGCAGCTGCCCAGATAAATACACCGAATGCGATTTTGTTTACAAAATCTGCAAGGTTATAAATCAAGTTCAAGCTTGCTGCATCTACACCACCCATTAGGTATCCGAATAGATATCCGAGTGGATAAATCGCCCAACCGACTAATACGATCATACGACATGCATTGAATGCCATTTGAGCACCCACGCTTCCACAAGACGTACTTTTTTGTCCTGCTTCACCAGCAAAAATTTCATACAGGATGTATATCCAGCCTGCCATCCCGATGATGAATCCGAGCATCGCATTGATTACTCCAGCTTCACCTAAGTAACCACCAATCAACATGACTAGTGTACCTACAAGCAGTCTATTGAATACACCTGCACTAACAGTTGTTACAGCTGCTAGTATTAAGTAGAATTCGATCATTTGTAACGGTACAGTTAAAATCCAATCGATGTATCTGAATACAGTTGGAGATTCGCCTGTTTCAACCCATACTTCTCTCATATAGAAATAGTGTACAGCTGCGATTAACGTTACTAGTGATATGACTGATAACGATGTTTGCCATTTAGCTGATACTCTTGATCTTTCAGAGAAGAAGAAGAGAGTTGCTGCAACCATCGAAATCGATATTATCCAGAATGTCACCCCTACAAAATCGTTAGCTTGAAGATCCCCAGCGAATGCTACGGATGGTAGAGCTGTTACGAATAGTAGTGAGAGAGCATATGATAAAACGTTCCTCATAAATAACTCCTTTTTATTAAATTAATTTAAATTAATACCTTTTTATTCTATATAAAATCGGATATTTATCAATTATCTATTACAAAAAGTATGGTCAAATTTGGTGCAAATCATAGAAAAACACCCTGATTTTGATAAATTATGATATTTGGCATGTTAAGTAGTGCCATCAGAATGGGCGAGGTGATGATTCCTAAAATTGCGAATACGATACTCAGGATGCCAGCTGTAAATTCCTTTTGGAGACATGCCAAAGAACCGAGTATCAACGCCAGAGGGCTAAAGAGTGGTGATAAAATAAAAATTCCTACAAACCCAAATATGATACCAAGTGTTCCATAAATAGGAGTCGACTGCTTTATAATAATTTTTTCTTCACTCATTTACTTATAGTGCATCCTTCTTTTTGAGAATTTTTTCACACGCTCTCTCCATTTTTTATAAGAGCCAAATGAAATATTTTGTTTCATTATTCTTTTAATTTGATCACTATCTATACCGAAACGTTCATTGATGCTGTCAAAACTTACATCATCAGAAAGAGCCATAAATATAATCTCTCCGATTTGTGCCTCAGTAAGTTTATTATTTTTATTAACAGTCATGCTTAGCAATCACAGGGAGCCTTGAACGATATACTTAAGTATCTTTACTGCCTGACTTTGATCTTTTGTTACCGCGCACGCCGCAGCATCAACCTCTTTAAGTGGGTGTTGATGTTCATCTCCATGAATCACAACTATAGATTTATTCAATGCTGAGGCATAGCCTGCATCGAATGCAGCATTCCACTGTTTGTATTTTTCTCCAAACTTGACAATAACAACATCGCTATCTTCGATTGATTTTTTTGTGCGAATTGAATTTATGTTTGCACCTTTGTTGTCTTTCCAGAAATTATTTTCCTCTGCACCCAGAATATCAACTCCACAATTGTCTGATAATTCATGATTAGTAACTGGCGATGAAAAGTTAATATCTAACCCTTCTTTTTGGCACTCATCAATTATTTCTTGTCTCCAATCAGTATGAATTTCACCTGATAAATATACGTTAAGCATTGCGTTCTCCTTGCGTTTACTACTTTAGGTATTATATAAGTTATTCTAATAGTTGTATAATGCTAAAGATCAGGGAGGACTGTCTAACTTAAAAATATGGATAAACAAATCATAGCAATTGGTGGTGGTGGATTTGGGAGAAATCCTGGGGTTGGTATTATTGAAAAATATATACTAGATCAATCAGACAAAGATACTCCAAACATTTGCTTTATTCCGACAGCAACAGGAGATAGTGAATCTTATAAAGTTAGTTATTATTCAACAATGACTAAGTTGGACTGTAATCCAACTCATTTAGATTTTTTTAAGAGAACTCCAAACTTGGAAAAATTTATTCAGATGCAAGATGTCATCTTTGTTGGCGGTGGAAATACTAAAAGTATGTTAGCTGTTTGGCGTGAATGGGGTTTGGATATAATTTTAAAGAATGCATACGAATCAGGAACCATCATGAGCGGAGTTAGTGCTGGCGCGATATGTTGGTTTGAAAAAGGCATTACAGATTCATGGGCAGACAATCTAAATGTTTTAGAATGTTTAGGTTATACAAAAGGTAATTGTTGTCCACATTATGATGAAGAGCCTGAGAGAAAACCCTCTTTATCTAATTTCATCTCAAATGGAGAGATTGGTGACTGTTTTGCAATAGATGGTGGATGTGCATTACATTTGAAGAATGATCAAGTTTTTAAATCGATATCTTTCAAAATGGTAAAAACTCTTATCCTAGTCAAGAATGAAGAAGGAAGAATTACAGAAACTTCCTTGCCTCAAAATAAGTCTTTAATGATTACTCTACTGTAACTGATTTCGCAAGGTTCCTTGGCTTATCTACATTAGTATTTTTTTTCAAAGCCACGTGATAGCTTAAAAGTTGCGCTGGGATTATATAAAGTATGGGAACGATGAGATCAGGGCAATCTGGCATCTTTATCACTTCCACTTTTTTCTTGTTTCTAGCAATTTTTTTGTTAGTGAAAATAAATGTTTGTCCTTGCCTTGCCTCAACTTCAGCAAGGTTGGATAAGACTAACCTTGCTAAATGATTATCAGGTAAAAAACAGACAACGGGCATTTTTTTATCTACCAAAGCTAAGGGGCCATGCTTAAGTTCACCAGAATGATATGCAGATGCATGAATATATGATATTTCTTTCAGTTTTAGAGCAGCCTCTAGAGCTATGGGATAAGATGTCCCTTTACCCAAAAAAAGAGTATGCTCTTTGTTTTTGAATTTAGTGGATATTTTCTTAATCTCATCTTCCATTTTGTACAGTTCATCTATTTTTTTATCGATTTGTCTTATATCTTGAACCATCTTTTTTTCTGTTTTGCCGTACTTTCTTGACAAAATGACTGTTAGCAATAAAAGAGTAAATAGTTGTGATGTAAAAGCCTTGGTTGAGGCAACGCTTATTTCTGGTCCTGCATTCATAAGAAAATTCATACCGGATAATCTTGTAAGCGTACTTTCTGCTACATTACATATAGCTAGAGTGTTTGTATAGCTAAGTTTTAGAGCTTTCTTAAGAGATGATATAGTATCAGCAGTTTCCCCAGACTGAGAAATACTTACAAATAGTGTCTTAGGTAATACATTTATCTTTTTATATTTATATTCACTGGCGACTTCTGCAGTACATGTAATTTTAGTGAATTGCTCTATCCAATCTTTAGCGACTAAAGATGCATGATAACTTGTACCACAAGCTACAAAATGGATATGTTCAATATTTTCAAGAAATTTATCAGTATTGTGTCCAAATATATTCGGCAAGATTTTATTCTTCCCGACAAAGCGACTTGTCATATCTTGTATAATTGTTCTCTGCTCATAGATCTCTTTGTGCATAAAATGTCTATGGCCCATTAGCGATGCTTGATTTTTGTTGATCTTTGATACTTTAGTTGGCTTTCTTATTGTTCTTTTATTTTTATTAAATATTTTAATACTTGTCGAATTGATTTCTGCAAATTCACTATCATCCATTGGTATAAAGTGTTTAGTGTGATCAATTATTGGAGTTATATCGGACGAAATGTAATTTGCATCTACACCTTTACCTAAAATTATTGGGCTTCCTTTGCATGATGTATAAATTGTATGAGGTGTGTGCGAATTGATTGCTGCTATTGCATAACTTCCTTCCAGTGAATTCGCTGTAGAAATAATTGAAGATTGCATATCAGCAGACTTATTAAAATAGTAGTTCATCAAATGACATATAACCTCTGAATCTGTATCACTTCTAAAAACGTATCCTTTCTTCTTTAAATATGACTTAAGGTCTAAGTAATTTTCTATGATCCCATTATGGACAATACCAATGTATTCAGATAAATGTGGATGAGTGTTTTTTAATGTTGGCTGTCCATGTGTTGCCCATCTCGTATGTGATACAGCTGTTGTGATCCCTTTTAACTTGGAGAGTTTATGTTTTAGATTTTTTATCGGACCAGTAGCTTTAATCGTGACTAATTTACTATTGATATCATGACCTGAAATGCCTGCTGAATCATAGCCCCTGTACTCAAGTTTTGATAATCCCTTAATCAGTTGGTTTGAAATCGGTTTAGTTGAAGATATTCCAAAAATGCCGCACATTATTTTTTCTTTGTTTTTCTATTGGCTCTATTTGTCCAATTCCTTATGGTCATTTGCTTGCTTCTAGCAATGGTTAAATGTCCTGATCCTGAAGTATCTTTAGTAATTGTAGAGCCAGCAGCAATAAATGAACCTTTGCCAATAATCACTGGAGCTACCAGCATTGAACCCGAGCCGATGAAAGAGTTGTCTCTTACAATCGTTTTATGTTTATTCACGCCATCATAGTTACATGTTATCGCGCCTGCGCCTATATTCACTTCTTTCCCAAGTGTTGCGTCTCCTACATAGCTTAGGTGATTTATCTTTGTACCATCTCCTATTGTAGAGTTTTTAATTTCAACAAAGTTTCCTATGTTACAAGATTTTTTAATGACTGTGCCTGGCCTAATCCGCGCGAATGGTCCAACAGTTGAATTATCACCTATGGTAGCGCCAAAGATAATGGTGTTTGGCTTTATATTCACATTTTTTCCAATTTTACATCGGTTCAATAGGCAGTTGTATCCGATAGAACTATTCTCTCCTATAGAGACATCGTCTTCGAACACACAGTTTATATCTATTTCAACATTTTTGCTTACTGTTAATTTTCCTCTGATGTCTGTTCTTGATGGGTCTCTTATCAAAGTCCCTTTTTCAAGAAGTTGTTCAGCTTTGTGTCTCAAGTATTGTTGTTCTAGGTTTACTAAATCAACTTTTGAGTTCACACCTCTTACTTCGAGTTCATTGCTGAATTTAAAGGTAGTCACTTTCTTATCATGATCTATTAAAATTTTAATGATATCTGTAAGGTAATATTCTTTTTTTTGATTATTGTTTTTTATCAATGAAATATATTTTCTCAGTACATTTTCTTGGATAGCGATAATGCCAGTATTGACCTCTCTGATCTGTCTTTCATCAGGAGTTGTCTCTTTTTCTTCAACAATAGAACTAAATTTGTTATTTACACGTACTATCCTGCCATAACCCTTCGGTGATTCAAGCTCTACAGTTCCTACCACTGCATCATGATTTTTGAGCTTTGCAACGAGCTTTTTGATTGAGTTACTTGTAATGAACGGAACATCTCCACATAGAATAAGTATCTTTGAGTTAGAATTCTTTTTTGATTTAAGAGCAGCCTTAACTGCACCTGCTGTTCCATCTAATATTTTTTGATATGCAAAACTGATTTTTTCAGCTTGTAAAATTTTTTTCAATTCAGCTGAGGAGTTATTTATAACACATATATTATGTTTTGCTTTTGCAGCTTTTAAAGACGATAAGATATGATTGATTACAGGTTTACCGGCAATATTAAAGAGAAGCTTTGATTTGTTGGCTTTCATTCTAGTGCTTTTTCCTGCACCAAGAATTACAGATGTGAACATACAAGCTACCCCTTGCTTATTTTTTAGTATTACTTCTCAACTTTTTAATAAGACGTAATTGTGCAGCTGCTTGTAATAATTCTGTTTTAGCTTTTGAAGAGTCAATCTCACTAGAACTATTTTTCATAGCTTCTTTTGCTTGACGCTCAGCTTCAAGAGCTCTTTCTTCATCCAAATCATCTTCACGAATAGCAGTATCTGACAAAATCGTCACCTCGTTTGGTTGTATTTCCAATATACCACCACTAACGTAAAAGGTCTTCATTTCGTCTTTGCTAATTTGAGCTCGAACATCCCCAGGCTTTAGCTTTGTGATTAGTGGTGTATGTTTAGGTGATACGCCAACTTCACCCATTTCTGCTGGCGCATAAACCATTTCAACATCTTCTGAAAAGAGCTCCTCTTCAGCACTTACAATCTCAAGTCTTATTTTATCTGCCATTATTTAATTTCTTCTGCTCTTTTTTCTGCTTCAGAAATCTCACCGATCATATAAAAGGCTTGTTCTGGCAGATGATCATAGTCACCATTTACAATAGCTTGGAAGCCACTTATTGTATCTTTCAAAGAAACATACTTTCCTGGAGTTCCAGTAAAAGTCTCTGCTACGTAGAAGGTTGAGACAGATATCTTTGTATCTTGCGGGCACGGTTAACTGCCAACTTATCATCCTCAGATAATTCATCCATTCCAAGTATTGCTATAATATCCTTAAGCTCTTTATATTTTTGAAGTACTCCTTGTACAGCTCTCGTTGTATCATAATGTTCTTGCCGATTATCAATGGATCTAGTTGTCTACTTGTAGAGTCTAATGGATCTACAGCCGGATAAATTCCGAGTTCTGCAATGTTTCTAGATAATACGACTGTTGCGTCTAAGTGAGCAAAGGTAGTTGCAGGACTAGGGTCTGTTAAATCATCAGCTGGAACATACACAGCCTGTATTGATGTAATAGATCCTGTCTTTGTTGATGTAATACGTTCTTGTAATACTCCCATTTCCTCAGCAAGTGTTGGCTGATAGCCAACCGCAGATGGCATACGACCAAGTAACGCAGATACCTCTGTGCCAGCTAATGTATAACGATAAATGTTGTCAACAAATAGTAGTGTATCACTGCCTTCATCTCTAAAGTGCTCTGCCATGGTTAAACCTGTGAGTGCAACTCTGAGACGATTTCCAGGAGGTTCATTCATCTGACCATATACGAGAGCTACTTTGTCGATAACTTTTGCATCTGTCATTTCGTGGAAGAAGTCGTTGCCTTCACGAGTCCTTTCACCAACACCTGCAAAAACAGAGAACCCACTGTGCTCAGCAGCAATATTTCGTATCAGCTCCATCAAAATAACAGTCTTGCCTACACCTGCACCACCAAAGAGACCTACTTTGGAGCCTTTTGCAAATGGGCAGATTAAATCAACAACTTTAATACCAGTCTCTAAAAT
Organism: Ectothiorhodospiraceae bacterium; assembly: GCA_019651095.1. Classification (GTDB taxonomy): domain Bacteria; phylum Pseudomonadota; class Gammaproteobacteria; genus CACLCV01. The sequence continues at coordinate 244,119 of BOXR01000001.1, read as the reverse complement.
TTCAACTTCAGATGCCTGCTCTGAGAATGTAGGTGCTGCCCTGTGAATAGGCATTGTCTTTTCAGCTTTAATATCGCCTGCATTGTCTACAGGTTCTCCAAGCACATTCATTATTCTGCCAAGTGTCTTTTCTCCAACAGGCACATTGATTGGTGCGCCTGTATTATTTACAGACAAACCTCTTTTAAGTCCGTCTGTTGAACCCATAGCGATAGTTCTTACAATTCCGTCACCTATTTGTTGTTGTACCTCAAGAGTTAATCCGCTCTCATCTACTTTAAGTGCGTCAAAGACTTTAGGCATAGAATCTCTCGCAAACTGAACGTCAATCACAGCTCCGATAATTTCTACAACTTTTCCTGTCTCCATTAGTTTCTCCTATATTAAAGCGCTGCTGCACCAGAGATAATCTCTGAAATTTCTTGTGTAATAGCGGCTTGTCTATTTTTATTATAAATTAATTGTAATTCTGATATTAGATCTGAAGCATTATCTGAAGCTGCTTTCATTGCTACCATTCTTGAAGCTTGCTCACATGCTAAGTTTTCAACAAGTCCTCTGTAAATTAGAGACTCAATATATCTTGTAAATAGTGACTCGAGCACTGCTTCAGCATCTGGTTCATATAAATAGTCCCAATAATAATCATACTCCTCATTTTTATCTTCTGTTTGTATAGGTAGTACTTTTTGCACTATGGGTTCTTGACTGACAGTGTTGATGAATTTGTTATAGACAATATAAACTTCATCTATATCTTTGCTAATAAAACTGTCGATAGTATTTTTTATTAAACCAAGCACCTGCTCTATTTTGGGTTTGTCGCCAAGTTGTGACGTTTGAGCTATCACATCTCCTCCCATCCTTTGAAAAAAAGATGAGGCTTTTCCTCCTATCAGGGAGAAGGCAGGCTTTATGCTTGAACTGCTATCCTTTTCAATATTTTCAACAACAAGTTTAAATAAGTTATTATTTAAACCTCCGCAAAGTCCTCTATCTGAGGATATTATGATGTAACCCTTCTTTGATACATCTCTCTGAGCAAAAAACTCAGAAGTATACTCAGGATGAGCGTGTGCTAAATGCTTTATAACATTTAATATTTTATCTGCGTACGGTCTTGCTTTGGTCATCTGATCCTGTGCTTTTTTCATTTTACTGGCTGCAACCATCTCCATAGCTTTTGTGATTTTTTGAGTATTTTGAATACTTGCTATCTGTGTTCTGATCTCTTGGCTGCCAGACATGATTAATAGACTCCCTTTTCTTTGAAGTCATCCATGAGAGTTTTAAGCTTGGCTGCTACATCATCATTGTAGTCACAGTTAGTATTAATCTCTTCAACTAGATCAGGATATTTTTCAGCAGAGAACTCATGAAGAGATTTCTCATAAGATATAATTTTTTCCAGATCAACATCATCAAGATAACCCTCATTGGCTGCATAAAGTGAAATAGCCATACCAGCAACAGATAACGGTGAATACTGCGATTGTTTCATAAGTTCTGTGACACGTTTACCGCGCTCTAACTGTTTTCGTGTTGCTTCATCTAGATCAGACGCAAATTGTGAGAAAGCTGCTAACTCACGGTATTGAGCAAGTGCAAGTCTGACACCACCTCCAAGCTTTTTAATAATTTTTGTTTGAGCAGCGCCACCCACACGAGAAACTGACAATCCTGCATTAATTGCTGGTCGTATTCCTGCGTTAAATAAATCTGTCTCTAAAAATATTTGGCCGTCTGTGATAGATATAACATTTGTTGGAACGAATGCAGATACATCTCCTGCTTGTGTTTCGATAATAGGAAGTGCTGTTAATGACCCTGTTTTACCTTTAACTTTCCCGCCAGTTATATCTCCAACAGCATCCTCATTAATCCTAGCTGATCTCTCTAGCAATCTTGAATGCAAGTAAAATACATCTCCAGGATAAGCCTCTCGCCCAGGAGGTCGTTTCAATAAGAGTGATACTTGACGATACGCCCACGCTTGCTTAGTTAAGTCATCATAGACTATTAACGCATCCTCTCCAGAATCTCTAAAATATTCACCCATTGCACAACCTGAGTAAGGCGCTATATATTGCATGGCTGCAGAATCTGATGCTGATGCAGCAACAATAATCGTATGTTTAAGAGCATCATGCTCTTCAAGTTTCCTCACAACAGCGGCTATCGACGAGGCTTTTTGGCCAATAGCAACATAAATACATTTCACACCTGTATCTTTCTGGTTAATGATCGCATCAATTGCAACAGCCGTTTTACCAGTTTGTCTGTCGCCAATAATTAGCTCTCGCTGTCCACGTCCAATTGGGACCATTGAGTCAATGGACTTCAGGCCTGTCTGAACAGGTTGGTCCACAGATTTTCTCTCAATAACACCAGGTGCAATTTTTTCTATAGGAGATTTAAGTTTTGTGGTTATGGGCCCTCCATTATCTATTGGTTCTCCGAGAGAATTTACCACTCTACCCAATAACTCATCTCCCACAGGTACTTCTAAGATGTTACCAGTACACTTTACTGTATCTCCTTCTGAGATAGATTTATAATCACCCAGGATTACGGCACCGACAGAATCTCTCTCGAGATTAAGTGCTAAACCATATATGTTATTTGGGAACTCTAACATTTCACCTTGTAGAGCATCTGTAATTCCATAAATTCGAGCTATGCCGTCAGTGAGAGATACAACCGTGCCCTCGTTATGAGACTGGGTTTTAATATCAAGATTCTTTATCTTGTCTTTAATGATATCGCTAATTTCTGTTGGATTAATTGTCATGACTTTACCTATTATTTATGATTTGTTCTTTCATTAGATTTAATTTGTTTCTTACACTGTAGTCAGTTACCTCATTGTTGACACTGATTTTGATACCCGCTAAAAGTCTTTCGTTTATCACTTCATGGATTTGAATTTTTTTATCATATTTTTTTGTAAGACTGTCAACAATATCACTTTTTTGTGTATCACTTAGGGCAAAAGCTGTTTCAACCTCAGCAATCGTTGTATTCTTATCCTCCAAAACCATATCGTTAAATAGTTTGTAAACCTCATCAAGAAAATAAACTTTCTTGTTGGCTATCATTATGCTGAGAAAATTACTGAACGATTCATCCTTTTGTGGCAAGAAACTGGCAAGGAAATTAAGAGTTTGGTCTGAGTCGATCTTGGGACTTGCTATTATAGCTTTGACTTCCATATCTACTATAATCCCCGATAGGGTCATAAGATTGTCATTCCACATCGGTATGGATTTTGACTCTGATGCGATTTTATACGCTGCCTCTGCATATGGTCTAGAATATGTAATGCTGTCGGTCACTTGTTCACAACCTCATCGATAATCTTGTCGTGCATTTTTTTGTCAATTTCTTTACTGATGATCTTCTCAGCACATAATAATGACATTGCTGCAACCTCAGATTTAAGTTTTTCTCTAGCGGCGTTTATCTCTTGTTCAAGTTGCTGAGATGATGTTTTAGCGATTTTTTGGGCCTCTTCCCTTGCTGCTACCCTTGCTTCTTCTACGATATTTTTTGATTTTGATTCAGCGTCTGTAATGATAGATGAAGCTTGTGTTTTTGCTTGATCAATACGCGTAGAGAATTCTATCGTCGCTTGTTCTATTTTTTTTTGGCCTTGTTCAGCAGCTGCCAGGCCATCTGATATTTTCTTAGTTCTACTTTCCATTGCCTGTGTTAGAGGCTCCCATAAATAAGCTTTAATAAACCATACAAACACAATAAATGTGATCATTTGTCCAAAAAGTGTTGCAGTTACATTCATTAAGACTTAGCTCCCTATGCTCCAAGCGCAGCTTTTGCTGCTCCAACAAACGGATTTGCAAACACAAAGAACATTGCAAAGGCAAGCACTATGAATGGAAATGATTCCATTAGGCCTGCTGTGATAAACATTTGTGTTCTAAGTGCCGGAAGCATTTCTGGTTGTCTGGCGATACCTTCGATATACTTCATGCAGATCAAACCCCAACCTAATGCTGATCCGAGTCCAGCTGCAGCTAACATTATAGATACACCTAGACTAGTAGATGAATAAATTTGAGTGATCATGTCTGGTGATAGTGTTTCCATTATTTTTCCTCTTTAATTATCGTTAATGTGATTCCTCAGATGCCATGCTTATATACATTATAGTAAGTACCATAAAGATAAATGCTTGTAAGGTAATTACTAATATATGAAATATAGCCCACAAGCTTCCTGGTATTGGGATGATGTACCATGGCAACAAGGCTATCAGTAAAAATACTAACTCCCCTGTGAACATATTCCCAAAAAGTCTTAGTGCTAAGCTTAGTGGCTTAGCTAATTCTTCAACTAGTGTAAGTATAAAGTTTACTGGTGCAAGATAAATGCCAAAAGGATGGACCATAAATGACTTCATGTACCCGCCAAATCCTTTTATTTTTACATTGTAGTAGATGCATAGTAAGAAAATTGAGAGTGACATTGCAAATGTAGTATGCGGATCCGTAGTAGGAACGACTTTGAGATAGTGGATTCCCATCATGTCTGCTAATTTTGGTAACAAGTCTACTGGTATTAAATCCATAGCATTCATTAACAAAACCCAAACGAATATTGTCAAGCCTATAGGCCCAACTATTTTATTTGGTTTGGGGAAAGCCTCTTTAACTAGACCATTGACAAAATCGATGAGTGATTCAAGAACATTTTGCATTCCAGTTGGTGCCCCATCAGAAACCCTCTTTCCTACCCTATATGCAACAATCATTACTATTCCAGCTAGTAGAATGCTGAAGAACATGGTGTCAATGTTAATTCTCCAGAAACCATCTCCTACAGCGAGCGGCTGAAGATGATGTTGAATATAATCAACCGGATTATCTGTTGCTGGTGCGTTGTTATCCATCTAACTACCTAATAAATCGTCTTATTCTTATTAAAGACATACCCTATTTGTGTGACTGCGAATGCGACCAACATTTGCAGAGCGTCTAGGCTCAAAGTCACGATGCCAATGTAGAAACCAACTAAAATAAGAGCTATTCTAATCAGCAAACTCTTAAATAAAACTAGTGTGCCTCCACTAACATTTTGCTCAAGTGCAGCCTCGCCTGCTTGTTCTACACTTTTAGCAAGAAGAATAGTATTGAGTATTGAGATAACCCCGCCAAATAGAGATGATTCTATTTTTTGGTAGCCCATATACATAAATACGAGCGCTGTAACTAACGCTATTGTGCCTTGAAAGGCAATTACTCTTCTCACTTTTGATGTTCACCATGAGCAATTATGACCAACATTTTGGTCACGCTTAGTATAGTTTAGTATGGCTGTGGATTCAATTTATATGCAGAAAAAACTCTATCAACACATCATTTCTTATTGGTATTCCTTATCTTTTCAATAATACTCTGAAGTTCGTTCATAGTTGAATACTTTATGCTAATAACGCCGCCGCTTTTGCTATGTTTAATATTTATTTTGGCTCCCAGTGACTCTGAGAGCTGCCTCTCAAGTATAGCTGTATCAGGATCCTTGTTTTTGGACTGAGTCTTAGAATCCGGTTTTGCAAGATTTTCAACAGCTCTGACAGATAGATTTTTCCTTACTGCTTCCCTCAGTATCCTAGATTGCTCATCAGGAGACAAAGTCAATACTGCTCTGGCGTGGCCCATGTTAATTGTTCCCATTCTCAGTTGTTCTTTTCCATAATCTGATAATTCATTAAGCCTTATTAGATTAGTTACATGCGTTCTTGATTTACTAATATATTTTGAAACATCGTCATGACTCATTCCAAATTCATTCACCAAGCGAAGCAAAGATTCTGCTTCTTCCATAGAATTCAGATCCTCCCTTTGGACATTCTCAACAATAGATAAAACTGCTGAAGTTTTCTCATCAGCATCAATTATTACTGCATCGATTGTATCCTTCTTCAATAGCTGTGTAGCTCTCCATCTTCTTTCTCCTACTATGAGCTCAAATTTTTCTCCCATTTTTCTGACAACTATTGGCGAGATTTGTCCATTCTCATTTATCGAATCTGCAAGCTGTTTAATTTCATTTTCATGGAATACTTTTCTTGGTTGGTGCCTGTTTCTCACTATCTTATGCACCGGTAAAGATGATGGTGGTTGGGGCTGATCGGAAGTTTCAGATTCTGTAACGCGGCGAGCACTGCTGAGAAGTGAATCTAGCCCTGAACCCAATGCCTTGCGTTTAGTCATATATCAAATATAACCCTAGACATCATTTTTGTACATAACTGTCTATTCGTCTTTTATTATTTCGCCTGAAAGGGAGTAATAGGATAGTGATCCTTTAGATAAACCATCATACTCCAAAATTGATTTTCCAAAACTAGGGGCTTCAGCAACTCTAATATTTCTTGGTATTTTTGTCTTATATAATTCACTAGGAAAGTGTTCTTTGAGCTGATCACTCACGTCATTAGATAAATTATTCCTCGAATCAAACATCGTTCTGAGTATTCCCTCGATTTTTAATTTTTGATTGGAGGTATTTTGTATCTGATTGATAGTGTTAATAAGTTCACTTAGGCCTTGGAGTGCATAGAACTCGCATTGAACTGGAATCAAAACTCCAGTTGCAGAGACTAGCGAGTTGACTGTAAGAATATTCAGTGAGGGTGGGCAATCCATAAGTACGTAGTCATACCTACTAAGGATTGATGTTAATTTGTTTTTAAGAATAAATTCACGCTCATCTCTAGTGACTAAAACCACCTCGCTCTCTGTGAGTGATGGTGTTGCTGGCAATATATCGTATCCGTCAAATTGTGATTTTATAATGGCTTTTTCAATATGAACTCTATCAAGAAGAACGTCATTAATACTATTTTGTATCATAGATGCGTCTATTCCCGAACCCCTCGTGGCATTAGATTGAGGATCGAGATCAACCAAAAGAACTCTTCTTTTCATTTTATAAAGACAAGCTGATAAATTAATAGACGTGGTCGTTTTACCAACCCCTCCTTTCTGATTTACGACAGACAGAATTTTCATAGAAAAACCTCAGCAATAAAACGAGAGGTATCAAAATAAGGTGAGGCAATCTTATTCACATTCATCTTATAGTCCTCATGAAATTGCTTACTTAACTGTAACACTGGGGTACCTGTAAGAATATATACTTTCGATACAGATTTACTCTTTTTAACAGTTTCTATCAAATACTTTAATTTATTTTCAAAATCCATTTTAGCTATTTTTTTGTTACTAAAATTTTTAAATAACGTGCACTCGGAATTAATGCTATATTTATTATCAAAAAAATCTTGCTTTTCGACGACGACATTTTCGAGCTTGAGCTCAGATTTTACTATTTCTAAAAAATCAATAAATGTTGACTTTCTATCTATTAAAGTGACTTTTTTATTAGGATTGAGTATGGCTAATATCATACCTGGTATCCCCCCGCCCGATCCAACGTCTGTAATGGAACTCACTGAAATGAATTTGCTGAGTATACTTGAATCAAATATTTCTCTTTTGATGACATACTCCTCATTCGATGAGGACACTATGTTACTTGTTGCATGCCATTTAAATAATAGAGTTAGGTAATTTTTGATCAAGCTCACCTGCTCCAAAGGAAGCTTCGAAAATACCTCATCTACGGTGACGGCGATTTTATCTGCCATGTTAAATGACTTTATTTTTTTTTAGGTGTATTTTAATTAGCGCTACTGATGAAGAGTTGATACCAGAGATACGAGATGCCTGTCCAATACTCTCAGGTCGCGCATTGTTGAGTCTCTCGACCGCCTCATTTGATAAACCTTTAATATCGGCATAATCAACATTCTCAGGTATTAGTGTCATATAGCTCGCCTTTAATTGCTCAATTTCTTTTTCTTGCTTAGCAACATAACCTGCGTATCTTATATCAGAAGCAACAAGATGGCCTACGGATGCATTTGTAGTCATTCCAAAATTAGATAAATTCATTAAGTCAGAATATTGTATTTTTGATGTTTTAAGTAAAGAGGCATATGACTTATTTTCAGATAAATGAAGACCATATTTACTTTTAAGTAATTCATGGTCCTCAGATTCGATTTCAACTTTTATTTTATCAAGACGAGTCTTTTCAGAATTGATTCTATCAACTTTATCGCAGAATGACTGATATCTCGCCTCGCCAACTACACCAATTTCAAATCCCTGTTTGGTGAGACGTATGTCTGCGTTGTCATCTCTTAGCCTTAGTCGATACTCCGCCCTACTTGTAAACATCCTATATGGTTCTGTAACGCCCTGAGTGATAAGATCATCAATTAGTACACCGATATATGACTCATGACGCTGGGGTGTCCAACTAGATTTACCCTGAGATTTTCTGGCAGCATTGATCCCAGCGATTATTCCCTGAGCAGCAGCTTCTTCGTAGCCGGTCGTCCCATTTATTTGCCCAGCGAAGAATAGGCTATCAATATTTTTTGTTTCAAGGCTTGATTTCAAGCCCCTAGGGTCAAAGTAACTATACTCAATAGCATATCCCGGCTGTGTTATTTCACAACGTTCCAAGCCAGATATTGTTTGCAAGAACTCTTCTTGTACCTCTAGCGGTAAACTTGTTGATAGACCATTTGGATATATTTCTAAGTTATCAGAAGTCTCAGGTTCAAGAAAAACTTGATGGCTAGATTTGTCTGAAAACCTGTAAACCTTATCTTCAATAGAAGGACAGTATCTTGGCCCAACTGATTTGATTTTTCCATTGAATAGGGTGACTTATCTTTACTAGATTCAATGATCTCATGTGTATGCATATTTGTATGAGTTATATAGCATGGTATCTTTTGGATGTGACTTGGAGAAAATCCGTAGTGATCATTTAGGTATGACAACATAGGGAGAGGATGGTCGCTGTCTTGTTTTTGAAGTCTGTCGAAATTAATAGATTCGGTCTTAATTCTCGGTGGTGTTCCTGTCTTCAATCTTTCAATATTGAATCCGGAATCTTTAAAGTACTTTTCTAATTGACAGAGGCTCTGTCACCTGACCGCCCGGCAGAAAATGTTTTTTCTCCCATATGAATTACACCGTCTAAAAATGTTCCGGCAGTGAGCACTACGCATTTTGATTTTATGAAATCTCCCGTTTCAATAACAACACCATCAGCTCTGTTTTTTGAAAACTTTACAGACTTTACAGTTGATTGAAGGACAGTAAGGTTTTCATGATTTAAAATATGCTTTTGCATGGCTTTCTTATACTCATCTCTGCAAGTTTGAATCCTAGTTGCTCTGACTGCTGCCCCTTTGCTTGAATTGAGAACTCTAGACTGAAGAGAGGCATCATCCGCAGCTTTGCACATTAGGCCATCAAGAGCATCAACCTCACGCGCAAGGTGTGATTTTCCAATACCCCCAATAGCTGGATTGCAACTCATTTGGCCAATCCCATCTATTTTCATCGTAATTAAAAGTGTCTTAGAGCCAAGACGAGCGCTTGCATGAGCTGCTTCGCAACCAGCATGCCCTCCACCAACAACTATTACGTCATAAATATTCATTTACCAATACAAAAACTTGTGAAAATTTTATTTAATAATTCTTCTGTTGGATTTTGCCCTAAAATAGATGATAAAGCTACATGTGCGTTTCTCATGTCCTCAGCGAGAATGTCATACTTACAGTCTGAGATATGACTTGGACATCGATTGATACATTCTTTTGCATCCATTAGATGGTCAACATGCCTTGATCTCGCAAGATAGAGATCTTCAGCTTTTTCTACTTTAATAAAGTCCTCGTCAACTCTATCTCTAATAAGATCTATACCTATATTATTGATGGCGGACAAATATATCTCGGTAGGAGATTTTCTAATTACTCTTGGCTCAAGACCCTTTAGATCAATTTTATTGAATACGATGTCATAGTTTGTAATATTATAGTTTTTCAATATAGTATGATCATCTTTATCTAGTCCTCTAGAAACATCGACTACGTAGAATATCTTATCGGCTTTCAGTACAGCTTTTATAGATCTTTCTATTCCCTCAATTTCAACTTTATCTTGAGTCGTTCTTATTCCTGCAGTATCTACAATTGTTACAATCTTATTATTTATAGATAATTCATACTCAATAGAATCTCTAGTTGTGCCTGCTATGCTGGTTACAATGGACGCATCCTCTCTTAGCAAGCAATTTATAATAGATGATTTGCCTGAATTAGGTTTGCCGATAAATGCGTATGTTCTTTTGTGATTTAATGAACGCCCCTCTCTTGAATTGATAAGTATATTATCAAGAAGCAAAGCTATTCGCTCTACTTGCTCAATAATTTTTTTGATCATTAGGTCTGGAGTATCATCATCTTCAGGGAAGTTAATAATAGTCTCCAGCTCTGCTCGAAGACTAACTATACTAGTTAGCACCTCGTTGACATCATCATAAAATTTTCCGCTAAGCGAATTTTGTGCTGCCCTCACAGCCTGAATATCTGAGGCAGAAATCAAATCTGCAACAGCCTCAGCTTTCTCGAGAGATATCTTGTTATTTAGGAAAGCTCTCTCGGTAAACTCTCCAGGCGCTGCATTCGAAACACCATGCTGACACAAGAGCTCTATAATGGAGTTCATTATCACAGGATTTCCATGAGTGATAATCTCTATTACATCCTCACCAGTATAAGATTTTGGAGCGCAGTATAAAATTACTATGCAATTATCAAATACGACATTCTTAAATTTAATATCAGTTAAGATGGCCCTCCTATCTGAGAGTTTTTTTGTAAATAAGTGAGATAATAAAGAATTTAGATTCTCTCCGCTTATTCTAATTACGCCTAGTGCTGAACTTCCTTTGGCCGTTGCAATAGCACATATTGCATTTGATTTCATTGTTAGCCAACAATTCTTTTGTTAATAACATACTGTTGAGCAATTGACAGAATGTTGTTGGTCAACCAGTACAATACCAAGCCTGATGGGAACGTTGCGAAAAGGGCAGTAAAGATAAAAGGCAAGAAAAGAAATATTTTTTGTTGTGTTGCATCAGTAGGAGCTGGGTTAAGCTTTTGTTGAATATACATCGATACGCCCATGGCTATCGGTAATATGAAATATGGATCGGCTGAAGCAAGGTCTTGAATCCACCCCACAAAGGGAGCATGCCTCATTTCTACGCTTTCAACAAGCACCCAGTACAACGCTATAAAAACAGGTATTTGTATTAAAATAGGTAGGCATCCTCCAAGAGGATTTACTTTTTCTTCTTTGTACATTCTCATAAGAGCTTCACTAAATTTCTTTTTATCTTCAGCATATCTCTCTTTCAGTGCCTGCATTCTAGGGTTAAGTTTTTTCATTTGTGCCATTGATCGATAACTAGTCTCTGATAATTTGAAGAATATAGCCTTGATTAATATCGTTAAGACAATAATAGAGATGCCCCAATTATCAAAAACCGCATGTATTATCTCTAGGATCCAAAATAGAGGCGCAGACAGAAATGTCAGCACGCCATAATCTACAGTAAGATCAAGGCCTTCAGCTAGATCAGAAATTTCAGATTGAAGTTTTGGACCAACAAACATGACTGACTTAAACTCATAGTTCTGGCCGGGCTCTAAAGTGTCATATTGTGTTGTGCTTCCAATTGTAAATACTCCCTTTTCGTGGTTAGTGTAGACGGTTTTTGTTTGTGCATCTGTTGGGAGCCATGCAGAAAAAAAATAATGCTCTATCATGCTTATCCAGCTATCTTGTACTCTGATTGCCTGTTCGCTTTCCAACATATCGTCAAAAGAAATTTTAGAGAATTTGTTTTCACTATCGTAGAAGGCGCTACCTGTGTAGGTTGGCAACATTAGACTTGCAGTACTATTGTTATCTCGTGAAATTATCTCATAGTTCCTAACATATATATTCTGATTTGAGTTATTGAATACGTTGTTTGTAACCAATAGCTGATGGCTATCTTCGATAAGTGTTATTTTTTTTGTGAGTGTGATGTTTGGTAAATTAGTAGAGGATAATTTTACGCTGTCATCTGATTTCTCAACAACGCTGAAGATTGGTATAAACTGTTCATCTTTTATTTGTATGTTAGATGCTGCGGTATATCTTTTTTTGTCGTAATCTAAAATTACAACACTGTCTAGTGCGCCTAGTTCTATAGGATAATTTTTTAGTTTAGAAAATAATAATTCACCTGATTTTGCGTCAAAATTTATAAAAAGTTTATTATTTTCTAATGACTTTATTTCTTTTTGAGTTGGCTGTTCGGTACCTAGTGGTGTCTTATTAATTATGGAGTCTTGAGGTGGTTGCTTGGCAGATTCATTTATACTGCCAATGGTTTCGGATTGAGTTATTTCTGTTTTTGGTTGATTATAGTCCCTATCATATGCATCAAATATTAGAATTAATATGAAAAGAAAGCCGCTATACAAAAATAGTCTATTCATTTCTCTCTCTTAGGCACAGGGTCGTAGCCATGAGTTCCTCCGGGTCTACATCTTGATATTCTTTTCAATGCTAAGTAAACCCCTCTTATTACCCCATGTGTTTTTATTGATTCAATAGAATATTCTGAACATGTAGGATAATGCCTACATGATGGGCCCATCACAGGTGATATAACAAACTGATAGAATTTGATGATTCCAACGATAATTAAAGTAATTGACTTAGTAAAGATTTCCATTCACGCATTAGAATATCATTTATAATTTTTTTTTCAGCCTGAATTTTTGTGGTTAAGGACAACAAAATCACATATGAGCCGTTTGGGAATTTTTGATCTCTGAAAAAACCTCTCATTCTTCGTCTGAGAGAGTTCCTAGTCACAGATAGTGGAACAATTCTTTTCGGGATTACAATCCCTAAGCGTTTCGCGCTTGATTCAGAAAACTGTAGCTTGAGATGAGCTGATTTCAGAGTGTTTTTATCGCTGAAATATTTGAGAGTGTCTCTAGAGATAGTGATGAGGTCTTTTTTGAATGTATACAACTATGGGCAAAGAACAGCTCTTCCTTTTGCTCTTCTTGATGCGAGAACTGCTCTTCCTGCTGCAGTCTTCATCCTAGAACGAAATCCATGAGTTCTCTTTCTTTTAATATTGCTAGGTTGAAATGTTCTTTTCATAGGTCAGTATAGTGATTCGATTATTACTTTATGTCAATATATTAATTCATATTTTTTCGTGACATAGTTAACTTCCGACTATGATTACAAAACACAACATTTGGAATAAATGTCTTAACAAACTATCAGAGACTCTTACAGAAAAAGAGATGAGGTTGTGGATTGCCCCATTAAAGGTCAAGACTGATGGTGACGCACTAAAGTTGTATGCTCCAAACAAGTTTATGAAAGAGGAGATTGAAAAGAACTTCCTTAGTAAAATATCTGACGTAGTAAACCAGCTTACGGATAATACATTAATTAGCTTAGACGTCAGTTCGCCTGTAAAGACAAACGAAAAAGTTAGAACAATGCCGTCAGGGTTTGTCTCAAATTTAAATAGTGACATGACATTTGAGTCGTTTGTTGAAGGAAAATCTAATCAGTTGGCAAAAGCTGCATGTTTGTCTGTTGTCAATGAGCCTGGTGCTTTCAACCCATTGTATATATATGGTGGTGTTGGGCTAGGAAAGACACATCTTCTTCATTCGATAGGTAACAAGTTAAGTAATGAAAATAAAAAAGTGGTTTATCTTCACTCTGAGAAGTTTGTACAAAACATGGTTACCGCATTAAGAAATAACCAAATTGAGGAGTTTAAGAAGTTTTATAGAAATCTTGATGTTTTGTTGTTGGATGACATACAGTTTTTTGCTGGGAAAGAGAGATCACAAGAAGAATTTTTTCATACATTTAATGCTTTATTTGAATATAAAAAACAAGTAGTTTTAACGTGTGATAAATATCCAAAAGAAATAAATGGGTTGGAGGATAGGATAAAATCTAGATTAGTGTGGGGTCTTAATGTCTCTATTGACCCGCCAGATCTAGAAACAAGAGTAGCTATACTTCAGGCTAAGGCAGAAACTCTTGGTATGCCGATAGAAAATGATGTGGCGTTCTTTTTAGCTAGAAATATAAACTCTAATGTTCGAGAATTAGAGGGAAACTTAAGAAGAGTTTTAGCGACAGCAAGATTTAGAAAATGTGATATTACGTTAGAGTTTACAAAAGAAACTCTCGCGGACCTTATCTCACTGAATCAAAGGTTAATAACTATAGAACAGATACAAAAAGTTACAGCTAATTATTATAAAACAAGAGTTAGTGACATACTATCAACCAAAAGAGATAAGAAAAATACACTGCCAAGACACATGGCGATGTCTCTTTGTAAAGATTTAACAAACAATAGCTTGCCATCAATTGGTGATGGATTCGGAGGTAGGGACCACACAACAGTTTTACATGCAAATAAAAAGATACAAAAACTCAGAAAAGAAGATTCACAAATAGAGCAAGATTATATCAACATAGTCAATTTAAAAAAACGGGTAAAAATGTTTTTAAAAACTACTTTATTTTCCAAGGATAAACACACTAAAAACTTTTTATTATCTTAAATAACATGTTTTGAGAAATAGGCTCGAAAATAATAAGTGAAACTTAAAAATAACATATAATAAATATATGAAAATAATCTTTAATACAAAAACTAAAGAAAAAATCAAAATTTTGCCCTACAGAAGGAAGCAGAATTATGACCCTTAAATTTTTTAAAAGTAAATAATAAACCTTTTTACAGCTTAATCAGAAATTCATACCCTCATCTGATTGTACCCAGATAAAATTTGGATTTTTCACTCCAGCCAGAAACTCCTTGAGATTTTGAGCGCTTTACCCCTTTACTTGTCATTTTTTCTGTATCAGATAAAAAAGTAGATATACGCGGAAAAGGGTAAAATATCTTACCAATTTCCCAAAACCAAAATTTTTTTGATCTTGATCAGCTTGGCAATGAAACGATTTTGGGGATAATGACATGATTAGCATTTTCATAAAACCTCTTTTTAATGGCCTATCAAGAGCAAAGACTTTTCCCAAGGTCTACACTATTTCGAGGCGGAAAATGTTTCGGTTTGTACTGACGGCATAGATTAGCAATATAAATCTCAAGCAGATGGTGAAAAACCTTTAATAATCCAAGAAAGGCTTCTAAAAATTTGGGAATTATAAACTTTTTAAGAAAAAAAGATTAAAATGAAATATACAAATAAAAGATTTTCAATTAAAATTTAAGATTATGTGATTATATCGAAGCTATAAAATTCCCCAAATTTTAACAAATTTATACCAGAGAAACAACCAGAGTTTATTGTGAAAAATAACATTAAAAACCCTCAACATCATTCAAGGTTGTCAATCAACATATAAAGGGTTAAGCTGCCCCCAAAAAAACCATTGCATTTAATTTCTAGTAAACTAAGCGAAATAGGTGAAGATCAGATAGATTTTGAATATCTGGCGAGAGATTTATTGGATTTAAATCCTACTTCAAGACGTTATAGATACTCTTGATGGAGACACATAATTTTTAATGACCAAAAAATCGGTTGCGTAGTCCCAAAATAATCAAAACCAAAATTCACTTGGATTTTTTTTATGCGTTCTAACGGTGCGAAGAGTCTATATCTATCCAGGACTTAGTTATTGATTTTCCAAAAATCTTTGATAGTGACATAACAATTTATTTGGGGAGAATAATGCGGAAAAAATCAAATAGAGGCCTTTTTTTAAAATCAACTTAAAATCATTTAAAGGTGTTCCAAACCGAATTAATTCGACTTCATTAATCACTTTAAAATATCCCAAATTTCCTTAAAAGTCATCAAAATTCAAAATATACGTGAAAAATCTAAAATCTCTAAAATTTTTATAAAATGAAAAAGTCTAAAAGTGATTTCTATGTTTTCCCTTTTTATTTTGGGCTTTTTTTTCAAAATATTCTTCTGAAGACTCATCTTAAGAAGAGACTTTTTTGAACGGGTTAGGGTGGATCAGAAAAATAATGTTTTTAAAAAGCATAAAAAAAAAGAAATTTTCTCCTAAAGTCAAAAAAATATGATTTCCCTTGGGGTTTTGGGGAGACAATAATAAGCTAACAATGAATTGTCAGGATACAGAGAAAACTATTTAATTTTAAGTTTGGCATTTTACCATATAGAAAATTTAAAAAAAGTTCCCCGAAATTTCAATGAATTTCTCTCTAAACTTAAAAATATAATGGTTGGGGGAGAACTTGAATCGTTTTTAACCCCAATCAATAAAAGACCGATGTAGGTATACATCTATGGAACTCAAAAGTGATTTATAGTTAAACATTAGGGGAAACCCGTGCGTGAATGGTTCAATGTCACACTTGTCCCAGCTTTTTTGATAATAATCTAGCTAAAATTGGGTTTTTTTCGTGAAACATGGCTTCAAACCAGTCTTCCATAGATGATCTATTTTTTGGGAATTTATAATAAAAACCCCGGACTGTGGTAAAATTACTTGTTCATTCTAAAGGAAATATTGTGCTCACAGCACCCAATATATACAAAAATATATTAGAGAAAATTTGTGAAGAGAACCAAGAGTTGAAGCTCATTGCTGTAGGAGAAAATGGTTGAGTAAAAAGGCGTATACATCGGAAAGTATAAAAGTACTAAAAGGTCTTGAAGCAGTCCAAAAAAGACCTGGGATGTATATTGGTGACACAGATGATGGTAGCGGCCTACATCAGATGATATATGAGGTTGTAGATAATGCAGTCGATGAGGCATTGGCTGGATACTGTAAGAACATCGAGGTTACACTTAATGAGGACTCTTCAGTGACTGTAAAAGATGATGGTCGTGGTATTCCTGTTGACATACACAAAACTGAAAATAAGTCTGCTGCAGAGGTCATTATGACAACATTACATGCAGGAGGTAAGTTTGATGATGACTCTTATAAGGTATCTGGCGGTTTGCACGGTGTAGGCGTATCTGTAGTAAATGCTCTATCAGAAAAACTGTCACTAACAATTCACAAGGATGGCCATAAATATCAGCAAGACTATAAAGATAGTTCTCCAATTCAACCTCTTAAAAAGTGTGGTATCTCAAATGCATCAGGTTCTGTTATACAATTCCTTCCGAGCACAAGATATTTTAAAGATTTAAATTACAAAGATGAAGTAATCAAGAAAAGACTGAAAGAACTTGCTTTTTTGAACTCTGGAATAACAGTTCATTTCAATAATGAGATTACTGGTAAGAAAACTAAATATTATTATGAGGGTGGTCTAAAGGAATATATCGCTGAAATTTTACAAAATAAAAAAGAAATACATAATGACCTAATTTATTTACCACCAATTGTTAAAAGTGGTAATTCAATAGAAATATCTATGAAATGGACTACGTCATATTCTGAACAAATAATGTGTTACACAAATAATATTTTTCAAAAAGATGGAGGAACACATCTTAGTGGATTTAGGTCAGCTTTGACTAGGACCATAAATAATTATTCTCTAAAAAATAACGGCAAACAAAAGTATGAAATATCTGGGGATGATTGTCGTGAGGGACTAGTAGCGATTATATCAATAAAGATGTCTGATCCTAAATTCTCATCTCAGACTAAAGATAAACTTGTTTCATCAGAAATAAAAAGTTTAACTGAGACGACGCTCTCTACTAAACTTTCCGAGTATTTAGAGGAGTCTCCTAAAGATGCGAAATTAATTATTGGCAAGATCCAACAAGCAGCCATGGCTCGTGAGGAGGCAAGAAAAGCTAAAGATCTTATTAGGAGAAAAGACCCATTAGGCATTGCAAATCTTCCTGGTAAACTAGCAGATTGCCAAGAGAATGATAGGGAGAAATGTGAGCTTTTTATAGTTGAGGGAGATTCTGCAGGCGGTTCAGCTAAACAAGCTAGAGACAGGAAAACGCAAGCCATTCTTCCGCTAAAAGGAAAAATCCTAAACACTGAAAAATCTCAAGATTATAAATTATTATCATCATCTGAAGTTGGCTCTCTTATATCTGCTCTTGGTTGTGGATTTAATCATGAATCAGAGGATTTTGACATTGATAAACTCCGTTATGGCAAGATAATTATCATGACAGATGCAGACGTTGACGGTGCACATATAAGAACTTTGCTGCTTACCTTGCTTGCTAGGAAAATGAAGCCTTTATTTGATCAGGGCAGAATATACATCGCACAGCCCCCTTTATACAAAATTAAAAAAGGAAAATCTGAAAAGTATATAGCTAATGATTTTGAACTGAATAGATTTTTAACTACTTCATTTTTCGATAGCAACAATCTTTTTTCTGATAATAAACCTGTGCCCGTCACAGATTCTCAATCAATACTACTTAATTATTCAAAGATTGATAATATTCTTAAAAATGTTAGCAAATCTAAAGATAAATACATTCTCAAATCAATGGCATTCATAAATCCCATTAATTCCGACAATACAGGACAAAACGATAACCTAGATGCTATTTCTGATTATATTAAATCTTTATGTGATCTGGCTAACATTATATCCCCTATTAATTTTAGTTATGACCTTGCCTTAAAAGAACTAGATGATAATTCTTATGAAATCATAATCTCAAAAAAGGTGAATGGAGTGCCTGATACATCCGTTTCTCCTATAAATAAAAAGTTTTTCTCGTCAAAAACATATCATAGCCTTGTAAAACTCGATCTATATCAATTAAGTAATAAGTCGATCTTGCTTAAGTCGGATAACTCTGAGGCTTCTTTTGACTATCTCCATCAATTATGTGATTACGCATTTAAATCTGCGAGAAAATCTATTTCTTTAGAGAGGTATAAAGGTCTAGGCGAGATGAATCCTTCTCAACTGGCTGAAACCACAATGAACCCAGAAACAAGGTCCTTACTTCAGGTATCACAAATAGATGACGATGATTATGTAATATTTGATACATTAATGGGTGATGATGTTGAAAAAAGAAGAGACTTTATAGTATCTTCAGCTAATGCTGTTGAAAATGTCGACGTTTGATGAAAATTGCAACTTGGAACGTTAACTCAGTAAATGTCCGTCTTCCAAATATACTTAAATACCTAAAAGATTATCAACCAGATATTTTATGTCTTCAGGAGCTTAAATGCAGCGAAGACAAGTATCCATTAGAAGACTTTGTAGCCGAAGGCTATCATTCTATACAGGCTTGTCAAAAAACATACAATGGCGTTTCTATTATCTCGAAATCTCAAGGCATGGACTGCCATAACAATCCAGTGGCTGTAAATGATAATGAAATGAGATCTATATCAGCAACTTTTGGTGATTTAAGGGTTATCAATTTTTATGTTGTTAATGGTCAATCTATCGGGTCTGATAAATATATTCATAAACTTAAATGGCTTGAAAAAGCACGAGAATATATCAAAGAACAGCTATCCTCTTATCGAAAATTAGTTGTTGTTGGAGATTTTAATATTGTCCCAAATGAAAGCGATGCATCTAATTTCTCACCAAACGACATTCTTTGTTCTGATAAAGAAAGGAGTGAGCCTTGCAGGCTATACTTGATCTAGGTTTGACTGATTGTTATAAACCACAGGATAAACGTGTCACCATATACATGGTGGGACTATCGTGCCGGGGCTTTTCACAGAGACATTGGGTATAGAATAGACTTACTTTTAGGTAGCCCGTTGCTTTTAAAGGATCTACACCACTATGAGGTGCATAGAGATACAAGGCATAAATCATGGTGCCCAGAGCAACCCAAAACATCTGATCATGCTCCAGTAATGATTACTCTCTAAAACAATCTAGACTAATGTGCACAGTCTGATATATTAAAATAGAGAATCATATGTCTAGTATAATGGTCATAAACGCTAAAGGCGGCTCAGGCAAAACAACAATTTCTACAAATTTAGCCTCATACTATGCTAATAGCGGATTTAAAGTTACACTTGTAGACCTAGACCCTCAAGGATCTGCTTCAAAATGGCTTTCATCAAGGCCAATTACAAAAGCAAAAATAAGGGGTGTTACATCTCTACCGCCTCAGAAAGTGTCTAAAAAAGAAGATGAGATCACAATATTTGACGTGCCTGCTGCGATATATGGAGCAAGACTTCAAACATATATAAAAAAAGCAAGAAAAATTATTGTACCTGTCCTACCTTCACCAATTGACATGTCTGCAGCAAAGGACTTTCTGAATTCTTTGAGAAATCTTGGCAGCGTAATAAGAAACAGAACTGATATATGTCTTGTAGCTAATCGATGCAGAGCAAACACTAATATTTTTGAAGAGCTAGATGATTACCTAGTTAAGGAAAAAGGCATTCGCTATGTTACAGCATTTAGAGATAATACGAACTATATAAATGCTGCCAAAAGGGGGCTTGGTATTTTTGAAATGGGCGAAGCGATGACCGCACAAGACAGGGAGGAGTGGAAACCATTGCTATCCTGGCTGAAGCGCAAAAAGAAAAAATAATTATCATTTTAGACAATCTTTTATACCTTCTCTAACATCTTTGAACTCTACAATGTTTGGGAATAATTCTAGCATTAATCGTGTATCCAAAATTCTTGACTCGTTTATGAAAGACTGTCTTTTCTTATCGTATAACTTGGACGCATCTTCATAATCAATAAATTCGGGATAAGGCTGTCCAATGAGGTCATAAATATGTAAATAGTAATCCGTTGTCTTGATTGCGGTACCGTCACTTACGTTAATTATAGACATATCTGATGCTTTATTGTGGACACACGCAACTATCAGTCTAGCTAAATCTTTAACATGTATTAAATTTGTATGTTTACAAATATCCCTCTTGATCAGAGGTAACCGCTCCTCAATCCTTTTCATTGGCAACCTGCCTTTACCATAGATCCCAGGAACTCTTAATATCGTATAATTTAGACCAGAGGATTTAATCTGAGATTCAGCGTCAACTCTTCTTTTTGCTCTATCAGTTATAGGTTCTATAGATTCACTCTCATTTACAACTTTGTCTTTTTTGTCACCATAGACTCCACTCGTGCTCGTGTATATAATTTTTTGTATATTCTTTTTATTCACATTCAAAAGAAAGTTTTTAAGAACTAAATCTATACATCCATTTTGTTGTGGAGGAGCTAAATAGACAACTATAGATTTTTCTGTTATTAGTTCTTTCAGCTTTTTGTTGTCTGCAGAAATGTCTAATTTTATGTTAATGTCACAATTCTTTTTCTCTGATCTACACACCCCTACATATTTTTTATTTTCAATTTTAATTTGTGATATGTAATCACTTACATAGCCATTGCCTACCAAATAGATCATACTCATTTAGTTCTGGCCTTAATTTTCTCAACAATATCTGGGATGTCATAGATATCTACCAGCTTTGTCATAGATGCAACATCCTTATCACATTTTATCTTTTCATCTGACTTGTCTAAAACAATAAAGTGTACTCTATCTAAATTTATATCTGAGTTATCTAGTAGAGGTTCTACGCTGCTCTTACTGAAAGCAATTACTACAGCTCCATTTTCTATCATTGCAGTCACACTATGAAGATTATCTTCATTAAGAACTCTTTCATAAACATTACAAACCTTATGATCCAGATTCTCTGATTCTAGAAAGTTTTGTATTGTTGTTTTCCCGCCTATGCCTTTCAGTAGGAGAGTTTTCCCAAGTTCGTATTTATCATGTTTAATTTTTTCTATTAGCCCAGAGCTCGAATAGTCATGTTCAGGTATTATGCAGCCTAAGCTGAATTTTCTCTGTACCCAACTTCTGCAGTTCGGACCAATACCATAAATATACTTCGCGTTATAAATATGATTGTTGCTAGAATCTATTTTCTTAATAGCATTTGCACTTTGAATAATTATAGTCTTGTATTCATCATCGATTGGATATCTCTCAATATGGTTAATATCCTGTATCATCAGATCGTGAAATTTATAGTTATTAGATTTAAGTGATTGTTCTAACTCTTCTTTCATTGAATAGTTTGATACCAAAATAACATCTAACATTTCAGCATACCTTTAGAGCCCATTTTAATGAATAAATTTGAGAGTTTTGTTGACAGGTCCTTATAGTTGTTCTTGTTACCTTCAATTTTATTTCTGATATATCTTGTACCATCAGCTGTGGCAACAAACCCAGTAATAGAAATTAAATCTTTTTGGATTGTCGCATGAGCACCTATTGGTGACATACAATCCCCATCCATCTGAGCAGCAAATATTCTCTCAGCTGAAACACATATTTCTGTATTTAGATGTACTATCTTCTTAATCTTACTCATAATCTCGCTGTGTTGACTTAAACATTCTATGCACAATACACCTTGTCCTGGCGAGGGTACAAATGACTCGACACTGAGATTCTGTGTTATTAGGCTATCCATTTCCATCCTACGAAGACCGGCTTTAGCCAATATGATTCCATCTATATTTGAATTTTTAAGCTTTTTTAGTCTGGTGTTGATGTTACCTCTCATCTCAACGACGTTTATATTTTTTCCTAAACTCTTTATCATTGCTTGTCTCCGCGGACTGGATGAGCCTATCGTTCCAATTGATATCTCCTCTATACTTTTATAAGAATTTGATATGAACACGTCACAGGGATCCTCTCTCTCCATAATGCTTGATATCAAAAATCCATCATTTACTCTAGCGGGCACATCTTTCATAGAATGCACTGCAATATGGGCCTTACCCTCAATAAGAGCATTTTCTAGTTCTTTAAGAAATAAGCCTTTGCCTCCGTTCCTCTTAAAGGTCTCATTATCAGCTCTATCACCGCTGGTAGACATGGCAACAATATCTATTTTATTGAAGACATTATTGTCTAGTAAATACTCTTTAACTATATTTGCCTGTCGTAGCGCCAAGGGACTTTCACGGGTAGCTAGTTTTATATTATCCTGCATAGTTGTATTACCAGAAATTCACATATAGTATACTGGCATTAAGAAAGATATTAAAATTTCTAGAGGAATATTGTGAAAAACGCGACTTGGTCTGGCAGGTTTAAGAAAAGCCTCGATAAAGAGGTGCTCGAATTTTCTGAAAGCGTTAGTGTCGACCATCTATTGTTTGATTCTGATATTAAAGTTTGTATGGCACATGCACAAATGCTTTGTGAATGTAAGATCATTACGAAATCAGAATCGAATAAAATATGCAAAGGCCTTCAAACGATTCAAAAAAAATATAATGATGGAAAGCTTTCTCTATCAATCAATCTAGAAGATGTCCATATGAATATTGAGCAAGCTCTCACAAAAGAGGTCGGAGATCTTGGCAAGAAAATACACATGGGTAGATCAAGAAATGATCTTGTTTCTACTGATCTCAGATTATATCTACGAGATTGCGTTGATTTGATACTAAAAAAGATTAAAGACACAAGATATGCGATAGCTATCACAGCCCTTGATAATTCAAATGTTGTCTTCC
Source organism: Ectothiorhodospiraceae bacterium (assembly GCA_019651095.1). Classification (GTDB taxonomy): domain Bacteria; phylum Pseudomonadota; class Gammaproteobacteria; genus CACLCV01. Next base: position 220,650 of record BOXR01000001.1, on the reverse strand, counting down.
CAGGTTACACACACATGCAGCTGGCACAACCCATTACTTTTGGACATCATTTATTGGCATGGCATGAGATGTTACAAAGGGACGAGCAGAGACTTGATAGTGTAAGAGAAGTTATCAATGTGATGCCACTTGGGAGTGCTGCACTTTCTGGGACACCTTATCCCATAGATAGGAAGTCAGTAGCAAAGAAACTTGGTTTTAAAACAATATCAGCAAACTCCATGGATGCAGTTAGTGACAGAGACTTTGTCTGTGATTTTGCTTACTCTTGCTCTATGGTTATGATGCATTTATCTAGAATATCTGAGGAGCTAATCTACTGGATGAACACACACATCAAGCTTGTGGATATCGATGAAGCATTTTGTACAGGGTCATCGATTATGCCTCAAAAGAAAAACCCGGATGTCCCAGAATTAATAAGAGGCAAATGCGGATCTGCTATAGGAGCACTGACTTCGCTTCTTGTACTAATGAAAGGATTGCCTCTAACTTATAACAGAGACATGCAAGAGGACAAAGGCATTATAATAGAATCTATATCAGAGGTTCTATCATGTTTGAACTTAATGCCGAGATTAATTTTAACATTAACAGTTAATCAAAAAAGAGCTTTGAGCTTTTCTAAACAAGGTTATTCAAATGCCACTGACCTCGCTGATTATTTGACAATGAAAGGCACACCATTCAGAGATTCACATGAGATAGTTGGAAAAATAGTAAGACATGCAGAATTGAAGAATACTGCCCTAGACGATTTGCCTCTAAAAGATTTCAATAAGTTCTCAAAAATTATAGGAGACGATGTCTACTCTGCAATTAACATAGAAAAGTCAATACACAAAAAAATAGCTTCAGGATCAACATCACCACTTAATGTCAAAAAATCTGCAAAAAAAATCTTAGCCTCTCTAGAGAAAAATGGATATAAATAAGAATCTGTTTTACATATTCGCTGCACTACCATTATTTATCAGTCTGAATGTCAATTCCTCAGATAGTATCCCCACAATTAAGGAGTATATCAATAACCCTGAATCCTATGATTCTTATGTATTTGGGCTTGAAAGTGGACTAGAGTGGGCATCAGAATACTATTACGGAAACATAATATTCAGCTGTACTGTAAACCTGGGAACGTTCAGCTACCAGCAGAAATGCTCAGAGAGATGATAGCTAAAACAATTAGTACAAAGCCGGGTTTTTTTAAAAAGTATGAGAACGAGCAGCTTTTGGGTTTAGCTTTGAGAAATGGTTACATACAAGCCTTTCCATGCCAATAGTGCTTGTTAGTATCTTTCGAATTTTGTAATATATCAAGTCTAATAGGGTAAATTTACAGGAGGAGTAAAATGCCAGATCATCCAGTACCACAAGGAGATGACATCATATTGCCAGATGGAACCAAAGTAGGTTCATGGAATGGCGAGGATGTAAAAGACCTTCAGGTAGAGGTCCAAAGAATTATGAAGGAACAAAAAGCAAGCGGAGCCGACAGAAATAACCTGTTGATTCGTTTTGGAATTCCGCATATGGATCAGACACCAGATCATCTCAAAACCTTCATCGCCTATGCACTTTGGGGCGTTGACAAAAAAGGTATGTGCCTTACACACAGACGAGCAGACCACTTTGAATCAGTTGAAAAAATCAATGAGAAATACGGAAGTGAAACTGCAATGGCTGCTGCACAAAGGCATCGCGACTAACGTGTTAATTTAAAGGGCAGTTAATCTGCCCTTTGAAGCCTATCATACATCCATTTACTCAAACTGCTGATCATGCCTTTGCTTATAGTGTGTCCACAATCATCTACATACTCTGTATAAGAAAGATTGTTCTCTTCTAAAAAACTTACTGACTTTTTGTGAGTTTCAATAGAAATAGTCGTATCATTTTTTCCGTGCGCGACATATATATCTTTATTATGATCCACAATATTGATTTTTGAGGCTGACGGGACATATCCAGATATTGCAATTATTCCATCAGCCCTCACATCATTATTTAGTCCCATTGATAAAGAAAGAGCAGCACCTTGTGAGAAACCACCTAAATACAATCTCTTATCCTTATCTATATGTTCATGAAGCGCTCCAGCTAAAATTTTTTTTGAGTTCATTATGCCTTCATCATCCTCGACTACAGAACCATTATCTGTTGTTGGTAGTGGATACCAAGACCTTTTACCGTTATCTATAGGAGCATTTGGCATGACTACATGTAACCTTCCATCTAAGTTTAGGTTTAAAAGTTTAATAAATGGCTCAAATCCCCAGTTATTTGCACCATACCCATGAAACCAAATAAGCACGATGTCTGCAGTACTTTTCTCACCTACAGTAATTACATCTAGGTTCATTTATCACAAAACTCCGTTATATGTCAGCATGAATTAGACTATAATATAACTAATCATATGAATACATATAAAAAATTTATTTTACTTATAGTCTTGTCTACATCTCTGATGCTTATTTATGGTTGTGGCAACAAAGGCCCACTCTCTCCTGCGGAAAATATCATTTCAATTAGTAATTAACTTTGAAAAGTCTAGAATACAAAAACGATAATCTTTTTTTTGACGGCATAGCGATTGAAGATATTGCGAAGAATATTAAAACTCCGTTTTATATTTATTCAGAGGACTCAATAAAGAAAAACATTAAAGATTACATATCTGACGCCTCTCAAAAAACATTATTTTGTTATTCTGTAAAAGCCAACTCCAATTTATCGCTTTTAAAGTTAATTGCATCTCAAGGCATGGGATTTGATGTTGTATCAAAAGGCGAACTCCATCGTGCAATAAAGGCTGGGGCTAATTCAAAAACGAATAGTTTATTCAGGAGTAGGAAAAACAAAAGAGGAAATTGCATATGCTCTGAATAATAAAATTCTATGTTTCAACGTCGAATCTGAAGAGGAACTATTTGCTATTAACTCTCAGGCATCCCTTATGAAACTAAAAGCAGACATATCTATAAGAATTAATCCTGACGTTAAGGTCAAAACACACCCATATATCTCAACAGGTATGCGTGAGAACAAATTTGGAATTGCCTATGAAGATGCATTTGAAATTTATAAAAAAGCAAAACAACTAGATTCCATTAATATAGTTGGCATCGATTTTCATATTGGATCACAGATAATGTCAATAGAACCATACCTAGATTCAATCTCGTCTGTCAAAAAGCTAATACAGAAGCTTGATACAATTGATATAAAACTTAGTCACATAGATGTTGGTGGAGGTTTAGGAATTAGTTATAAAGGCGAAAAACTTGTAGACAAATCTGAGTATGTAAAAACTATTATTAACTCTCTTTCAGATTTAGATTTAAATATTATCTTCGAACCAGGACGATCTATTGTGGGCGACTGTGGAATATTAGTCAGTCAGGTTCAATATGTCAAAGAGTCGAGTGCAAAAATTTCCTAATCATAGATGCAAGTATGTCCGAACTTATGCGCCCTCCACTATACGGAGCATACCATGAGATTACGCCAACAAGAAAAAGTGAGATGCCAAATAAAGTTTATGATGTCGTGGGCCCTGTTTGCGAGAGTAGTGACTTTATAGGCAAAGAGAGAAAACTTAACTGCAAATCAGGTGACTTACTAGTTATTCAAGACGTGGGAGCGTATGGTTCAGTATTGTCATCGAATTATAATACTAGACCAAGACCAGCAGAGTATATGATCTCTAATAGTGAAATCAAACTCATTAGATCTTCAGACACACTTGATCAAATCATTGAAAACGAAAGTTGTTGAAGCGAGTCCCAGAACCAGATTTGATGGAACAAAAAGAACAGGCATATGCCTATGCAAATGCTGATTTTTCAAATTCAAATGAATTATTTTTAGAAAAACTATTTGAGTTTTGCTCAATCACAGATGAAACAAAAATATTGGATGTTGGTTGTGGTGATGGTGAAATACCAATCGAAATATACAAGAAGACCAAAAGTAAAATAACAGTTCTGGACGGTTCCTCAGCGATGCTTGATGAATTCTCAAAAAGATGAGCGTCAATAATATTGACGATATTAAAATTATTCAAAGAAGGTATGAGGATACACATCTTTCGGAGAAAAGTTTTGATATTCTTATCAGCAACAGTGTTCTGCACCATGTCAAATCTCCAAAAAGTTTTGGGAAAAGTCATTCAATTTAGTCGACAACAGGGACAAATTGTGTTGATGGATTTATTTCGGCCTTCTAATGAGCATGAACTTTTAACTATCCTAGATAAATATGGAGGTAATAATCCAGTATTACTTAACGATTTTGAAAATTCTCTCAGAGCTGCTTACACACCTTATGAAGTTGAATGTCAACTCTCCTCTTTTCCTAGCATATCATCTTCTGTAAAAGCTATATCAGATCGTCATTTTTTTGTTACTATAGAAATAAAAAAATGATTCCATATTCAAAACTTAATAGCCATGGTAATGATTTTATATTGGTAGAGAACGATGGGACTAAGCCTTCACTGTCTATTGATCAAATTAAATATTACTCAAAAGGGAAGTGATTGGGTGTGACCAGTTTTTATTATTAATACATCAAATATAGAGAACATAGTTTGTGATGTTTTTAATCAGGACGGGACAAAGCATGTCAATGCGGCAACGGTCTTCGAGCAACAATGTTATATCTTAATAAAAAGTATAATTTAAAGAGAGCAAGGCTCGTTGTTTGTAATCAGGTTTATCAGGCAGAGTATGATAATGAGTTAATTTCGGTAAACATGGGCAGCCCTATGTATGTAGATAAAATTGATCGACTAAATGAAAGCAAATACTCAATTGAAAAGGATGGTCTAGTAGTCACGTTGGACGAATTAGATAGTGACTTGGAGTTTTCATTCATACCTCTATCGATTGGCAATGATCACTGCGTAGTTTTTTCACCAGAGTCCATAAATTATAAGGAGCGAATAAGTGAAATAATCAATGAAATTTACAACGGCATAATGAACATAGGATTTATAAAAAATGCTGCTGATTTTATGTCAGATGATAAAACAATCTTAGATATTATGGTTAATGAGAGAGGAGCCGGCTATACTGATTCGTGTGGTAGTGGAGCCACAGCAGCAGCTATATGTATGTTTAAACTCTATGAATTAAGTCACGAATCAAGAGTTACTCGGTCTATGATTAGAGTGAAGCAGAAAGGCGGTATATTAGATATTAAGAAGACTTATAACCCAGATGAATTTATGTTAATTGGTCCAAGTAGTTTTGATGGAGAGGGAGCACTTGAGTAAAACAGATTCATATTTAAGTGATTTTCTAGATTACTTAAAAAACGAAAAACTATATACAAATGACACCCTCAAAAACTATCAGATCGATCTCAGGCAACTTAGTGAATTTTTACATAGTAAAAATCAAGATTTGTATACTGCAGATAGACTCCACATCGAATCTTTTTTTATGAAATTGAATAGCCTAGGGCTATCTCCTTCATCGCTTGCAAGAAAAGCATCTACATTAAGATCATATTTTTTATTCCTCCTTAAGACATCTGTAATTTCTATTAGTCCAATGATCGACATTAAAACACCAAAATTATCAAAAAAATTACCAAATATCTTATCAATTAGTGACGTAGATACTCTTTGTAACATTGATGCATCAAGCAGTGTTTCGAAAAGGGATAGAGCAATAATAGAGGTAATGTACAGCTCTGCATTGAGACTGAGCGAGCTCTCAAGTTTAAATATAGATTCTGTAGATATTGAGTCCAAATGCGTCAAAGTCATAGGTAAAGGAAGGAAAGAGAGAATCCTGCCACTGGGTGCGAAGGCCTCTGAGGCACTATCAGATTGGACCAGCGCAAGATGTGACCTTCGTCCAGTGGATAACGCTCTATTCATAAATAAATTTGGCACTAGACTGTCTAATAGATCTATTCAGAACAGGATTAATTTCTGGGTTAAGAAACAAGGCTTGAATTGTAAGATATCACCCCATACATTAAGACATAGTTGTGCTACACATCTTTTAGAGGCATCTGGAGATTTGAGGGCAGTCCAAGAATTTTTAGGGCATGAGGACATTAGCACGACACAGATTTACACTAATATGGATTTTGAGCATTTAAATAGAGTTTATAAAAATAGTCATCCCAGGGCATAGATATGAATAATAACGACAAATTTCATGGCACAACAATAGTTGGAGTACGAAGAGGTAAAGAAGTAGTAGTTGGTGGCGATGGTCAAGTTACACTAGGAAATACAGTAATGAAAAATAATGCAAAAAAAGTGCGAAGACTTTATAAGGATAATGTTATTGCTGGTTTTGCAGGTGCAACAGCAGATGCTTTCACACTTTTTGAAAAATTTGAGGGCAAACTTGAAAAGTACAGTGGCCATCTAACTAGATCAGCTGTTGAACTTGCAAAGGATTGGCGAACAGATAAGATTCTTCGTAACCTCGAGGCATTACTGATTGTTGCTGATAAAGAGGTATCACTGCTTATATCTGGTAATGGAGATGTTATAGAGCCCCAAGATTCTATAATCGCTATAGGATCCGGCGGTTCTTTCGCACAATCTGCCGCAAAGGCGTTGTATGACAATACTGAATTATCAGCAGAAGAGATTGTTAAAAAATCTTTGACCATCGCATCTGATATTTGTATTTACACAAATTCAATTCTTACAATCGAGAAGATAAATGTCTGAGATGACACCAAGAGAAGTGGTACAAGAGCTTGATAAACATATCATCGGCCAGGCCGATGCTAAAAGAGCTGTAGCTATTGCTTTGAGAAATAGATGGAGAAGATTACAGCTTCCAGAAAAAATCAGTAACGAGATAACACCAAAAAATATCCTCATGATAGGCCCTACTGGAGTTGGTAAGACTGAAATTGCCCGGAGACTTGCGAAACTCGCACAAGCGCCTTTTATTAAGGTAGAGGCAACAAAATTTACTGAGGTTGGCTATGTTGGTAAAGAAGTTGATTCAATTATCAGAGATTTAACAGAGATCGGAATTACCCAAGTCAAGACTAAAGCTATGTCAAAAGTCAAACACAGATCAGAAGAGATAGCTGAGGAGCTAATTCTGGACAAACTGCTTCCATCTCGTGAAAATGAACTAGTCCAGGGCTTAGATACAGCAGACAATACAAACAATAGTGAAACCCGACAGTCCTTACGCAAGGATTTACGTGAAGGTAAACTCGATGATAAAGAGATTGAGATCGATGTGAGTGCATCAATGCCAGCATTTGAAGTAATGGCACCTCCTGGTATGGAAGAGATGACAGATCAGCTACAAGGTATGTTCAAAAACCTCTCCAGCAATAAAACCAAGTCACAGAAAATGAAAATTAAAGATGCTCTGTCTGTATTAGCTGAACAAGAGGCAAGAAAGCTTGTCAATGAGAATGATTTAAAACAAGATGCAATAAGGCAAGTTGAACAAAATGGCATAGTGTTCATTGATGAGATTGATAAAGTTGCCTCTAGATCAAATGCCGGAGGTGCAGATGTTTCCAGGGAGGGAGTTCAGAGAGATCTTTTACCACTAGTCGAGGGATCAACAGTTAACACCAAACATGGTCCTATAAAGACAGACCATATATTATTTATTGCATCTGGTGCATTCCATCTGTCAAAACCCTCGGACCTAATACCAGAGTTGCAAGGACGGTTACCAATTAGAGTTGAGCTGAATGCATTATCGGTTGACGATTTTAAGTCTATCCTCGTTGAACCTGATTATTCACTTACACAACAATATACTTCACTTATGAAGACTGAGGGAGTTGAAGTTATTTTTGATCAAAGTGCCATAAGCAGATTATCTACAATTGCATGGACTGTTAATGAAAAAACTGAAAACATAGGTGCCAGAAGATTACATACCATTATGGAACGCTTGTTAGAGAATTTATCCTTTGATGCAAGCGATATGAAAGAGAGTAAAATTACAATTGATGAGGACTACGTAAATAAGTATCTAAATGAGCTTACCGAAAACGAAGACCTAAGCAGGTATATATTATGATTAAACCAACAGAACTAAGATACATAAAGAAAACTAACACCCTATCTATTACGTTTGAGGACGGTTATAGCAGTGATATAACTTCAGAATACCTCAGATGTTTTTCGCCATCCGCTGAGGTAAAGGGGCATGGACCTGGACAAGAAAAACTTCAAATTAACAAAGAAGACGTTGCCATAGATAAATTAGAGCCAGTAGGCAACTATGCCGTGAGAATTATATTTGATGACGGACATGATACTGGTCTATATTCATGGGAACATCTCTATAACTTGTGTAAGAATTATAAAGACAACTGGCATAACTATTTAGAGAGATTAAAAGAGGCTGGTCACACAAGGAGAAAGCCATGAGCAAAAAAGAAGTAGTATGTGAAAAGGCGCCATCAGCTATAGGCACGTATTCCCAAGCTGTAGTAGCAGGCAATTTTATATTTGTCTCAGGACAAATTCCTCTGGATTACAAAGACATGACTGTTGTGCAAGGTTCTTTTGAAGAGCAGGTAGAAGTCATAATGCAAAGCCTGAGTAACATCGCAGATTCCTCAGGAGCAAGCATAAATAATTGCGTCAAGCTAACGGTTTACCTTAAAAATCTTGAAAACTTTTCATCTGTTAATAACGTAATGGAAAAGTATTTGTCTAAACCATATCCATCACGAGCAGCTGTTGAGGTAAGTAGATTACCAAAAGATGTCGAAGTTGAAATCGACGCAGTTATCTTCAAAGAATAAATCATGCACAAAAAGCCCGATGATCTCTCAATAAGTGTGGGCTCTTTAAATGGTGTAGGCCCCAAAACGCTCTCGTTACTTAGACACATTGGTATAAACTCAATATTCGATTTACTCTCTAATGTGCCAAAAGAGTTATGTGACAAATCGGAAGCTTTATCTTTAGAGAGCATAAATCATGGCGACCGTGTTGTTGTATCAGGTGAGATTATTAAAGCAATAAGAACCAAGGGCTTTAAGCCCAACTACATAATTACTATAAGAGGAAAAATAGGAACTTTTACAGTTAGGTTTATTCACAAAATTATTATATTTATGAATCTTCAACCCGGGATTAATGTAAGGGTCGATGGTAAAGTAAAAAAAAATAAAGATAGTATTGAATTCATCCATCCAGAAATAGAAACTTTCGTGGATAATAAGCCTTTACAGTCTATCATTCCAATATATTCTCTTAGGGGAGTTATCTCTCAACAAAAGATACGAAAACTTATAGTTCAGGCTTTCAAGTTACTTTCAAATAATTACAAGTTTTCTGCACTCGATGAATACTTCAATGAAAAATTTAGTTGCATGTCTATACTTAAGGCATTCAAAAAACTTCATTTTCCTGAAGGAAGCTATGATGATGCATTTGAAGAATATCAAAGAGCAAAAAAAAGACTTATTTTCGAAGAAGTCTATTTATATAAACATGAATTTCTTGAAAGTTTATTAAAGTATGACAAGAAACAATCATTCGGTATTACTATAGAATCTAAATTTACAGAAAACTTTATAGAGAGACTGCCTTTCACACTTACAGACGGACAAAGGAACGCTTTAGATAGAGTCTTTGATTCTTTGCAGTCTACTCAGCCCTCAAGAGTATTAATACAGGGAGATGTTGGTTGCGGCAAAACAATAGTCGCGGTTATAGCATGCTTGAATGTTGTAAGAAATGGGTACCAGTGTTTAGTCTTAGTACCAACGGAAGTTCTGTGCAATCAGCATTTTAAAACATTTACATCCCTATTTAGTGGTATCGGTAGAGTTGTGATGCTGAGCGGCAAGGATAGTAGTTCAAGAAAGGGAGATATCAAACTAGAACTAAAAAATGGTAAAATATCTATACTTGTTGCAACACATGCACTTTTATATGATGACTATGATTTTAAAAATTTAGCCCTTGTTGTAATTGATGAGCAACACAAATTTGGCGTAAAACAGAGAGAGCAAATCACATCAAGTTATGCTTATCAACCGCATTTAATTTATATGTCGGCTACACCTATCCCAAGAACTTTAGCATTAGTTCTATATGAGAATATGAACTATATAAAAATACCTGATAAGCCCTCCTCGCAAAAAAAGACAAAGTCTGCTGTATACAGTGACCACAAAAGACAAAAAGTTTATGAGCTTGTACAAGATCATTTAGATAAAGGCGTTCAAACATATTGGGTTTGCACAAGAGTTGAAGATACTACTGATGATACTCTTCAGTCTGTAAAAATGTTCTCAGAAATAATAAAAAACCAATTCCCAAAATACAGAACTGCTGTACTACATGGAAAAATATCTTCTGATGAGAAAATTAGGATAATAAACGAATTCCAAAGAGGCAACATAAAAATACTCGTAGCAACAAGTGTAATAGAGGTAGGTATAGATTGCCAAAATGCAAACTGTCTCGTAGTAGAGAATTCTGAGATGTTCGGGATATCACAGCTCCATCAATTAAGGGGAAGAGTCGGAAGAGGTAAAGATCAAGGATATTGTTATTTTATCCATACTGATGACGCTAAAGATGAAACAGTTGAGAAATTAAAATATTTAGAAATAAATACTTCTGGATTTGATGTAGCAGAGCATGACTTAAACACGAGAGGGGCTGGTACATATCTTGGGACAAAACAATCTGGTTTACCTGATAATTATAGAGTTACAAATATAAATGACATCATGAATAATATTCATGAGATAAAGAGTTTTACATATAATCTCCCATCTGCAAAAATCAAAGAGCTTAAAAAAAGATGGAACATAAAAAAAATTGATGAAGTACAACTATAGGAAAAAATGGTTGAGGGAGAGCTCACTCGAGGGCTTACCAAACAACCTAAAAAAATTGTTGATAGATAACTCGTCATTAACAAAAAGGTTAGCAATGAAACGCTCCATAAGAGTTATATCTTCTAAGATGCACCTTACGAAAGAGTGTATACATACGTCAAAGAGGTACTCTCTAGTAAGAAAAGTTCAGCTCCAAGGTAAGCTTGAAAAGCCTATACTGGCAACATCATATACCCCAGTCACCAGCATTAGAGGGCGACTAATCGCTATTAAATTTCTCAAGGATAGATCGCTGGCTTCACTTTTATTTAAAAAACCAAAGTTTAAAAAAAAATCAATTGAATATAAAATATTCGCTGATCATGTGACCCGTTTGACTTTTTTTGAGAGAAGAAGTTTGAGGATCAAAGTAGAAGAAGTTTTCCCAAAAAAGAATAATTATCCAGATTTAAGATTAATTGAATGCAGAGGGAACATCGTTTATTGATGACATGCTGAGGATTTTATTTGATGATGTATACTTTTCATTTCCTAAGTAAATCGCCTTGGATATCCCTGCTGATAATCCCATATAAATATTTTTGATGGTATCCTCTATGAGTACAGTTTTTTTGAAATCAATCCTGTATCTAGATCGTAGCATATACCAAAGTTGTACATCCTCTTTCACGTAATGCAGTTCGTGTGCACAAACCATTTCGTCAAAATATGGAGATAAGTCATATTTCTGTAATTTTATGTTTAATGTTTTCCTATGTGCGTTAGTAATTAGAATCATCTTCATTTTACCTTTCAATTTTTCTAAGCAAGAGATTGATCCCTCGTAGAGTCTTATTTTTTCATAACTTTCTTTTGCTTTTTTTTGTTTTTCTATATCAATATCAAGCATATTTGACCAATAATCTAAGTCGTACCAATCTTTAGAATTTTTTTTATAATTAAATATTTGTATCGCAAGCCTTTTGGCGTCTTCAAAGGATATTTGTCTTTTTTTAGCTAAAACACTAGGAATCTGGTTTTGCCAAAAATTATTGTCATAAGTATTATCTAAAATAACACCATCCATATCAAATAATAAGCATTCTGTATCTTTAAATATCATAACCATTAATGTATCATCAACTCTTATTATTTTACAACATGCCAAAAATTCTGAAAAAATCATCACTCTTCAAAAGTAGATTATTTAATATCAATGAGGCAAAAATAGAATTTTCAAATGAGGTTTTAAATTACGAGATCATTTCAGGGACTGGACAGGGTGCCGTATTAATTATTCCTGTTCTTAAGAATAATATAATATTTATAAAGGAGTATGCAGCTGCTGTAGATGATTACATGTTAACTCTTCCGAAAGGAAAAATAGATTCTAATGAAACAATGTATGAAGCAGCTGACAGGGAATTACAAGAAGAAGTTGGATTTAAGTCTGGGAAAATAAATTTCATAAAAAAACTATATCTTGCTCCCGGTTATATTGATCATATTACTTACATGATGCTTGCAGAGAGTTTAAAACCATCATCACTGGTCGGGGACGAACCAGAAGATTTAGAAATCATAAAAGTAGAGATACCGCATATAAATTCTCTTCTAGAAGAATATAAAATTATTGATTCTAGAGTTTATGCTGCAGTGAATTACATACAAAATAATTATGAATAAATTTGATGAACATATTCAAAATCTTGTGGCCCTTTGTTCGAGAATCGGGAAGATTCAACTAGAAAATCAAAGTAGTTTAAAGATTAAGACAAAATCTGATAAGTCCCCCGTCACAAACATTGATTTACTTTCTAATGACATTATTGTCGAGTATTTATTATCTAATTTTCCTGACGATATCGTGATATCTGAAGAAAATATCGATAACACAAAAAGAGACAACTCTTACTGGGTAGTTGACCCTATTGACGGGACCAAAGATTATATTAAGGGAGGCAGCCAGTTCTGTATTTGCATCTCATACATAGAAAATAATTATCCAGTTTTTGGGATCATTTATATTCCCAGTACGAAAGAATTCTACTATGCAATACAAGGTAACGGCTCATACTTGATACGTGAGGACAAGGGAAGTATAAGGTTACCCTCTAAAATGAATATTAACGATTGTATATTTTTAAGTACTTCTGTTAGAGAGAGTATATTGGATATATTAGGTAATCACTTCCCTACTTCAGATAGAGTGTTTATGTCTAGTGCGATTAAATTTTCAAAAATTGCTGAGGGTAGTGGTCACTTCTCAGTAAGACTTGGACCGACATATGAATGGGATACTGCAGCTGGACAGTGCATTGTTGAGGAGTCTGGCGGCCTATTTTTAGATAAGAATTTAAAAAGATTTTCCTACGGTGCAGAGGATAATTTTCTAAATGGCCCTTTTTTTGTTATTAATGGAAATTTAAGTGATTACAAAGATACCATTAGTCAGTGTCTTTCTTTGACCGGATAGATTTTTTATATGCATCTTTATTGAGCTTCTTCATGATCCTATATTTGCCTAGGACGCTTTTACACCATGTAGTCATATTTTTTTCATAATCCTTCAATTTATTATTATCAGCCATAGAATCAATTGTATGTTATTATTTTTTGTGAATTATGCTTAAAAGTCTATTATCAAAGATTTCCCCTGAAGGGTATTATAAATTTACTAGCGCCATAATACCATGGCTTCTTACCTTATCCCTATTTTTCATCTCCTTTGGTTTATATCAAGGACTTTTTGTAGCTCCGCCTGACTATCAACAGGGGGATGCTTTTCGTATTATGTATGTGCATGTCCCAAGTGCATGGATTTCCCTATTCGCTTATTCTGTTGTTTTCTTCTCTGCGATCATATCTTTGATATGGCATGTGAAAGTCTATGACGTAATTTTACTTGCTTCATGTAAGCTCGGAGCACTTTTCACTTTGTTTACTCTTCTCACTGGAGCTATTTGGGGAAAGCCAATGTGGGGTACATGGTGGGCATGGGACGCAAGATTAACATCAGAATTGATACTTTTCTTTTTATATCTTTCGATATTACTTTTACATGGCTCTTTCGAGGATAAAAAGAAAGCTGCCTCCGCAGTAAATATTTTAGCCATAATTGGTTTTATAAATATCCCAATCATACATTTCTCTGTAGAATGGTGGAATACGCTCCATCAGGGCCCATCTGTAATTAAGTTGAGTACACCGAGCATTGCTGGGGAAATGTTAACGCCACTTATTATCACTGCTTTGGGATTTACATTATTTTTCTTTGGGGCTATGTTGAAATCTTCACAAAATATTTTACTAGACTACGAAAAGAATAAGCTTTGGGTCAAATCAATCTAGACTATTCCTTACACCGAACGATGCCGCAAATGGTGCAATTATCAGAAACAAAACTAGCAATGTCGTAAGAAATAACATTTCTGAGTTATAGTTCATACCGATTGACGCATTATATATTGCACTTGTTCCAAAAATCAGTATTGGGATGTCAAGTGGCAATACAATAGTAGACAGCAACAAACCATTACCTCTAAGACTGAGAGTTAATGAGGCTGCTATTGATCCTATCAGCGATAATGTAAGTGTACCTATTATCAGGCTTATTAGTAAGATTATAGATACGTCAAGCTTAGCTGTTAAAAGTAAATTTGTTGAAAAAGCAACAATCACCAAAGGAATTATTGTAAACATCCAATGTGCTATGACTTTAGCTAGTAGGCTTATTTCAAGTATCTCAGAATTTATAACAATACCATCAAGCGTTCCGTCTTCATAATCCTCTTTAAATAAAGAATCCATATTAAGAAGACTAACCAAAAGACAAGACAGCCAGATAATTTGAGGCAGGATATTTTCATACCCGCCAATAGTTGTTCCTTCTAGGCTTATAGAGAAAAAAGTTATAATTAATAGAAGATAAACAATCGGCATGAAAACACGAGAGCTGGTATTTAATACAATGTGCATTTCTCTAAGTAGAATTGTCATGAACGATTTCAACATAATTTTATATTATCAAAATTTTCTTTGACGTTATGACTTGTAATTACAATGCTACCCATATTGCTTATATGTTTATCCATTTTAGAGAGTAGCAAATCAATTTTTACTTTGTCTAGGCCAGTAAAAGGCTCATCTAATAGCCAGAGCTTATTAGAAATCAGAGTCAGTTGAATCAAACTAATAATTTTCTTTTGGCCGTGTGATAAATATCTTACTTGTGTATTGACATACTTTTTCATCGAATACTCCTCAAGTTCTGATTCAATGGAGGAATGATGATTATTATTGGCAAAATTAAGTGCATATTCTAAGTTCTGGTAAACGGTCAGCTCATTTTTAAGTCCATATTTGTGACCTATATAAAAAATATCCTTGTTCATATCAAATGATGGATTGGAGTGTATCTCTCCTTTAGTTGGTTCAGTTATTCCAGCAATTATTTTTAATAAAGAAGTTTTTCCTGACCCATTTTCACCATAGATGTTATATTTTTGTTTTTGATTGATTTGCAACGAATAGTTGTTGATTATTTCTTTATCTTGTCTGACTAAAGAGATATTTTCCAAGCTTATAAGGTTTGACATCACTTGATTAACTCTGACGAAGATACGACGATACCGTCAGGATCTGAGTATATATAATCATTTTCTTTAAATAAAATGCCGGCGAAAGATAAATCTATGCCATATTTACCTACATCTTTCTTCTCACTTTTATTAGGGACTAGATTAATCGCTTTTATAGATATAGATATTTTACTTATCTCTATACTATCTCTTATACATCCATTTATGATAATACCGCTCCATCCATTTTTAAATCCTAGTTCCGCTAAGTTATCTCCAACTAACGCACATTTTTCCGAGCCCTTACCATCCACCACCATTACACAACCATGACCATCTTCACTTAAAAGCTTTTTTACATACGAGTTGTCATTTATAGCCTCTACTGTTCTTATGCGACCATGGCAATGAGAATTTGCACCGAACAATTTAAAAATAGGTTTAGCTATTTCAAGATTATGATCATCGCAAAGATCAGCTGTATTAAATTTTTTCATCTTTAATAATAAATTTAATTCTTCTTAATATTATCAGAGCAGGTATTGCTATTAAAGAGCAAAAAATAAAGTATAAATCCCAGTTCAAAAGCTCTACTAGATATCCTGAAGTACCAGAAAGAAATGTTCTTGGCAAAGACATAAGTGCTGTCATCAAAGCAAACTGCGTTGCAGTAAATTCTTTAGACGTCATGTGTGCAATGAAAGCTAGATATGCTGTATAGCCCATTCCAGCTGCCAGGTTTTCAAGTGATATTACTGTGATTAACATCATAGTATTATTCCCAGCATAGTATAATATTGAAAATCCTAGTGTTGCTATTAGCTGAAATATTCCGAAGTATATTAATGATTTATAAAGACCTAGTTTCAATGATATTGCTCCACCTAAAAAAGCACCAAGCAATGTAGCACCAAGACCAAAGAATTTTACAATTGTCCCTATCTCTGTTTTTGAAAAGCCAATATCAAGGTAGAAGTTTGTGCTCAAAGAGTGGGCCATTGTGTCACCAACTTTATACAACAGTATAAAAAGTAAAATAAGATAAGGCGTCATCACCTTTATATTGCTATTGATTGCTGTATATCTAGTAAAAAACTCTTTAAACGGCTCAATAATAGATTCGCGAAGAGTGTATGATTTAAATTCAACTTTGGGTTCTTCTGCTAACAATGTTGTTATAACACCCAGTATCATAATTAGTGACATAATTGTGTAAACAAGCGAGTAGGAGTAAATATCCGCTAAAATTAATCCACCTGCACCTGCGGCTAAAGCACCAAACCTATAACCCAGAACATAAGCGGATGCACCTATTGTCTGCTCACTCTCTTTCAAGCTTTCTCTTCTATAGGCATCAATGACTATGTCTTGCGAGGCAGAAAAAAATGTTACAGCTAAGGATAAAACTGCAACGTTATACAAGTTAATTTCTGGTTGTGATTGTCCAAGAAAAAATATCGAGGATATCAAGAATACTTGGGATAATAGTAGCCAACCCCTTCTTCGACCCAAGGCAGAGATTACATATCGATCAAACAAAGGAGCCCATAGAAATTTAAGAGAGTAAGGCAAACCAATTAAAGCAAAAAGTCCAATTGTAGATTTTGAAATATTTTCATCTGTTAACCATGCTTGAAGAAGAGTTATTGTTAATAACAAAGGTAAACCTGACACAAACCCATGATCATCGACACTAGAATTTTTTTCTTAGGTAAGGAATAATACTGGCCTTAAGAGTTTTAAATATCATAATCAATTACCAATGGAGCATGGTCAGAAAATTTTTTACCCTTATAAACGGATACTTTATTTATTTTGTCTAATAAATTACTCGTAACCATCTGATAGTCAATTCTCCAGCCTACGTTATTATTATATGCATTACCCCTATTAGACCACCAAGTATAAATGTCATTTTGCTTACATTTAACCCTAAATGCATCTACGAGACCTATTTGATCGATTAATTTTGTCATCCAAGCTCTTTCTTCTGGGAGAAAGCCAGAGTTTTTCTGATTTGATCTCCAATTTTTTATATCATCTTTTGTATGCGCTATGTTGTAATCGCCACATAGGATTAGCATTTTTCTCTTTTTCATTTCTTTTTTGACATATTTCTCAAATAAATCCATGAACTCGTATTTCATTTTCTGCCTTTCTTCTCCAGATGATCCAGAGGGGAAATAGATTGAAGCGATTATATATTTTCCAAACTCTAGGGAAATAAATCTTCCCTCCTCTTCAAAAATAGACTTAGAGAATGTACTAATAATTTCTGAAGGTTTATGTTTTGAATATATTGCAACTCCACTGTAGCCCTTTTTAACTGCGATGTTCATGTATCTTGTATAACCTTTTAAGATAAAATCATCATTATCTATCTGTTCTTCTAGTGCCCTTGTTTCTTGCATACATATATGATCTGCTTTACTTCTTGAAAGCCAATCAAATATACCTTTTTTCTGACTTGAGCGTATACCACAAACATTAATTGTTATTACTTTCATCATGTTTTAAAGGATATGGTATCATTATTTAATGGTTGCTCACTATGTTTAGTAAAAAACAAGAATTTATTGAGTTCACACTTCATGAGAAAATATTAAAGTTTGGAAGCTTTACCCTAAAGTCAGGCAGAAAAAGTCCTTATTTTTTTAATACGGGTCTTTGCAACAATGGCAAACTCCTAAATGAATTATCAAGTTATTATGCAGATTATATTAGTGAAAATTCATTAGATTTTGATTTCATTTTTGGACCAGCTTATAAAGGCATAACCTTGTGCTCGTCAATTTGTCATAGCTTGTATAAGAATTATTCAATTAACAAACCCTTTGCATTCAACAGAAAAGAGGAGAAAAAGCATGGGGACATGGGAAAGTTTGTTGGTTGCCCTATCACAGGAATATCCTTAATTGTTGATGATGTTATATCCTCAGGATCATCCGTTGTTGAATCTATAGAAATGATTACGGAATCAAAAGCTGCATGCAGCGACGTTTTAGTAGCTTTCGATAGGATGGAAGTTGGAGAGAATAAAGTTGCCGCTAAAGAGATAACAGAGAAATTCACAATAAAAGTGCATAGCCTTATTTCACTCAATGATATTTCGAATTTTATAAAATCAAATTCAGAGTATAAAGAACATATTCAAGCAATGGATAAGTATATCTTAGAACACGGTGCCAACTAGAATAATAGTTTGTATGCAACTATCAGAGTAACTAACTGGTATGCTGATTTTATTAGAACATTCGATTTTTTTATAGCCACCATAGCACCCACATACCCTCCTGCAAATGAACCAAGAAGAAGTATAGGAAGTATTGAGATATCAATTGAAGATATAAGATACAGAACGATTGCACCAACCAAGTTATAGAAAAGGCCTACAACTAATAAAGTATAACCGATTGCCTCTTTGTAAGTATAACCATACAGCTTTGTAAGCATAAGGGTGTACAAAAGACCTGTTCCAGCTGATAAGGACCCATTCAAAAACCCAATGATAAAAAGCAATGGGTATACAATTAACGGATTGGGTTTAGTTCTATCTTGATTATGACTTTTTGTAAATGATAAAAAAAAGACAAGCAGAATTAGTAAACCCAAAAATTGCCTTGCAAGATTTTCATTAATAAAACTTATTGAGTATGCTCCTATAATAACGGCTGGTAAGCCTATCATTATGCCTTCACTTAAGAGTCTGTGAGATGGTTTACTTTTCTCGAAGAACTTCAGCGAAGCACCCAAGCCTAATAAAACGGTTGAAATTTTATGGGTAGCTAGAGCAACTGGAAAAGAAATTTCAAAAGAAGGAGAATAGCAGGTAGCTGAATTATTCCAGCTCCTCCACCTGAAAAAGCAGAAAAAAGATTTGATAAGAAAGATATTAAAAGAAGAAAGAAATATTCCAAGGTTTAGGTTCTTCGTATCATCGTACCTACACCTTCATCTGTAAATAACTCAAGTAGTATAGCATGGTCGATTGTCCCATCAATTATCTGAACATTTTGTACACCAGCAGATACGGCTTCTAACGCAGATTCAACTTTTGGAAGCATACCAGATGAAATTATCCCTTTGTTGACAAGTTGTCTAACTTGTTCAGCATTCATTGACTTGATTAGGTTGCCATTGTCGTCAAATATTCCAGTTGTGTTAGTTAGAACCACATATTTACCCGCTTGGAGTATTTTTGCTATTTTGCCAGCAACAATATCTGCATTTATATTGTATGTTTTAAAATCTTCACCAATTCCAATAGGCGCAATAACAGGTATGAATGGGGTTGCATCAAGAAGGTTTACTACACTGGGATCTATACTGGATACCATTCCAGTATTTTTAAAATCAAAATTCTTATTTTTACCTTCACCTACCATTTTTTTGGCCCTAATTAATCCTCCGTCTTTTCCAGATAAACCAACTGCTCTCCCTCCATGGCTGGTTATTAGATTTACAATTTCTTTGTTAATTGATCCTCCTAAAACCATTTCAATCATTTCAATTGATTTATCATCCGTTACTCTCATTCCATCAACAAATTCAGATTTGATACCCATTTTTTCAAGGTAGCTGGTAATTTGCGGCCCACCACCATGAATTATTACTGGATGAAGACCAACCTGTTTTAGAAGAACTACATCTCTAGCAAAGTTATTTTTCAGCCTATCGTCTATCATTGCATTACCACCAAATTTTATGACAATGATTTTGTTGGCTAGCTTTTGAATGTATGGAAGTGCCTCTATCAACACATTAGCTGTTGACGGAATATTTGCAGAGTTTTCTCTTAGTATCACTTTATCATTCATAATTTTAGAAGGGTAAGTCTAACTTATTATCAATTTTAAGAATAGCATTTTTAATATCATTTTTTATGCTTTTTAGTCCATCTTGCGTGGCTGATTCAAACCTAAGTGTAATCTTTGGAGATGTATTTGATGCTCTTATCAAACCCCATGACTCATCATTTGATATTTTAATACCATCTATCAAAGAAACATTGTATTCATCAAATCTGCTTAATTTAATAAATTCCTCAATAAATTTGAAATGACTATTTCCTTTGAATTCAATGTCTATTTCTGGAGTAGTATGTGTTTTTGGTAAATCTTCAAGAGCTTTGAGGAGCTGATTTTCTTGAGATAGAATTTCTAGAAATCTTAAAAAAACATAGATTCCATCGTCGAAGCCGTACCACTTGTCATTAAAGAAAATATGACCACTCATCTCACCGCCTAATTTTGCACTTTCTTTCCTTATCGTCTGTTTAATATATGAATGACCTGTTCTAGATTCTAATGGTATGCCTCCATCATTAATGATATTGATTTTTAAATTTCTTGTGCATTTAACATCATATACAATTTTAGCTTTAGCATGCTGCATCAGTACAGACTTTGAAAATAGTATCATTAATTCATCAGGCCACAAGACCGAACCGTCTTTTCTGATGATGACGGTCCTGTCACCATCACCATCAAATGCTACACCATAATCAGCGTTAGCACTGGAGACTTTCGATTTCAAATTTTTAAGGTTCACCTCTTTGGTTGGATCTGGCGAGCAATTAGGGAAATTACCGTCTACTTTTGAGTTTATATAATCTGCGTTTATATGAAATGACTTTAATATTTTATCCACAACTGCACCTGTGACACCATTCATGCAATCTACTATTACTTTTTTGATGTTGAAATATTGTGTCTCTTTTTACTCTTTTTATGTAATCGTCTACTATCATCTCATATTTTCTTATTGGACTTGATTATCCACTGCGGAAATTGGATTATTTGAATCCAATCACGTAATGCATAGATATCTTTATCAAATAACGGACTTCCATTTATTATCATTTTTATTCCGTTATAATTTTTGGGATTGTGACTTCCAGTAACCATAAAGCCATTGGGTATCTCAAGTGAATGAGTTGCAAAATAGAGTAATGGTGTAGGAATCATTCCGCAATCAGTAACTTCGATACCTGCAGCTTGGAGTCCATTAATTAATGACGTTTTTATATTTGGCCCGCTCAATCTCCCATCCATTGCAACAACAGCTTTTTTTTGGCCTTGTATTCTATTCCCAAGGGCCACACCGATAAAATATGCTGTACTCTCATTGAAGTCACTCGGATAGATACCACGTATGTCGTATGCTCTAAAAATATCTGCATTGATATTATTTTGTTCCTGATGATCCAAAGCCCTTGTCTCCTCTTTCTGTGTTTTGGAACTCCTCGACAATTTCAAATTCGGGATGCTCAACTCTGATAAAAACCATCTGCGCTATTCTTTCCATTGGTTCTATGAAGTAGCTTTCTTTACCTCTATTCCAGCAAGATATCATAAGTTCTCCTTGATAATCTGAATCTATTAGTCCAACTAGATTTCCAAGTACAATACCATTTTTATGTCCAAGACCGGAGCGAGGAAGTAAAGTTGCTGCGTAGTTTTTATCTTCAATAAAAATTGATAAACCTGTTGGAATAAGTAATGTTTCATTAGGCCTAAGATGAATCTTATCTTTCACCGCAGCACGAAGATCTAAACCCGCAGAACCTTTGGTAGCATATGTTGGTATTGATTTAATTAAGTTGTTTACTATCCTTATTTGAACTTTATCTAACATTCTTTATTTTGATTAAGTTCCCTTTAATATTTTTTGCTATCCTGCTCAAAATAATGTCAGCAATTATTTTTTTTGTATTTTTTGGGATCTTCAACATACTATCTTTCTCAATTATGCAGACCTCATTCATATCAGACTCAAAACCTAAACCTTTTTGATGATTTGCCTCATTAGAAATAATCATATCAATATTTTTTTTCTCTAATTTAATTTTTGCATTATCGGATATATTATTTGTCTCTGCTGAGAATCCAACAGCATATAAACCAGCTTTCGTCTCTTTCGCTAGTTTCAAGATATCTTCCCCCCTCTCTAATCTAATCACAAGTTCTCCGTCAGAGCTTTTATGTTTTTCTGTTAATTTGTGAGATGGTCTATAATCAGATATAGCAGCTGCTGAGATAAATACGTCACAGTAAGGTATTTTTCCTAGGACTGCATCTAACATTTCGGCAGATGTCTCTACACTCGTCATCTTTATATTCTCGGGCATTTTTATGCTAACAGGGCCGCTAATCAATTCAACATCTGCCCCTAAATTTCTTGCAGATTCAGCTAACGCATAGCCCATTTTCCCTGAACTATAGTTGCTTATAAATCTAACCGGATCAATTGGCTCTCTTGTAGGACCAGCTGAGACTAATATTCTAATACCATCAAGTTCATTTTTTTCTACTTCATTACTTAGACTTTCAAGTATGGCCTCAGGTGAACTCATCCTGCCATAGCCTTCATCACCACATGCATGCAAACCATAATCTGGTCCAATGATTTTGAACTTATGCTTTGACATATTCTCTCGATTTTTCTGAACCATCTCATTGTTCCACATATCTGGATTCATGGCAGGGGCAATCAGAATTTTCCCTTTGAAAGCAAGACATGAAGTTGATAGTAAATCATCCGCTAGCCCTGAAGTTATTTTATTAAATGAATTTGCTGTACACGGTGCAATTAAAAATATGTCAGCCCATTTTGCTATATCTAAATGTAAAAATGATTCATCATTCTCATTTTCATCCACCAGAACTTTATTATTTGAAATGGATTCCAAAGTTCTCTCTGTAATAAATGATGTAGAGGATTTAGTCATTACTACTTTGATATTAGCACCTGCTTTCTTAAGCTTGCTCACAAGATCTGCCGCTTTATAGGCAGCGATACTTCCAGTAATTCCAACTACTATGTTTTTGTTATGTATATTTTTCACAGATTACATTCTCTAGGGTATTTAGCAGATTATCAATATCTTTTTTATTATGATCAGATGTTAGGGTGATTCTAATTTTATCATTATTTTTTGGGACCGTTGGGTACCTGATTGCTTGTATCAGAATATTTTTTTCCAAAAGCAATTCCTTTACTTTGAGCGCGAGGTGAGGATTTCCCAAAAATATTGTTTTTATAGGTACTTGATTTAGATTTGTAGGTATTTTTTTGATTTTGCAAGCATCATTAAAGTATGTGATATTTTCGTGTAATTTTTTGTAGCGACTCTTATCTAAAGATAGGATATTTAAACTTTTTCTTGTTGCATCAATCATACATCTTGGTTGTGATGTGGAATAAATATATGGTCTACCTTTTTGAATAATCATTTCTATTAGGTCTTTGTTGCCACAGATGAAGGCTCCAATTGTCCCTACTGCCTTGCCAAATGTACCCATATATGCATCAGCATCTGAGGGTTTCATTCCAAATAATTCGCATGACGTTTCTATCGTTGTATTATTGCTGGACTTTTGGGCTATTGCAAAACCATGAGCATCATCAATATACAGCTGTGTGTTAAACTTTCTTTTTATATTCAAATGATTTTTTAAGTTTGTCATATCGCCTGTCATACTAAAAACAGCTTCACTAAATAATATGTCATTATCTTTCGATATATGTTTTGTTATCTGTGAATCATCAAGATGGGAGTACCTATTAATTTTTATCTTATTTAATTTTGATGATTCAATTATAGAATTATGTGACTCTTTGTCTTGGATAACATTAACCTCTTTGTCATAAATACTCAATAGACAAAGGTTAGCCATATATCCACTGTTTAAAACGATACAGCTTTCTGTGTCTAGATATTCACAAATTTCTTTTTCAAGGTATTGATGAGATTGAGTATATCCGGTTATCAATGGAGAAGAGCCCGTTCCAATACCATATTGACTGGCAGATTTCTTGAGTTCACTTATAACATCTCTGTGTGTTGACATACCGAGGTAGTCATTACTGCTAAAAGAGGTCACGGTTTTATCTCTTATTTGAGTATGCGAGGAGGTTGTAAGGCTTATTACATCTCTCTTTCTTAAGTATCCCTCAGATTCAATTAATTTAAGTTTATCTTTAAATGTTGCCAAGATTAGATAGTTTTGATTCTAAGTTTATCTAACAGGTTTTTGTCGTGATTGATTGAAGAATTTTTTGTTGTTAACAGCTCATCCCCATAAAATATTGAGTTTGCTCCAGCAAAAAAACATAATGCTTGCATTTCATCATTCATAGTATCTCTTCCGGCTGACAGTCTTACATAAGTTTTAGGCATAGTTATTCGTGCTATAGCAATTACTTTTATAAAATCAAAGTTATCAACATTTTCATTATCTGAGTAAGGGGTCCCCTCAATTTTTACTAGTTTATTCATTGGAACAGACTCTGGTTGTTCTTCCATATTACAAAGAACTTCAATGAGTTTTAATCTATCAATATTTTCTTCTCCTAAACCAAGAATTCCGCCTGTACAGACTTTGATGCCAGCATCTCTGACATAACTTAGGGTGTTTAGTCTATCTCTATATGTTCTCGTTGATACAACTTTGCTGTAGTACTCCTCCGAACTATCCAGATTGTGATTGTAGTAATCTAACCCACACTCTTTGAGTGATTCAGCTTGCTCTTTTTTGAGCATTCCTAGAGTTAAACAAGTTTCCAAGTTTAGACTCTTAACTGCCTTTACCATATCTTTAATTCTAGAGAGATTACTATCATTAAGGTTCCTCCAAGCAGCTCCCATACAAAACCTTGAAGCTCCGGAGTCTTTGGCAGCCTTAGCTTGTGCTACAACATCATCGACAGAAAGTAATTTTTCAATCTCAACATCGGTATTATATTTAATGCTTTGAGAACAATACTTACAGTCCTCAGGGCACCCTCCTGTTTTAATCGACATTAGTGTTGATACCTGGATTTTGTTCGGATCATGATTCTCCCGATGAATAGTCTGAGCTTTATATATGAGATCATTAAAGGGTAGGTGATATAGGGACTCTATATCTTCCAGAGACCATTTGGCGATTTTTTTATTCATAAAGATAGCTTAATAGTAGTCCAAAAAAGATTATTAATCCAAAAATATTATTATTCTCAAAGGCTGATATGCATTGATACGGCAGTCTGTTTGAAACTAATATTTTTTGATAAGTAGATACTAGTAAAGCTAGCGCAAGAGAGAAATAAAATATTATTCCAAGATTGTTTATTACTCCCACAGCCACTAGTATAACAAGCGTTAAAATATGGAAGTAAAAAGGATAAATGGTATCTTTCTCACCAAATAATATAGCTGATGACTTATTTCCTATTTTAATATCATCTTTTTTATCTGCGATAGCATAGTATGTGTCATATGCTATGGCCCATGATATCGTAGCTAGGTAGATTAACAAACAGGACAAACTTGTTTCACCGGTTTCCACAATGTACACCATGGGTATGCTTGATCCAAACGCGATACCTAATACTAATTGTGGAATTTTTATATATCTTTTAGAAATAGGATAAATTACCAGTAAACAAAAAGCTGCTAAAGCATACACTAATATATCTAGACCTATCAACATTAATAACAATATGCTCAGTGCAATTAGCCCTACGAATAAAATAATAGCCTCATAAGTAGTAACTTGTCCTGACACCAACATTCTATCTTTTGTTCTCTCGACTTGCGCATCTAAATCTCTATCAAAATAATCATTTATTACACAGCCTGCTGATCTCGTTAGAACCACCCCTATCAAAAATAAAAATAGATAGATTATGCTTGGTGAGCCCTCAGACGATATTAGAAAGGCCCAAAGCATAGGCCACATTAGTAGATAAATGCCTATGGGCTTATTAAGCCGCATAAGGTAGTAGTAATTATTTAGTCTTTGTAACACAGCTTATATTTTGCCATCTAGCCCCATTTGATAATATTTATGTACGATATTATCCTGGTTCTCTAACAACCAATCTATAGACGGTTCATTATTCATTGCCTTTTTTATTGCTTGATAAGTAGCTTTTCTATGTATATCAAATAGTATTTTGTGATCCAGAGAGTCATCTTTTGACACACTTGGATTCAACCATACTGAAACAATTATCCCTAAATCATTAGCTTTATTTTTATCAATAGTTCCATCTCTTACTGAATCAAGAACCCCATTTGCAATGGCTCCCTGTACAGTACCCATAAGAATATTCGTATATCTGGTATTATCCACTGTTACTTTACTTATCATCAAAGTAGCAGGTTTAACCATTATGTCAGTATTCATTATTGCAAGAACTTTAGAGTGTCCTTTCGCTTGATCACCAAGAAGTGTTGCGAAAGCAGTTCCGAATGGGCCATCTAGTTCACCAATAATCACTTCTGGTTCAGCGGCAGTTCCAGGAGGACCCCCAGCAACAAGTGACTCACCAACGCGCATAGTAATTTTTTCTGTCATTTTTACTCCTATTTTAATTTTCTGACTATGATATAGTTTTTACATAATTATTTAAACATACTTTATGATTAGAAAATTTAAATCCTCTGAACCATCGATTGGTCTACGAGTTTATATTGATGAGCAAGCAACTGTTATCGGCGATGTAACACTCGGTGATGACTGTAGTGTATGGCCACAAAGTGTTATTAGAGGTGATATAAAACCCATTAATGTTGGCGCTAGAACTAATATTCAAGATGGAAGTGTTGTGCACGTTACCCATGAAAGTGATTACTCCAAAGGTTATGAATGTAACATTGGATCTGATGTGACTGTTGGTCATGGATGCATTATCCATGCATGCACGATTCATGACAAATCATTAATTGGGATGGGTAGCGTAATCCTTGATGGTGCAATAATTGAAACAAATGTAATTGTCGGTGCGAAATCCTTAGTCCCATCTGGTAAAAAATTGGAATCGGGTTACTTATACATGGGTTCTCCTTGTAAACAAATAAGACCTTTAAATGACTCTGAGATTGAATTTCTTGATTACTCGGCAAGTCATTATGTTAGCAACAAGGACGAGTATTTAGTTTTGTCTTAATAACTCTTCTAGACCGTCTGTATCTGGTGAAAGATTATTCCATATTTTAAAAGAATGTTTAGCTTGATGAATTAACATGCCTAATCCATCGAAGTTACCTTTAGGTTCATTTTTCTCTGCCCATTTCTGAAAAAGTGTTTTTTTCTTATCATAGAATAAGTCATAACAGATCGGCTTGTTTATGATTAGTTCTGGCGGCAAAATAATATCATCAACGTTCATGCTGATAGGTGTGGTATTTATCACAATATCATATTCATCTCCCTCCTCATGCATTAATAACCTATTAGTCCCAAACAAATCGAGTAGTCTAAGTGCATTACTCTTAGTTCTATTAAGTATGGAAATTTCTTTTATTTTGCCATGAAATAATAACGAGCTTATGATACTCGCAGCTGATCCGCCCGCACCTATAATCAATATTTTTGAGTCTTCGAGAGTAATTTCTTTATGTAAGAAATCATCTATTAATCCTTGTCCATCAGTGCTATGCCCTATAAGTTTTCCAGAGTCAATCAAGACTGTGTTTACACTTTTGCACAGTCCAGCTGATTGATCTAATTCATCACATAAATTATAAGCTAAGCCTTTAAATGGGACTGTAACGTTTAAACCCACGCCTCCATTTTTAAAAAAATCATTGATATCTCTCTCAAAGTCATTCTCATTAGATTTTATTTTATTGTATGTATAACGCTCAAGCTGAAACTGACTCGCGAAGAAAAGATGAATATCTGGTGAAAGACTGTGGCTTACAGGGTTGCCTATAACCGCAAATTTTAATTCATCCATTTCGCTGCTTCTTTTGCATAGTATGTAATAATTGACGATGCGCCTGCTCTTTTAATTGATGTAAGTGTCTCTATAACTAAATCTCTCTCATTGAACACATTTTTTTTAGCGGCAGATTTAATCATAAAATATTCACCGCTTACATGATAAGCAAGAATAGGGACCTTAAAAGTTTCCTTAAGATCAGATATTATATCTAAGTTTGGTATAGCTGGTTTTACCATAACAAGATCTGCACCTTCTCTTAAGTCTAAGTCTATTTCTCTAATGGCCTCATTTCTATTTGAGTAATCCATCTGATAGGTTTTTTTATCCGATTTACCTAATGCTTTTAATGAACCGATTGCATCCCTAAAAGGTCCATAATAACTTGACGAATATTTTGCAGAGTAAGATAAAATTTTAGTATTATAGAATTGGTTCTTCTCTAATTCTTTTCTAATAAGCTTAATTCTTCCATCCATCATATCTGAGGGAGCTATAATATCAGAACCAGACTCAGCATGGCTTAGTGCCTGTTTTACAAGAATGTTATTTGTATCATCGTTAAGAATATAACCCTTCTTGTCAATTATTCCATCTTGCCCATGAGATGTATAAGGATCCAAAGCAACATCACTTATAACTAATAAATCAGGAAATTTATCCTTTATCTTCTTAATACTTGTTTGCACTAATCCATCTGGTTTATATGCTTCTTCTGCATTTAATGTTTTCTTTGATGCTGCTATCTTTGGGAACAAGGCAATTGCAATGATTCCTACAGTTGTTAGTTTTTTGATTTCTTTTAAAGCATGATCAATCGATAATCTAAAAATATCAGGCATAGAGGATATTTTTTCTTTCTTGTTTTTGCCATCACTCAAAAAAATTGGTTGAATGAGATTTTCTGGAGCTAATTTTGTCTCTCTTACAAGTCTTCTTATGTTATCGGTACTTCTTAGCCGTCTCATCCTTAAGGATGGGAATGATTGTTTGGATAATTTTTTCATTAGACTTTTTATTTTAAGAGAAGATGATATATTAATCTATCAAGTTTTAACATATGAGGTAGATTGATGAGAATTTGGCATGAAAATTATACTCTTGAGCACGTCATTACACTTCGTGACAACAATATAAACAAGCACTTAGGAATTAAATTTACTGATATAACTGATGATTCAATCTCAGCAACTATGCCTGTTGAGGATATCACAAGACAATCACGTGGTGTGCTTCACGGTGGCGCTTCATGTGTTCTGGCAGAATCTCTCGGAAGCATTGCCTCAAATTTATGTTTAGATATGAGAAAGCAAAAAGCCGTAGGACTAGAACTTAATGCAAATCATATCAGACCAGTTCGATCTGGAATTGTAACAGGCATTACAAAACCAATCGCCCTCGGGAAGTCTGTGCATGTTTGGAGTATAGAAATATTCAATGAGGCAGGTAAGATGAATTGTGTTTCAAGACTTACAACGGCTATAGTTGATCTAAAAGATGAGGAGAAAAAGGTTAATACAGAACTGGTGGAGTCTTTACTCTCTAGCTAGAGAAAACATTTCCATCAGATTTTTTTCATACTTAGTAAAGTCATATTTTTTATTCCATGTAACCTCTGGTGGCAGAGACATAAGAATCGATTCAGCTCTTCCACCTGACTGAAGTCCAAATAGAGTCCCTCGATCATACAATAAGTTAAACTCTACATATCTACCTCTGCGGTATAATTGAAATGATTTTTCTTTTTTCGTATATTTTTTATTTTTTTTCAGTTTGAATAGGTACAAATAAGAATTTTTGAATGTGCTGGCGCAATCAAGAGTGAACTCTTTGCATGTCCTATAATCAGGCGAATTCATTTGATCATAGAATAATCCGCCTACTCCTCTTGGCTCTTCTCTATGCGGTAAGAAAAAATACTCATTACAATTTTTATTGTATTCTTCATACATTCCCCTTTTGTATTTATCACAAAGTTCTTTTGCTGAGTTTTTCCAATAATGAATATCTGATTTATTAATGAAGTAAGGAGTTAAATCAAAACCTCCACCAAACCACCAAACATTCTTCTTATTCACTTTGGCTTCAAAAAATCTAATGTTCATGTGAGCACACGGTATTTTTGGGTTAGCAGGATGAATAATTACTGAAACCCCTGTAGCTTTATATTTATTGAGACCACTTACTCCAGATTTTTGTAGGGCGCTTGTTGGAAGTTTATCGCCTACTATACTTGAAAAATTAACAGCTGCTTTATCAATATATTTACTTCCTTCCATTTCACAGCTTATCCCACCGCCACCTGTCCTATGTTTCCAAGAAGATGATTTTTTTATAATTGTCGAGTCTAGGGTTTTTATAGCTTTGATAATTTGATTTTGAGTTTTTTTAAAGCTCTTTGATATTTCATTTGTTTTCATTGTTATGCTCTTATTACCTCTTTTGTGATTATATTTTTTATAGTGGAAGGTTTCCTCTCGTTGCCCAAGATGCCTTTAACGATACAGTCTATTTTCTCATTGAAGACTTTTTCAATATTTTTTATATCACCATCATATTGAGAATTTGACAGATTTGCACTGGTTGATATTATAGGTGCATTCATGTGATCACATAGTAACTTTACGGTCTCATGTTTTGTCAATCTTATCGCAACTGTATCATTTTTCTTAAGCCACGGTGGACAATTTACATTCGATGGAACCACCCATGTAGTAAAACTCTCAGACTGTAATGACTCATCCATAAAATATGTATTGTCAATTATATTATGGAAATATTTAATATCAGAGCCAAGAATAATAAAACTTTTATTTTTACTTCGTCCTTTAGCTTTAAAAATATTTTCTACACTTTTTGAATTAAAAGGATCGCAACCAAGACCATATATTCCCTCTGTAGGATAGATTGCTGTTCCACCATTTTTGAGTACGTCAGATGCATCACGTGGATTAAGCTTAGGTATCATCGCTTCGCACGAGTTCTTCTAGCCCTCCTTTTAGGAGCATTCTTGATCATCTCAATACATGTATTTTCATCCAGTGATTGAGGTTCGATATCTTTTGGTACTCGAACATTTTTTTTCCCGTCTGTAATATAAGGTCCATACATTCCATTCAAAACCTTGATTCCAGATGACTCAAAAATTTTAATTTCTCTATTTGCATCAATCTCTCTTTTTTCTTCTATTCGAGATATTGCTTCTTGTTCTGACAAGGAAAAAATATCAATTTCTTTCATCGAAACATTCGTTTTCCCACATTTAACATATGGCCCAAATGGTCCAATATTAATTAAAATATCTTCTCCTTCGAATTCTCCAATTTTCTCAGGCAATTTAAATAATCGAATAGCATCATCTAGTGTGATAGCATCGATATTCTTTTTTTGTTCTGGCGTTAATGCTGCCCATTTTGGTTTCTCTTCATCATCTTTAGTGCCCATCTGAATTGTAGGACCGTACCTTGTGAGGCGAACAGTTACGGGCCTGTTAGTCTCTGGGTGCACTCCAAGATCTTTTAGTTCTCTTTGTTCAGATATATCAACTGTTTTAATTTTATCATCTAGATTATTTTTAAAAGGTTTATACGTCTTCTCTACACAATCCATGTATTCTTTCTCACCATTTGCAATTTTATCTAAGTCTTCCTCTAGCCTTGCAGTAAAATCATAGTCCACCAAATCATTCTTGAAGTGATTTATGAGGGTTTCATAAACAACTTTTGCTAGGGCAGTGGGTTGAAAATTACTCTTATCAGGATCTACATAATTACTTTCCATAATTTTATTAATTATTGTAACGTAGGTGGAGGGCCTACCGATTCCAAGTTCCTCAAGTGCTTGAATTAGACTTGCTTGATTATATCTGGCCGGGGGTTGAGTAAATTTTTGTTCTGTTTTTACGGAGTCAACATTTAATTCATCATTTATTTTAAGACTTTCAAGAATTTTTTTATTTTCTTTCTCTTTTTCATCATTATCACCAAAGCTATATACTTCTTTAAAACCTGGGAAATCCAAATATGACCCAGAAAATTTGAACAGAAAATCATCTCCCGCTAATAAATCTATTGATACTGTTTTACTTATGGAGTCTTTCATCTGTGATGCTAAAGCCCTTTTCCATATCAAATCATAAAGACGATAATCATTTTCTTCTAAATATTTTTTTATTTTGTCGGGCGTATTAGACATTGATGTAGGTCTAATTGCCTCATGTGCCTCTTGTGCATTTTTTGTTTTACCTTTATATACTCTAACTTCATCTGATGCGAGCCCTTGGTGATTATTATTCAAGTAGGCAGAGATATCATCTAATGCATCCTTTGATAAACTTGTCGAGTCTGTCCTCATATAACTAATCAGCCCTTCAGGTTGTCCACCTCCTATGTCCATACCTTGGTATAATCTTTGGGCTATTGCCGAGGTTTGTTTAACTGACAATCCCAGACTAGTGTACGCAGTTTGTTGAAGAGATGCTGTTGTGAAGGGCGCCCTTGGTTTTGTTTTCCTCTGTCCATGCTTTATATTTGATACTCTGACTTTGTCATGTGCTTCAATCATAGACTTAATCTCATTTGCCTTTTTGGAATCATTTATAATGGTTATATTATCTTTTTTCACTTTTTCGCCTTTTATCTGAGATAAATCAATTTCAATATTTCTCTGACTGTTTGAAACACTTGCAGTGATATTCCAAAATTCCTCAGGAATGAAGGCATTTATTTTTATTTCTCGTTCTACGATTAGTCTCAATGCAGGACTCTGGACTCTCCCAGCACGAGCGTCTCTACTAACCTTTTTCCATAAAAATTCTGAAATGTCATAACCCATGAGATAGTCAAGCGTTCTTCTTGCTAGGTATGCATCCCATAAACTCGTTGATATTGACCTTGGCTTCTTTAGTGCTTCGGTCACAGCATTTTTTGTAATCTCATTGAAGACTACTCTATGTGTTTCTTTCTCTTTAAGTATTTTTGCTTTATCTAAAATGTCATATAAATGTTTGGAGATGGCTTCCCCCTCTCTATCTGGATCGGTTGCAAAGTATATAACATCAGCATCTTTCGTAAATTTTTTAATGTCGTCAATTACTGTTTTCTTATTATTTGAAACTTTCCAAACGGGTTTAAATCCTTGATCCACATCTATCCCTTTTCTAGCAGAGGAAACAAGATCTCTTACATGGCCTACAGACGCTATTACCTTAAAATCTGGACCAAGAAATTTCTCTATACTTTTAACTTTAGTGGGAGATTCCACAATCATTAAGTTTTTCATACGTATACCATGCTTAATTATTCTATTTTTTACTTTATACTATCAAAATAACGATAAGTACAAGATATTAGAATAAAAAAATGACTTTGAGAAGTATTCTACATTACCCAGATAACAGGCTAAGACAACATTGCCCGGAGCATACATCCTTTGATGACAGCTTAAAAGAGTTAGTTTCAGACATGTTTGAGACAATGTATCATGAAAAAGGCATTGGACTATCTGCTATTCAAATCAACGTAATTACACGCGTTATAACGATTGATGTTTCCAAAGAACAGAATCAAAAACTAGTTTTGATAAATCCAGTTATTTTAGAAATGAGCGAACCTATCCTCTTCGACGAGGGATGCCTTTCTGTCCCTGGGTTTTATGAAAAAGTCGAGAGATTTAATCATATTAAATATGAAGCAAAAGATGTTAATGGAAATAAGTTCAATTCAGAAGCATCAGAACTTTTAGCTGTTTGCATCCAACATGAAATAGATCATCTTGATGGCAAGATATTTGTTGATTATCTATCAGATATGAAAAGATCCAAGATTGAGAAAGGTTTAACAAAACAAAAAAACAATAATACAAGCCCACAAAGAACAGAGAATCCATATATCAAATGAAAAGTTTGAAAATTATTTTCTTTGGTAGTCCCTATTATTCAGTTCCTTTATTAGATAAAACTATTGAATTAGGTCATGATGTATCGCTAGTCGTTTCTCAAGGTACTACTAAAACACGTCGAGGAAAAGTTATTAAGACATCTGTTCATCAATTTTGTGAAGAAAAAAATATTAAATACATACTCCCAGATCAGTTCAGTGATCCTGTGACTAAAGAGATTATGAGTTCCAATTATGACCTTGGTATTATTTATGCATATGGCAAGTTAGTTCCCATCAGTTTAATAGAGCATTGCAAGTACGGGATTATGAATTTACATTGTTCATTGCTCCCTAGGTACAGAGGCGCAGCTCCAATACAACATGCACTAATTAATGGTGAGGAATATACAGGTTATACCTTTTTCAGGATAAACGAAAAATTAGACGAAGGTAATATTATACTTCAAGAAAGATATCAAATTTTAAAAAGTGATAATTGTTCATCAATTCAAGATAGTTTGACAGAGTTAGCAGTAAATAATTTATCAGTTGCTATCAACAGACTAATTCAGGGAGAATTTCTAGATAGTGACCAACCCGATGAAATTTCATATGCAAATAAGATCCAAAAAGAAGACAGTATTTTTTACTGGGATTTAGATGTCGTTACTATTTTTAATAGAATCAGAGCACTAAGCACATGGCCTGTTGCACGAACAAACTTACTAGGAGAGGATATTAAAATTATAGATGCTAATTATATTCAACAGGATCATGATATGGCTTTTGGTGAGATCAAGGCTTTTTCAAAAGACGAATTGCTTGTGAGTGCAAAAGGAGGGTACATATCAATTAATAAACTACAACTTGAGGGGAAAAAGATTATTACAAATCGAGATTTATTTAACTCTAACTCAGAATTCAAAGATAGATTACTCAATAATCTCGGTTTAAATTAGTATTAAATATATACAATTAACTTTTAGATGATGTAGAATTGTCACCAAAGCAACATCCATGAAAAAAATAGCAGTATTAGGTGGAGGACAAGTTGGCGCTTCTGTCGCCAAGATCCTTACTGATGATGGAAATGATATTACCCTAGTGGATAATAATGCATCTGTGCTTGAGGATCTACAAGAAGACAATGATATAAAAACCATACAAGGAAACGCATCATCACCTTCGATTCTTAATCAAGTAGAGTTAAGCGACTGCGATATCCTAATTGCGACAACTGCAAGCGATGAGGTTAATTTAGTTTCATGTCATCTAGCAAAAAAAATGTTCAATGTTCCAAATGTTATTGCAAGGCTGAGAAATGCAGAGTACCGAGAAGAGACATCTGATTTTAACCTTGATTTATTTTCTATTGATTCAATAATTAGCCCCAGTCTTCTTGTTACCGATTTTATCAAAAATATCATAGAACACCCTGGAGCATTTCAAGCTTTTGATTTTGCTGATGGCAAATTACAAGTCATTGGTGTAACTGTTCTTAGAGATGGCCCACTAGCTGGCAAAAAACTCTCAGAATTTAAAAAACATATGCCGAATGTGAATGTAAATGTTATCGCAATATATAGAGATAGAAAATCACTACCAGTGAATGGCTCGTCCATAATAGAAACAGGAGATGATGTATTTTTTTTAGCAACTGAAGAAAATATGCGATTCATGAGTGAGTTACGAAAGAATCAGTCCCGTGTAGAAAATATAATGATAGCTGGAGGTGGGAATGTAGGAACTATTCTTGCAGCAAAGTTATCAGAGAAATTCTCAACCAAGATAATAGAAAAAGATCAGTCAAGATCGAAATACCTCTCAGAAACTCTAGAGGGTGTCGTAGTTTTGAATGATGATATATCTGATGAATCACTCTTAGAGAATGAGGGAATAAAAGATGTTGATTTTTTTTGTAGTGTTACGAATGATGATCAAATGAATATTTTATCATCTAAGCTAGCGAAGGATCTTGGTGCGAAAAAATCGATCGCAATAATAAATAAGCCTTCATATCGCAAGTTAGTCTCCAAAGAGATAGATGTTGTTGTATCACCTGAAGATGTAACAATTGGTTCACTTTTAGCGTCTGTAAGAGCAAGTGATGTTGTAAAAGTCCATTCCTTAGGCTTTGGCGAAGCAGAGTTGTTTGAGGTTATTATTCATGGAGATAAAAATACTTCAAAAGTTGTTAGTAAAAAAATATCTGATCTCGAACTACCTCAAGGCTGTAGAATAGGTGCCATATATAGAAATGAAAGTGTAATACTTGCACAAGGTGACATAGAGATATGTAGTGAAGATAGATTAATTATATTTCTATTAAATAAGAGAGACTTTCCGAAACTGGCAAAACTGTTTCAAGTTGGGATTGGATTCTTTTAAATGAACTATTATCAAATACTTAAGATCACAGGTATTATTTTACTGATTTTTAGTCTGTTTATATTGATTCCAATAAGCGCTGCATTCTTTTATGGGGAGAGCATAGATAATTTTCTTCAATCTTTTTTAATAATTTTTTTTGTAGGCCTCCTTGCATACTTTCCAAATAAAAAAGAAAGATCACAAATCAAAATACGTGAAGGATTTTTAATCGTAGCAATATTCTGGTTTGTCTTAAGCTTTTTTGGAGCTATTCCATTTCTCATGGATGAAAGTCTAAAATTCAGCCTAGTAGACGCTGTTTTTGAATCTGCATCTGGTTGGACAACGACTGGTGCTACTGTAGTATCAAATATTGATAACCTTAATAAACCTCTTCTTCTATACAGGCAGTTACTTCAATGGTTAGGAGGTATAGGAATTGTAGTTTTAGTGCTCGCCATACTTCCTATTTTAGGAGTTGGAGGCATGTACTTGTATAAGGCTGAGACCTCATCTCCAGTTAAGGATAATAAACTTTCACCTAGAATCACAGAAACAGCAAAGAGCTTGTGGGGCGTATACATTGTACTAACTATCGCCTGTGCAGTATTATATAAAATTGCAGGTATGAGCTATTTTGATGCTATCGGGCATAGTTTTTCTACTGTCTCTATAGGGGGATTTTCTACACATGATGCAAGCATTGGATTTTATTCAAGTGATCTAATAAAGATTATATGTATGGTTTTCATGTTTCTGTCTGCGTTAAATTTTGTCTTGCATTTTTTATTTTATAAAAACAAATCTCTGACGGTTTACACATCTAATTCAGAAATGAAATCATTTCTTTTGATAATTATTATCTTATTGTTGCTAGTAGCTATCTTCTCTACTGGCGGCAGGACTCAGTCGCTCGAGAGTATTGATATTATGTTTCATATTCTTTCATTTGCTACAACATCTGGTTTTACTGTATCAAACTACAGTAATTGGCCTACTTTTATAATAACCATTGTCTTTTTATCAAGTTTCGTCGGTGCGTGTGCGGGTTCTGCCGGTGGAGGAATGAAAGTTATAAGGTTTACTATTGCGTTGAAATCAATCAAAAAGCAGCTACTAAAAGTGATACATCCAAAAGCAGAAATAACAATAAAAGTGAATGATAAAAAAGTTGATGATATGACAATAGAGACAATATTATCTTTCATAATCCTCTACATAATATTGTTTTTTACAGCATCAATATTAATAATGCTGTCAGGACATGACGTAGTGACATCTTTTTCATCAGTCGCAGCATGCATAAATAACTTAGGCCCTGCTTTAGGTGACGCATACGGGAATTATGCATCATTAAATGATTTTTCAAAATCATTGTTACTTCTCATGATGATAATAGGAAGGCTAGAAATATTTACCTTCATCATTCTTATAACAAAATATTTTTGGAAATACTAAAATGCAAAAAGCATTCATATCAAAAAATAATCCGTTTAATGAGCATCCATCTCAAGGAGAGCAGTTCTCATTTACCTACCTCTATCCGAAGTACTGGATTATATGGGTCTTCCTATCTTTGACACTATTGATTGCATACCTTCCTGCGAGGATTAGAGCAGTCATGGGAACGGCTTTAGGTAAATTACTGTTTAAATTTAGTAAATCAAAAAGAGAAATTACGAGAAAAAATTTATCTATGACTTTTAAGAATCTAGATGACAAGGGCATTAATAATCAATCTAAACTTTTTTTCAAGCATCTAGGCCATATGTACATAAATCTCCCTTTGTTATGGTGGAGATCTGATAAGTATTTACAACAACTAATAATCAAAAGTGATTTACATTTGATTGATGAAATCTTAGATAATAAACAGAGTGTTATTCTGCTGGCACCGCATACACTTTCGTTAGACTTTGGTGGCAGGGCTTTATCAAAGTTCAATTTGTTAAGCATATATAAACCATTTAAAAATAATTTGATGAATTGGTTTATTGGTAAATCAAGAAGTAAAGCCACTGATAAAGTAATAGTCTATCCAAGAGAAAAAAATAGCTTTAAAAGCATAATAAAAAAAATGAAAAAACCGTGTGTTTTATATTTACTAGCAGATGAGGATATAAGTTTAGATGATTCAATCTTTACTGATTTCTTTGATACTCAAAAGGCAACACTAAAATCAATTAGTAAGCTGGCGAAATTGACAAATTCTAAAGTTCTTCCCTGCATGTGTACGTATAACTTTGAATCAAACGATTATTTTTTCAAAGTCTTTCCTGAACTTGATAATTTTCCTTCTAATAATATCGTTGAAGACTGCTTGAAAATAAATATGTGTCTTCAGCAACAGATTCTTTTTGATGTCTCGCAATATATGTGGACATTGAGAATTTATAAACATAGACCAGACGGATCTGATGTTTATAAGATATAATAAATCGTGCAATTTTATAAAATATCAAAACCATTCAATACCCATCTTCTTAAGGTCAGTGATATTCACGAAATATATGTGGAGGAGTATGGAAACCCCCATGGTATGCCCATGTTATTTCTTCATGGTGGCCCTGGAGCAGGAACATCTCCTATTTATCAAAAATTTTTTGACCCAAAAAAATATCATCTCATTATGTTCGATCAAAGGGGATGTGGTAAATCAAAACCATATGGAGAGACGAGAGAAAATACAACTAGTGATCTTATCTCAGATATAAACCTTATTCTCGAAAATTTCTCTATAGATAAAATTAATATTTATGGTGGATCATGGGGCTCTACATTAGCACTTTTATATGCAGAGAATAATCCAGAGAGGGTAGCAACACTTACATTGAGAGGTGTTTTTTTATGCCGAAGAGATGATATCCAATGGTTTTATCAATATGGAGCTTCAGAGATATATCCTCATTACTGGGAAAAATATTTATCTATAGTTAGTAAATCAAAGAGAAATGACATTTTATCTGCTTATCATGAAATGATTCATTCGTCTGATGAGATTACATCAAAAAGAGCTTGCAAAGAGTGGTCACTCTGGGAAGGAAGATCATCCTGTTTACTCCCATCAAATGAAGTAATTGACGCATTTGATGAATGTGCAATATCGCTAGCAAAAATAGAGTCTCATTATTTTATCAATGACTGCTTCATCGAAGAGAACCAAATATTAAAAAACATAAACCTCATCAGTGATATTCCATGTTGGATAGTTCATGGCCAGTACGATGTTGTTTGCCCGATCAGACAAGCTTATGATTTGCAGGTAGTATATCCAAAATCTAATCTAATAATTGCTAAAGACGCGGGACATTCAGTTTTAGAACCTACTATAAGTAAGGAATTAGTTAAGATATTCGATGACATTATTTAAACAGATTTTTGGGTTAGCACTATTCGTATTAGCAGTAAATTATTTCTATCCCGCACAAAAAAAACCAGATCTTGTAAGAGAGAGAATGATTTATGACCAAAGCCTAAGCGAAGTTTTTGATGGTGAGCACAGTTATATAAATTATAAGTATGGAAAATTCTCATCCCTAGAAATTTATAATGACGATAAAGATTCTGCCATTTTATATCTTCATGGAAGAGGTCTTAGTCCTAATGATTATAATCTCGCTCACCCAATTAGGACCCAGTTCAGCGGTAATTTTAATACATACAATATTCAACTACCTGTACTAGAAAAAGGATCAACTTATAACGATTATGTAGATATACTCTATGACTCTGATCAGAGGATAATCTCAGCAATCGAATATATTTCATCAAAAAACGATAGATTAGTAATCATTGCTCATAGTTGTGGAGTTCATATGCTAATGTCATTTATTGAGAATTTTCATTTACCCCCGCAAGTAATAGCAATAGTCATGGTTGGTAGTGGAGCTGTAGATAAAGGACAAAAACTAGTAACAGAATATCCTTATCATAAGATAAATATACCAATACTTGATATTTATGGCGAATACGATTTTGACCTAGTTCGTAAAGAAGCGTCTAAACGAAAAAAATTAATTAAAAGAATAAGTGAAAAATCATTGCAATACGAAATTAAATCATCCAGCCACTATCATGAGGATAATGCTGATAAAGTAATTCAGATCGTAAAGAAATGGCTAAGTGATAAATAATATAATAATATAGGCGCATGAGAAAAATAAGCGAATCAAGAAAAACTAAGGAGACAGATATCAGTCTATCTTTAAACTTAGATGGCTCGGGCATAAGTAATTTAAAAGCTAACCTGCCTTTTCTTGAGCATATGCTTGATCAAACTACCAGATATTCATCGATTGATCTAGATTTAGATGCCAAAGGTGATCTCGAAATCGATGCACACCATACTGTAGAGGACATTGGCATCACTCTTGGGTCAGCCTTTGATAAGGCACTCGGGGATAAAAAAGGTATACAGAGATTTGGTTATGCCTACATTCCACTGGATGAGTCACTATCTAGGGTAGTAGTGGATTTTTCTGGTAGACCAGGATTAACATACAATGTTACCTATCCAAGAGCGAGGGTCGGAGAGTTTGATGTTGAACTTTTGAGTGAATTTTTTCATGGCTTCACAAATCACGCCAAAGCAACAATACATATTGATAATATTCGTGGCAAAAATGCACACCATATTGCTGAGACGATCTTCAAAGCATTCGGACGAGCTTTGAAAATGGCTGTTTCTTTAGACGCAAAAAATATAGATAAGATTCCTTCGACAAAAGAATTTCTTTAATGAAAAATATAGCTGTTATAGATTATGGAATGAGTAATCTTCATAGTGTGATTAAATCATTCCAAAAAGCTTCCAATAAGAAATATAAGGTATGTGTAGCCACCACTAATGAGGACCTCAAGAAAGCATCAATGATTGTTTTACCAGGACAAGGGGCAGCAAAATCATGCATGCAAAAACTAACTAATAGCTTTCCCAGATTACACGAGCACATCTTAAATAAGCCATTTTTTGGGATATGTTTAGGGTTTCAAATCTTATTTGAAAAATCATACGAGGATAACGGAGTTGATTGCCTTTCTATTATCAAAGGATCTGTGAATGATTTTAGTAAGCAGATAAGTCAAGACTTGAAAGTACCACATATGGGGTGGAACAATGTTGAGCAAAAAAAAGATCATATAATCTGGAGTGATATACCTAGAACATCTTTTTTTTATTTTGTACATAGCTATTATGCTTCAGCTGAATCTAAAGAGGATATTTCTTCTACAACTACATATGATATAGATTTCACATCATCAGTTATTAAAGATAATATATTTGCGTGCCAATTCCATCCTGAAAAAAGTTCAAAGTACGGACTACAATTGATCAGCAATTTTATTACCTGGTCGGAGAGTTTGAAGTGATTGTTTATCCTGCAATTGACATAATTGATGGAAAATGTGTCAGATTATCTAGAGGTGATTATTCAAATAAGACTGTTTACTCAGATAACTTAGAATCTGTCGTATCATCATGGCTTAGTAAAGGCACTAGATTTCTTCATGTGGTCGATCTAGATGGAGCAAAAGCTGGAAGACCAATGAATATTGACAGTATTTTGAAGATAAGAAAATCATTTCCAGATATTTTCATACAAATTGGAGGTGGAATTAGAAATATTGAAACAGTTAACCAATATCTTGCTAATGGCATTAATAGAATTATCTTAGGTACTAAAGTTCTTAAAGACAGAGAATTTATTCTGTCAATTGACCAAGCACAGAGAAAGTCATTGGCGATAGATATAGCAATCAAGGACGGGCAACTTGCAGGTGATGGATGGGAAACAACCGCAAACAATAATGTGGGCGATTTCATAGATTACTTTGAGCAAAATGGCATTGAACTGTTTGTTGTCACTGATATAAATCAAGATGGCATGATGCAGGGTATCAATAGCGAATCTATTGAGAAGATACTAAAGTTTATAAGTACCAAGGCTATCATTTCTGGTGGAGTAACATCCACTAATGATATTCAGTCAATCCAAAAAATGACTACAAGTAAGATTGACGGATTTATAATTGGCAAAGCTCTGTATGAAAACACAATAGACTTAAAGGAAGCAATCAATGAGTGTAGCTAAAAGAATAATACCATGTCTTGATGTAGACAAAGGTAGAGTTGTTAAAGGAATAAACTTTGTTGATATAGTTGATGCAGGTGATCCTGTAGAAATTGCAAAAAAATATGATAAGGAGGGGGCTGATGAAATAACCTTCTTAGATATCACCGCATCCCATGAGGGTAGAGACAACATATTGGGTGTTGTTGAGCAAGTAGCAAATGAGGTATTCATTCCACTCACAGTCGGAGGCGGCGTTAAAAGTTTTAGTGACGTAAGAGATCTTTTATCTGCGGGAGCTGACAAAGTAACAATTAATACCGCTGCGGTAGCAAATCCAGACTTGATTAATGAAGTGACTGATAAGATTGGTAGGCAGTGTATTGTAGTCGCTGTTGATATTAAGAAAAGCAAAGAACAATATAATGTATTTACGCATGGCGGTAGGAATAAAACTCAATTAGATGCAGTTAACTGGTGTCTAGAGTGTCAAGCAAGAGGTGCTGGTGAAATTTTACTCACTAGTATGGACAGAGATGGAACAAAAGAAGGTTTTGATAATGAGATATTGTGTGAAATTTCAAATAAACTAAGTATTCCAGTGATTGCCTCTGGAGGAGCCGGTAGTTTGCAACATTTATATGATGCAATATCGCTAGGAAAAGCAGACGCAGTCCTTGCTGCGAGCATTTTTCATTTTGGCGAGTATAGTATTAGCCAAGCAAAAGATTTTCTTAGAGATAAGGGCGTGTTTGTGAGATAGTAAGAGAAAAGATAATGAATGATATAATAGAAAAACTTGAGACAATTCTTCAGAAGCGCAAGACCGAAGACCCCAAAGATTCATATGTTTCAAGCCTCTA
Organism: Ectothiorhodospiraceae bacterium; assembly: GCA_019651095.1. Lineage (GTDB taxonomy): Bacteria > Pseudomonadota > Gammaproteobacteria > CACLCV01. The sequence goes on along the minus strand of BOXR01000001.1, from coordinate 177,367 downwards.
CTCAAAAGGTAACCAGCATATTTGTGATAAAATTACTGAGGAGGCCGGTGAATTAGTTGACGCCACTGAAGATGGCAAAGCTCAGGTTGTACATGAAACAGCTGACTTGTTATTTCATGTCCTTGTATTATTAGCCTCACTTGACATTAAATATGCTACGATATTAGATGAGTTAACAAAAAGATTCGGAATTTCTGGTATAGAGGAAAAGAATAATAGAAAAAAATGAGGGATTAGAATGTTAAGCGGAATATCACCATGGTCAATATTACTTATTTTAATTATCGTAGTAGTCTTGTTTGGAACAAAGAAGCTGCGAAATATTGGGTCAGATTTAGGTGCTGCCATGAAGAGTTTTAAGAAATCGTCACGAGAAGACACCACCACAGAAAAGAATATCGACGATAATAATAAAAAAACATAAATTATGTTTGATATTGGTTTCTGGGAATTATTCTTTTTATTCCTTCTTGCACTTTTCGTACTTGGTCCTGAAAGATTACCAGTAGTTGCATCATACCTAGGTAAGCAGTTTGGTAAGGTTCAAAGATATTTCAGTAATGTTAAAAATCAGATTGATGATGAAGTAGATAGTACAGACATTAATAAGATTTTAAAAGATCAAGAGCTTTCAATAACAGAACTTCAAAAGAGAATTAAAGAAACAAAAGATGAATCAACAAGAGACAAAACAGACTAAGAGTAAATTTCTACCTCATTTGTTAGAATTAAGAAATAGACTTTCAAAAATACTATTATTTGTTTTGATAGTTTTTGTCATGTTGATACCATTTTCTGGTGAGGTATACAATGTGTTGTCAATACCACTTCTAAATGCACTCCCTTCAGGTAGTGAGATGATTGCTATCGATGTCGCATCACCTTTTCTCATACCATTCAAATTAGTTATATATCTATCGATATTTATAGCTATTCCATATATCTTGTACCACCTTTGGTCATTCGTAGCTCCGGGTTTATATAATCATGAAAAAAAACTAGTACTTCCTTTGATTGTATCGAGTAGTATTTTATTTTACCTTGGTGCGCTGTTTGCATATTTCATAGTGTTCCCCTTAATATTTGTTTTCTTTGTTGGGATAGCTCCAACTGATGTTGCTGTAATGACAGATATTGGTAGGTACCTAGACTTTGTTATAGCTCTATTTTTTGCTTTCGGATTTGCTTTCGAAGTTCCTATAATTACTGTTCTATTAATAACTACAGGGATTACGACTAGAGAGAAACTCTCCCTAAAAAGACCCTATATAATAGTGGGAGCATTTACACTAGGCATGCTTTTAACTCCTCCTGATGTTATTTCTCAAATCTTATTGGCATTACCAATGTGGCTTCTTTATGAACTTGGACTTTATTTCTCCCAATATTTTAAAATTAGAAAGGTACCTAGTAGTAGTGAGGAAGTGTATAATGATATCGCAAATAAAAAATGAATAATCAAGGAAAAAGAAAAATTTGGTTTGTTCGTCATGCACAATCTGAGTATAACAAAAAGCATCTTTTTACAGGTTGGCACGACCCTGATCTTACACAAAAAGGTGTTGATGCTGCGAGAGAGCTTAAAAATGATTTATCATCAGTTGACTTTGATTATGTTTTCAGTTCACCACTTAAAAGAGCTGCAGAAACAGCATCACTAATTGTCGATGGCCGTTTTGAAATTAAATATGATGATAGGTTAAAAGAGAGGAGCTACGGGGACTGGTCAGGACTAAATAAATCAGAGATCAAAGAACAAGTTGGTGAGGAGCTATTCCTTTCTGCTCGAAGAGGTTGGAGTACAAAACCACCTAATGGAGAAAGCTTGGAGGATGTAAGTAATAGAGTGAGTAGTTTTTTGGAAACATTACCACTATCTGGAAATTTACTTGTTGTCTCTCATGGCAACACCATAAGAGCTATCAGTGTCCTTTTAGGAATAAACAAAAAAGAGGACATTTCATCATATGAGATTATGACGGGTAGTTTTCTATTAGTTGAATGATAAAGCCGACTTCGTGTCGGCTTCATCATATACGGAGGAGGTTGTATATAAGTATATTATCATATAGTTATATAATATCAACCTTTATATCCTCATAAACCTTATCCCATACTAATAATCTAAGTTCCAATGACTTTATGGCTGTTGCGTAAGCAAGAGATAATTGTTTTTTATCACAAGAAGCATTTAGAAGTTTCATAGACAGTGGACCATGCCTATCCCCATCAATATCAATATGTCTCTCAAGATATGTTATGAGATACTTAGATGTTGATGTCTCTTTAATTGCAGGCAATATATAACTAAACATATTTGGAATGACTTTTTCTCGGCCGAGAGTAAATGCTCCAACGATCTCAGGTAAAGTACCATTCATTGATACTTCCAAGTCATGTTTTAAAAAACTTTTTACTTCATCAGAAGCATCAACATCATCTAGATATTTTTCGTTATATCCTTTATCAGCAATTCTTGAGGTCAATTTATCAAGCTGTTCAGTTTTAGCATCCATATTTTTCATTGCCAAAAGGTATATTTCAAAATGAGAAATGAATCCAATACCCTCGATAAAGTCTGATTCTTCACACAAAATTATTTCATTTACAAAGTTCACGAGACCATTTTTTGTATTCTTGTTTGGCATCCATGGAAGATTATTTGGAGTTATCATCTTTTGGAGTGATTTAAGAATACTCATAAAACCCCAGACAGCAAAAATATGAGATTCCATAAATTTACATATGTGTTTTGGCTCAAGTTTGTTTTCAAACAATGGGTGAGCTGTGATTTTATGTTTAAGGTCGTTTAACTTTTTTTTATTACTTTCAAGATTATCCATATCTTTTTGGGCCCGGCAGGACTCGAACCTGCGACCAATGGATTATGAGTCCACTGCTCTAACCAACTGAGCTACAGGCCCGTCATAAATTAAAAAATCATATTTTTTTTCTTTCTTACGTATTTCTGATGATATTCCTCTGCAATCCAAAAGTTTTCAGCCATTGATATAGAGGTTACTATTTTATCATCATAGATTTCTTTGTTTAATTTTCTTTTCATTGCATCCGCAATCAGGTATTGATCATCATCTAAGCAAAATATTTCTGATCTGTATTGGGTTCCAATGTCTAGACCCTGTCTATTAAGTGTAGTCGGATCATGCATTTCAAAAAATAAACTTACAAGCTCCTCATAACTAACTATATCTTCATCAAATTTTACTCTAACTGCTTCTGCATGCCCGGTCTCACCAGAACAAACATCATGGTAGGAGGGTTCATTTGTTATACCTCCGGTGTAACCTACCTCAGTATCCAATACTCCACGGTGAGATAAAAACTTTTCTTCTATGCCCCAGAAACACCCTGCAGCAAATATCGCTAACTTAGTCATTATCTAGAAAGCTTTTAAGATTTTGTGCTCTTGATGGATGTCTTAATTTTCTTAGAGCTTTTGCTTCAATTTGTCTTATTCTCTCCCTTGTTACATCGAACTGTTTTCCAACCTCTTCAAGGGTATGATCAGTGTTCATGTCAATCCCAAACCTCATTCTAAGAACTTTGGCTTCTCTTGGTGTCAAACTTGACAGTATGTCATGTGTTGAATCAGATAATCCATCACTAATAGTTTGATCAAGTGGTTTCTCTGCGTTCTCGTCTTCGATGAAGTCACCTAAATGTGAATCTTCATCATCACCAACTGGCGATTCCATTGATATAGGTTCTTTTGCAATTTTTAGCACCCTTCTAACTTTCTCCTCAGTCATATCCATGTGCTCAGCTAATTCTTCAGGAGTAGCCTCTTTACCATTCTCTTGTAAAAGTTTTCTTTGTATTCTATTTAGTTTGTTTATAGTCTCGATCATGTGAACTGGTATTCGTATTGTTCTAGCTTGATCTGCTATGGATCTTGTAATTGCTTGTCTGATCCACCAAGTTGCGTATGTTGAAAATTTATATCCCCTCCTATACTCAAACTTATCAACAGCCTTCATTAAACCTATGTTTCCCTCTTGTATTAGATCTAAAAACTGTAGCCCACGATTTGTATATTTTTTAGCTATCGAAATCACAAGTCTCAAGTTGGCTTCAACCATTTCTTTTTTTGCATTTCTCTCTTTAATTTCACCCACTCTCCTATCTTTATTAATAAGTTTTATGTCCTGAATAGATAGTTTTTGATTAGTTTCAATGAGAGAGAGTTTTTTATTAATTTTTGTAAATTCTTTTGTAAAGAATTCTTTGTCAACTGAAGGCTTTAGATAATCTTTTTTAATTTGATCTAGAACAGTCATACTTGTTTCATTATTTTTAAAAAGCTTCATAAATTCTTTCTTGCTAAGATTTGTCTCTCTAGAGCATAGCAAGAACATGTCTTTTTCATATTTTATGATGTTGTTTGATATATCTTCAATTCTTGCTGTAAGTTTCTCAATGAATAGACTAGTAAATTTAAAAGTTGATATTTCTTTTTTTATTTTGTCAAACACTTTGTCGGCTTTTTTTTGATCTTTTTGCGTTTTAAACTTTTCGTAGTACTCCTTAATCTTTGCAACTTTTTCGACTACTAACTCTTTATCTGGAGAGTTGTCTATTATTTGCTCCTCCTCATCCTCATCTTCAATTCAAGATCATCAGATTTTTCATTTGTTTCTGGAATTTGCTCTGTTTTAAATTCTTCATCAGATTTTTCTTTAACATCCAAAATATAGTCTGATATTTGAGAATCTATCTCTTCTTCATTTTTAAATAACTTGAGAAAAAAAGCTTATTGATTCTGGAAATCTCTGAATTGCTGTATAGATTAATTTTTGACCTTCTTCTATTTTCTTTGCAATTACTATTTCACCTGCTCTGTTAAGCAGCTCTACTGTTCCCATTTCCCTCATGTACATTCTTACTGGGTCAGATGTTCTTCCAAACTCTTCATCAAGGTTTGATAATACCTCTACCGCTTCTTGTTCTGTTATTTCATTGTCATCATCATCTGATACTTCTTCATCACCTATTACAACTTCAGTATCCACATCTTTATTGCTTTCAACTACTTTTATTTTTAGATCAGTGATCAGTTTTATGATTCCATCAATTTGATCTGCATCATAGAGGTTTGTTGGTAATAGATCATTTATCTCACCTATTGTAAGGAAGCCTTGTTCTCTACCTTTCTCAATTAGGTCTTTGATTTCTTTTTGCTTAGATTTTGATAAATTATTATTTGGCATTGATATATTCTTATTCAAAAGTGAGCTATTATATCACTAATAATATTGTATATAATAACAAATTAATCTGATTTCCTGTTAATTCTAGGGATGATTATAGATATTTCAAGATGATTCATGGTTGAAACATATACTCCAGAGTGTGATTTTAATACAAAAGCTCATGATTTTGAGCTCAAAAACACTGATGGTAAGTTTTACAAGCTTGATGAGCTTATTGGAGACAAAGCCACATTAATAATGTTTATTTGTAATCATTGCCCATACGTAAAATCTATTCTTGAGCAGCTCGTTGTTGAAGTAAGTGTATTGCAAAAAAAGGGAGTTGCATGCATTGCTATAAATTCCAATGATTCCTCACAATATCCAGAGGATTCATTTGAGAATATGCAAATAATTTCGAGAAAGTTTGGATTCAGCTTTCCATATCTATTTGATGACACACAGACCGTAGCTCAAAGTTACAAGGCTGTTTGCACTCCTGATTTTTTTGGATACAACGCAGAACTAGAACTATTGTATCGTGGTAGGTTTGATGACAGGAAAACATCTAAACAAATGTCTGCTAATTCAAGCGACCTTTTCAAAGGAATGATTGAAATAGCACGTACGGGAAAGCCACCCTTAAATCAGATCCCGAGTGTGGGATGTTCAATTAAATGGAAAGACAGTGAATAATAAGACTCTAGCTAATGCTATAAGATTTCTGAGTCTTGATGCAGTCAACAATGCAAATTCTGGTCATCCTGGCGCTCCCATGGGTATGGCTGATATAGCCACAATATTATGGAGAGAGTTTCTAAAACATAACCCAAATAACCCGAGCTGGTTTAACAGAGATAGGTTTGTTTTGTCTAACGGACATGGTTCTATGCTTTTGTATTCTCTTTTACATTTGACTGGGTATAACTTATCTATTAACGATATTAAAAATTTTCGTCAATTGGATTCGATCACACCCGGTCATCCTGAATGCGATATTACTGAGGGTGTTGAGACAACCACAGGCCCACTTGGTCAGGGACTCGCAAATGCTGTGGGAATGGCGATTGCTGAGAAAAGCCTCTCTGCTGAATATAACAAGAAAGGTCATGAGATAATTGACCACCATACTTACGTTTTTGCTGGTGATGGATGCTTAATGGAGGGTATTTCTCATGAGGCTTGTTCGTTGGCTGGCACTTTAAAATTAAGTAAATTAATTGTGTTTTATGACATGAACAAGATATCCATTGACGGTGATGTTAATGGGTGGTTTACAGAAAATGTACCATCTAGGTTTAAAAGTTATGGTTGGAATGTGATAAAAGATGTTAACGGACATGATTTTGTCAGTATCCGAAATGCAATAAATAAAGCCAAATTAGAGAAAAATAGACCGACAATAATTTGCTGCAGGACTGTAATAGGTTACGGTTCTCCCAACTTTCAAGGGACAAGCCAAGCCCACGGCGCACCACTTGGAAATGATGAAGCCGAAGTTGTTAGAAAAAAATTAGAGTGGAAATATAAACCATTTGAAATACCAAAGGACATCTATCTCAAGTGGAATGCTAAAGCTAAAGGGTAAGAAGTATGAGGATGCATGGATATTAAAAGTAAATAAATATAAAAAATTATACAGAAAGGAGTACGCGGAGTTGGAAAGAAGAATCAAGAGAAAGATACCAAAAACCGTTATTACAAAACTTAATAATTTTATGTCGAAAAATCATACACCAATGGCAACAAGAAAATCATCACAAATAGTCATGACTGAATTTGGGAAGTCAATGCCCGAACTTATTGGAGGATCAGCAGATCTCAAAGGGTCTAATCTATCATATTATGATGATATGGATTCATTTTCCCATTCAAATCCTTCAGGAAAATATATTTACTATGGCGTCAGAGAATTTGGTATGTCAGCCATATCAAATGGCATCTTCCTGCATGGAGCATCAAGACCATTTGCAAGTACTTTTCTAATATTTTCTGAGTACGCTAAAAATGCAATTCGAATGTCAGCTCTGATGAAATTGCCAATTATTTATATATTTACACATGATTCAATAGGACTAGGTGAAGATGGTCCTACACACCAGGCAGTTGAACAATTATCCTCACTTAGACTTGTCCCAGGATTGGATGTTTGGCGACCAGCTGATACTCAAGAAACAGCTGCTGCATGGAGAGAAGCAATATTATCACAAGAGAGACCAATAGCCTTTGCGTTATCTCGACAAACACTCAAAGAGATACCTAAAACTAAGAGACAAATAAGCAATATATCAAGAGGAGGATATGTAGTGTATGGCGATAGCTCTGACCCCGATGCAATTATAATCGCTACAGGCTCAGAGGTTTCAATTTCAGTAAGCGCTGCTGAGCAACTCAAAATCAAGGGGATAAATATACGTGTAATTTCTATGCCTTGTCAGGAAGTTTATGAGAGACAGACTCTTGCCTATAAAAATAAATGTATCCCTAAAAATTTTGACAATATACTTGCTATTGAATCAGGGATTGGTGACAGTTGGCATAAGTTTGTTGGGAAAAAAGGTGCAATGATATCAATGGAGTCTTTTGGATTATCAGGCACAGGTGGAGATGTCATGAATCACTTTGGATTCAGTGTCAGCAATATTAAAAAAAATATAAATAAATTAATCAAAAAAAATAGGTGATAGTATGACGATAAGAGTGGCTATTAATGGCTTTGGGCGCATAGGAAGAAACATACTCAGAGCGAAATATGAGAGTGATAAATATAATGATATACAGATTGTTGCCATAAATGATCTAGGTGATAGTCAAATTAATGCACATTTATTGGTGCATGATACAGTTCATGGGAAGTTTCAAAAGCCCGTAGATGTCGCCAGTGATAAAATAATAATTGATAACAGTGATGAGATACTGGTTACATCTGAGAGAAATCCAGAAGCTTTACCGTGGAGTAAACTTAAAATTGATGTTGTCTTTGAGTGCACAGGAATATTTGTCTCAAAAGATCAGGCAGGTAGACATATCACAGCTGGAGCTAAAAAAGTAATCATTTCTGCACCAGGAAAAGAGGTCGACAATACTGTGGTGTTTGGGGTGAATCATGAAACTCTAACTGATGATCATACCGTAATTTCTAATGCCTCTTGCACGACCAATTGTCTAGCAACCGTGATAAACAATATTCATAAAAATCTTCAGATAACCAATGGCCTTATGACGACAGTTCATGCTTATACTAACGATCAGGTCTTAACTGATGTTTATCATACTGATCTCAGGAGGGCAAGATCTGCAACACAATCAATGATACCAACAAAAACTGGAGCTGCAGCAGCTGTTGGACTAGTGATGCCAGAGCTGAATGGTAAGCTTGATGGCTTTGCAATCAGAGTGCCTACCACAAATGTTTCGATAGTCGACCTTGTTTTTAATACTAATAAATCTAGTTCCGTTAATGAGTTAAATAATCTTGTTTTGGAATCATCTGAAAATCAAATGAGGGGCATCGTCGGATACAATAATCTACCTCTTGTGTCAGTAGATTTCAATCATTCATCATTCTCATCAGTTTACGATGAGAGCCTAACAAGGGCTTCAGAGGACAAACTATATAAAATTTGCGCTTGGTATGATAATGAGTGGGGATTTTCTAATCGTATGCTTGATGTTACTAATCATTGGATCAAGTAGTGCTGCTTGAAGAGATAATAGATAAAAAAGTTCTTGTACGATTAGATTATAACGTTCCAATAGAAGACGGAATCATACTAAATGATTTTAGGATAAGACAAACTTACAATACCTTGAATTCATTATTAGATAATAATAATAAATTAATTATTGCTTCTCATCTTGGAAGACCAACTGAAGGGTCATACGATGAGAGCCTTTCACTCGAACCCATTTGTAAATATCTTTCTACTAAGTTGAATAAGAAAATTCAATTTATTAAAGATGTCAACGATACAATTGATTTTACGAATCATGATATCGCAATGTTAGAGAATGTAAGATTCAATATTGGTGAAAAAAAATGTGATCCTAAATTATCACAAACTATCGCATCTCTGGCTGACATCTTTGTTTTCGATGCATTTGGTGTATCACACAGATCGGAGTGTACTACAACAGGTGTTGCAAATTATCTTGAAACAGTTGCTGGGTTGAATATTAGATATGAAATCCAGACGATAAATAAACTTATTAATGAACAATCTAGACCCATGACTATAATAATATCTGGCGCAAAAGTTTCTACGAAAATTGTACTAATAAAAAAGCTACTTGCAAAATGTGATTATATGATACTTGGTGGAGGAATTCTCAATACATTCTTGAGAGCTAAGGGATATGAAGTTGGTAAATCACTCATTGAGGAAGGATATGTTAGTGATGCGGTTAAGATTCTTGAATCTGACTTCGCTGATAAAATAATTTTTCCATCAGACTTTTCTTGTGCTACTGAGGATGGTATTGCTAACGTTGAGCTATCTCGGATATCTACTAATGACACAATTTATGATTTAGGTAGTGCTAGTATTAATGAAATCAAGAACATTGTGAGAAAATCAGTTTCAGTATTTTGGAATGGCCCTCTTGGTTATGTTGAAAAAAAACCATTCAATAAGGGTACTGAGGAATTGGCAAAAGCAATTGCTGACCATAACTGTTTTTCTATCGTTGGAGGTGGTGATACACTACCGATTATTGAAAACTTAAAATTACAAAATGGATATAATTGTTTATCTACAGGTGGAGGATCACTTCTAACCTATTTAGAGGGTGGATCATTACCAATAATAGACAAGCTAAACTTGAGATAATGAAAAAAAGGACAAAAATAATAGCAACATTAGGCCCCGCATCTACCTCAGCCAACAAAATAGAGAGGATGCTCCACGCTGGGGCTGATGTGTTTAGAATAAATCTTTCTCATGCGAGTATTGATGATGCAAAAGACATAATTTCTCTAGTGAGAAGTCAAGAAAAGATGATAGGGAGACCAGTTGCGATTATGCTGGACCTGCAAGGACAAAAAGTCAGAATTAAAGGTTTTGGCAAAAAGCCACACGTTATATTAAAAAGTGGAGACAAATATGTTTTAGATCCATCTTTAAATGATAATGGAAATCAGAGAGCTGTTGGTGTTACTTTTAAAGATTTATATAAAAATGTTCAACCCGGTGATGAACTCTTATTGAGCGATGCGTTGATCAAACTGAAAGTAGAAGAGATTAAATCAAAAAAAATTCATACTATTGTTCAGAGGGGCGGGAAGTTAAAGCCATACCAAGGTGTAAACAAGAAGGGTGGAGGATTATCTTTATCTGGAATAACACAAAAAGATAAGTCAGACCTAAAAAAATCTCTTTCGTTAGAATATGACTATGTCGCAGTGTCATTCGTAAAAGATGATAAAGATATAAACGACATAAGAAAGCTAATTAAAGATAAAGATATTAAAATTATCGCTAAAATTGAGCGTAACGAAGCTATTAAAAATATTGATAAAATTACAAAAGCAGCAGACGGCTTACTAGTTGCACGTGGAGACCTTGGTGTAGAAATTGGGATAGAACAACTTCCTGCTACTCAAAAGTTTTTAATTAGAAAAGCAATATCGTTTGATAAGATAGTTATTGTAGCTACACAAATGATGGAATCGATGATAAGCAATAGAGTTCCTACACGTGCAGAAGTTTTCGATGTAGCTAACGCTGTAACATCTGGCGTCGATGCAATTATGTTTTCAGCTGAGACAGCCATTGGAAAGTACCCATCTGATGTTATAAGCGAGGCGAGTAGAATATGTATAGAATCGGAGGGAGCTTATATACGACCATTATCTGTTGACCGAGTAGTGCCAAAAACACTTCCTGTTGATCAAGTAATAGCGTTATCTGCTGTATATAGCGCTAAACTTACTAAAGTTGTGGCAATAGCTGCGTTGACTGAAACAGGTTCAACAGCATTATGGATGTCTAGAGTTCAATCAAACATACCTATTTATGCCATGACACAAAATAACAAGACAAGTAGGAGAATCTGTCTTTACAAAGGTGTTCAATCAATCAAGCTTGATAAACTTGAGGAGAATCATGCTCAAGCCAACATGCAAGTTATTTCACTGATGAGAAAGATTGGTACTGTTAAAAAAGGTGATTTAGTAATTATAACTAAAGGAGACCTGCTCGGAACGAGTGGGGGTACAAATGCAATGAAAGTCGTCGAAGTCGGAAATATGATTGAGGTAAATGATTAAGGAGAAGTGAAATGGATAAAAATATATTAGTTGAAACAGCAAACAAGATGATGATGAGGCCGAAAGGTATTTTAGCAATGGATGAGAGCAGCCCTACAATTGCAAAGCGCCTTGCCTCTATCAATGTTGATAATAATGAGGACAATAGAAGACGTTATAGAGAACTCATCGTCACTGCTCCGAATCTATCAGATTATATAAGTGGCGGCTATCCTCTTTGAGGAGACATTTGATCAAAAGATGAACGACGGTACTTTATTTAGAGACTACCTCGCAAGTATTGGAATATTGCCAGGTATTAAAGTTGACAAAGGAGCAAAAGATTTATCTTGTCATCCTAATGAGAAAATTACAGAGGGTTTGGACGGCCTTAGAGAAAGGTTGGCAGCATACTATGAGAATGGAGCAAAGTTTTGTAAATGGAGAGCGGTGATAACTATAGCTAATGATATTCCCTCAGATGCATGTATTGAATCAAATATGAATGCTCTTGCTAGGTACGCATCTCTGTGTCAAGAAAATAACTTAGTACCAATTGTTGAGCCGGAAGTATTGATTAATGGTACACATAGTATCGATGAATGCGATAAAGTCACAAGAAAATCATTGAGATCTCTATTCAGTCATCTAAAAATGTTTAACGTATATTTGCCGGGGAAGTTTGAAACCAAGATGGTAATATCAGGCCAGGAGAATGATTCAAGAGCTTCTTACGAGGAAGTTGCTTCTAAAACTATTGCATGCCTTAAAGATTTTGTGCCGAATGATACCGCAGGCATTGCATTTTTATCTGGCGGTCAAACTGATCTCGAGGCAGAATCACATTTAAACATAATGAATCAGTCAAGTGATCTTCCCTGGAGAGTAACTTTTTCTTATGCGAGAGCTATTCAAGCTGCTGCTTTGGCAGCATGGCAAGGAAAAGATGAAAATCTAGAATCCTCTCAAAGCATACTTATTGAAAGAGCGCAAAGATGTTCCAGTTCATCTGTTGGAAAGCTTTAGTAAAGTAGATACTTTCCTGGATATATCTCTTATAGACGAGATTCCTTTATAATTAATAACTGGCTGCTTTATATATTTTCTAATTTCTGTCAGGTTGTCCATGTTATTCTTTTTGCTTGTATTGAGGATGATTAAATCTAGGTTAGTTTTATACTTCTGAAAAGCATAAACGTTCGCTATTGTGCTACTAATGCATCCAAGTTCATCCTTAACAACTAAAATATTAAATGATTTAATTAATCTCATCATATCAATGTTAAGACCATCAAGTGCTAGTGGCGAAAATGCTCCGCCTGCACCCTCCACTAGAATCGATGACGATTTTGCAAGTTCATGAAATTTGTTGAGATAATTTTTAAGATAAATTCTTTTACCTTCCCTTTTAATTGCTAAATATGGTGATATTGGTTCTATGAACCTATAAGGATTTATATCGTCGAGTGAAACTTTTTTATCTAGGGCTTGGAAATATTTTGATGAATCTGAAGGTATTAAAATTTTATTTTTTCTTCTACATCCTGTTTCTATTGGTTTAAAAGCAATAAAACCAAATTTTGATAGTTCTTTAATTAACCTAACACCAATGTATGTCTTACCAACATCAGTATTTGTGCCAGTAATAAATATATGCTTACTCATCTGTAAGCATTCCATATACATCTGAATATCTGGAAATAATACTTTCTTTTACCTTATCAGGAATTGAAATCTGATCGTTATCCCACTTAATACTTTTTAGATAATCTCTAAAATACTGTTTATCAAAGTAATTTACGTTTTTTTGGTTCAAGTCACTTGTCAGACAATACCGAGAACAGTCTGGTGTAAATATTTCATCAATTAAAATGATTTTTTTATTTTCGTCGTATCCGAACTCAAATTTAGTATCTATTAATGTTAGGCCTTTGGACAAGGCATGTTCATGTGCATAATTATACAATTCAAAACTCTTATTCTTAATATACTCTGCGACATCTTTTCCAATAATCTCATACATCTCTGACAGTGATATATTTTGATCTTTATCTCCCACAGCTGCTTTTGTAGATGGCGTAAATATCGGTGAATCAAATTTGTCATTTAGTTGCATATTTTGTTTTATATCAATATCACCTATCATTCCGCTTTCAAGATATTGTTTGTAAGCTGACCCAGAAATATAACCTCTCACAATAGCCTCTATTCTTATTGGCTTGCACTTTTTTACCAAGATGCATCTCTCGTGTGAATTCGGTACTAGCTGTTCTAATTCATTACTGTCAATCATATGATTATCAATAATGTGTCCAGTTTTTTTAAACCAGTATTTTGATATCTTTGTTAAAAGTGCACCTTTTTCAGGAAGTTCGTCTTCGAAAACAAAATCATATGCAGATATTTTATTAGACGTTTTGATTATCAGTTGATCATCGTTGTAGTTGTATGCTTCTCTTATCTTCCCAGAGAATATAGGTTTATTCTCCAGGAAGTATTCGTCTATCAGCGTCATTAATTATTTTAATTGATTTATATAGCTAGTAAATCTCTTTGTTCGTGGCAAACTTCTTCTCTTCCGCAGCCGCGAAATCAGATGATGCGTCAAGATTAGCTAAGTTATCACCAACAGCGATGATCCCTATCATGCCAAGGATATAGTGAGGTGTACACTTATAGCCATAGACGCCTTCTTTAGTGAAAGTTATTTTCAATTCTTCATTATTTTGCCATTCCATTCTAAACTAGCGTCTGGTGTCATTTCTGCTATCGATGCAGTATTTGCCCAGGATTTGTAGCCTTCCAAGTCACACTATCTCCAGGAGCTATTTTAAGAACTGCAGGTTTGAAAACCATCATCTCACCATTTGAGGAACTTAGCATCTCTACAGTGTGATCTGCTGCAATGACAGGAGTAGCCATACGAACATTAATGTTAGTAGTATTTTTTCATAATTTCCATAATTTATCCTCTAAAATCCATATTCAATTAATTCCAATAGTTTATCACAAAAAATAAATTTAATTCATTGTGCGAATGACTTATACTGACCTGGAAAAGTGTTTGATTCATGAATGATTATATTATAGCCCCATCTATTCTATCAGCGGACTTTGCAAATTTAGGCAAAGATGTCTCAGATGTTATTGACGCAGGTGCAGATTTTATTCATTTTGATGTTATGGATAACCACTATGTCCCAAATCTCACAGTTGGCCCTATGGTTTGTAAATTCTCCGTGATTATGGTATCAATGCTATTATTGATGTGCATCTTATGATCAGCCCTGTCGATGAGATAATACCTGACTTCGCTCAGGCAGGAGCTAATTACATTACATTCCATCCTGAGGCTACCAAGCATGTTGATCGAACGATCAAACTTATCAAAGATCATGGTTGTCAAACCGGGAGTAGTCCTTAACCCTGCTACTAATGTTTCGATCCTTGAATACTGTCTGGATCAAATAGATATGGTTTTATTGATGTCTGTTAATCCTGGATTTGCAGGTCAGAAATTTATTGAGTCTACATATGACAAAATCGTTGAGGTGAGGGAAATGATTGATGCTGTCAATCCCTCAATAAGGCTTGAGGTAGACGGTGGTCTAAATCTTGAGAATATAGGGAAAGCTGCTAGATCTGGAGCAGACACTTTTGTAGCAGGCTCTGCAATATTTAATTCAGAGAATTACAAAAAAACAATTTCTCAGATGAGAGAAATCATATCAAAATCATAATTAATATTAATGGAATTTAATGAGTTTTTAAAAAAGGCCAGTGAAGGCTATAACTTAATCCCTATTATCAAGGAAATAGAATCTTATGATAGAGAAGCAATAGATATTTATTCAAATCACTTTGACGAAAAGAAGTCATTTTTTTTTGAATCACTTGAGGGGATAAAAATTGGAGTAGGTACACAATAATGGTTGCTCTTCTGGTGATTTTATAGAAATCTTGGGAATAAAATCCACAGATTTTCTAATTTTATATGTGAAGAAAAATTCAACACTCAAATCCCATAGAGTGGCTTGAAGAATGTTTCAATAAATTTAAAGCTTATATTCCTAGAATCTCCCGCATTTTCAGGAGGATTTGTGGGACATTTCTCATTTGAGTCCGTCTGCTTTTTGAAGATACTATCAAAAGAAAGGAACAGACAAATGACATAAATGCACCAGACATATCATTAATTATTTGTAAAGATTTTATAGTTTTTGATAAGACCATAACAAAGTTTTTATAGTTGTTTTCTCTGATAACTCAAAGAAAGGATATGATGACAGCAATGAAAAGGTGAGTAATTATGAAAACTTCTTGTTACCGATTTACATCCAAATGATCATGCTAAGCAGCACAAAAACTACAGTTAAATATGACTTTGAAAGGACGATTTTATATCTGCGGTAAAAAATAAAGAAGTATATATCCTCAGGGATGTAATGCAGGTCGTTCTTCTCAGCGGATGATGATAGATTTTCCAGAAAAACCAATTAATTTCTACAGAGAGCTTCGACAAATAAATCCCTCACCGTATATGTACTATCTTAATATGGGTGACTATACGGTCGTCGGCTCATCGCCTGAGATCTTGGTTAGACTTGAAGATAAAAAGGTAACTGTGCGTCCCATCGCAGGCACAAGACCAAGAGGTGATAGTAAGGAATCTGATGATAATTATGAAATTGAATTGCTGAGAGATAATAAAGAGCTTGCCGAGCATTTAATGTTAATTGATCTAGGTAGAAATGATATCGGCAGAATTTGTGAAACTGGAAGTATAAAATTGACAGATCAAATGATCATTGAGAGATACTCGCATGTTATGCACATGGTTTCTAACGTAGAGGGCATTATTAACCCTGATAGTTCTTTTTCGATGTTTTGAGAGCAACTTTCCCAGCTGGGACTGTATCTGGTGCACCTAAGATAAGAGCCCTTCAAATCATCTTTGAACTTGAAAACATTACAAGAGGTATTTATGCTGGTGCAATAGGTTATCTGGGATGGAATGGTAACATGGACACTGCTATAGCTATTAGGACCTGCGTGATCAAGTCAAATAAACTGTACATTCAATGTGGTGCTGGAATAGTATATGACTCCATTCCAGAGTCAGAATGGGATGAAACTATCAACAAGGGTAAAGCCATCATAAAAGCAGTTGAGAAACTTAGGGACAGCTAATGATTTTGATGATCGATAACTATGACTCTTTTACGTTCAATATTGTTCAATATCTGGGCGAGTTAGGCGCTGATGTTCTTGTGAAAAGAAATGATGAAATTTCCATAGATCAAATTAAAACGCTTAATCCCGAGAGAATTGTTATATCTCCTGGCCCTTGCACTCCTAATGAAGCAGGAGTTTCCCTTGAAGTGGTGAAAAATTTTTGTGAGCATAAACCAATTCTGGGAGTTTGTCTTGGTCATCAAACGATTGGACAAGCTTTTGGAGGGAAAATAGTATCTGCAAAAAAAATAATGCATGGCAAGACCTCAAAAATTATTCATGATGGGGACTACCTGTTCAGTAATATCGAGCAAAGATTTACAGCTACAAGATACCACTCTCTAGTAATTGACCCTGATAGCTTACCTGATAGCTTAATCATTACTGCGAGGACTGATGATAGTGATGATGAATCCGAGATTATGGGAGTAAGACATAAGGACTATAAATTGTTTGGGGTGCAATTTCATCCTGAGTCTATTCTCACAGAGTCTGGCCACAAACTTCTTGAGAATTTTATAAATGTATAGTTTTAAAGAAATAATTTCTTCACTAAATAATAAAAATGATTTAGCCAAAGATGAAGCATTCTTTATCTCGGAAAGTATGTTTAAAGGAACTCTATCTGACTCTGAAATCAAGAATGTACTAATTGCATTGAATACCAAGGGCATATGCACGGATGAAGTAGTCGGATTTGCAAAAGCCATGAGAAAAATATCAACTAAAGTTGTAACTGATGAAAAAGTTATTGATTGCTGTGGTACAGGGGGAGATGGAATAAATACATTCAATATATCTACATGCTCTGCTTTTATCTCAGCTGCCTCAGGAGTGAAAGTTGCAAAACATGGCAACAAGGCAATTACAAGTAATTCAGGGAGTGCAGACGTGCTTCATGATGCTGGCGCAAAACTTGATTTGTCTCCAGAAAAAGTAAGCCAGTGCATCAATGAGGTAAATTTTGGATTCATGTTTGCACCATTACATCATCAAGCTATGAAAAATGTTGCGGCATCTAGAAAAGAAATTGCCCCTAATAAGACCATATTTAATATGCTAGGCCCGATTACGAATCCAGCGAATGCACAAATTCAACTTATCGGAGTATTTGATAAAAGCGCAATGCACCTTGTGGCAGACTCACTCATGGAATTAGGGACATCCAAGGCAATTGTTCTAAATTCAAGAGATGGAATGGATGAAGCCAGTATTTATGCTGAAACAGACATTATAGAAATAAAAGACAATGTTAAAACTCACTACACAATCAATCCAAAAGATTATGGTATAACAGGGAAAAATATAGATAGCATAAAAACAAGCAATGAAAGGAGTAGTCTTGATTTTATATTTAGTGTTATTAATAACGAAGAATCAGATGCAAAAGAAATTTGTGTCCTGAATGCTGCACTATCTGTTATGCTATATAAAGACATAGAACTTAATGATTCTATAGCGCAGTGCAGAGAATCCCTCTCTGAATACAAAGTCAGAGACAAATTTAATCAATATATAGATTTTACAAATCAGGTATAGTCATTATGTTAGATGAAATCATCAAAAATAAACTCAAAGAAGTATCTCAATTAAAGTCTTCATTTGATATCTCAAAGATTGATGCCAGCGCCCCCAAAAGGCCTTTTTATGAAAGTCTTTTATCACGTCAAGGTAATAAAAAAAATTCAATTATAGCCGAGATTAAAAAAAGATCTCCTAGTAAGGGTATGCTCGATAGAAACCTGAATGTATCTGAAAAAGCTCTCCAATACGAAGCTGGAGGAGCTAGCTGCCTATCAGTTTTGACAGAAAAAGATTATTTCAATGGATCAATTGATGACCTACTTGTTGCAAAAAAATCGGTAAATCTACCTATATTAAGAAAAGATTTCATCATTGACCCATTACAAGTATACCAAAGCAAAATGATAGGAGCAGATTGCATTCTTCTTATTGCTTCTGCCTTATCACACAAATCATTTGAAGAATTATATTCTTTGGCAGCATCCCTAAATTTAGATGTCTTAGCCGAGGTGCATGATATCGACGAGCTGGATTTTGTCAAATCTTTGGGGATAAAGTTATTGGGCATCAATAATAGGAATTTAAAGACATTTGAGGTAGATATTGACACTAGTGTACATCTTTCTACTCACATCACTAACGAGGATACAGTTATAGTTAGTGAAAGCGGTATTCATACGCCAGAGGATGTATCTAAGTTGAATAAGTCTGGTATTTTTACATTTCTTATCGGCGAACATTTGATAAAATCAACTAATGCTTCTAACGAAATAGGAGAATTCATCAATGCTTGATAGCTTAGGCATAAGACACTTGGCCTTAAAAGTTAAAAACTTTGAAGAATGTCTTGTATTCTACACAGAGGTGCTAGGTATGGAAGTTGACTGGAAGCCTGATGATCAAAATGTATATTTAACAAATGGCATTGATAACCTAGCTCTTCATTATGATGAAAACATATCAGACATGAAAAATGACTCAAGGTTAGATCATTTTGGAATCTTCATTAAAAATAAAGATGATATTGACATATATATGAAACATATGAGAGAGAATAATGTCAAAATCCATAAAGATAAAAAGATACATAGAGACAAATCTGTAAGTTTTTATGTTGAGGATCCTGATGGAAATATTTTACAAATTTTATGGCATCCCACACTGAGCAATGGTTCCTGACATATCTAATACTAGTCAATCACTTGTTATCAACACTTATTATGGCTACACATGTAGTGATAAAGATAAGATGTTGACTAATAAAAAAATCGAAAATAACTTTAGCGCATCATTTATGATGGATATGATGCAAGATATCTCGAAAACACTAGAGACAAAAATCATACATACCTCTAGTCACTCGTTTGAACCATCTGGAGTAAGCTTAGCTTCAGTTATAGAATCAAATCAGCCTATCTTTGGATCATCAGGAGTCGCCCATCTTAGTGAAAGCCATATTAGCTTCCATTCATATTTTGAGAACTCCTTGAATGGTATAATTATTTTGAGGCTAGAGTTGCACATATCGTCATGTAGTCGCAAAAGTGTTTATTTTGCTCTGGGTGACATCTCCAAAAATGATCAATTCGACAAGTTTGATGCAATCACATTAGATTTCTTCCACAGAGGTTTGGATTTGGAATCTCATGAAGAAGATGGTAATAGTATTTTGGATGCTTACTTGAAAGAGAAAGTCCATACTTATGACATTATAGATGATAAAAGAACAAATACATTTATGAATATCAAGTTGATAAAACACAAAAATAAATTACAATCGGAGTTGATGTCAGACTCACTCCATAACCATTTAATTTAGAAATAAAAACTCAATTCTTTCATTACTCTTGATGAAAGAGACATTAAATTCTTAGTTTGACTACTAAGGCTCGTCGATCCTAACTCTCTAGCAGTTTCTTTATGTTTAGTTTCATCTTTTTTTATCTCAATCAAAATATCTCTGCTCTTTTTATCATTTCTAGGAAGTTTATCTGTGTATTCATCTAAATGCTCCTCAACTTGTTCTTCGGTTTCATATATAAAACCAAGTGATTTTTCTTTGTTTAATTTTCCGACATACGCGCCTAGCATGAACGATGATGCATACCATAGTACGTTGAAATAACTCGTTCTTCCCTGATAGCTCGCCTATTCTATCGCGCACATTCCTAGATGGTCCCTTTCCTCACTACACATCTTCAAGATAAGTTCTTTGGTTGAAGTCTCATCAGTAGTGAATGCCTGTCCCCTATATAGTGCCTGAGCACAAACCTCTCCCATATGATTGACTCTCATTACTCTTTGAGACTGCTTCTTCTCATCAGCATTGAGCTTTTCATCTTTTGAAGAGGAGTTAGAGTGGTTATCAAGCACTTCAAGTGCGTAATCTACTTCTTTTAAAAAATTGTCCATATTTAGCATAATGAGGTCCCCAATTAGCCTAATATTAAATAATTACTTGTATACACCAACTTATATGAGTAAAATCTCTATCCGTGAGTATAAATGATAGCAACAAAAAATGGTATGTAATAGACGCTACAGACGTTGTTTTGGGTCGTCTAGCGTCCAAAGTTGCGCTTATGCTTAAAGGAAAGCATAAGCCTCAATATCAACCTCATACTGATGAGGGAGACTACATCATCGTCATTAACGCAAAAAAAATCAAAGTTACTGGAAACAAAATATCAGACAAGATCTATCACAAGCACACCGGGTACATTGGTAATATGAAATCGACACCACTTGGTAAAATGCTTGCTAAAAAGCCTGACTTTGTGATCATGAATGCAGTAAAAGGAATGTTACCAAAAAATCCACTTGGCAGATCGATGATCAAAAAACTCAAAATCTACGAAAATGAAAAGCATAGTCACGGCGCTCAGAAACCAATTACACTAGAGGTATAATCAAAATGCATAAAACTTACGGGACAGGAAGAAGAAAGACATCAAGTGCCAGGGTATATCTATACAGTGGAACAGGTGAAATTAAAATTAATTCACAAGAAGTTGATGACTTTACAAAATCAGCCACATTGTCAGCATATTTGTTAGCACCACTAACCAAAACTCAAATGCAAGATAAGGTAAATCTAAATATTTCTGTTGTTGGAGGCGGCAAGAGTGGCCAAGTGGGAGCTATTGTTCATGGGCTAACTAGAGCGCTTGTCAAATATCAGAATGATTTATTACCGACTCTTAAGAGAGAGGGTTTCGTTACAAGAGATGATAGAAAAGTTGAGCGCAAAAAGGTAGGTTTACGAAAAGCTCGCAAAGCTACACAGTTCTCTAAGCGTTAAGATCTGTTTTATCTATACCATTATCACTAGCACACAAAAGCACATTAGCATGATCTAAAGCGAATATGCCATTAGTGACTACCCCAGGTATGTTATTGATGGTTTGCTCTAATTTAATAGGCTCCATAATCTGTAGATTATGAATATCTAGAATCAGATTACCATTATCTGATACAAAATTTTCTCTAAGAACAGGTCTGCCGCCATGTTTTATAAGTTCAAGAGATACTGAACTTCTAGAAAGTGGAATGACTTCTATCGGAAGGGGAAACTTACCGAGCATGTCAACTTTTTTTGAATCATCAACTATGCAAATGAATTGATTTGAGTTGTGCGCTAAGATTTTCTCCCTAGTTAAGGCTCCACCACCACCTTTCACCATTTGAAGATGTTTATTAACTTCATCCGCACCATCAATGTATTTTGTGAGTTTCCCAACATCACGTAATTCAGAAACCTCAAATCCATTTGCTTCAAGAAGTTCAGTAGATTTTACGGAGCTAGAGACCACGTTACGAATTTTATTTTTTACTTTCGATAGATTCTCTATGAGAATGTTGACCGTCGATCCAGATCCGATCCCAAGAGACTCACCATTATCGATATAGTCTAATACGGCCTCGGCTACTCTTTGTTTTTTAGTATTTTGGTCCATTTTGAAAAAAAATAATTTTTATAGTATACACTATAAGACATAGAGCCATGAGAGATAACTTCATAAAAAATTGTTATAAAAAAATATTGGCAGCAGATTCTGTATACGATATAGCGATAGTATCACCTACACAATTTGCACCAAAATTATCATCTAAATTAAGCAATCATTTATTCATTAAAAGAGAGGACTTACAGCCCGTATTCTCTTTTAAGTTAAGAGGTGCTTATAATAAGATTTCTAAACTTAAAAATATAAAACACATTGTAGCTGCCTCAGCTGGCAATCATGCACAGGGGTCGCCATGACTTGTCAAAAACTCAGGCTACAATCTTCAATAGTGATGCCGTTAACTACTCCAACAATTAAAGTAAATGCTGTCAAAAAACTCGGGTCAAAAGTCATATTGTCTGGAGATACGTATGATGAAGCATATAATTTCGCTATTAAATATGCCAAAGAGAATAATTATAATTTTGTCACCCATATGATGATTTAGAGGTGATTGCTGGTCAGGGAACTATAGCCATAGAACTAATCAATCAGCTTGAAGAGCACCCTGACTATGTATTCATTCCTGTTGGAGGTGGCGGCTTACTTGCAGGCATGAGTGTCTACCTTAAGACTATCAACCCAAAATAAAGATAATAGCTGTTGAGGCTGAAGATTCAGCTTGTTTCAATTTAGCCTACAAAAATGGAAAACCTACTTCGTTGAAACATGTTGGTATTTTTGCCGACGGCGTAGCAGTGAAAAAAATAGGTTCAAAAACATTTAAGTTGACTAAAAATATTGTAGATTCATCTATCACAGTCACTACAGATGAGATTTGTTCAGCTATCAAAGAGCTATATGATGAGACCAGAGTCATAGCAGAACCTGCAGGAGCATTATCCCTAGCAGGAGCAAGAAAATATATCTTGTCTAAGAAGATTAAGAATAAAAATATTGCCACAATCCTATGTGGCGCTAATATGAACTTTGATCGATTAAGACATGTATCAGAGCGAGCTGATATAGGTGAGAGCTCAGAAATTATTTTAGGCGTTACTATAGATGAAAAGCCAGGTAGTTTTAAGAAATTCTGTTCAATTATTGGGAAAAGAGCTATTACAGAGTTTAATTATCGCTATTCGGACAGCAAAGATGCTCAAGTTTTTGTTGGTATTAAGACAACCAAGGGTATCGAGGAAAAAAGAGATATAATCAGGAAACTCAAAGTCAACGACTACAAATGTCACGACATGAGTAATAATGAGATGGCTAAACTGCATATTAGATATATGGTAGGTGGGATTTGTAAAGAAATTAACGATGAGAGAATTTATAGATTCATGTTCCCTGAAAAACCTGGCGAGCTTCTAAAATTTCTAGACAATATTGGATCAAGATGGAATATAAGTCTTTTCCATTATCGAAACCATGGTGCAGATTTTGGGAGAGTTCTCATAGGATTACAAGCTAAGGAGAGTGAACTTACCAGCTTAGAAAAACACTTCAGAACACTAAAATATAAATTTTATGATGAGTCTCAAAACTCAGCATATAAACAGTTTTTAAAATAAAAGAAACTTATAAATACTAGATATAAAAAAGGCCCTGAAATAAGGGCCTTTTCCATACGTTTATGAAGAATTAACGTCTTTTACGCTTAGCAGTTTTCTTCTTGGCTACTTTACGCTTAGCAGTTTTCTTCTTAGCTTTTTTCTTAGCTACTTTACGCTTAGCAGTTTTCTTTTTAGCTACTTTTTTCTTAGCTTTTTTCTTAGCTACTTTACGCTTAGCAGTTTTCTTTTTAGCTACTTTTTTCTTAGCTTTTTTCTTAGCTACTTTACGCTTAGCAGTTTTCTTTTTAGCTACTTTTTTCTTAGCTTTTTTCTTAGCTACTTTACGCTTAGCAACTTTCTTACGTGTAGTAGTTACTTTTTTCTTAGCAACTTTACGTTTAGCTACCTTAGTTTTTCTTTTAGCTTTCGCTTTCTTTTTAACCATACATTCCTCCGCGGTATTGGTGGTTAATTTTTAGTTTAGTAAATTATCTTACAAAAACAAGTGTTAATTAGTTTATTTTAAAATTATTTTTTCTTTATTTTGTTAGGTTAATTATAAAATCCCATTCTTTTTTTTCTATTTTTGTAATTGATAACCTATTACCGCGCTGAACAACTCGCATGTTTGACAATTCCTTGTAAGATTTTAAATCTTTTAACGTTACAATCTTTTTAAACTTCTTTTTAAACTTTACATCTACCATTAACCATCTTGGTGCATCTTTTTTACTCTTTGGATCATAGTATTTTGCTTTCTTATCAAACGCAGTATGGTCAACGTAAGCCTCTTTGCATATAGTCATCAAGCCATAAATACCTGGCACATCACAGTTTGAGTGATAGAAAAAAGCCAAATCGCCATTTTTCATATCATCTCTTATCATATTTCGTACTTGATAGTTTCTAATGCCATCCCAAGGCTCAACTTTATCCCTTGCAAGGTCATCTATGTTGTAGTCCTCAGGCTCATTTTTCATAAGCCAGTAATTCATTTCAGTGCTTCTTCAATTTTTTCATTTATTATGTCGAGACTTTTTTCAACAGATGACAGCTCATCTAGTTTGATTTGATTTTTGATATCAGATCCCGCTATGTTCAGTAATACGAGTACCAAGAAATAATCATGTCCTACATTTTTTGTCTGTTCTTTGACTTTTTCTGCCTCAGCAACGATTCGATCTCTTGATTTTAGAAGTATTCTTTTCTCATCATCTGTACACATTACAGATACATCCTGTCCTAAAATATTAATGTCAACCTTACTCTTTTCCATGGTTCTTTATACTATCAATTCTATCCAACAATGACTTAAGTTGTGACTTTGCGGACTCATTTTTCTTGATCAAGTCAGACTTTTCTGACACTAGTTTTGTTTGTTGATTTTTGAGAAGTGTATTTTCAAGATTAGTTGAATCTATTTTTTTACTCAGCAGATTAAGGTTATGCTCTAGATTGTTCAATTTATCTAAAATATCTGACATAGTGTATAATATAGTTTTAGTACTCACATTAATCAATAAAATTATTAATTTACGTTAACTTCTTATGAAAGATTCTAGTGATATATTAATACATGAAATCATTGATGACTATCAGTGCCCTTTTACAGCATCTGAAGTGCATGGATTTTTTACTGGTTTGGTTTTGTCAAATATCTCAAATATTGACCTAGATAAAAAAATTTTGGCCTTTATGGATATCGATGAGGGCTCTATATCTAAATCTCGTAAATTGATTAAGTCTATACAAAATGAGCTAAAGTCCTCAAATTTAGATATTCAAGCTGGAGAAGAGAGTGATTACAAAGAGATAGCTTCATCTCTAGCTGAATGGACGTATTATTTTTTGATATCCTATAAAGAATCAGGCAGTTCAGAAAATATTGATAATCGTATTACTGAGATTCTTGATGTTTTTGATGAGATTAGCCAACTTAATCAAAAATATAAGGTTGATGACGATAATAAGGTTAATCAAGAAAGCTTGAATGATATTCATGATTTTATTGAAAAATCTGTTCAATATATATTTAATAAAAAAGATGATAAATAAAGATTTTAAAAGAAGAAGAGATTTCCTTTTAAGTAAGATTGAGGATAATTCGATTGTTTTCCTTTTTTCAGGGCTAGAAAAGTCTCGTAACAATGATGTTAACTATAAATTCCGCCAATCGAGCAACTTTTTCTATCTCACTGGCATTAATAATCCTTCTATGCTGTTGATTATTACAAAAATCAGCAGTCGGCATTCAACAACTCTAGTTTGCGACAGGCCAAATGATATTGATAAAATCTGGCATGGACAGCTACCTTCCAAATCATCGTATAAAAAGGAGTTTGAAATTCAAAATGTTCTATATTTTGATGAACTTAACTCTCTCGAACTTAATGATGCAAAGAACATGTATTTTGAATTCGCTGATGAAAACAGGCTCAACCAATTTATTGAGAATCTCAATCTCTCACAACCTCAATCGAGATACTTAAGAAATAATACCTCAAGATCTACTAAAATTGACTTGTCTAATCTCATATTTGATATGAGAAGAATTAAATCTAAAAGTGAAGTGTCACTAATCAGACATGCTGCAAAAATATCAGCAAACGCACATATCAATCTCATGAAAAGCTGTAAATCAGGTTTAAAAGAATATGAAGTTGAAGCAGATTTTATAAAACATTGCATGTCAGAAAGATGCGAACAGGCATATCCAGCAATTGTCGCCTCTGGGAAAAATGCATGTGTCCTTCATTATACAAAAAATAATTCGATTTTGAGGTCAAACAATCTTCTGCTTGTGGACGCAGCAGCTGAGTATGATAATTATGCATCTGATATAACCAGAACTATTCCTGTATCTGGAAAGTTTAATGAATTTCAGAAAAAAATTTATGAGATTGTCTTAAAAGCTCAAACAATGGCAATAAAAGCCTGCAAACCTGGCAAGACCTTAATTGATATCCATAATGTTGCAGTAAAGTACATTACTAAGGGATTAATAGAAGCTAAAATCTTAAGAGGGAAGTTGGATAGAAATATAAAAGAAGAAAAGTATAAGAAATATTATATGCATAATACAGGGCACTGGTTGGGATTAGATGTACATGATTCCATCCTCATACTCGAATAATGGTAAGCCAATTAAGCTTAAACCCGGGATGATATTTACCGTAGAACCAGGTATTTATATCAATAAAGAGCCTGGTATTGATAAAGGTTTCCATGATATTGGAGTAAGAATTGAAGATGATGTTTTAATTACAGATTCTGGCTGTGAAGTATTATCCAGAGATGTTCCTAAGTCTGTTAAAGATATTGAGAAATTGATGTCTCATGCCTAAAAAAAACGACTTTATTATAGTAGGTGAGGACTAGTCGGTTGCTTGGCAAGTCTTATTCTGAGTAAAAAAAATTATACTATATGTTTAGTAGAAAAAAACATTCAAACATATTATCTCTGATGACTTCACACCCCTCTCTTTGACAATAAACACCATTAAATTTTTCTTAAAAAATACTTATGGGATAGTAGCTACATTAAAGCCACTGAAATAAAAGAACTTACTGTAAAGTTATTCAATAGTTTTAATGTTGTGCGTTTTTGCTCTGATGATTTACATGCAGAAGAACTTGGATCTGTTGTTGATAAATCTAGTTTTTTATCGTACTTGATAGATCAATGTAAAAAAAGTAAAAATATAAATATTGTTGATGAGGCAGACGCTTATATAGATAATGTTACTTCACCCATTAAACTCTCACAATCTCAGTCTAAATTAACGATTACCGGAGATTACCTAATTGTAACAGACGGGGCCAACTCCCAATTCGCAAAAAATTTAAATATGGAGCGTCATTCTTTTGATTATGATCAAACATCATACATGTTTAACACAAATTATCAGCATCTCTCAAAAGGTGCATTTCAGATCTTTAGTAGAAAAGGCATTTTTGCAATACTTCCATTTAATGATAATTCTGTTTCAATAGTTGCAAGCATTTATAACGAATTTATTGACGACTTTGCTTTTGAGAGTGAAAACGCAAACTTTGATATGTTGGAGATGGAGCTGGCTCCTTATTTAAGAGGCATTGATAAACCTAAGTTAATTTATAAGTATCCACTCAATACAAGTAGACTGGTTGCATGGAGTAAGCAAAACGTCATATTCCTAGGAAATTCCTCTCAACTTATTCATCCGTTTGGAGCACAAGGTTTCAACTTCGCAGCTGATTGCATTCAAGTTATTAGCGATAAGTCTGAGGATCTACTTTTAGATGGTGAATTCAATCCTGAAATTCTAAATATCATTAACAAAAAAAGGAATGCTCTTTTAAAGAGGATAGATTTTACATCCTCAGCTTTGATGAGAAATAGTTTTTCAGCAAATGTGTGTTCATCGGTATTCTCGAGAACTATTAATTTATCATCTACCCTACGAAGAAGCTTTCTCAAAAAAATAGTTGGTATGAATTAAAAATGACAATCAATCTCATCAACAGTAGTATAATTTCATCGATAGCAGCAATAGACTTCTCAAAAGTTTAAGAAGCGACATATATTAAAGTCCGGTGAGTTATTAGACTTCAATAGGTACTTTAGCATCAATGAGTTCAGTAAAATTTACTTAGACAACCTTGGCATATGGAATCTATTAGATAAAGAAAAATATATTGCTTATGCAAGTATTGACGTATATTTGAAAGAGAAGAAATCTATAAACTTTCACTCAGATAATCCACATTCACAAAATCTTGGATATATTGTCTACGAAGGGGACCTATTAAATGCGATCTCAAAATGTATTAGTAAGTGCAAAAGCATAAAGCGATATGATAATAAAATATCAGATAATACTAGTGACATTAACATCCACACGAAAATAGATGAGCTTGAAAAGAATGATATTCAGTTTAAATTCAAAAACAAAAATTATGATCAAACAGCCATGAATATTACATTCAAGCATACTAAATCGAATAGTACAAAACCTAGACAGATTTTTTATGATAATGAGATCTTAGGTCTTTTACCTATTAACGAATATTCATACAATTTAATATGGAGCATGCCTAATAAGTTTTTTGATCAAGTAAACAAAGCCTCTTCTGCCACTCTCTTAGAATATTTATCCGATAGAGTTAGTTTTGTTACTGGTGATATTAAAAAAACTAATATTCATACTTCATTCCCTCTCTCATCGAGACATGCAAGTTCATATTTTTGTGAGAATAATTTGCTGATTGGCGATGCAGCACATAAATTCCACCCTCTGGCCGGTCTGGGTCTTAACATGGGAATAGAGGATGTAGCAACTTTATCCAACTTATTATCGAAGAGTAACAATCTTAGAGGCACTGTCTGTAACTTTACAATTAAGAGGATGAGTAGAATTCAATCTCTTCAACAGTTATTAGATCTTATAGTTACTTTTCATTCCTCAGATATTTTATCTGCTAAACTTAAACTAAAAATACTAGATTACTTTAATAAAACTAATTATTTAAAGCCTAAGATAATAGAAAATGCTACTGGACTTAATAATAAAGATCTGGTCAATCTATAAAAATATACAGAGCTATAATAATCAAAAGACCTGAAAATATTTTTTTTACTTTGTCTGGATTTATCTTTTTGAGCAATGTCACTCCAATGTAAGATCCTACAATACTCGCTGGTATTATGAAGAATAATGATAAGTGATTAATTTTTGAATAAAATATTTCATAGTTTATCATGTACATAAAAATTATAGATGTAATTGCAATGACCAATCCTAAAGCTGAGGCAGTTGCTATAGATTTTTTTATATCGTCAATCAAAAATGATATATACGGAACTGATAATGTGCCTCCTCCAATGCCCATCAGTGAACTAATAGTTCCATTTAAGAAGAAATAAAACTTACCAACATTACGAACGATAATCATGTTATTCCTTATAATTTTTGCATCACTTATCAGCAAAAGGGCTAATACAATTAATATCAAACCATATATATTTTCTAATATCTTTGAGGATAAGTGCTCTAGTAAGTAAATTCCTAATAAACAACCAAGGCTTACGTTTAGTGCATATTTTTTTACAAACTTGAACTCTATTAACTTGTTTCTGAAATGTAGATAGGAGGATGTTGAGCCCGCAAATATAATACAAATCAGAGATGTGTAGACAGCTGACTGTAATTGATATCCATCAAAAAGACCGGAAAACTTGTGAACAAGAAGCAACCCAGGAACAAATATTATTCCTCCTCCTAGTCCTAGCATGCCTGCAGTTATACCACCTATCAGACCAATTAGTATGTAAATATACACTAGTTCCATCATCTCATTATCTAAAGTACATACATTCTAGTTTAAAAATTCGTTAAATATGGCATAATTAACCGAAATATTTGGAAACCACAATCAATTAACAGTTTTTAGGAAATACATATGTCAGGATATCACTTTTTATTCGTACCAGGTCCATCAAACGTACCTGCAGCAGTTCAACAAGCTATTCACTGTCCAATGGAGGATCACAGAAATCCAACGATCCCAGATTTAATTCAGCCTATTACACAAGATCTGAAAAAAATTCTCAGAACTGAAACTGGTAAAGTAGTCTTTTTCCCGTCATCAGGAACAGGATGCTGGGAGGCAGCGCTTCAAAGCACGTTGAACGTTGGCGATAAAGTTCTTGGAGCTAGTTTCGGACAATTTAGTTATCTTTGGTTGGATATGTGCAAAAGATTAAAGTTTGAACCGATTACCATGGAAGAAGAATGGGGAACAGGTGCTAATCCAGAGAGTTATCACAAGCATTTATCAGAAGATAAAAATCATGAGATCAAATGCGTACTCGTTTGCCAAAACGAGACTGCTACTGGCGTTAGAAGTGATGTAGAGGCTATCAGAAAAGTTCTCGATGATTTGAATCATCCAGCACTGTTATTTGTAGATGGTGTAAGCTCTGTTGCAAGTTATGAATTTGAAATGGACAAGTGGGGCGTCGATGCAATTGTGAGCGGATCCCAAAAAGGTTTTATGCTTCCTGCAGGATTAGGAATACTTGGCATGAGTCAGAAGGCAATTGATGCAATGAAAAATTCAACTTACCCTACATGTTACTTCGATGTTGCAGATATGATTGAAAAACTTGATGGAGGATACCTTCCTTACACACCACCAGTTAATTTGTTAAGAGGGTTCCGCGTGGCTATCGACATGATTTTTGAAGAAGGTCTAGAAAATATATGGAAAAGACACTATCGATTAGCGGAGGGAACAAGGAGAGCGATTACAGAAGGCTGGGGACTAAATCTCTGCGCGAAAGAAGAGAAGTGGTATTCAGATACAGTATCGGCGATAGTTGTCCCTGAAGGATTTGATGCGTCAAAAGTAATAAGTACCGCATTAACAAGTACAATCTTGCGCTTGGTGCAGGCTCTATCGAAAGTTGCAGGTAAAGTATTCAGAATCGGCCATCTGGGAGACTTAAATGAATGTATGCTTTTCGGAGCTATTTCTGGGGCTGAGATGGCGATGTTAGATAATGGTATAAAAGTTGAGCCTGGAAGTGGAGCAGCTGCAGCGTCAAAATATTGGTCTCAAAATGTCAGTGGCGAGCTCAAGTCCAAGTCAGTGGCTAAATAATGGCTAAACCAAGAGCGATAGTAACAAGACGGTGGCCATCTGCTAATGAGGAAAGACTCAAGCAGAATTTTGATGTTGTATTCAATGAATCAGATGTACCGTTTACAGCAGATCAACTTAAGGATTCTCTTAAAAACTGCGATGTTTTTATGCCAACAGTAACTGACAAGGTTACAAGAGATGTCTTAAGTGTAGAGGGTAGAACGGCAAATATGATCGCTAACTTTGGTGTTGGATTCAATCACATTGATATTGATGCCGCAAAAGAACTAGGAATAACTGTCTCTAATACACCATCTGTCTTAACGGATTGTACTGCAGACATTGCAATGTCATGTTGTTGATGGTTGCAAGAAGAGTTGGCGAAGGCGAAAGAGAACTCAGATCAGATAATTGGACTGGTTGGCGACCTACGCATCTTCTTGGCACAAAAGTAACTGGTAAAAAACTAGGAATTATTGGATTTGGGAGGATAGGACAAGCTGTTGCTCAGAGAGCTAAATTTGGTTTCAATATGGATATACTTTATTGGGATCCGTATGATCTACCTGAAGAAGTTGTATCAAAATACAACGCCACTAAGTTAGATACAATTGAGGACATATGCAAAGAATCTGATTTTGTATCAGTAAACTGCCCTGCGACTAAGGAGACATTTCACCTAATGAACGAGGAGAGATTTAAACTAATGAAGCCAACTGCGTTTGTAATAAACACAGCTAGGGGCGACATCATAGATGAAAAAGCATTGCTAAAGGCTCTAGCTGATAAGGAGATTGCTGGCGCAGGACTTGATGTATTTGAAACAGAACCGAATATTCCAAGTGAGTTGAAGACACTTGAAAATGTTGTGTCTTATCCACATCTCGGAAGTGCGACAATCGAGACAAGAATAGCAATGGGTGATACTGCAATTGATAATGCTCTTGCATTCTTTGAAGGAAAAGACTTGCCAAACAAAGTCGTCTGAGTACTTTTTAGATGACACTCAGAGATATTGCACACTCCTTGTTTGCAGAGGCGATAGCAACACAAAGTCCGTCATCTATAGTCTATGAATCTTCAAAAAAATACGATGCACACTTTGACGATGCGACTAGAATTTTTCCTGTAGCAGTCGGCAAAGCATCTGTTGAAATGATGAGTGGACTACTCGATTACCTCAACGAAAATTATCCATCCAAGATATACAAAAAACCTATAGTTGTTAGTAATCCTCAGGAGATGACATCAACACATGACTTCACGCATATTGTATCATCTCATCCTACTCCTGATGACAGTAGTCTATATGCATCTAGGGTCGTGCTAGATTATATAAATCAATCTTCCGAACAGATTTAGCTATCTTTCTCATTAGTGGCGGAGGATCTTCATTATTATCTCTACCAGCAGATGGAATTTCTCTAGACGATAAAATCAAATTAACACAATTACTGCTAGCATCAGGTTGCAATATAAATGACATTAATACGGTCAGAAAGCACGTTTCAAAGATAAAAGGAGGTAGATTAAACTCTGCTGCATTACCTAGCAAATCTATTTCTTTACTCATTTCAGATGTTATCAATGATGATTTGAGCTCCATAGCCAGTGGTCCAACAGTCGCTGATGAAAGTACTTTTCATGATGCTATTAATGTTCTTAACAAATACAATATTTTTGAAAAATCTCCCGAATCAATACAGAATCATCTCAAAAAAGGTGTAGATAACAGCGCTATGGAAACGCCTAAAGAATTTGATAATAACATCATTGAAATTATCAGTAGTAACATTGTCTTTCGCAAAACACTAGCTGATCTTGCCGAAGCAAAAAATTTTAATGTAGTGAGTCTTGAAGAAACCTTTGAGGGTCTAGCAATCGATGATGCAGAACGCTTATATGATAAAGTTACTAATATCAATAAACCAAATACAATTATTATTTCCGGTGGAGAAACCCTTGTAAACCTTACCGGCAACGGACTAGGAGGAAGGAATCAAGAGTTCGCATTGTCATTCCTAAGAAAATACATTAAAGAAAACTCAAAACGAGAACTGTGCTTGTATTCAGTTGGGACTGATGGTATCGATGGCCCCACAGATGCAGCTGGCGCGATTGTTGATTCTGATACCATTAGAGAATATCAGTCAAGTGATTTAAATCTTGAATCCTTTTTGAGAAACAATGATTCATATAATTTTTTTAGAAAATTAAATTCACTTATTAAGACAGGCGCAACTGGTACTAATATTGCTGACATACAAATTACTATTATTAAGTAGTAAGTTTTATAAACTTATCAAATAACTTGTATACTTTTTCAAAATCTTTTTGTGTGTGAGAATCAGATATGAACCCAGCTTCATATGCAGACGGTGCAAAAAAGACACCATTATCAAGCATATAATTAAAGAAATCATTAAAGGTATGAAGATTAGACTTTTCTATATCTGTTATGTTTTTTGGAATTTTACTTGTGAAATACAGTCCAAACATTCCACCCTCTGAGTCAGCAGTGAAAGGAAATTTATGTTTGCTTGCTATGTCTGTCATTCTATTAACAAATTCTCTTGTCTTATTACTCAATCTTTTGAAAAATATCTTGTTTGATATGATTTTAAGCGTCTCCAGTCCACAATGCATCGCTAGAGGATTACCAGATAGTGTTCCAGCTTGATAAATCGGACCCTCTGGTGCGAGTTCATTCATTATCTTCGCTTTACCACCGAACGCACCGACAGGCAACCCTCCACCAATCACTTTACCAAATGTTGTTAAATCAGGTCTTATTCCATAAATTGCCTGTGCGCCACGAAAGTTTACTCTGAAACCAGTCATCACTTCATCAAAAATAAGCAACGATTTATGCTGAGTGCATAATTTTCTCGCAGTTTGCAGGAACTTCTTAGTGGATCTTACAAAGTTCATATTTCCTGCTATTGGCTCGACGATTACACATGCAATCTTATTTTTATTTTTTTTGAATATTTTCTCTAAAGCTAAATAATCATTATACGGTAGCGATATAGTATCCTTTGAGGAACCTTTTGTTACACCGCTAGAGCTAGGCTTGCCAAAAGTTGCTGCTCCCGAACCAGCTTTCACTAGGAAAGCATCCCCATGTCCATGGTAACAACCATTAAATTTTATTATTATATCTTTACCAGTATACCCGCGCGCTAATCTAGCGGCACTCATTGTAGCTTCGGTGCCAGAGTTAACCATTCTTATTTTTTCTATTGATGGAATGTTAGAGATTATAAATTCTGCTATTTCTGTCTCGGTAGTATTTGGCGCGCCGTATGTTAAACCATTTTTAGAAACTGTATTAAGTTTTTTGAGTATTCTTTTATCGCTGTGACCTAGTATCATTGCCCCCCATGAACCAATAAAGTCAACATAAGAGTTATTGTCTATATCAATGATTCTCGAACCTATGGATTTCTTCACAATAAACGGTGTTCCAGAGACAGCTGAGAATGATCGAACAGGCGAATTAACACCACCAGGTATCATTTTTTTTGTTTTATTGAATAGTTTGCGAGATTTAGCTCTTTGCATCTATTATTTCCTGAAATTTTTTTATTGTTTCTTTTATTCTGTCTTTATCCTGATTAAATATACCATTGCAAATAGCAACCATATCAGGACGATACTTCATCGCTGATTCAATATTACTCATATCTAACCCACCTATTATACACATTGGAAGATCATTATTATCGCAATATTTTTTTATTGTCTCTTGAGTTAACTCTTCTGCATTAGTCTTGGTAAGACTTTTAGCATAGGCACCAATTGAATAATATGAAATACCATTTTCTTTTAATTGATTTAAATCAATAATTTCTCCACCGCAAGAAAAACCAATTAATCTATCTGTGCCAATAACGCTCTTTATTAACTTAATAGGTAAATCTCTCTTCCCTATATGGACCCCCGATCCTTCATACAAGCTCGCAAGATTATAATCGTTATTTATTATCAACTGGACATCAAAATTTAGACAATACTTATATATTTCACCTAATAAATACCTTTTCTTTCGCATTGAAAAATATGGAGATCTAAATTGAAAAATATTTATACCACTTGTAATAGCATTAAAGCATTTCTCAAGGTAATCATCATCTGACTTAATATAGTGTGGTGATATTGGATATATTCCTGATAATTTTAATTTATTCATTTTATCTTTATATTGATTAATTATAGCTAAGAAGTTAATCTTTACGAACTCATGAAGAAGTATCTTTGTTTAATATGCGGCCTTATTTACGATGAAGAAAAAGGATGGCCCGAGGATGACATTCAGCCAGGGACAAAATGGGAGGATGTTCCTGACACTTGGATGTGCCCTGACTGTGGTGCAACCAAATCAGACTTTGACATGATTGAAATCACATAGCATATGTTTACAACTGCCACTGACAGGCAAATACTAAAAATAGCTCTTCCATTAATATTTTCAAATTTATCAGTCCCTCTAGTAGGTTTTGTCGATAATGCAGTATTGGGCCACTTAAATAGTCCCGTGTATCTTGCCTCCGCAGGATTGGGTGCAATCATTATGAGCTATGTCCTGTTTAGTTTTGGATTTATTAAATCTACAACTACAGGCTTCATCTCACAAATCGATCATCTGGATCGTCTAAAAAGTGTTAGAAGTATTTATCAAGTATTTATTATTACAACTCTGATATCTATTGCCTTACTTCTGTCGAAAGATTTTTTAATAATTACTTCCCTTAATATTATGGGTGAAGCAGGAGTCATAAATAGCAATGCATCCATCTATCTTGATATTAGGTTTTGGTCAATACCCGCAGTCTTTATTAGAGATATTTTTATTGGTTATTTAATTGGTATAAAGAAAGTTTCATATGCCATGAGAATAATTATTTCTATAAACTTACTTAATATAGTCTTAGATTATTTATTTGTTTTTGTTTTCTCAATGACTATTGAAGGTGTAGCATATGCCTCGCTGATAGCTGAATCATCTATTTATGTCTACGTAGCATCTTTTTTAATAAAAAATAATGAATTTCTTAACAAATCAGTTTTTATAGAATCTTTTGAAAAATTATCTCATCTTAAAAACAAACTCATTGTAAATGGCAACATGTTCATTAGATCAATTATATTAATGACCTGTTTTGCAAGTTTTATGAGTTTAAGTGCTAATTACGGTGAGGTAGTACTAGCTGCAAATACTATTTTGTTGAACTTCTTTTTTATATTTTCCTATGGTATTGACGCTTTTGCTCATGCCAGTGAAGTTCTTATTGGTAATTCTGTTGGTGAAAAAAATTCCTCCAAGTATGACCAAGTTGTAAAATCAAGTTTCAAGTTTGTCTATAGCATACTTACATTATTCCTAGTAATATTCTTGTTCTTTTCAACTAATATTATTAATTTAATTACTGACCATAGCGATGTGATAACAGTTGTGAAAGAAAATATTATTTTCCTTTTCTTAGTTGTTATTTTTGGTTCAATCGCATTTTGTATTGATGGAATTCTTATTGGAGCTCTTCAGCACATACAAATGAGAAATATAATGATCTTGTCAGGACTGAGTTATGCGTTGAGTATACTTCTCATTGGACAAGAGACATATATTACAATTTGGTATGCTTTCATTATCTTTTTTAGTACAAGAAGTATTCTTCTATTTCTCTCACTGAGAGGGGTGAGAAAATCAATATTTGGTCTAAAGAACTATGTCTGAGTGTAATAGTTATGTTATAGTGACCACTTAAATATTACTGAAATATTCATACGGAGGGAATTATGGTATTCGGATTATTCAAGAAAAAAGAACCTGTGAAAGTCACAATCAAGGGAACTGGAGAGACTTTTATGTGTAACCCAGATGAACTGCTTATGAAAGCAGCATTCAGGCAAAAAGTTGACTGGCCGCATTCATGTAAAGTTGGAAGTTGTGGGTCATGCAGAGCTACAATCGTAGAAGGCGAAGGAAAATATCCTTCAAGTCCATGTGATCCAACAACACTTCTTCATAAAGAAGAAATGGATAACGGCATGGTCATAGCCTGTCAGTGGGTTCCAACTACAGATGTAACTGTTGATGTTGAGATAGGTAAAGAAGGCGATAAAAGAGGAATGGTTTAAGAATTCAAATCGTCCAGAGCATGATTTATTTTATCTGCTAGGACATTTGTTATTGTCTCGTTTTTATAGTCTCGTGTAGATACTTTATCGAGAAATATTAGTATCACATGAGACCTTCTTCTCATTAGAAATTTTAGATATAGGCTGAACATTTCACCTTTTAGACTTTTATCCGAAATAATCTCAGAGTAATTATTATTTATTGGGTATCCTGTGGGGTATCTTATTGCGATTGGTTGGATATATAATTCTTTATTTTCGATTGATTTGAATAGCTTATAGTGGAACTTCCTCACTCTTTTACCATTCCCTATTTTTCCCTCAGGAAAAAAAACAATTTTATTTTGAAGTTTAAATCTTTCCTCCATTTCATAAATCATTTTTGATGATTCCACATTATCACCTCTTTTAATAAATAGAGTTCCTGTTTTTGAGGCCAGTCTACCAATTACTGGCCATGAGGAAATTTCTTCTTTAGCAATAAAATTTACGGGTAAAAGCTTGTTGATAATAATAATATCTAAATACGTTACATGATTTGATACAAATAAATTAGCAGATTGATCTGGTATCCCTCTTATGTCAACTTTTATACCTAATATACTTGATAGGATATTCATCCATAGCATCATTATTCTGTAGTGAGAACTTTTAAAGTTTTTTGGCTCTTTAGGAAAAAAAAGTATTGTAAATAAGCCGACAAGTATATGAACTACAAGAATGGGTAATCTTAAAAGTAATAATATTATAGACATCTTTAATTAAGTCTTTAAAGTATCTATGAAATCTTCAAAAGACAACTTTGGTGCTTGGCAAGTCATACCCTTGCAGTGATAAGATGTAAATTCACCTTTTGATTCCTTATACGCTATGTAGTCTGGGAGATTTTGTAATTCATTTTCAATGAATATAATACACCTACCATAGTATTCTTCTGAGTCAGTAATCTTTTCCCAAATTTTTTTATTAGTCCTAACTATAATAATTTCTTTCTCTAGATTATCTTCACGGAGAAGATTTATAGCACTGACACTAGATGTTAAATTATCGTCAATCGATTTATAGATAAAATCTAGTGCTCCATGAGCAGCTTCTATATATTTTTGATTCCCTGAGATAAATCCCATGTATAACAAAGTATCTGTCGCATATACAAGCCCAGATGGTATCGAGTCATCACTGATTGATTTTGGACGGTAAAATAATTGTTCATGTTGGTCCGATGTAAAGAAGAAACCACCTTTCTCCTTATCTTCAAAATTGTTAATCAAGTCATCACACACTCTCATGCAGTTATCATAATAATTTTGATTCCATTCTATTGAAAGATAGTCAATTAAGACTGAGCCAAGCAGCGCATAATCATCTAGATAACCAGGAAAACATGGCTCCTCATTAAAACACGAGTAAATAGTCTCGCTTGATACCATACGGTTAGTTATGAAATCTAGAGCTTTGTTGATTGCTTTATAAATATTTTCTTCTTTCGTAATTTTGTATAACTTAATGAGCCCTTTTATATAAAGACAGTTCCACGATAGCAGAATCTTTTTATCCACACTAGGAAGCACTTTCTGTTTTCTATTAGCAGAAAGTTTCTTAAAGATAGGCATAAACTTTTGCTTATTTTCTTTGAAATCATTTTCTTTTTTTCTATGAAGGTGTAAGTGATGATTTCCTTCAAAGTTGGGTTTATTTAAATCCAAGAGGTATTCATTAAGCAAATCTATTTCTTCCTTCTCTAATGTTTTTTCAAGTTCGTCATCTGAAAAAAACATAGTATTTACCCTCTGAACCCTCCGAGTCAGCATCAATCGTCGAATAAAATACACCCTCTTCAGATGTCATAAAAATCCTTGCCCAGTTATAAATCTCTTTAGCTTTATCGATATAGAGAGCATCACCAAACTTTACATAACTATCACAAAGGATACTCATCATAGGACCATTGTCATATAACATTTTTTCAAAATGCGGAATCATCCATAGGTCATCAACAGAATATCTGTAGAACCCGCCATCCACATAATCATTAATACCGCTGGTACACATTCTATCAAGCGTATGTTTTATTTTTTTGTTTTCTAATTTTGTTGAAGAGTTATTGATGCAGAAAGATAACGAAGGGAATTGAGGAAACTTAGGAGCAGAGCCGAAACCTCCATTTATAGTATCAGTAATTGAATCAAGCTGTAATTTTAGTTTATCAACTATATCGTGATTAATTTTTACGGCTTCTGTCTCTCTCAAGTTCAGTCTTTTGAAAACTTCGAGCACATTAAGATTTTGATTTTTAATATCTTCCTTATTATTTTCATAGAACTCTGTCACTCGTGCGAGGATTTTTTTGAATGACAGCATTCCATATTTATCCTCTTTTGGAAAATATGTTCCTCCAAAAAAAGGAAATTTTTCATGATCCATAAATATAGTCAGTGGCCAGCCACCATTTTTCCCAGTTATTATTGATTGTGACATTTGTATATTTTGTCGATATCAGGCCTTTCTTCTCGATCGACTTTGATATTAATAAAATTATTATTCAGTATATCTGCGGTTTCTTGATCTTCGAATGATTCATGGGCCATAACATGACACCAATGACATGCTGAATATCCAATCGATAACATTATTGGTTTATTAGATCTTTTCGCCTCTGCAAATGCCTCATCACCCCAGGGTACCAGAACACAGGATTATCTGCATGTTGCTTTAGGTAAAGGCTTTTCTCACTATCAAGTCTATTTATTTGTTTCATATATGTATATTCATACTGCTATAATCTTAAATCATCAATGACATACATTCACAATATCAGTCCTATCATGCTAGAGGTTTTTGGCATAAAACTATATTGGTATGGCTTCATGTATGCAATTTCCTTCGTTATTATAGACTATTTAATTGTAAGTGCCTCTAAAAACAAAAATATAGACTTAGAACCGACCGCTGCTGAGAAATTGACAATAGTGATATTGTTATTTGCAA
The DNA here is from genome assembly GCA_019651095.1 of Ectothiorhodospiraceae bacterium. Lineage (GTDB taxonomy): Bacteria > Pseudomonadota > Gammaproteobacteria > CACLCV01. Next base: position 136,893 of record BOXR01000001.1, on the reverse strand, counting down.
TAATAGGTGGAAGACTTGGTTACGTAATTTTTTATGACTTAAGCTATTTCTCCTCAAATATTCAAAAGATATTTTATTTATGGGAGGGAGGAATGTCCTTTCATGGAGGTCTTATTGGAGCTGTTATCGGATCAGTTTATTTTTCAAGAAAATACCAAACGATCTTTTGAATCTAACAGACATAATATCTTTATATGCGCCTATTGGTCTTTTTTTTGGAAGATTAGGAAATTTCATAAACTCTGAACTATATGGATTGAAGACTTCCGGATCATGGGGAGTCATTTTTACAAAAGTTGATGAGTATCCAAGACATCCATCCATGATTTATGAAGCATTTTTAGAGGGTATAGTATTATTTATTATTTTATCGATTATAAAATCTACAAAACCAGTTTACGGCTTTATAAGCGGTTGTTTTTTATTTTTTTACGGTATATTTAGATTTACTGTAGAGTTCGTTAGAATTCCTGATGCACATATCGGATATATCTATTATGATTGGGTTACGATGGGACATCTCCTGAGCATTCCGATGATCTTGTTGGGCGTAGTTATTATGTATAGAAAGGTATCATGAGACAATATCAAGACTTATTGAAATTACTCTTAGAGCGAGGTGTGAAAAAACACGATAGAACTGGAACGGGAACAATATCTTACTTTGGACATCAAATGAGATTTAACTTATCTGAGGGCTTTCCTTTAGTTACCACGAAAAAAATTCATTTCCCTTCTATTGTTCACGAGCTCTTATGGTTTTTAAAGGGAGATTCAAACATTAAATATCTTAATGAAAATGGTATTACGATATGGGATGAGTGGGCTGATGAAAATGGTGATCTTGGAAGAATTTATGGAGTTCAATGGCGTTCGTGGAGAAATTCTAAGGGAGAAAGTATCGACCAAATATCAAATTTAATGAATACGCTCAAAAATGAACCAGATTCTAGAAGACATATAGTTTCATCATGGAATGTTGGCGATTTATCTAATATGAATTTACCGCCATGCCATGCGCTTTTTCAGTTTTATGTTCGTTGATAACAAACTTTCTTGCCAACTGTATCAGAGGAGCGCAGATGTATTTTTAGGTGTTCCATTTAATATCGCATCATATGCTCTTTTAGCTTCGATGATTGCAAAGACTCTAAGTTTTGATCTGGGTGATTTTATACATACTCTTGGAGATGCACATCTATATACTAACCATATTGATCAAGCAAAACTTCAGTTAACACGTGAACCCAAAAAACTACCTGAGTTGGTAATTTTGAATAAGCGCGATGATATCTTTTCATATCAGTTTGATGACTTTAAACTAACAAATTATGATTCTCACGATCATATAAAAGCACCTGTATCGGTATAACACTCGTGTCAATTAAGATTATAGCTGCTTTAAGCACTAATAGAGTAATTGGAGACAAAGGTAAAATCCCATGGTTTATTCGTGGTGAACTTAAAAGATTTAAGGACATTACAATGGGCCACAATGTAGTAATGGGTCGTAAAACTTATGAATCTATAGGTAAAGTTCCTTGAGGGAAGGAGAAACATCATAATTTCTAATAACAAATCTTTTCAAGCAGACGGTGCAATAGTTGAGAGCTCTTTTGATTTGGCTCTAAGTCAATGTGATGAAGGTAAAGATATTTTCATTATAGGGGGGTCTACAATTTATGAAATGGCATTGAAGCGTTGCGATTATCTTTACCTAACAGTCATTCACAAAGCTTTTCCTGGTGATACTTATTTTCCAGAATATGATTCAAAAAAATGGACTCTCATAAACGAGACTAGGAATTATGACCTCGAGAATAAATTTTCCTATTCGTACTTATCTTACAAAGTTTAGTGAATCACTCTAGGAATTGAGAGAATAAATTCTGGTATTACAGCATCAAAATAATTATCCTCATCGTCTATCATATGATAACTGCCTTTCATGGTACCAAAAGATGTTTCTATCATAGTTCCGCTAGTATATTGAAATTCTTCACCAGGTTTGATCTCAGGCTGCTCTCCTATTACACCTTCTCCTTTGACATCCTGAATCTTACCGTTATCATCTTTTATTACCCAATGTCTTGACAACAGCTTTGTCCTTTTATCTCCATTATTCTTTATTAAAACAGTGTATAAAAAATAATATTTATTTTCTTCAGGATTTGACTCACTACTTAAATACGTAGTTTCAACATCAATTTCTATATGGTTAGTCACGCTTAATCTCCTTTTTTTAGCTGATTTATAAACTTATGAACATCATAATGCATTGCAGGTGTAAGATGCATACTAGCATCATCTCTCAGTTTTTTGGAGTTATATCCATTTCAATAGCAATTTCTGACCATGCGTACGCTGACATATAATTCTTTTTGTACCTAATCCTCTCATGTACATATATGCCAAATTATTCATGGCTCTTGCCGAGCCTTTGTAAGCTCCCTTTTTACAATATTCGTAAGGGTAGAGGTAAATTTTTTCAACTCCTTTCCGAAAAATACAGTAAGGCGATATTATACATTGCCTCTCTTTTTCCTTCATTTAACTCTTTTGTCCAAACTTTCAAAGCTTTCTGATATCGCCCTTGAGGTAATATTTATACCAATGTCATCAGAAGCAAGCACATCACTTGTAGGGCTTCATCAGGATTAATAATACTAGCAAAAATAATTTAGCCATATTACATTGTATATCATTAGAGTAATGAGGAGCATTGTACTTTAAAAATGGATATTAATATTTTTGAAAAATTTATTCATCTCTGATCAAAGGAAATGAAAATATCAGAGCTTCATTAGCCAAAATTAAGACTATTCTTGCAGATGAGACAAGAGAATCTAATGAAATGTTTAAAAATTTATCAGAAGTACGTTACTAACAACGAAAAATTACAAAAGAAGAACTGGGCCAAGCAATAAACAGTTTTCTGATTTACTTAAAGGTCTGGGTTTAGCAGGTGTTTTTGCACTTCCAGGAGGCTTTGTTAGCTATTGCTTTTATGGTTAAGTTAGGAGAGAAAGCTTGGGATAGATATTATTCCTGAAAAGTAAAAATGATTCAATCATCAAAGTAGTCGTCTTGTTTTTTATTCTCAACCCATGTTTTTCTTGGACTTTTGTCCCTATAAATAAAGATGGCAGCAAAAATGAAGAATAGATCTACAAAATACCAGAAAGCGTTTACATCAAATACATTTAGTAGGCCAGCCATTATGGCGTTAATCCATAGCCAAAAAAAAGGCAAGAACTTATCAGGAGCAATTACCCAAGGCATATGTTCTAGCATAAGGGTAGTGAAGTATTTCCCATGTAAGCCATAATAAACAGTTATGAATATCGCAAAATAACGGTACCAACTATTAATGAGTTTGCAAGAGCTGGAAATATTCCTATCATTCCAAGTGGAATTGTTAGGAACGAAAAGAAAAGCCCTCCCAGACTAGCCAAATTAAAATCATAGAAATTATCGCAAATTTTGTTCCCGCTTCTCATTTACATCATACGAACTTTTTATACAGAAGTTTGTAAAGAATAATTACTGCGATAGCATAGTAAACTATAAGCCCAAAGGTTTTGATGAAGCAGTCAACAAGCAAATTAGCAACCATTGAAGATGATTTTCAACAGTTAACCATACTAAAAGTGTTGCAATTGATGCATTTACAAAAAACTTGAACACCCTTAGGTGTAATTGATTTCCATGGATCACCCATATACCTCTCCTATGGGACTTATGATAAACTATGAATCTAAAATTTAACAGGATATATGTCGAATATTTTCATTATAAGTGCACCGTCAGGGTGCGGGAAAACATCTTTAGTAAGAGAACTATGTCAAACCTATTCATTTCTTGAACAGACAGTTTCTTATACAACAAGAACCATACGATCTGGAGAAGTAGACGGTCAAGATTACCACTTCATATCTAAAGATGAATTCATCGAGAACAAAAAAAATAATAAGTTCATCGAGTCGCAAAATGTTTATGATAACTTTTATGGCACAACTTATGAGTCTATAAATGAAATCCTTGCATCTGGAAAAGATGCTATTTTGGAGATTGACTATAAAGGGATGCTTCTGATTAAATCTAAAATACCTTCATCTCAATCTATATATATTCTTCCCCCAAGCGTAGAAGAGCTAGAAAAAAGATTGTTCGACAGAGGATTGGATAGTGATGAAGTTATCGAAAAAAGAGTTTCCAAAGCAAAAGATGAGTTAAAATACGTCAAATTTGCTGATTATACGGTAATGAATGACAATTTTGCTGAAGCAACAAAATCATTAAAAGCCATTATTCTTAATTCGAAAATAACACCTTATAATTTCTGTTAGTAAAATAAATATACTTTAGTTGCCTTGCTAGGTATGGATAATCTGATATACTCTTTGCTCATGGCTAGAGTTACAATTGAGGATTGCTTAAAGAAAATAGATAATGCCTATGACATTGTCTCCTTAGCAAGTCAACGCGCAAAAGACATTCTTGATGGTTCTGAACCTAAAATAGACTATCCTGGAAAGCCAAGTGTAGTCGCACTAAAAGAGATTGCTGAGGGTTTAATTGATATGTCTTACTTTGAAATTCGAAGAAAACAAAAAATTGAAGAACAGCTCTCAGATGCAATAGCAGAAGAAGAAGCAATATCAGATATTGTTACTGAATCGCAACAACTCTCTCAGGCTGAATTACCTGAATCTCAAGTTGAATCAGATGAAAATGACGCTCAAATAGTTGAACCTGAGTCTTTGCAGGAAGAAAATACAGAAGACAAACCCGCCTAAAAATCTTATTCTAGATATATGGCTGTAGCAAAGAAGAAAAGAAATACCGAAGATATTGCTTTTGTAAACTTTAAAAAGAAACTTCAAAAGTACTTGAATTCTTATCAAGTTAAAAAAGTTGAGAAAGCATATAGTATAGCTAAAGATGCTCATAGCGGTCAGAAGAGAAAATCAGGTGAGAATTATATAAATCATCCTCTTGACGCTGCATCATATCTGGCTGATTACGAGTTAGACCATGAGACTATAATGGCAGCCATTCTCCATGATGTTGTCGAAGACACAAATATTGGACTTGAGGACTTAGAAAAATTATTTGGAAAAAAAGTTTCAGAACTCGTCGATGGCGTGAGTAAGCTCGATAAAATTAATTTTGAATCAAAAGAAGAGGCAGATGCCGCGAATTTAAGGAAGATGATTATGGCTATGAGTAATGATATAAGAGTTTTGCTTATAAAATTAGCAGACAGGCGTCATAATTTATCTACTATAAGTGTTCTAGAAAATAAAAAAGCGCGAAGAATTGCAAGAGAAACACTCGAAATATATGCTCCTTTAGCACTAAGACTCGGGATACATAATTTATCAACAGAGTTAGAAAATCTCTCTTTCAAGACATATTTTCCGCTAAGACATCTTACTCTCGTAAAAAGTATCGACAAGGCGAGAGGTAACAGAAAACTTCTTATGAGTAAAATTCAATCAGAAGTAATAAAAAAACTAAATTCTGAATCAATTAAAAGTATCACTAAAGCAAGGGAAAAGCACCCTTATGGAATTTATAAAAAAATGAGATCTAAAGAGCTCAAGTTTTCTCAAATAAATGATATTTTTGGAGTTCGAATTATCACTGACTCAGTAGACTTTTGTTACAGAGCACTCGGATGTATTCATAATTTATATAAACCAATTCCTGGTAGATTCAAAGATTATATTGCAATACCAAAATCAAACGGATATCAATCTCTTCACACAACTGTGCTTGGGCCACATAATTTACCGCTTGAATTTCAGATAAGGACACAAGAAATGGATCAACTTGCACAATCAGGCATTGCAGCTCATTGGCTTTACAAGACAACGTCATCAATCTCAAAACTCTCCAGAGAGCAACAATGGTTAAATAATCTCTTGGATATTCAAAAGCAGTCCGGTAATCCAACAGAATTTCTTGGCAGCATAAAAGATGATTTGAATCCCGGTAAAGTTTACGTTTTTTCCTCGAAAGGCGAGATTATAGAGTTACCGAAAAAATCTACCTTAATTGATTTTGCATATACTATTCATACTGATTTAGGTAACAAATACTCATCTGGTAAAGTGGATGGGGAATTTAAACCTCCAAATACTATTTTAAAAAATGGTCAAAGGGTTGTAATAGAGAAATCAGAAATTGCTAAACCTGATCCATCATGGTTAAATTTTGTTACTTCAGTAAAAGCACGTACATCGATAAGAAACTACCTAAGAAGTATTCATGAGTCTGATGCTCAGAAGCTAGGAGAAAAATTACTGATGTCTAGTTTGAATGAAATGGAAGTATCATTGAATGATGTTCCTTCTAAAACACTAAACTTCATTCTTTCGGAGTACAAATTCAAAACCATTGAGGAGTTATATGTTGAAATCGGGCTCGGTAATGTCATCCCTAAATTAATTGCTCTGAGGATGGCCCCATCATTCAAGCAAGATACTAGTAAAACTATATATGACATCGAGGGCTCAGAGGGACTAGTTATGTCTTATGCAAAATGTTGCCATCCTATACCCGGTGATACTATTGTTGGACACATAACTCAAGGTAAAGGAATAGTAGTTCACCGAAGTAGTTGCAAAAGCATACGTCACATTAAGCGCGATAAAGATAATATAGAATTAAGATGGAGTGAAAACGTTGATAATTTTTTCAGTGCATCTATCATGGTTGAGGTAGAGAATGTTCGTGGTGTACTCGCACAAGTATCCTCGGTAATTGCACAGAGTAATCATAATATTGAGAGCGTGAACTACACTGATACACATGAAGCTGGTCGCAATATGATGGTATTTATAATATCAGTTAAAAGTCTGAATAGCCTCAATAAACTCATAGATAAACTCAACAAAATAAAAAATGTTTACAGAGTTGAGAGGAAGAGAAGTTAAAAATGGAAAAAACTAAATTTGGATATAAAGAGATTGATCAAAAAGACAAACCAAGCAAAGTAAATCAAGTTTTTACATCAGTATCAAATAGATATGATTTAATGAACGATATTATGTCTTTTGGACTCCATAGGTTTTGGAAAAAACAGTTTTTGAGGTTGTGTAATTTAAGTAATAAAAAAAATGTCCTAGATGTCGCTTGTGGGACAGGTGACATTGCTCTAGCAATTAAGAAACAAAAAAATAGTATTAATCTCACATGCTTAGATCCTAATAAGGAGATGATAGAAATATGTAAACAAAAATTTTTAAATAGCGGTATCACAGACATGATCTATGAAAATAGCGGGATTGAGGACTTTAAACTTTCAAGTAATAAGTATGACTTAGTTACACTTGCATTTGGATTTAGAAATTTCACAAATCATGAAAAAGGATTACGAAATATATATGATTGTCTGGAACCCGGTGGACTATTTTTATTGATGGATTTTAAAAAACCAAGAAATGAAATTTATTCGAAATTATTCAAAACCTATACACTTAAGGTTATACCCAAAATTGGCCAAATAGTTGCTGACGATTTCGAGAGTTATAAATACTTAGGTGAGTCTATTCAAACATACTTCTTACCTGAGCAAATTGAAGAGATGTGTCTTGAAGTTGGGTTTGAATGCACTAAAATAGTCAATCTACTTGAGGATGTTGCTACAATACACATTGCAAGAAAACTATGAAAGAAAAGATAATAAAGAGTATAAATGAAGTCTTGAGTTCAGGTTTATCCATAAAACTATATAAAGAATTAGTACCTGAAAATCTCACTAAAAAAATCATTAAGCTCTCTATTGAAGATATTTCACTCGAATTGCTCCTGAATTTTAACGAGGACAAGATTAGCGTCTTAACAGATTCAGATCATCAGGATGTTGAAATATCGGGCACTTTATCATCGTTCATATTTTATGCATCTACCGGAGGTAGCGATCTTTTTTCATCTAAGATAACGATAACTGGCGATATAGAATCTGCAAATGCATTAAATAGTTTTTTCAAGGAATCTAACCTATTACGCATTATTATTATTGAATTGATTGGCCAAAAACCTACATCAACTCTATTCTCTATCTTTGATCCACTCAAAAATAAACTCAAAGAATCCAATGAAAGTAATAATGAATCACTGTCAAACTTTCTAAAATACGATATTAACTTGATTCCCACAAAGCAAGAGATTAATGATTATCTTGATCAAGTTGATGAGATAAAAACTAGGACTGAGAAACTTGTTAAGAAATTAAAATGAAAAACTTTTTACGCATATCGAAAATTACGTTCTTATTTTTTAAGTATGATATTGACAAATATTTAATACGATCAAATCTTATGGGCAGCAAAAAATATTTGTTTTTTCTTATACCTTGGAATTTGTTTACTTTTAAAAAAACTATCAACATCGCAGAAAATATTAGATTGATATGTGAAGATTTAGGTCCAATTTTTGTAAAACTGGGTCAGATGATATCAACTAGGAAAGATCTTCTAAGTGAAGACATAGCTACTGAACTTGCAAAACTACAAGACAATGTTACGCCTTTTGATGGTGAGATTGCTAGGAAACTCATTGAGGATGAACTAGGAAAAAATATAAATGACATCTTTGAATCATTTGATTCAAGCCCCATGGCTTCAGCTTCTATTGCTCAAGTCCATCCAGCTAAACTAAAAACTGGCGAAGATGTAATTGTAAAAGTTGTAAGGCCCGATATAAGATCTAAAATCATTCAAGATATTTCACTCATGAAAAAAATTGCCAATTATCTTGAGAATCTATCTGATGATTTCAAAAGAATGCATCTCATTGACATCGTAGATGACTATGAGATGGTTATTTATGATGAGCTAAACTTAATAAAAGAAGCTGCTAATGCGAAACAAATTCGTAAAAATTTTTTAAACTCAACTAACATATATATTCCCACAGTGTATTGCTCTTATTTAACTAACAAAGTTATGATTATGGAACGTATCTACGGCATTCCTATAAATGATAAGAAATCATTAGAAATGGAGAATATATCTTTTGAGGATATTGCAGAAAAATCAGTTGAACTCTTTTTTATCCAGGTCTTTGAACATAATTTCTTTCATGCTGATATGCATCCAGGCAACATATTCATCCAAAAACATAATGATTCATTCAGATTTGTATTAGTCGATTTGGAATAATGGGCTCCCTGAGTGAATTCGATAAAAAATATTTAGCAGAGAATTTTATTGCTTTTTTCAATAGAGACTACGCTAGTGTGGCTAAATTACACGTAGAGTGTGAGTGGGTTCCAAAAGATACAAATATTCCGTCATTGGAGAGCGCTATAAGAGAAAATTGTGAATGCATGTTAGATAAACCTATCAAAGATGTTTCATTAAGCGACATTATTGTCGGACTTTTTGATACAGCTAGAAGGTTCAAATTAGAAGTTCAACCTCAACTTATCCTCATGCAAAAGACTTTATTATATACAGAAGGGCTTGGAAGAGAATTTAATCCTGAATTAGATCTTTGGAAAACATCGAAACCTATCCTCGAAAAATGGATGAAAGAACAAAAGGGTCCTAGGGTCATAGCCAAAAAAATATTCACGAACTTTGATGATTACTTGGAGATATTGCCAGAGATCCCATCTTTTTTTAGAAGAATATCAAACCACTATAGTGGAAACTCATCTGATCTAACAAAAAACTTTGAACAATTGAGAATTATCGAAGAAAAGCTTAGCTCGAATAGAAGAATAAATCATTTTTATTTCTCATTAGTTATCCTGTTGGGAACTTTACTTATCCCTTTTGAATATTTTAGTTCATTCAAGGGAGAGTCAATTCTCATAATTGCCGCATTACTGTATTTAACTAGACCCAAATGAGTCAACTAGATTTTGAAAACTCTCTAAATGATCAACAACTAATTGCCGTTAATTGCAATGAGGGAAACAAGCTTGTTCTAGCAGGTGCTGGCAGCGGGAAGACACGAGTTCTGACATACAGAATTGCAAAACTGATACAAGACTTCAATGTACGCCCATCAGATGTTTTGGCACTAACCTTTACTAATAAAGCTTCCAGGGAAATGAAAGACAGGATTGAGTCTATTCTTAAAATATCATCTCAAGGATTATGGTTTGGGACTTTTCACGGTATTTGTAGAAGAATATTAAAAATTCATTGGAGAGAAGCAGAACTATCTGAGAGATTTACAATACTTGATTCTCAGGATCAATTAAGACTGATAAAAAGAATACTTAAGAGTAATAATTATGATGAAAAACTTTATGATCCTAAATCAATTCAATCCTTTATCAATCGAAAGAAAGATAATGGACACAGGAGCGATAACATTAGCGATAAAGATGATGAGGTTTATGTAGCTATTTTTAAAGAGTATGAGAATATTCTGAAACAAACAATGTCTGTTGATTTTGCGGATCTAATACTAAAAACTTATGAACTTTTTCGCTCTCACACTCAGATCTTGAATTACTACACGAAAAGATTTAAACATATCATGGTTGATGAGTTTCAAGATACTAATCTACTACAATTCAAGCTTTTAAAACTCTAAATAATGACACGGGTTCGCTTTACGCAGTTGGTGACGATGATCAATCAATTTATGGATGGAGAGGTGCATTGAGTAAAAATATTAAATCATTTACAGATCAATTTACTGATGTTGAAATATTTAAACTTGAACAAAATTACAGATCCACAAATAAAATACTCAAAGTTGCAAACTCACTGATTTCACATAATAAAAATAGGCTGGGCAAGGAATTGTGGACAGCTTCAGAGAGAGGCGAAACAGTAAAAATATTTGAGGCTTATAATAATGATGAGGAGTCATCATTTATTGTGGATAAAATTAAAATGTTAGAGAGAGATGGTTACAAAAATCGAAATAGCTATTTTGTACAGAAATAACTTTTTATCAAGAAGGCTTGAAGAAGAGCTAAATGGAAGGGGTATACCATACATAATCTATGGCGGTTTCCGATTTTTTGAGAGATCTGAAATTAAAGACATGATTGCTTATTTGAGGGTTATAGTAAATCCTGACGATGACTCTGCTTTTGAAAGAACCATAAATAATCCACCACGTGGTATAGGTCAAAAAACGATCGATATTATAAGAAAATTTGCAAAAGCAGATAACCGATCATTATGGAAGACAATAAAATCCCTCCAAAATCAAAATAACGATGAAATATCATCACGCGTAAAAACATCATTAACAAATTACATTTCACTTATTGAGATTATATCGAACGAAATTAATGACTTATCATTGGATGAGATATTGATAAAAATTTATAAAGAATCAAAACTTAAGTCTTATTACTCTGAACAAAAAGGTGAGGAGGCTATATCTAAACAAGAAAATATAGAAGAGCTGTTTATCACAGCAGAGAATTTTATAAAAAATAACTATGATAGTGAGAATATCATTGATGATTTTCTTGATAATGCTGCTCTTGAAGCTGGTGACTATCAATCAAAATTAGATAATGATCCTGTACAACTAATGACAATTCACTCAGCGAAAGGATTGGAGTTCCCAGTTGTATTTTTAACAGGTTTAGAGGAGGGTATTTTCCCAAACGAGAACCGAAAGAGCGGAGAAGATTTTCTCGAAGAGGAGAGAAGGCTATGCTATGTGGCTATTACAAGAGCTATGAAATCTTTGTACATTACGTTTGCTAATGCTCGATATTTACACGGTTCTTATAATTATCTCATGCCATCAAGGTTTATCAGTGAGATTCCTGATGAGCTACTAGAGAGTGTTAAATCTGATAACTACCAACATGTTAAAAGTAAGAATGTTATTCCATTAAGAAAAAAGATGATCATAAACATGGCTTTAAGATAGGTCAGAGAGTGAAGCATCAAAAATTCGGTAGCGGTGTAGTATTGAGCTACGAGGGAGAAGATGATAATTTAAAGCTCTATATCAACTTTGAGGACTATGGATCTAAATGGCTTGTGCTCACCTATGCTCATCTTGAGTTTTTATAAATGAACAATAGACGCAAATTCTTCAAATCACTTGGGTTATTATCGGCAACTGCATTAGTTGGTGGTCTTCATCCGAAAAATTCATTAGCTAAAACAAAAATTAAATGGAAAATGGTTACTTCATGGCCTAAGAATTTTCCAGGGCTAGGAGCAGGTGCTGAGACTCCGCAAGATATATCAACAAATTGTCTGGGGAAGCCTTGAGGTAAAGGTCTTCGGAGCTAATGAATTAGTTCCACCATTAGGTGTTTTTGATTTTGTTTCCTCTGGAGGTGCAGAGATGGGACACTCTGGCGCATATTATTGGAAAGGCAAAACAGAAGCGCACAATTCTTTTCGTCAGTGCCATTTGGCATGACCGCGCAAGAGATGAACTCATGGTTATATTACGGAGATGGCATAAAACTTTGGGAAGAGGTTTACGAAAATTTTAATTTAATTCCAAGGCCAGCCGGCAATACAGGTGTCCAAATGGGAGGTTGGTTCAATAAAGAGATAAATACAACTAATGATTTGAAAGGACTTAAAATGAGGATACCTGGACTTGGTGGCGAGGTACTTGCAAGAGCTGGAGGAACACCATTTACACTGGCAGGAGCTGAGATATTCACCTCATTGCAAACAGGTGTGATAGATGCGACTGAGTGGGTTGGCCCATACAATGACAGGGCTTTTGGTTTGCACAAGGCAGCAAAATACTATTACTATCCGGGGTGGCATGAACCAGGACCATCATTGGAATGTATCATCAATAAAGATGCTTATAATAGCTTATCAGATCAACATAAATCTATTATCGATATAGCTTGTAAGGCAGCAAACGTTGATATGATCTCCGATTACATGGCTAAAAACTATCAAGCTCTTGAATTTTTTAAGAAGGAAAAGGTTCAAATTAAGCAGTTCCCAGCTGAAGTACTGTCAAAATTAAATAAAATCAGCGATGAGATATTACTTGAACTAAGTCAAAAAAATAATCTATCTAAGAAAGTTTATGATTCTTATGTCAATTTTTTGAGTAGGGTTAGGCCTTGGACTTTGATATCTGAGGATGCCTACTTGAGCTCATTTAAGTAGTAGTTCTGGAAGAAAAGTCGCTAAGCTTGGAAAGGTAAACACACAAATCATTAAAATCACCTGAATGATTAAGAAGGGTACAATGCCTTTATAGATTTCGATAGTTTTCACATTACGCGGTAAAACTCCTCTGAGGTAAAACAAAGAAAACCGAATGGCGGTGTTATAAATGATGTCTGTAACACAAGTGCGATTAAAATACCCAACCAGAGAGGGTCAAAGCCAAGAGTAAATAGCGCTGGACCAATTAGAGGGATTACAATAAATGTGATTTCAATGAAGTCTAAGATGAAGCCTAGTAAAAACATAATGATAAGGACAATAATAAGAGTTAGCATTTTATCATTAGGCAACTCAACTAATAATTTGTGAATAAATTCTTCGCCTTCTAGCCCTCTGAAGACCAGAGAGAATAAAATGGCCCCTATAAGAATCATAAAAACCATCGAAGTTAGCTTAATAGAGTCATACACGCAATTATCAAGAATATCTTTTGATAGATCCTTCCTGCCATAAGCAATTATGATTGCTCCTAGTGCACCTATACCAGCCGCCTCAGAAGGAGTAGCAATCCCAAAAATAATAGAGCCTAAAACGATAAACATCAAACCAAGCGGATAAATGATATTGAAAAGATTAAACTTTTTGCTGTTGGTTTTCTCAATTGATTTAATCTTGAGAGTTTTCAAATAAACTATATACAAAAGAGGAAGGATGAGCCCTGGTAGAATAGCGCCTACAAATAGATCTGCGATTGTTATCGTTTCTGGGCTGAAGACTCCCATATTCAACTGAGCTTGCTGATATGATGAAGACAATACATCTGCAAGTAAGATTAAAACTAGAGATGGTGGGATAACTTGCCCTAATGTTCCCGAAGCGCAAATCGTTCCAGAGGCAAGACTCGGAGAATAACCATTTTTCACAAGTACAGGATAAGTCAGTAGTCCTAGGGTAACTACACTTGCTCCGACTATTCCGGTACTTGCAGCCATTAATGCTCCAACAACAACTACTGATATTGCATAGCCACTATCTGTTTGATTGAACATTGCATTCATATCATGTATAAGATTTTCGGCAATCTTTGTTTTTTCTAAAATCAAGCCCATAAAAATGAATAATGGAACTGCAAGAAGATTTTGGTTACCCATAACACCATATAGTCTATTAGGAAAGGCCATCAAAAAAGAATAGTCAAAATATCCAAAGGTTACACCTATAAGAGCAAATAAAAGTGAAATACCAGATAGAATAAAAGCCACGGGGAAACCGCTTAGAAGAAATAGAAAAGTTATGACTAAAAAAATAATAATGATTTCCATTTATTTTATCTCAATTAGTCTTTTTAAAGCTTGCAATAAAATTAATAATGCAAATATATAAATAGATGTTTTTAGAAGATAAGTGAAAGGCAAACCACCTGGTTCGCTTGACCCTTCCAACATATCCCAAGATCTAAGAATCATTGGACTGCTCTCATAGATAACAAAGATACAAAAAGGAATTATGAGAAGAACCAACCCTAACTTTTCTATTACCCTTTTTATTTTTTCATCGAGTTTATTTGAAATTACATCAATGCGAACATGTTTATCATCTTTTAAACATATTGATATACCGAAAAGAAAAACGAAAGCATGCATATACATAACAAGTTCTTGCATAAAAATAAAGTTGATATTAAATACATATCTAAGAAAAATATTTAGTATAACTAGAATGAACATCACATAAAAACACTGTTTAGTAATAACATGTGACCAATAAGTAATCTTATCGAATATTTTCACTTTTGTTCGATTCTCTTCAATAAAATATTTTCGAAAATATTTGGGTCTTTGATGTGAGTGATTTCTCCTACTTTAGGGAAAATCATATCCGTTAACCTTGAGAGATAGAATCTTAATGCGGCTGCAACCATCGCATTATTCATATATTTCATCTCTTTTTTATTAATTTCTCTAATTGAGTTGTAGCTAGAGATTAGATTTGTAAACTTTCCTTGATGTATTGTACCGTCTTTATTTATGCACCAGTCATTAGCTATCACTGCTAATTCATAGATTAATGGTCCGTTAAATGAATAATAATAATCTATTATCCCTGTGACTTTATTTTTACTAGCGAGTACATTATCTCTGAATAGATCAGAATGAATAACTCCATATGGCAAATCTAGATTAAAAAGTTTCTCAAAAATTCTATGCGAGTGTTTGAGAAGTTTTAATTGATCAGAGGTTATGTGATTCTTAATTTTATTTATAGTCTTCTCAACCCATACTATATCTCTACTATTTGATATATTGGTTTTTAATTTCATTCCTGATATGTGAAACTTTCCTATGAGCCCCCCGAGAGATTTACAAAGTTGATTACTAGTATTTTCAACAGTTTTCCCTGAAAGTTTTTTCATTATTGAACAAGGCTTATTTTTGACCAGAGTAAGGATATCTCCAGTCTTCGTAGACATTATCTCTGGAGAGCATAAACCATCACTTGAAAAGAAATTCATTAACTTTAGATATTTAGTAACTTTAGATTTTTTGATATCTTCAAATATTGTCAGAACATATTTCCCGCTTGAGGTGTTTATAAAATAATTTGTATTGGTTATTCCTTCTGAAATTCCTCTGAATGACTGTAAGGTACCAATGTCATAACTACTGAGGATTCTTCTGACATCTTTGTTTTTTAGAATTGTGTATACAGACATGTAATTATGATATATAACTTTTAATGAACAAACGATATCTAAATTTATATGGTTTTCCAAGAAGAAAATGCCGATAATTTTATAATCATTGATGGGTCATCCTATCTCTACAGAGCATTCTATGCTTTACCAAACCTCAAAACATCCTCAGGCTTAAATTCTGGGGCCATCCATGGCTTTGCTAACATGTTGAATCGTATACTCAATGAGTACAGCCCTAAATATCTAGTTATGGTTTTTGATGCTAAAGGAAAGAATTTTAGACACGATATTTACGATGAATACAAAGCAAATAGAAATTCTATGCCCGCTGAGCTATCTGAGCAAACAGGTGCAATTATTAATCTTGTTGAAGCTCTCGGTGTAATGGTTATACAAGAAAAAGGTGTAGAGGCAGATGACGTAATTGCGTCTATAGCAAGACAAATTAAAATAAAGAATTCGAAAACAATTATATCCTCTGGAGATAAAGACTTAGCTCAACTTGTAGACGAAAATACTATATTAATGAATAATTTTGATTCCAAAGTACTTGACGTTGAGGGCGTAAAAGAGAAGTTTGGAGTAAGGCCTAGTCAAATATTTGACTATCTGTGCCTTGTTGGTGATACATCAGATAATATTCCTGGGGTACCTAAAGTTGGACCTAAAACTGCAGTTACATTACTAGAGCAATATAATGATCTCGATAACATAATCGAAAATTCATCTCAACTAAAAGGTAAGCTAAAGGAAAATATTGAATCGTCACTAGAGACTATTGAGTTGGCAAAGAAATTAGTAGCTCTCAAAGATAATTTAAAGTTATCTCTTGATCCAGATCAGCTCAAAAGGGGCTCAGCTGATAAAACAAAACTGGAAACAATCATAAAAAAGTATGAACTCAAAACATTATCTGAAAAACTGAATATTAAAGCCAAAAAGGAAGTTATAAAAAAAGATTACAATTTAATTAAAAACCTCAAAGAATTAAAAAAAATTATAAAAGAATGTAAGCTGAGCAAAATATATTCTTTTGATACAGAGACTACATCGCTCGATTTCCATAAGGCAGAACTTGTTGGATTTAGTTTGAGCTATAAAAATAATTCAAGTTTCTATTGTCCTTTAAGTCACAATTCTGCTGATGATATCAATTTACCGTTTGATGATACCTTGGATATACTAAGAGAGTTACTCGAAGATAAAAGTTTAACCGTCATAGGCCAGAATCTTAAGTACGATATTAATGTCCTCAAGAAGTATTCCGTGATTTTTAAAAACAGGATAGAGGATACGATGCTTATGTCATATGTTATAAGTTCCAGCGGTAAGCATGACATGGATACGCTATCATCAAAATTCCTTGATCATAAACCAATATCATATGAAAGTGTTGCCGGGAAAGGCAAAGACCAAATATCTTTTGCGGATGTCGAAATATCTAAAGCAGTCGAATATGCTTGTGAAGATGCTGATTTAACATTCTTACTTTATCAAAAGTTGAGTACACTTCTTAAAAAAGACAAAAAATTACTTAAAATCTACACAGAAATTGAAGTCAAGCTGATGCTAATAATTGCAGACATGGAGTATATAGGCGTCTCCTTAAACAATAAAGAATTGAGTAAGCAATCACAAAATTTAGCAAAGCGTATTGATAAGATTGAAAAAAACATCTATAAGATTTCTGGTAGAGAATTTAACATAAGTTCTCCAAAACAAATTCAAGAAATATTTTATGATGAATTAAAACTTCCTATTTTAAAAAAAACACCAAAAGGACAGCCTTCAACCAATGAAGATGTAATGTCACAATTAGCCGAAGATCACGAATTACCTAATTTAGTACTGTCTTATAGGAATTTATTAAAATTAAAAAATACATATACAGATAAACTTGGTGATCAAGTCAGTGATATTTCTAATAGATTACATACATCATATAATCAGACCATCACAATTACTGGACGTCTTTCATCTTCATCACCTAATTTGCAAAATATACCAATAAGAACAGATGATGGAAAAAAAATTAGATCTGCATTTATTCCGCGAGAGGGGTATAAACTCTTCTCAGCAGATTACTCACAGATTGAGCTAAGAATTATGGCTCACCTAGCAAAAGACCCCGCTATGATTGAGAGTTTCTTAACCGGTGAAGATATTCACTCATCAACTGCGAGGAAAGTTTTCAACATTAAAGACGAGCCATCAAGTGATCAACGTAGAGCAGCAAAAGCAATAAATTTTGGTTTAATCTATGGAATATCAGCATACGGACTGGCTAAGCAACTTAAGATAGATAACGTTGAGGCAAAAGGTATTATTGATACATACTTTGCTAAATACAAAAGAGTGAAAGAATTTATGGAGGAGTTAAAAGAATTAGCAAGCAAACAAGAATATGTTGAGACTATGCATGGTCGCAAAGTATTTTTGCCTAACATCAGTCACTCCAACTTCCAAGTTAGGAGCGCAGCAGAGAGGACAGCTATTAATGCACCCATTCAGGGTACTGCTGCGGATATTATAAAAATTGCTATGATCAACATAAAGGAATGGTTGATTAGAGAGAATATCCACAATGTTTTTATGATAATGCAAGTTCATGATGAGCTTGTGTTTGAAATCGAAGACTCAGATATTCATAGATATGGAGATAAAATTTCTGACCTTATGGGTTCAGCTGAAAAACTCAGTGTCCCACTCCTTGTCAACACATTCAGTGGTTCAAACTGGCAAGAGACTTAAATTGCATTCATTGCACTAAAAAATTATTTCGCTATAATTAGCCCAATGAAATTTCTGTTGTCTTTATTTTACATCTTTCTTATTGTAAGCAACCTTATTAATCCTGCGTATTCTTCAGACATAGCTAAGGGTAAAGAATTATCAGTGTCATGTGCTGCATGCCACGGTGATAACGGCATCTCTCTAAACCCAGTTTGGCCAAAATTGGCGGGTCAAAATCCAAAGTACTTGGCTTCACAGTTATATGAATTTAGAAAAGGCGCTGAGGGTAATAGAAATAATGCAGTAATGTATGGAATTGCTATGACGCTATCAGACAGCGACATAGAGGATCTATCAGCTTACTACGCCTCCCTAGAATCTAAAGTGGGTTTAACCCAAGACAAATATCTTGATCTGGGAAGAAATATATACCGAGGTGGCAATATGGAAATCAAAATTCAGGCATGCATCAGCTGTCACGGACCAAATGGACAAGGAAATTACGCTGCTGCCATTCCTATGCTATCGGGCCAACATTCACAATACACATATCAACAATTGAAAAACTTTCAAGCATCTGTCAGATCAAACGATTATAATAAGATGATGAGAAATATTGTTCACAGAATGACAGACGAAGAAATGAAAGCTGTAGCCAGCTATATCGAAGGTTTATACTAATGTTGAAACTACGAAATCTTGCGTTCATGCTACTTTTAATCACGGCCGCATCCTCAGCTGTTTATGCTCAAAAGTATGTTCAAATCTCAACAGAGAAACAATCTGAATCTAAAGACATAATTATTTACGAATTTTTCTGGTACGGATGTCCTCATTGCTTCAATTTAGAACCAACTATTGATAGGATTGAAGCAGACTTAGACACAGATGCAAAAATTGTAAAAGTTCCTGTAGCACTCAGAGATTCATGGATGCCACATGCCAAACTTTATTATGCTTTGAGTCAGATGAATGAAATTGATGATTTACACAATTTAATTTTTGAAGAAATACACATAGAGAACAATAGACTTGATACTGAGGAGGCTATGATTGAATTTTTGAGTAAAAGTGAAATCAATACCAAAATTTTTTCGGAAAAGTATAACAGTTACGGTACTGAAGCAAGAGTTAAAAAAGCAAGTAATTTGGCGAGGAAATATCAAATTGATTCTGTACCAACTTTGGTTGTCAACGGAAAATATTTAACAAGTGGCTCTTTCGTCTCAAGTTACGATGAACTTTACAGCGTTGTGAATTTTTTAGTTGAACGTGAAAGAAATGACTGAGGAGAGGAAAAAATGACAGCGAAAATTATAAGTGGTCGAGAGGTTGCAGAACACATTTTAGAAAAAGAGCTTTCTGTAAAGGTTAAAGAATTAAAAGAGAAAAACATTGTTCCTAATTTGGTTGTAATTCTAGTGGGTGAAATGAAAGCATCTGCAAGCTATGTAGCTCAAAAAGAAAAGTTTGCAGCTAAGGCCGGTATCAAGTCTGAGGTTAGACGATTTACAGCTGAGATAAGTGAGGAGGAGATTTTATCAGAAATCGATAAAATTAATAATGATTCATTGATTCACGGGGTAATAGTTCAACTTCCTCTGCCAGATCACATTTCTGTTGCAAAAGTTCTTAATAGAATTCATCCTTCAAAAGATGTAGACGGATTCACACCCAATAATGTTGGAAAATTGTTTTTAGGTGAAGATACTCTGGTTTCATGTACACCAAAGGGTATCATGCAAATGTTAAGAATATCTGGAACTGATCTAAGTGGTAAAAACGTTACCGTAATTGGAAGATCAAACATTGTTGGTAAACCCGTTTCAATATTATGTCAATCAGAAAATGCAACCGTTACAATGTGCCACTCTCGTACGAAAGATCTGAATCATAAACTCTCTGATGCAGATGTAATAATCGTAGCTGTAGGTGTACCAAAATTTATCTCCGGAGATCAGATCCCAGATGGCGCTGTCGTTATAGATGTTGGCATCCATAATATAGACGGCAAGCTATGTGGAGATGTTGATTTTGAATCTGCTAAAGAAAAAGCATCTGCAATCACTCCAGTTCCTGGAGGTGTTGGTCCTATGACAGTATGTGCACTGATTGAAAATACAATAATTGCTGCCGAGAGGATAAATAGCGCCTGAGAAGATTCGAACTTCTGACCTTTAGCTTCGGAAGCTAATGCTCTATCCAACTGAGCTACAGACGCAAATATTTATTCAAATTAATATCTTTTCAAGTATAATCTAGGCAATTAAAATATTTGTAAAATAAAACATTAATTTTAAGGGAATATGAGCTCACCAACGTCAGATAAAGCTTTCTACACAATTTTTGGTTACATCACACTTGGTATAATCGTTCTTGCAATTATTATTGCTATTCTCTCAAAGGTTTTTGCTTCTTCTATATCAAACGATGCTTACGATGAAGTTAAAGCAACTGCTACTGAGCAGCGTTTAGCATCACCGAGAAAATAAACTGCAAGTAATCCTACATTCAAATCAGAAGTGGTTCAGGTTGCATCATCCAAATCTGGAAAAGATGTCTATAACTCTGTTTGCATGTCTTGCCACATGAGCGGAGCTGCGGGTGCTCCAATAACTGGTAAGGCAGACCAGTGGGGGACAGATTAGCAAAGGGTAATGATACACTTCTATAGTAATGCTATAAATGGTATTGGTGTTATGCCGGCTAAAGGGGCTTAATGTCATTAAACGATGAAGAGGTCAAACTTGCAGTAGATTATATGCTTGAAGAATCTAGATAACTATTTACCCTTTAATTTTCTCTCTATTTCATCAAGTTTACTTCTGGTTTTTTTGAGCACTGCATTTTGAGTATCAAATTCTTCCCTGGTGACGACATTAATTTTTCTTAGATAATCATTTAATAATATTTTGAGATTATCTTTAAAATCGTCTTTTATCCCCTCAGTATTGCTAGGCAAGAGGCTCGTTATGCTCTCAATTAGCTCTTTAATTTTAGGTGTTGCCATTATTTGCACTCCAAAAATGCACTAAAGATGTGCAATTTTATAAATATAGTCTAAAAACGCTTAAATTATTAAAGTTTTGTTAACAAAACCTTCCGATAAAATTCAGTATATTGTATTATTATAACCGCAATATTATTGATCGGAGAACATTTTTCATAATATTCAAGTTGGCATAGTTTATGCATATCTATAACCGATAGCTTTACTATTTGTCATAGATGAATGTCGACTATCACTAAATAAACTAAAAAATATAACCATTTTACGAAAGGGAGAAAATAAATGAGAAAATTGATTAAATCATCACTCTCTGTTGCACTGGCAGCTCTTATGTCAGTTTCTATGCTATCTCATGCAGGTGAAGCTGTCGCAGAAGAAGGAAGCTCTGGTGTTAGCTACAATATTGGATACATGTCCGAATATTGGTACAGAGGTGTTTACCAAGCAGAATCTTCAGTAAGCTTTGGAGCTGATATGGAGATGGGCAGCATGTACATAGGTACATGGTGGGCTGATGTTGATAACGGTGTTGAATATGATTCTATGCTGGTTACAACTTCGAATTAATGGGCATACCAATGTATGCTGGATACCACAGGATACTTCTACTCAGATAACTTTGATGGTGACTATCAAGAACTTAACATTGGTGGTGACTTTGGTTTCATGAGTGTAGACGCTGCTGTTGGACGGTGTTTATGATTCTATAGATTCAACATCTAAAGCAATCACATCACAAGGTTATCAGCACTATACAATTACAGTACCAGGTTTATCTGCTGTTGGAATGCCAATTGACTATAGCTACCAGACATTTACTGGTGAGGCTATACTGGATTCACACATGAACTTTCATATGGTACTACTGTAGTGGTGTTGATGTTGGCGCTAACAGTTGGCAGGAACGATGATACATCAGCACGCTGCTGGTTTAACTCAAACGATAATACAACATACGCAAATTTTACTTTAGGGTATAGTTTCTAAATTTTTAGTTTATAATAAGTGATAGGGGCATTCATCAATGAAATTAGTAATAGCAATTATCAAGCCTTTTAAATTGGATGAGGTAAGAGAGGCACTATCTGAAATAGGTGTGCAAGGAATTACAGCAACCGAAGTAAAGGTTTTGGAAGGCAAAAGGGCCATACGGAACTTTATAGAGGTGCTGAATATGTGGTTGATTTTCTACCGAAAATTAAACTTGAGATTGCTATTGATGATTCTCTCGTTGATCAAACAATCGAGACAATATTGTCATCTGCCAGTACAGGTAAGATCGGAGATGGTAAAATCTTTGTTCTTGATGTCCAAGAAGCAATTCGTGTTCGTACCGGCGAAAAGGTCCAGAAGCTCTTTAATTAAACGTTTTAATTAGGAGATTGCGATGGAAGCTTTAGAAGGTAAAGTCATAGAACTTGCTTATGCTTTAGACACATTCTACTTCTTAGTGATGGGAGCCTTTGTCATGTGGATGGCAGCTGGGTTCACTATGCTTGGAATCTGGACTTGTCAGAGCAAAAATACAGCTGAAATTCTTACAAAAAATATATCCTTGTATTCGATAGCCGTCATAATGTATATGATTGTTGGATACAATTTAATGTACCCAGGTGGTGGAACAGGTGTCATACCTGAGCTAGCATTTTTCTTGGGTGAAGATAATACAGCAGAGGCTGTAATAGCAAGTGGAGGAGATGTCTATTACTCGGTATTTCAGATCACTTCTTCCAAGTTGTATTTGTTGCAACAGCTTGTTCAATTATATCAGGTGCTGTAGCTGAGAGAATGAAATTATGGCCATTTCTAGCATTTTGTGTAGTAATGACTAGTATCATTTATCCAGTCCAAGGTTATTGGAAATGGGGCGGTGGATTCTTAGATGAAGCTGGTTTCTCAGATTTTGCTGGGTCTGGCGTAGTACATCTATGCGGTGCTGTAGCAGCATTAGCTGGAGTAATTGTACTAGGTGCTAGAAAAGGAAAATACGAAGGCGGAAAAGTCAATGCAATGCCTGGTGCTAATCTACCATTAGCAACACTAGGTACATTTATATTATGGCTTGGATGGTTTGGTTTTAACGGTGGATCCGAATTGATCATTTCTAACGTTGCTGAAGCAAATGCTGTATCAATGGTTTTTGTAAATACTAACCTTGCTGCTGCTGGTGGTGTGATGGGTGCGTTGATTCTTCTAAAATGATGTTTGGAAAGTCTGATCTTACCATGGCACTAAACGGAGCTATTGGTGGATTGGTCTCATTACAGCTGAGCCTTTAGCCCAACACCTGGATTCCCCTTATTTAAACTGGTTATCGGTGGACTGATAGTAGTATTATCAATTATTATGTTAGATAAAATGAAGATTGATGATCCTGTCGGTGCAATTTCGCCACGGGACATGTGGTATCTGGGGATTACTCGCAGTTACATTAACTGGCGGTTCACTAGGTGCACAAATCTATGGCGCATTAATGATCTTCTTATGGACATTCATAGTGAGCCTAATTTTCTGGTCTATCATTAAGATGTTCTTTGGATTAAGAGTAACAGAAGAAGAAGAAACTGATGGTGTTGATATATCTGAGTGTGGTTTAGAAGCATACCCAGAATTCAGCAAAGCATCAGGAGCTAAACCTTCAGTTTATCCTGAGCAATAAAGTAAAATCCTAGAGGAGCGTAGCTTATGCTACGCTCTTTTAGCTGATAAAAAAGACCATGTTCCTGAAGGATACAAAGGCATAGGAAAAGAGTGTAAATTTATTTTTTTAAATCCTATGCTTTCATATTTCTTCATCAATGGATTTATGATGTGATTGGTATCTTTTATTGGTGATCCTGACTGCTGTATTATTAATCCACTTGATTTTAATGCTTTGAAGCATCCTCTCAAAAATGATTTTGTAATTAGAACCTTAGAATTATCAACCGGATCTGTAGAATCAATAATTATACAATCAAACCTCTCAGTATTCTTTCTTATAAAATGCATACCATCCTGTACTGTCAAACTTATTTTACTTATATTTTTTTCACTTAATTTAAAATGTTTTGGAAAATATTTCTTGGACAAATTGATCACCTCAACATCAATCTCAACAATTTGTATTGATTTAATTCTCTCTTTGTGTGGCTAGTTTACTAGCAATCGCATAGTCTCCACCACCTATAATGAGTATATTTTTTACAGATGACGGGACCAAGCTTATGCATTTGTCATGATAATAATCTTGATTCCTCTCAGATAGCATAAAACATCCATCTAAATACATTGCATTGCCATATTTACCCGAATATATTATTTCAATATTTTGATATTTACTTTGACTTTGGTGTAAATATTTTTCATACTCTAGTCCAATTGATGTTCCAGTATGAATATCATGCTCGTAATAAACTTTTTTCTTCATATGACGAATGAGTTATAAATTATTAATGCTGATTATATTTGAGATTGTATAATATGCAATTAGATCACAAACATCTAGTTCTAAGAGCTGAGGTTACCAATTGTCCTAAAGAAGAGTCTTTACATGAAATTCTTTCGTGGATGAAATCACTTATTGAAAAAATAGACATGAAGCTCATGCAAGGTCCATCCATAAGCTATGTTGATCAACCAGGTAATCGAGGCACAACATGTATGGCTCTAATAGAAACTAGTCATATTGTTATTCATATATGGGACGAGCCAACACCAGGTATTCTTCAATTAGATATTTATAGTTGCAAAGAGTTTGATTTGAATGAGGTCATTCTTCATTTAGAGGAATATTTTACAATATCAAAAATGCAGTACAAATTTCTTGACAGAACAACTGGCATGAAAATAATCGAAGAGCATTAAATCACAGAAGTTCATTCGCGTACTTAATCCTAGCACTTATCATATCAATAAGGAGACATATCCTTTTGTAAAGAATACCGCTTTTGGTGTAATTGGCTTCAGCAATAAAATCAACTCTTTTTGCACTTAGAAGTTCGTTTGAAACTTTCATCTGCACTTTACTATTTTTTGGGTACACGGACACCGCGTGGCCATTTTGTTTTTTTATCAAAGCCATGCTTGGAACATCAGTAAGTCCATCACCTATGTAAATCATATTTTCAAAGGGAATGGGCCTGTGTGCTTCAGGCATATGACTATTTATAGAGTCAGAGATTTTCTCTTTTCCTTTATTTATTCTAAATAGAAACTGAGTTTTTGCTGTATCGGTCACTACATTTTTGGGAAATGTAGCGTGCCCTTTATTATCAAAATAATATTGTGAGCCAAACACATTAGTGAGTTTTTCTCGAATAGATGTTGACTCGAGTATTTCGTGATGTCCTGCAGAGATTACATAGTGAGCTACTTTAATTTTATTATGTTTAGACTTTACATATGTATTGATATGTTCGAACCATGAAGTAACTCCCTTGAAATATTTTATCTTTGATGCCATAGCCTTAAATTCTTCTTTTGTGATTTTAATATTCAGCGATTCTGCATACGTAATTAGTTGTCTCATATAGATCATCATAATTTCGCCCTCTGTCTCAGCTGCTTCTGTAAGAATTTTACTCCAAAATTTATCAGGATTTAATTTTAAGCGAGGGAAAACTGTATATTCTTGCATCGTTTTTGGAGTTAATGTTCCATCGAAGTCATATACTAATGCGATAATATTTTGCTTCATTACATTGAATCCATGGGTTCAATATCTAATACTTTTAAACCATTCAGAATAATCTTATCAACACATTGCACTAATCTAATTCTCTCTCCTCTGATATCCTCTGTGAGTATTTTTGTTTCTGCATAGTATGAATGAAAAACTTTTGACAGTTTGTAAAGGTAGTTCGTTATGATGTCAGGCCTTATCTCAAAAATTGCTTTGTTAAGAGTTTCTTGATATTTATCAATAATTCCTAAAATCTCAACTTCATTTTTTGATATCAGGTTATTATAGTCTTCTTCAGAAACCCTCTCGCTATCAAGATCTTTGAGTATCTTTGTGATTCTAGCGTGTGCATATTGTATGTAATATATTGGATTATTTTTGTTTTCTTCTCTTGCTTGATCAACATCAAATTCTAGATGCTGTTCTTTTTTCTTAATAAGATAATAGAATTTAGTTGCGTCTCTTCCTATGTCAGCTACAAGATCTTGGATAGGATAAAACTCTCCGCTTCTCGTTGACATTGATATAGATTGACCTGATTTGTATAGATTCGCAAATTGTACCAAATGAATCTGTAAACAATTATCGACATCATAATCTAGAGCTTTCAATGCAGTTCTAAGTCTTTGGGCATAATCATGATGATCTGCCCCCCATATATCTATAAGAACATCATGATTTTTGAACTTATGGACATGATATGCGATGTCAGTTGCAAAATATGTCATATCTCCATTCTTTTTTATAAGAACTCTATCTTGGTCATCGCCAAATTGAGTATTTTTAAACCATAGCGCACCATCTTTGCTATAACTTAAATTTTTATTTTTGATATTTAAAAGAACTTCATCTAGTAGCCCTGTCTCATACAATTGACTCTCTCTGAACCAACTATCAAAGTTTATACCTACGGCCGATAGGTCCTCCTTAATATATTTATCAATAATTACATTCACCAATGCATTTCTTATTTGAGAGTAAGATTTATGTTTTTTTAAAAATGATATAAGAGAATCAATAGGTTCATTTAATAGACTAAGAACTGAATCCTTATCGATTTTCTCAAGATCATGACTCAATGATATAGCAACATCATTGACGTAGTTCCCTTTGTATGTGACAAGATGACCATCGTCATTTGTCTTTTCGTCTACAAATATATGCTTATTTTTTCCTAAATGACACAATAATACACTCACTAATAATAGATCAATTTGTCTCCCAGCATCATTGACATAATATTCTCTTATTATCTTATGTCCTTGATATGATAAGAATTTAGCTGTTACCTCGCCTAGAATCATCCCTCTTCCATGACCAATATGTAAAGGACCGGTAGGATTAGCTGAAACATATTCAACATGTATGTTCTTTGTGTTTTCTACATTTTGTATCAAATCATCTTTACTGTTCAATATCGTATTTATCTGATCATATTTGTTTTTAGTAGAAATAAAGAAGTTGATATAACCTGGAGCTACAGATTCAATTTTGACAATCTCATCATTGAGAGTTATGTGATCCCTGATCTCTTCTGCAATATTTAGTGGATTTTTTTTGACAATCTTCGCAAGTTTCATTGCGATATTTGTGTATAAGTCACCATGTGACTTATCCGTAGTTCGATTAATTTCTATATTAATAGTCGCTACCTCATTATATGAACTATAGAGGAGACTAAGAGCATTAGCGATTTTATTCCTGATTTCTTCAATCATGATTCGAGAGGGTCAATATCAATGTGCCATTTTATTTTCTTATTTAGACTAGATAAGTATATCTCAAATTTGGATATATGTTCTGATAAAAGTTTCGAACTGTTCGAGCCAATTAAGAGTTGATAGTTATATTGATTATTTCTTTTTGGCACTTTTGATTGAGCAGGCCCATATATAAAAATTGATTTATTTCTCTTAATTTCTTTTAGTCTATTTAGTACAGATTTTGAGAAATTCATATTACTCGAACTCAATACTATGATACCGATATGACTATAAGGTGGTAAATTGACATTTTTTCTCTGCTCTAAAGCAATGTGACTAAACTTCTCATAACCCTCCTTTAAGATTGTGTTTAGTATACTGTGATCTGGATTATGAGTTTGAATGAGAACATTTCCATGCTCAGTCTGTCTGCCTGATCTTCCAGAAACTTGAGTTATCAATTGAGCTGTTTTTTCTAATCCCCTAAAATCAGTACTGTAGAGACCAGCATCAATATTGAGAATCCCCACAAGAGATATATCTTTGAAGTCATGACCTTTAACTATCATCTGTGTCCCTATGAAAATATCAATCTTATTGTTGTTTGCTTTTTCAATGAAATCTTCTAGATCTCTTTTTGATGTTATGTTGTCACTATCAACACGCAGAACAGTTTTGTCTGGAAAGAGCTGTTTAACTTTATTCTCAACCCTCTGTGTTCCTATACCTAATGGTGTAAGGACAGGATTATCACAACACTTCTTCACCTGTTCAATGTTTTGTTTGAAATCACAATTATGACAAATTAATTTTTCAACATTTTTGTGGTAAGTCATGTTAGTACCACATTTAGGACATTTCACAATCGTTTTACAATTACTACATATAACAGAGTTGCTAAAGCCCCTTCTACCTAAAAATAAAATTACTTTTCTATTTTTTTCTAATTCAATCTTCATAGACTTTATAAGAGTATTAGTCAGTCCCTCATTTGGTCGATCTATGGATGAGTCAATGATAGTGATCATAGGAAGTTTAGATTTGTAATATCTTTTCTCAAGTCTATACTCCTGATATTTGTTTATTTTTATGTTTCGAACTGTCTCAAAAGATGGCGTGGCGCTACCCAGAATTACAGGACACTTGAAGTTATGACCTCTTAATATTCCAATGTCGCGAGCATTATACTTAAACATTTCTGTTTGTTTGTATGAGCCATCATGTTCCTCATCTACAACAATCAGCCCTAATTTTTTAAAAGGTAAAAAAATAGAAGATCTTGTCCCTATTACAATAATTTGTTCTTCTCTGGAGCATGCTTTCCAGACTTTATGCTTCTGAGTGGGGGTCAAATTAGAATGATATTGTAGTGGAATGATTTTTAAATATTTTTTAAATCTTTCTAAGGTTTGTGGTATCAGATTAATTTCAGGAACCATAACTAAGATTTGGAAATTTTCTTCGATGCATTTTTTTGCTAACTTTACGTAGAGCTCTGTTTTACCTGAACCAGTAACACCTCTTATCACATTAACCTTAAATTTTTTTTTGTCTTCGATAAGAGAGTCATAAATCTTTTTCTGATCAGCATTTAATATAAGTTCTTCAAAACCTCATTATGTTGAATTTCTAGCTTACTAGCAGGCTCTTTTCTCTGTTTTCTATGAAGTGGTGTCATAGCAGAAAAAATCACTTGACCTATTGGATGGTGGTAATAGGAGGATGCCCACTTGCATGTTTTAAACATTTCTTTGGTTAGAACTGGGGCTTCATCAATAAGCTCATCAATTTTTTTTATTTTATATGTTTTTGATTTGCTGTCTGCCGCGATAATATCAATTATTACACCAATTCTTGTGGTGTTACCGAATGATACCCTCACCCTTGACCCTATTTTGACTTTTTTATCATCAGAAATATAATCAAACGAATCATTTATGGGTATATCAAAGACAACTTTAACTAGATCAGTCATTGATACATTATAAACCGCTTTTCTAGACGTTTTAGTGTAATGAGTTAGAACTTTATCCACAGATTCTGTGGATAAATCTGTGTATAAATCTTAAATAAAATGATTATCATTATATTCTGTAATGTGTTTGTCACATTGTTCAATTTATAATCAAATTTATATAACTATATATTTCAATGATTTATGTACTAAATAAATGGATAAATTTATATTTTGATAGTTAAATATATGAATATCTGCAATCAATACATGAGACAGTTGCCTGTTAATAAATTCATCAAAATAGTGCACACATCAAATATTTGTAATGTAAATTTAAGATTCTTTAGTGAAAATTCATGTAAAATGTATGAAGAATATGGATATTACAGAGCAGATACTGAGACTTAATTACGCTGGCTTACCTATAGAATGGATCAATTACCAAACTGCAGTAAGGTTATATTGCAGTGATCAGGTCACATATGAGTGCGGAGACAGTTCTTTAATCGTACGTGGTGGTGTTAGCAGAATTACCGGTCAACAAAGTAAGATCGAGATAAATTCTATTATAGCGACAAAAAACTATAGTAAAGCTTCATATAAAGACTATACTCCCCCATTGACTAACCGCACCCTCTTCCAAAGAGATGCTAAGACTTGCATGTACTGCGGAGAGACTTTTGCCGTAAAAGATCTATCCAGGGATCATATTATTCCGCTCTCAAAAGGCGGAGAGGATAAATGGATGAATTCTGTCACTGCATGTAAGAGATGCAATAACCAAAAAGGTAATAGAACACCTGAACAAGCAAATATGCCACTTCTAGCTATTCCATTTATTCCATCACGTATCGAATATCTTATCTTAGAGGGCGCAGAATCCGAGCTGATCAGATGGATTTTTGTTGTCTCACGTGCCCAAAACAAGTCTTATAAGAAAGAGATATAAGTAAGGGCCAATAGATGTCAAAACTTACGATTTTAGTCAATCTAGGCACTCCTGATCAGCCTTTCGAGAAGGAAGTTAGGACATACTTAAGAGAATTTCTATCTGACAAGTATGTGATAAGGCTGCCCAGAATTTTTTGGTTAACTTTACTTAATCTAGTAATCCTAAGAACTAGGCCTAAGAAAAGCGCTGAGCTATACAGGAAAGTATGGACTAAGTGGGGCTCACCCTTATTATTTCATACTTATGCTCAAACTGGACATCTCAGAAATCTAGCCAAATCCACTAAGGAAGACACACATTTTGATACCGCAATGAGATATGGTAATCCGTCAATCAAAAAAATACTCTATAAATCAATTAATAATGGTTACACTGATATAACGATATTACCTATGTTCCCTCAATATTCGACTACAACTACACTCTCTATCTTCGAGCTAATTAAGTCTATTGTAGGGAAGGATAAAAGTTTTTTTAAAAACATTCGTATCAGCGCGGTGAATGATTTCCATGATGATAATTTATACATAGAATCTTGTGCATCAAAAATCAGTACTACACAACAACGTATAGGTAAACCCGATAAACTATTATTCTCTTTCCATGGCATACCACAATCATACATATGTGAAGATGAACCGTATCAATCTCAATGTCTAGTTACTGCATCACTTATAGCAAAAAAACTCAATCTTAACGAATCACAATATGAGGTAGCTTTTCAATCGAGATTTGGAAAGGCGGAATGGATTAAGCCTTATTTATCCTCTAGGCTTGAGGAATTACCAAAAGAAGGTATTTATAACATACATGTTTTTTGCCCTGGTTTCTCATCTGACTGCTTAGAGACTATCGATGAAATTGGAAGAGAGTCTAAAGAGGAATTTTTTGAGCATGGTGGCAAATCTTTTGAATTTATTTCTTGTTTAAATAGTGAGGAAAGTTTTATAAATGCCCTTATGAATATACAGAAAAAAGCAGATATAAAAATTTTATAAATTAAACTTTTTCAGCTTTTTCTTTATAGTTTTACAATTTAAATTAGCATATCTTGGAGCTCCAACGGCATATGTTGGATAATCTTCACCTTGAGTAAGATCTGTTATGTAACTCATACATGACTTCGTAATTTCATAGCCATTTGATTTGATAAAGTTCTTTGGAAGCATTTTTTCTAAGTTTGCAACTTTATCGAGTGGAGCATGACTAACTTTCCATTTAAACTTACTTTTATCAGCAATCCTCTCTATTGTTAACATTACATCACTAATATTTTTTTTGGCATATTCTATTCCACTTCTACCTAGTGTATATGCTTGTTCTACATCAATCTTAGAGGCTATGTGTCTAGCAGATCTTTGAAGATAGTCTGAAACTGCCCAATGTACTTTAACATTAAGCTTGGACGTTACTATGTTAGATAATACAGGAGCTACACCACCTAACTGCGCATGACCGAAACTATCTTTTAGTCCACTATCACTGATAAATTTATTCTTACTTTTGATCCCCTCTGACGCTACTATTACACAATATCCATACTTATCAATTGCATCTTTCACTTTTTTTAGAAAATCGCTTTGTTTAAACTCAATCTCAGGAAAAAGAATAAGATGAGGTGGATCTCCTGCGTTCATCTTAATGATACCAGCAGATGCTGCTAACCAACCAGCATGACGACCCATGACCTCCAAAATGAACACCTTTGTAGATGTCTCTGACATCGATTTTACATCAAGCGAAGCCTCTAATGTTGACGTAGCAATATATTTTGCTACTGATCCATAACCAGGACAACAGTAGGTTATTGGTAAGTCATTATCTATTGTTTTAGGCAAGCCTATACATGTAATAGGATAATCTTTTGTTTTAAAAAACTTGCTTATTTTATTAGTTGTATCTTGAGAATCTCCCCCACCATTATAAAAAAAGTATCTAATATCATGTGCTTTGAAAACCTCATATATTCTCTGAAATTGTCTACCTGATTTAATATAGTCCTTAAGTTTTAATCTACATGAACCAAATGCACCTCCTGGAGTTTGCTTTAACAATTTAAGCTCTGATTTTTTTTCAGATGATATATCTATGAGTTCTTCATTTAAGGCACCTAATATTCCATTCTTGCCAGCATAAAATTTACCAAAATACTTTTTATTCTTAAAGAACTGCTCTATCAGACCAAAAGCAGTTGCATTAATAACTGGTGTTACTCCACCTGATTGCGCATAAAAAATATTTCCCTTCATTGTTACTCCACAATTTTTATTAAGTCACCAACCTTTGGTTCCCCAACAGGATAGTGTCCATTCAATAGTCTCAATTTTCCTTCTGCATATCTACCAAGTGGACTGTTATTAGCCAGGTCATTATATGACATCCCACTCCTAAATCTAATAACCTTGATTCGTAGACCTTTTGCCTTTGCAATTTCATCTTTCGTCATTTTTGCGAATGTTTCATCAATTATTTTTAGCTGATTGTCATCATTTAACTCATTAAACTTTTTAATAAAAATCCATGCCTTAGGTCTTTTATCATTATCATCTATGTCAAAAAATACCGTATATCTGGTATAAGATTTTTCTGACAATGATTTAGTTTCATATAGATATGTATAGCCAGGTAAAGCGTTATTGATATTTTTTTGTTCTAGGAGCGTGTTGCGAGCCAAAAATGACGTCTTATCTATATTTTGATCTAGATAATCTTTCGGTGTTAGTCCATTCTCTATATCATCTCTTAAAAGGTTATCCGAAATCATTGTAACTTCAGAATTATTCTTTCTTATAATCAGCCTATCAGGTAAATTATCTAAATCCCAACCTTCAGGAAAGGTAAACTTAATAGCAAAAAAAGGATGATAAAAAACATTATACCTAACATAGCCCTCATCATCACTTGTTCCGTATGGGAGACCATCAATCATCTTAAGAAATTCCTCTCTATTTTTCTCTCCAGATACGCTTGCTGTTCCTTTCATTGCCTCTATCCTATTTTCCGTCGATGGATGGGTTGAGAAAATACCGTGGTAACCACCACTAGCAGGCCTTCCTTCTTTTTTAGCAATTTCATTTTCAAGCTCATCAGCACTCTTCATTGTTTCAAGAAAGTCTGCCATGGCATTTTGATTATATCCGTTCCGTCCAAGATATTCTTTTGCAATATCATCAGCTTCAGATTCGTATTTTCTACTATAGCCTTTGTTTACTATTACATTAAGAAGATTAAAACCACTATTAGATAGTGATCCTCCAGGAACTTTCGATGCTGCAAGACCAATCAGTAGATTTGTAACTTGGGCAGT
This sequence comes from Ectothiorhodospiraceae bacterium, assembly GCA_019651095.1. Classification (GTDB taxonomy): domain Bacteria; phylum Pseudomonadota; class Gammaproteobacteria; genus CACLCV01. The sequence continues at coordinate 102,776 of BOXR01000001.1, read as the reverse complement.
ACTCATTCCTCTGACAGCATGTCTTGCAGTAATATGGGCTATTTCATGACTTAATACTCCAGCGAATTCAGCCTCTGAATTAAAATGTGCCAGTAAAACCCCTATAAAAATACACATAACCACCTGGAGTAGCAAATGCATTCATCGTAGGATCATCGATTATAGTAAATTTCCAATCTAAGTTAGGCCGATGACTTGCTTTTGCAATTTTTTCACCTAGCTCAACATAATATTTATTTAACTCTTTATTTTTTAAAATCTTAGAGTTTTTTAAAATTTCTTTATGATAAGCCCTTCCCATTTCAATTTCTTGTTGTTCAGTTATAGTCACAAAATCAGGCATTCCTGAAACCGGATTCTTGGCGCATGATGAGATCATTACAGTAAAAAACAATAGAGCTAATTTTATATTAATTGGTCTGAACATAACTTGTGAAAAAATGATTGAATTTTTTTAGAGCTTTACCTCGATGACTTATTTTATGTTTTTCTTTAGAATCTAATTCTGCTGCCGTCATCCCTTTGTTTGGCAAATAGAATAAAGGATCATAACCAAAGCCATTAGAGCCTTTCTGATACTCTAAGATCGAACCTCTCCATGAATCCTGTGCAATAAATGGAAATGGGTCATTGTGAAACCTCATGAAGACAATTACACATCTGTAACACGCCCCCCTTTCATTTTCAGCTACCCCTTGAAGCTCGCTAAGTAGTTTTAAATTATTTTCATCATTTGTAGCATCTATACCAGCATATCTCGCTGACCAAACACCTGGACGTCCTTTTAAGAAATCTACTTCAATACCTGAATCATCAGCAATAGACGGAAGTTTTGTAGTTTCTGAAGCACTTCTCGCTTTAAGAATCGCATTTTCAACAAACGTAGAGCCAGTTTCCTCGACATCAGGAATTTCCAAGTCATTACACGTTATTAAATCAACACTCAATCCTGACAGGATTTCCTTAAATTCTGATATTTTCCCTGGATTTTTTGTTGCTAAAAATATTTTCATAAAACTATAAAGAGATATATTTGATATACTATTCTAGTCTATTTAGGTTGGCAAACAATGAGTAATAATCATATTAATGAATCTGGAAATCTTCACATGATTGACGTGAGTGATAAGAAGATCACGACCAGAGTCGCGAGGGCTTCTGGTACTATAACTCTCAATGATGAGGCACTATCATCTGTTGTGAAATTGAACAACAAAAAAGGGGATGTATTAAATGCTGCAAGACTTGCAGGCATACATGCCGCCAAACAAACATCTAACTTAATCCCACTTGCGCACAATGTGAGTTTAAATTCTGTAGACATCGACTTTGAATTTGATGAAAATACTAACGAAATCCTCTCTATTGCACAAGTAAAGTCCGAGGGTAAAACGGGAGTTGAAATTGAGGCTATGGTAGCTGTCCAGATATCACTGATGACTATTTATGATATGTGCAAATATCTTGACAGGGGCATGGAAATAAATAAAGTCAGATTATTATCAAAAACTGGTGGGAAGTCAGGGAATTATATTAGAGGTAATAGTGCTTAAAAAGATAACATTCGCGGTTCTATTTATTATATTGGGAATATATGTCTATTTTGTATTCATATTTGACATAAATAATTATAAATCTGAGCTTGAGGATATAATTTCGGAAAAAAGTAATACAGAACTCAGAATATCAGGTGATCTAGAGCTTGATTTAGGAACCAACACCATAATAAAAGCACAGCTTTTATCAGTACGAAAAAATGATGTTTTAGTCTTGGAATCAGATATTTTTATTGCAGAAGTTTCTTTTTCTCAGGTCTTGCAGGGTAAATTTGATATTAATTCTGTTAGTTTAATCGATTCAAAACTTTACGGTGTTAATGTAGATGAGACAATCATACAAACGTATAGCCTATTATCTGGGAAAAGATACTCAATAAAAAACAAATCTTATTCAAATATTAAATCCATCGATGCTAGAGGTAAGTACTCAGATGGTATGTTACAAGTAGATGATATTAGAATCCGAACGGAGCTTCTACAAGCAGATGGATTTGGAAAAATTATTCCAGATAATGAATCACTGAGCATATCAGCAATCTCAACTATCGCTGACGATACTGTTACTAAGGAGAAGTTTGGAGAGTACTATCCTACATATCTTGCAAATACGGAAGTGCCAATTCTCATCTCAGGTAATTTTAAAAGACCCGAGATAGATGTAAAAATATCTGATGTTATTACCCAAAAAATCCAACAGGAAATTAAAAATAAAGCAATTGAATCAATCAAAGACAAAATAAAAGACAAGATTGAATCAGACATAAACATAAAACTTCCTTTCTAAGGATGAGTACTGAATTCTCAGAGAGCATATTGCGGTGGTATGAGACGAACGGAAGAAAGAAACTTCCGTGGAAAGTCAAAGATCCTTATAAGATATGGATATCAGAAATCATGTTACAACAAACACAAGTTGCAACTGTTATCCCATACTATAATAAATTCGTTGATACTTACCCTGATTTGCAGAGTCTGTCACAAGCAAGTTTAGATGATCTAATGTTACTATGGAGTGGCCTTGGTTATTATAGGAGGATAAAAAACATTTATCTTGCTGCTCAAATAATTTCCAAGAAGTATGATAATAAGTTTCCAAAAGACTATGAGGCTATTTTATCTCTTCCTGGAATTGGCAGAACAACGGCCTCAGCCATATCTACATTCTCAGGTTATTCTCATAGGGCGATACTTGATGGTAATGTGAAAAGAATTTTAAGGAGATATTTTAATATTTCCTATGAAAATAATTCAAAGACTGAAAAAATTCTTTGGGAAAAATCAATATTTGTAACACCATTGAAAAAGACATCACAGTTTATACAAGCAATGATGGATCTAGGATCATTAGTTTGCACGCGCTCAAAACCAAATTGTAGTATGTGTCCACTAGGAGAACTGAATTGTCTCTATACTGAGGATGTACAAAAAATATCTAAAAGTAAAAAAAATGTTAAAAAAATTAATATGTATCTGCTCACTGTTATAAATTCTCTAGACGAGGTGTATTTAGAGAAGATTGAGTCAGGCATGCTCTGGGAGAATCTTTATTCCGGACCTTTTTTCTATTCAGCGATGAAGATGAATTCATGGTTGAAAAAAAAGAGAATATCTGCTGCAAAAATAAAAAATAAATTTGAAATTAGCCATCGAGTCACCAACAAAGACATAAAGATAACAAATTATGTTTATTTTTTGAAAAACAATAAAAATGTTAGTTTATCAACAGAGAATTGGTATAATTTAGCAAAAATAAATGTTGGTATACCCAAGTATTTTGATAAAGCTATTAAGGTATATAGGTCTGAATATGAAAAAAATTATGTGCAAAAAGTTGAAAAAAGAGGCTGAGGCCCTCGACTATTTGCCATATCCTGGTGAAATAGGAAAAAAGATTCAGGAAAATATTTCAAAAGAGGGTTGGGAGTTATGGGTTAATCACCAAACTATGCTAATTAATGAGATGAGATTAACTCCAGTAGATCCAAAAGCAAGGAAATTTTTGGAGGAAGAAATGGAAAAATTTTTCTTTGGCGATGGTTCACAAGCTCCACAGGGTTTTGTTCCAGAAAAATAATACTTGGCCAGGTAGCTCAGTCGGTAGAGCAGTGGACTGAAAATCCTCGTGTCGGCAGTTCGATTCTGTCCCTGGCCACATAATATGAAACAAGAAAAGAAAAAACAACTTCTGAAAAAAGCACTAGAATATCACCATGGTGGAGATTTAAATTCAGCAGATGATATTTATCTTGAAATACTAAAAAATGATAAAAATGACTTTGATGCCAATCATCTTCATGCAACAATTCTCTCACAAAATAAAAAGTACTCACAATCTATTAATTTTTTCTCTATTGCATACGAGCGTCAAACCCCAACATGCGAATTATTAAATAATTATGCCATAGCATTGAGGAACCTGAGAGCCTACACAGAGTGTGAGAAAATGCTTCTTGAAGCGATAGATCTAGATAAAAATTTTCCTAACTCATATATTAATCTGTCAAACTGTTACAAGTCACAGAATAAATATAAAGAAGCAATTAATATTTTAGAAAAATCTATTGAATTAGATTTAAACATACAAAAATCACATAGTGATATTGTCAATATTTTATATGCAAAATTCATTTAAGAAAGTTGACGAGAGTGATCATGAAAAGCTCATTAAGCACTTAGAGATTTTAGCAAAAAGTAACGACAAAGCTACTGTATCAAAATCTGCACTTGTCTACTACAACATTGGCAAGCTAGAGGAGTCTTTACGGTTATTCAAAATTATCTGAAAAAATGTATTCTGAATCCTTGCCAACTATTGAAACGATGAAGACCATATCAAATAAAAATATAATAAGGACTTTCATCAAACACGAGTATGAACAGATAAAGCATATTGATTCAGATGCAGATGGCATCAGAAATATGAAAATAACTCAAGATTTTTATGATTCTCTTGAGAAATTAAATTTGAAATCATCAGATCAGTATAAAGATGAAGATTATGGATTTATATCTGATCTCCATAAGATCAAGTACAACAAGCCGCCAAAAGTCAGAAATAATTATATTAATCAACAATTAAACTTTAGTGAAATTGAAATGATGTACATCTCTTCAGATCCAGAAATTGTTGTAATTGACGATTTTCTCACAAAAGATTTTTTAGAAGATCTCCGTATATTTTTCAGGTGTGCAAACATATTTAAATATCCATATTCACGTGGCTACATAGGCGCTTTTCTTGGTAAGGGAATGGCAAATAAGGCATTATTAGAGTTTAGTACCGAACTCAAGAAGTCACTTAAAAAGATTTTCTTAAATTATTATTTATCACAAGCTTGGTCGTTTAAATATGATGCAAATAGAGATGGAATTGGTGTTCATGCAGATGATGCAAGAGTAAACGTGAACTTTTGGATTACAAATGATTCAGCGAACACGAATTCTGATAATGGGGGCATGATAATTTGGAAAAAAACTCCGCGTGATAACGCATCTTTCAAAGATTTCAATTCCCTAGAGTCTATAGATAAAATAAAAGATGAGGTCAAAGATACAGATTTTATGAAAATACCTTACAAATCTAATAGGGCTGTGATATTTAATTCTAAACTTTATCATGTAACAGATAAAATTGAATTTAAAGATAACTATAAAGATCGTAGGGTAAATATCACATTTCTGTATAAATAAAAATATAATTATCTTAAGAAATTGCCAAATACCGTTTTAGTCAATATAATATATATATGTCAGATTATCTCCCAAAAAATGCTAAATTCAGTCTAGGTCAGATAGTTTATCATTCAAAGTTTAAATACAGAGGAGTTATAGTGGACGCTGATCCAAATTTTCAGGGCACAGACGAATGGTATGATTCTGTTGCCAAGTCCAAACCAGACAAAAATAAACCTTGGTACCATGTTTTAGTTCATGGCCAAGGAAATGAAACCTATGTTGCAGAATCAAATTTAACTACTGATGATAATATAGATCCAGTAGATCACCCATTTGTCGATATTTTTTTCTATGAATATGATAATAGTGGTCAGTACTCACTTAAACAAACATTCAATTAATATTGAAGCTTCTCAATAAACTTTTTCCTAAATTAAACGATGAAGTATCGAATGATAATTCATCTGATATTGATCAGTTGCAGATGGCTACATGTATACTACTGATAGAGGTATCGAAAAGTGATGACGATTTTGATATTCAAGAGCAAGATAAAATAAAAGACTTAGTTAAAAAAAAATTTAATATACCTCAAGATAAAATTGATAGTATATTCATGTACTGTAACAAAGAACATGATTCAATGACTTCACTCTATGATTGGACAGAAGTAATTAATAAGGAATGCAACTATGAACAAAAATGCATGATCATTGGATTTATGTGGGACATCGCATTTACAGACTCTAAAATAGATAAGTATGAGGATTTTACAATACGCAAAGTTGCTGATCTCATTTACGTTAAACACATGGACTTCATTGCTCTTAAGAATGATAGAGCTACTTGATTCTAAAAATCGCTGAAGTGCCAATCAAATTATTTAATAAACTTGAAGAAATATTTTTTCCATTTACATTATTTATCACTTCTTCAGTAATCTGGAAGTTATTTGAAATACACATCTTCTTAAAATCTCTTATCGTGCACAGATGAATATTAGGCGTTGAATGCCAACTGAATGGAAGCTCACTTGTTACTGGCATTTCACCTCTGAAAAATAAATATAATCTTGATCTCCAATACCCCATGTTAGGGAAAGAAATAATTACTTCATTACCTATTCTTAGCATCTCCTTTATAAGTGATACAGGATTATCAACAACCTGTAAGGACTGAGCTAGAATTACATAATCAAAACTTTTGTCTTTGAAAAAATCCATATGATCGTTAATATCGGCATTTATTATATTTATTGTGTTATCAAGTGATTTTATAGTTTTGTCAATCGATGTGTCTACCCCATACCCTGAGGTATTTCTTTTTTTATTCAATAGTTTCAAAAGGCTACCATCACCACAGCCAAGGTCCAAGATACGAGAGTCAGGTTCTACCCATTCAGTGATTAAATCAAAGTCTTTTCTAGCCATTTATATTAGCCTCAATATAAGTTCTCATGATTTCGAAATAATTATCATTTTTCATAAGAAATGCATCATGTCCTCCATCAGACTTTATACAGGCATAAGAAACATCTTTATTAAGCTTAATCAAAGTCTTTACAATTTCCTCAGATCTCCTCGGAGGAAATCTCCAGTCTGAGGTGAATGAAATAACAAGAAATCTTGATCTAGATTTGCTCATTCTCTCGACAAAATCAATCTCATTGAAGGGATCAAAATAATCTAATGCTTTAGTCATAAGTAGGTACGTATTTGCATCAAAAGAAGTTACAAACTTTTCACCTTGATATCTTAAATAACTTTCTATCTGAAATTCTACATCGAAATTAAAATTGATTTTATCTTGTTTGAGATCTCTGCCAAATTTCTTAGCCATTGATTCATCTGATAGATACGTGATATGCCCTAACATTCTGGCGAGAGCAAGGCCTCTTTTAGGTATCTTGTTTTCCTTTATATAATTACCACCACACCAATCTGGATCACTTGTGATAGCTTGTCTTGCAACTTCATTGAAGGCGATATTCTGTGCAGTTAATTTCGGCGAGGCTGCAATTATAATTGCATTATTGACATTATCTGGATAATCAAGAGACCATTGTAATGCTTGCATTCCACCTAAGCTTCCACCAATTATAAATTGCCATTTATCTATACCGAATTCATCCATCAAGACTTTCTGACTATTTACCCAATCTTGAACTGTAACAATCGGGAACTCAAAGCCATATGGATCATTCGTTTCTTCATTAATGCTGGTAGGCCCTGTTGAGCCATGACAGCCTCCTAAATTATTCATACAGACAACGAAAAGTTTATCTGTATTTATGGGTTTACCAGAACCTATCATATTATCCCACCACCCAGGTTTTTCATCGCCTTTATGTAAACCCGCAACATGATGGTTTCCAGAAAGTGCATGACATACCAAGACTGCATTACTTTTATCATCATTAAGTTGACCATAGGTCTCGTACATTAAATCATAGGCTAATAATACTTTCCCTGAGTTAAGTTCGAGCGGCCTACTTATATGAATTTTTTTTTCTTCTACAAACATATTATATAATATAGCCCAGTTGTACGATCCTCGGGATGAATATTGCCTCTACAATTTGTAAAAAAAATAAAAGTACAATAGGAGAAAAATCTATTCCGGAGAACGTCGGTAATATATTTCTTACAATTCTGTATAATGGTTCACAAAGTTCATCTATTAGTGCAAATATAGGGTGACTGACGAATACATTGAACCAGCTTTTTATAGCTGAAATTATGATAAGGTACCAGTATATGTTTGTTAAATCTTTCATTAAATAACCAAATGTTATTATTAAAAAACCTGTCGAAGGGTATGACTCAACGGAATCTAACATAGGTAAATATAATTTGCCTAGCGTGAATATATACAAGATTACAAATAAAAAATACGTATTAGAATTTAGATTAAGTACATTAAAAGGTGTAAGAATATACCCACTGATCTTAACAATAGATTGAGTTACAGGATTGTAATAGTTAACATTCATTACTTGGCATATGAATCTTAGAAGTATAATAAATTGAAGTAAGCTTAGTATCAGATAAATTATAGGCGTAATTTGTGACATTATTTACTTAATATTTTCTTTGATTTTTTATAAGCTTGTTGGACCGCACGTCGAACACTCAAGTCTACTTTATCCTTCTTTAACTGTGACAAAGCGGCTTCAGTCGTCCCTCCCTTTGAGGCAATGGCTTTGAGTAAATATTGTGAATCACTTATTCCTAAAAGTTCTGAAGAGTCCAGCATCAAGCTGTGAGTATAACTATCTGATTCTTTCTTGTTGAAACCCATTTGTTCAAAGGATTTTTTAATTATACTATTGAAGAAAATATAATAAGCTGGTCCACTACCATATAGTGCTGTAAGTTTATTAATGTGGTTTTCTTCAGAGCATTTCTTCGTAACAGAAAAAGTTAGCAGGAATTTATTAATTTTATCGATAACTTTCTTTGAGCCCTTATTCATGAAATAGAACATATATGACTGTCTTTCACTAATAGCTAAATTTGTCATGCATCTAACAATATTGACATCAGCGGTAAGAAGTTTTTCAATTTGATTCACGCTTATGCCGGCAATAAAGCTTAGTATTATTGTTTGACTATTCACATACGGATCAATTGACTTTAGTGCCTGGACGTAATCTTTTGGCTTGACAATAAGTAATATAAATTTTGATTTTGATATTTTATCATCATAAGTTGTATTTAATTTAACACCAAACTTCTTTAATTGAGAGGACTTCTTTTTATCAATATCTACAACATTGATTGTGAATTTGGCTCTAGATCTTTTTATTGCCTCAAGGATCGACATAGTCAAGTTACCTGCTCCAATAATTGTAATGTGTTCCTTCATGTTCTTTTGCCAAATATTTCTTGTCCTATTCTAAGCATATTTGCACCATTTTCAATTGCAGTTACAAAGTCGCTACTCATACCCATTGATAGAGTATCTAAATAATCATTTTTTTTATATAAATCATACATCCTAGCAAATGACTCTTCACTTGGAATGTCACTTCTGGGTATCGTCATAAGTCCTCGTAATTTAATATTTTGAAGGCCATGAAGGCTTGAGCTAAACTTCTCATACTCTTCTAGTGTAATACCTCCTTTAGTTTGTTCATTATCGATATTGATTTGTATACAGACATTCATGACTTTGTTTATACTTTTAGACATCTCATTTATTTTCTTTACATGTTTCTCGGATGAGATAGTATGCACCCAATCAAAAAGTTTACAAATTGTTTTTATTTTATTTGATTGAATCTTCCCAATGAAATGCCATGTGATATTACTATTTTTCATAAAATTGATTTTCTCATGAGCCTCATCTACATAATTCTCTCCAAAATCTGTTTGTCCTAAATTATTCAAAGTTATTATTTTTTCAGGATTTTGAGTCTTTGAAACAACAATTAATCGAATTTCTCTATTATAGAGCGTTTCTAAATCATTAATCCTTGTTTTTAGATCTTTATATTTATCCACATAATTAGCTAGCATGGTGATTATCAAATAGTATTGACATAATTGCCATCCTAACAGAGATACCATAGGACACCTGATTTAGTATTACAGAGTTTGGACCATCTGCAACTGAAGATTCTATCTCTACACCTCTATTGATTGGGCCCGGGTGCATTACAATGACATCCTTCTTAGCTAATTGCATTCGAGATTGATTCAATCCGTATTCATCATAATAAGTATCTAATGATATAAGGGCATCGTGCATTCTCTCTTTTTGTAATCTAAGCATGATTATTACGTCGGAATAGCTTATTCCCTCGCTCATATCCTCAAAATATTTCACATTCATCTCGGTATAATTATCAGGAATTAATTTTTTAGGACCCACAATATTAATTTGTTTTGCTCCAAGAGTGTTAAGTGCAAAAATTAATGATTTAGCAACACGTGAATGGAGAATATCACCCACAATAGAGATTTTTAAGTCCTCAAATGAGCCTTTATGTTTCTTTATTGTAAACATATCTAACATCGCCTGAGTAGGATGCTCGTTTGATCCATCTCCTGCATTTATTACGGCTATATCACTACTAACTGATTCAGCTATAAAATGTGCTGTTCCTGGAACAGAATGCCTGACTACAAACATATTACACTTCATCGCTTCTATTGTCTTTATCATATCAATGATTGACTCACCTTTAGATGTAGATGAGTTGGCAATATCTATATTTATAAAATCTGACGATATTTTTTTTGTTGCTAACTCAAAGGTTGTTTTAGTTCTAGTACTAGGTTCAAAAAAAAGACTTGCCACAACCTTGCCAGTGTATTTAGTTATCTTAGAGTTATCATGAAATTCTTCTGCTCGATTGATGATATCTTCAATAATAGATTTTGGCAGATTATTTATATTTAAAAAATGTTTAAGCTTTCCGTCTGAAAGTTGAATATCATGATTAATTTTCATTTAGTCCATAATATTTTCATTGATCCAGCTTTGCAAGATAATAGAAGCAGATATATCATCATAATCAGAATTTTTTTTTCTAGTGAAACCCAGATTTCTCATTTCAGCAAAATCATTTTTTGCAAGCTCACTTGAAAGCTGCTCATCAAATAAAATAACTTCAATTGATGGGTCAATGTTTTTCTTTAGAGTATTGACAAAATTATTAATTTCATCCTGAACTTTACTCGCTTTTTTACCAACGTGACCAGGAAATCCTACTACGATTTTATCTATGTCCCACTCTTCAAGTATCTTACCTATCTCATCGATATAGTCTTTATAAATAATTTTTAATGGTCTTGATTTATTTGTTACTTTCTGTGCTATGGCGATTCCTGTTTTTTTAATTCCATAATCAATACCAAGATAAAATTTATCTGCCATTTCTATTATGTATAATAGCCGTCAATATTTTTAATGAGCTCATTAGCTATTTTTGAGGGTAATCGATTACCAATTTGTTGTATCCCAGTCGGAGAAGTAATGTTAATCTCGGTAATATAGTCTCCTATCATATCTACACCAGCAAAAAATATCCCATGATATTTTAAATATGATGCAACTTTCTCTAGATTAGGCAGGTACTTTTTTTTAAGAGTTTTGATTTCATACATTCCACCATTTGCGAGATTTGCAATAAAGTCTCCCTCAGGCGGATATCTAGTTAAGATATTTTTTTCTACTATTCCATTATAAATTATAATTCTATTATCGCCATTTTTTATTTCATTTAAATATTTCTGAGCCATAATTATCCCATTATTCTGGATGTAACTAGATATTAAGTATTTGCTATCATCTGATAAACTGAGTTTGATTATTCCTTGGCCTCCCATTAAATTCATTGGTTTTAGTACAATAACACCATGAAGTTTTAGAAAATTATTAATTTGTTTTGAGTTGGATGAAATTATTGTAGGTATTTTAGGCATTGATAATTGACATCCCAGAATTTTCTCATTGAATCTTATAAGGGATTCTGGAGAATTAATTACAAACGTATCTTGATATTCTAATTCTCTTAACATTTGAAGAATAGAGATATATTTTTGATCAACTGGAGGATCTTTTCTAAAAAAAATACAATCTAATTTATTAAGATTCATTCTTTTACTATTTTTCTGCACATATTTTTTCTTTTTTAAAGAGATAATTTCTAAGTCACACAAGCTGCCAAAAACATTATTTGAATCGTAATTAATTGAATCTGGAATAATCAGCTTAATCTTAGCTTTTCTCTGGAGATTCTTAATGATTGCAACCGTCGAGTCTTTAGAAAAGTCAATCTCATTAATAGGGTCCATGTATATACCAATGCTATACATATTATTCTAAGTTAAAGAGCTCCTTTGCAGCAGAGAGAATCGCTAATCTAGCAATTACCCCATACACGTAGTACCTGTTAATTTGAGAGTCAACAGGTGTGCTCATATCAGGCGAAATACAAATATCGTTTAGTGGTATAGGATGAAATATCATTCCTGGAGAGTTAAGGTTTTCATTATTAGCTTTATTTTCATGAGCCCTATAAAAACCTCCTATGAGGTAATTCGAAAATGAGTATATTACTGGTTCAGCAACACTATTAGTGTTTTTGATTTCTTCAAAAGAGTAGACCCCTTCTTGAAGTATAACTCTGTTAGGAATAATTTTTCCTTTAGATGAAAGCATTTTATTCCTCTGTTTCCTATTAAGATTTCTTATTTGACTGATGTTATCTATGGTAATGACACCCATCCCATATGTACCTGAATCAGCTTTTATGATTATATATGGTCTCTCATCAATATTATATTTCTCATATTTTTCCGAGATGATTTTAAATAATTTCTCTGCATTATAAATTAAACATTCTTCACCTTTTTTCGTTTTGAAATCTATTTCTCCACAATTTCTAAATTCAGGTTCAATAAGCCATGAATCAAAACCAAGAAGCTTACTAAAGTTACTACAGACATCGCTATAATAATTAAAGTGCTCCGATTTCGATCTAGAAGTCCATCCGATGTTTTTGGAGGGCAGAATTACTTGTTTTACATTATCAAGAAAAGAGGGGATACCCGATGATAAATCATTATTTAGCAAAATCGCATCTGGAATAAATCCATCATATTCAAGTAATGAGTTAGTATTCTTAAATTTATTGTCATTAATACTTGGTTTAGATACCCTTACTTCATAGCCTGCTTTTTTAATCAGTGACGATAAGTAGCTTAAGCTTTCTTGATAATGTATGTTTCTTGTATGATCTTCAGGAATAATGAGAATTTTATCAATTCTAGTTTTTAAACTATCCAAAGAGTGCTTTACAGCTGTGATGTATAACGACTCAAAGTCTTTATTCAAATTATTAAATCCTGCTGGGAACAGATTAGTATCGACAGGAGAAATTTTAAATCCAGAATTTCTAATATCAATTGATGAATAGAAGGGTGCGGGATATTTTAACCACTGATTTCTGAACCAACCTTCAATTTGTTGGTGATGTTCAATAATTATTTCATGAATATTTTCATGATTCTTTCTGTTGCTATAAACTACGTCTTGAAATGATGTCATAATTATTTAAAAGTGTTAAAACTGAAATACATGCTGTTTCAGTTCTGAGTATATTCACATTAATTGTTTTCATTTTCCATCCATTTGTCTCTAAATAATCAATTTCAAGATCGTCCAAGCCGCCCTCGGGACCAACTAGTAGAGTTATATCATTAGATTCTTAGATCATCACTTGAATTTATCACCAGTTCTGATGAAGAAGGTACTTTGAAGAACTCTGATAAATATTATCGATATCACTCAATGAGACTGGATGAGATAGCTTCATTATATCCAGTCTTCCACACTGTTCTGTTGCATGAATGACTGTCTTCTCCCAATGATCCAGCTTCTTATCTACATTCTTGTATTGACTTCGTTGAGTATAAATGGGGATGAAGTTAGTAACACCTAATTCTACAGATTTTTGTATAATTAGATCCATCAATTTCATATTAATTATTGAAACGCATAGGCTAATTTTCTTCGATTTATCAATCCCACTTTTAATCTCTTTTGATAGATTTAAAACTACTTGTTTCTCTTCAATGGATACTCTAGATAAACATTCTTGTCCTTTATTATTAAATATAGATATCGTCTCATTATTTTTTATTCTTAGAACATTCAATATCCTATGAGAAAGATCCATGGAACATCTATGCACGTCAGATTTTAAATCTGTAGCCAGGTAAATCCTATGAATTTTTTTTTGTTGCTTCATCTACACCTTCTTTCATTATCTCAGATACAAAGGAGATTTCTTTTTTGTAATTACGTAAGGAGGCATGAAATAAAGTACATTCCCAAGGGGGCGCATTAAAACATTATTTTTAAGGCCATGCAGGTAGGCTCTTATACCTCTTCTCTCTTTCCAGTCATAGGAGACCTTTCCTCTTTTTATCCTTAATTAACTCTATTGCAAGGACCATACCTTTTTGCCTAACATCAGATACATGCGGATGATCTTTAAGAGATTCAAAACATTTTCTCATATGAGCTGATAGTATTTTATTTTTGATTACATCTTTATCTTTAAAAATATCAAGTGTTGCATTTGCGGCTGAGCATGCGATCGGGTTTGCTGTATAACTATGTGAGTGTAAGAAGGCATTTAACTTCTCATATTCATCATAAAAAGCATCATAAATATCGTCTGTAGTCAAAATCGTAGAAAGTGTCATGTATCCACCTGTTATTCCTTTAGATAAACAGATGATGTCTGGTGTAATCTTAGCTTGTTGAAATCCGAACATAGTCCCTGTTCTACCAAATCCTACTGCAATTTCATCTGCTATTAAATGGATATTATATTCACGACATGCCTCACTCAATAATTCGAGATACTTGTGATGATACATTCTCATATAACCTGCACATTGTATAAGCGGTTCTACGATTACAGCACACACATCATGATGATTTTTGATAGTTTGTACATTTTATCAAACATGATCTCTGCATGTTTTTCCTCAGATATATTTTCAGATTTATTGTAGCTATCGGGAGAGTCTACTATGATGGTTTCCTTCAGAATGTTCTCATAAGTTTTCTTATACAAGTCAATGTTACTTACAGATAAAGATCCTAGAGTTTCACCATGGTAACTATTAGACAATGCTATAAATTTGACTTTAGATTTTTTCTTTTTATTCTGCCAGTAGTGATAACTCATCTTCATCGCTGCATCTATAGATGAGGAACCATTGTCAGTAAAGAAACATTTAGTAATTTTAGATGGCGTTAATTTTATTAACCTCTCTGAAAGATTTATGGCAGGTTCATGAGTAAAACCAGCTAGGAGAACATGCTCTAGCTGTGATAATTGACTTTTTAATACTTTTGTTTATGTATGCGTTTGAATGGCCGAAAAGATTGACCCACCATGAGCTTATAGCATCGAGATATTTTACTCCATCATAGTCGTATAGCCATACTCCCTTACCTGATTTGATTGGAATCATCGGGATTTTTTCATGATCCTTCATTTGGGTACAAGGATGCCAAAGAACTTTTAAGTCTTTTTTAACTAGATGGGATGATTTCATAATTAGTTCGGTACTAATTAGTATCTATAAGTATCTTTCTTAAATGGTCCGTTTTTACCTACACCTATATACTCGGCTTGTTCATCAGTCAGAGCAGTAATCTTTGCATCTAATTTATCTAAGTGGAGCAAAGCTACCTTTTCATCTAGATGTTTGGGCAACACATAAACTTCTTTTTCATATTTAGAATGATTTTCCCAGAGTTCTATTTGCGCCATCACTTGATTTGTGAAAGAGCAGGACATAACAAAGCTGGGATGTCCTGTAGCACAACCAAGATTAATCAATCTTCCTTCTGCTAAAAGAACGATTTTCTTCCCATCAGGAAATGTTATTTCATCAACTTGAGGTTTTATATTTTCCCATTGGTAATCTTTTAAACTAGCTACGTCAATTTCATTATCGAAATGGCCAATATTACAGACAATCGCTCCACTTTTCATTGCTTTCATGTGATCATGATTAATCACATTAAAATTACCAGTTGCTGTAACAAATATATCTATTTCCGCGACTTTATCTTCAAGAGTAACAACATCGTAGCCTTCCATACATGCTTGTAACGCGCAGATAGGATCTATTTCAGTTATCATCACCTTAGCACCAAGCGCTCTTAGTGACTCTGCAGAACCTTTCCCGACATCACCATATCCGCATACGATACAATGCTTACCAGCTATCATGGTATCAGTTGCGCGTTTAATACCATCGACCAGAGATTCTTTACATCCATAGAGGTTATCAAATTTTGATTTAGTAACGGAATCATTCACATTTATGGCAGGCATTTTTAATGATCCTTCCTTTGCCATGTCATATAATCTTAAAACGCCTGTCGTTGTCTCTTCAGAAACACCTTTGATATCATTTATTAAGTGAGGATATTCTTTATGAATCATCGAAGTAAGATCACCGCCATCATCAAGTAGAATATTCGGCTTCCATTCGGGATCTCCCTCAATTGATTGTTTCAAACACCAGATATATTCCTCTTCTGTCTCACCTTTCCAAGCAAAAACAGGGATATCTTGGTCTGCTATAGCAGCAGCAGCATGGTCCTGAGTTGAAAAAATATTACAAGATGACCATCTTACATCTGCACCTAGTTCAACTAGGGTCTCTATAAGTACCGCTGTTTGAATTGTCATGTGAAGACATCCGATGATTCTAGCTCCTTTGAGAGGTTTTTTAGAGCCCAACTCTTTTCTTAGGGCCATAAGCCCGGGCATTTCAATCTCTGCGATTCTTATTTCTTTGTGACCAAATGCTGCAAGCGATATATCTGCAACTTTAAAATCATCCTTAATTTTTTTGACTTTATCTGATTCCATATTCACCTCTCATTAAATTGCAGATCTCAGTATATCAACCTTATCTGTTTGTTCCCATGTAAAATTTACATCATTTCTCCCAAAATGCCCAAATCCAGCTGTAGGTTTATATTTAACATTGAGTAGATTCAGAGTAGTAATTATCCCATAAGGAGTAAGATCAAAAATATCATTAATAATATTAGATAATTTATCATCTGAGACTACGCCTGTTCCAAATGTATTAATTAATGTTGATGTTGGTTGTGCAACTCCTATTGCATAAGATATTTGAATTTCACATCTATCAGCGAGTCCAGCTGCAACAATATTTTTTGCAATATATCTTGCTGCATATGCTGCAGACCTATCGACTTTGGAGGGAT
The DNA here is from genome assembly GCA_019651095.1 of Ectothiorhodospiraceae bacterium. GTDB lineage: Bacteria > Pseudomonadota > Gammaproteobacteria > CACLCV01. The sequence continues at coordinate 85,761 of BOXR01000001.1, read as the reverse complement.
CTTTGCCTGAAAATGCTCCTCCACCATGTCTTGCCATACCGCCGTATGTGTCAACAATGATCTTCCTACCTGTCAATCCTGAATCACCAAGCGGTCCACCTTCAACAAAATTACCGGTAGGGTTTATAAAAATCCTTGTATTATCGTTAATCAAATTTTCCGGAATAACATCAAATATGATCTCTTTTTTTACATACTCTCTAAGATCTTCCAAACTTATATCACTAGAGTGCTGTGTTGATAAAACAACAGTATCTACGAATGTAGGCTTATCCTTCTCATATTGAAATGTAACTTGGCTTTTGGCATCAGGCCTCAACCAACTCACAGCTCCAGTTTTTAAAAGATTTGTTTGTTTCTCAACCAAACGATGAGAGTAATATATCGGTGATGGCATAAGAAACTCAGTCTCATTTGTGGCATATCCAAACATTAGACCTTGATCACCTGCTCCTTGATTTTTTTTCTCTTCTCGATCAACCCCCATTTGTATATCAGGAGATTGTTTTGTTAGTAATTTGATAATGTTGCATTCATTCCCATTAAAACCAAGTTCATTTGAGTCATATCCTATTTCTAGAATAGTTTCTCTTATTAGTTCATCTATATCGAGATTTGCTTGAGTAGTTATCTCTCCACCCACTACTACAGTCCCAGCATCATCAGATTTACCTTTTACAAAGGTTTCACATGCAACACGTGATTCTTTATCTTGTGAGAGAACATGATCTAAAATGGCGTCTGATAAGTGATCACATAATTTATCTGGATGCCCAGGTGATACGCTTTCAGATGTAAAATAATACATCTGTGCAGTTTATATTACAATTGATTGGTAATAAAGCAGATGTTTGTTCATATAACTATTTCTTGAAATTTTTAATGAATTTTCTCTCATCATCAGATAATTTTTGACCATCAGTGTATCTATTTAGCAAGTCAAAATAGATTTTCTCTTTTGAACTCAGCTCTAATTGATGAAATATTTCTTTGATTGTAACTCTTGCAGAATCTTCAGACTTCTCATTTGATTCAAAAGAAACTATAGTTTTGATAGTCTCATTATTAGGAAATAACTTTAATAGATGTGCAGCTGTAAAATTTTATTATGGTTAATTTCTTCTTTGATAATATTATAAATATTTATCAATGAGGTTTCTGAAATTATATTCTTACAATCAAACTCTTTGACTAACCTTGGATATTCTATAAATAAACTTAAAAGTGTAAGTTCTTTGATATCAAATTCTTGATTCTTGTTCGATGAAGTTATTTTTTCTTTGTTGTTTGATGTTTGGCTCTCCTTTGGTATCACATTTCCTGTTATTTCCTGTATCTCTTCTCTAAGTATATCTGTATACATGATGTCGGGCATTTGATTGAGAACTTTCTTTGCCTCTAATGCGAAAGAGGTTTTTCCTTCTACAGTCTTAGTGTCTTTATTAGATTTGAGATATTCAATTATGTATTGAGACAATGGCATAGAATTATCTATTAAATTATCAAAATTTTCTCTATCAGTTTTTACATACGAATCCGGATCACATCCTTCGGGTAGAAAAACTAAAGATAGTTGTATTTCATCTTTTAACTCAGTTAGACAATTTGTTATGGCCTTCCATGCTGCAGATTTACCTGCAGTGTCACCATCAAAACAAAATATAATCTTATTTGTATACCTCTTTATTTTATTGAAGTGATGCTTGGTAAATGCTGTTCCCAATGTGGCAACGCAGTTCCTTAATCCAGATTTATATAACCCAATGACATCAGTATATCCCTCAACAATGATGACTGATTTTTCTTTGCTTATATCTTTTTACATTCATACAGACCATATAGCTCAAAACTTTTGTGAAATAGCTTAGTTTCTGGAGAGTTTAAATATTTAGCTCCATCTTCTGAATTATAAATTCTTGCTCCAAAACCAATAATATTTCCAGTTGAGTTTCTTATAGGAAACATAATTCTATTTCTGAAACGGTCATATGTTTTGTTATTAGATTTTATTATTAGTCCAGCCTCAACTGCATTGTTTGTAATTTTTTCTTTTGCGAATAAGCTAGTTAGATCATCCCACTTATTATTAGATAGTCCTAAGTTAAAAACATCTATCATATCCTGATCGATACCTCTGCTCTCGAGGTAGGTCTTAGCTTTTGGATTATTTTTCAGAGAACGACTATAAAAGTCAGCGGCAAGTTTATTTGATATAAAAAGGTTATAGTGAGCATCATTTTTTTTTGTCTTTTCTGGAAGCTCAAGTCCTGCTGCTTGTGCTAATTTTGTTAGAGCTTCAATGAAAGTAAGATTATCATGCTCCTGTAGAAATTTTATAGCGTCACCGTGAGCACCACAACCAAAGCAATGATAAAATTGTTTTGACGAAGAGACATTGAATGAAGGTGTTTTTCATTGTGAAATGGACACAGACCTTAAAGTTTGCTCCATTCTTTGTAAGGTTAACTTTTTCTTTTATTACATCAACTATGTCGGTTGAAGAAAGAACCTGATCAATGAATGCTCTATCAAAATTTGCCATTATGCGACTTTATTAATCACATTCTTCTTGATATCTTCCATTGATGCATTTATTGGCTTAATTAATTTAATATTACTAATTTCATTTTCAAAATTCTTTAATATTTCCTTAGCCTTGATACTTTTTGTTTCTTTCACGTAATCTTTGATAATCTTTTTAAAGTAAACTGATTGTTGTCTTGTCAGCTCTTGAGAGTTCTACAAGTTCTACAGAGCTTTTGTTGAGGTTCTTATCTAACCTATGTGATTTATCATAAACAAAGGCAACTCCACCTGTCATGCCAGCTCCAAAATTGTTTCCAACCTCTCCTAAAACAGTTACAGAGCCTCCAGTCATGTATTCACAACAATGGTCGCCTGCTCCTTCTATGGTAGCAATAGCACCTGAGTTTCTAACAGCAAATCTCTCACCCGCTTTACCTTCAGCGTAAAGTATGCCACCTGTAGCACCATATAGACATGTATTTCCGATGATACTATTTTTATCAGCAATATTTTTGAAAGGTGATGAAGCGTTGATAATTATTTTACCGCCAGACATCCCCTTACCGACATAATCGTTTGCATCCCCAGTAAGATGGATTTCCACACCACCCGCATTCCATACTCCGAGACTTTGACCAGCAGTTCCATTTAAATTTAACCTTATGGGCGTACTTGAGAAACCATGATTCCCGTATCTTTTAGCTATCTCTCCTGAGAGACTAGCACCTATAGAACGATCAAGATTCTTTATGTCATATTCTAGAGTGATACTTTTACGATTCATAATTGCATTTTTAGAATCTTTAAGAATTTTTCTAGCTAATACGCCCTTATCATATGGCTTGTTTGATTTAGTTGTACAATACTTGTCAGATTTTTTATTTGCAATTGTTAGCATCTTTTTTAGACTTAAAGCCTTGTGTTTTTCTGTGATGCCTTTACTAATTGATAATAGATGTGTCTGACCGGTTAGTTCATCAATTGTCTTAATACCCAGTGATGCCATTATCTCTCTGACTTCTTGTGCAATGAATTTGAAGTAATTTACAACTCTTTCAGGACTGCCCGAGAAGTGTTTCATTCGTAGTATTTTATTTTGTGTGGCGACGCCTGTTGCACAATTATTTAAGTGACATATTCTTAAATACTTACAGCCTAAAGCTACCATTACTGATGTTCCAAACCCATAACTCTCTGCTCCAAAGATCGCGGCTTTTATAACATCTAATCCTGTTTTAAGCCCACCGTCTGTTTGTATTCTTACTTTGTGTCTAAGATTATTCAGCATTAATGTTTGCTGAGTTTCGGCAATACCCATCTCCCATGGTGAACCAGCATACTTAACTGAGGTTAGTGGACTAGCTCCTGTCCCGCCGTCATAACCTGAAATAGTAATCAGATCTGCGTAAGCTTTCGTTACCCCAGCAGCAATCGTTCCAACCCCTTTTTGTGATACAAGTTTTACGGATATAAGAGCTCGACTATTGACTTGTTTTAAATCGTAAATAAGCTGAGCTAAATCTTCAATACTATATATATCATGGTGCGGAGGTGGTGATATTAGAGTAACTCCAGGGACTGAGTATCTAAGTTTGGCAATATACTGATCAACTTTATCTCCAGGCAGCTGACCTCCTTCCCAGGTTTTGCACCTTGAGCTATTTTAATCTGTATTACATCGGCATTCACAAGATAATGTGGTGTCACACCAAATCTCCCCGAGGCAACTTGTTTAATCTTTGATGTTTTAGGCGAATTATATCTCTTGATATCTTCCCCGCCTTCACCAGAATTAGATCTTCCCCCGATTGCATTCATCGCAATTGCAAGAGCTTCATGCGCTTCTGGAGACAGAGCGCCCAGAGACATCCCAGCTGTATCAAATCTCTTGAGTATACTTTTAGATGACTCAACCTGAGATAGAGGTATCGCCTTTTTCTTTTTAAGATTAAATAAATCTCTTAGAAAACTAGGATCTCTTGAATTTACTAACTTAGAGAACTTTTTATAATCCTCATAGTCACCAGTAGTTACACATTCTTGTAATGCTTTTACGACATCAGGATTATAATCATGATATTCGCCATCCGCAGTGAACTTGAGTAAGCCGCCCTTACCGATGCCGTCAGATACTTTCGTTGAATATTCTTTATTAATTCTTAAATCACTCTCAATATCATCAAAGCCCGCACCTTCAATTCTAGATATATTATTTCTAAAACATAAATCAATCACATTGGAATTTAACCCAATTATTTCAAATAGCTGAGCACCCCTGTAACTAGATATACATGAAATACCCATCTTAGACATTATTTTTAATAACCCTTTATTAATTCCCTTGATGAAATTATTAACGTGCTGAGCATATATTTTCTCATCTTGATTGTTACGCATAATCATATTGTTAATTATCTCTAGAGCCAGATAAGGATAAATTGCTGATGCCCCATATCCTAGTAACACAGCAAAATGATGTGAGTTCCAGGTAGAGGCTGTTTCAACTATGATATTGCAGTCACACCTTAATCCTTCTGAAATTAGTCTATGATGTACTGCTCCTACAGCCATAACAGCAGGAATTGTCATTTGATTGTCATTTAAACCGATATCAGACAGTACTATAAGGACAGCTCCCTTCTTAACTGTTCTAACTGCTCTATCACAAATTGTATTAATAGCCTCCTCTAAATCTATATTTGAATCATAGTGGAGACTCAATTTATCACTTTGGAAACCTTTCTCTTTTGAATTAGTGAGTCTATCAAAGACTTGTTTGGATAAAACAGGAGAGCTAAGTACTAATCTTCCTGCATGAAGTGAAGATTCTTCAAAAAGGTTTCTCTCAACTCCCAAACAAGTTTCTAATGACATCACGCTGGTTTCTCTAAGCGAGTCAATAGGAGGGTTAGTTACCTGGGCAAACTGTTGTCTAAAATAATCATATAAAGATCTTGATTGTTTTGATAGAACAGGCATTGGTGTATCATCACCCATAGAACCAGTCGCTTCTAGCGCAAGATTTGCAAGAGGTAGTATCACATCTTTTTCTTCTTCCAGTGTAACGCCATAAAACTTTTTGTACGTGGTTAAATCTGAAGAGTTAAACGAGAGGGGTAGCTCCTCATTTTCATCATAACTCGTAAGATTTATAGAGTTCTTATTTAGCCATTCATCATACGGATGTCTATCTTTTAGGATTTTGTTAATGTCATCAGATAGCAGTACTTCGCCATTGAGAGTATCAACAGCCAGCATATCTCCTGGGGCTAGCCTTCCTTTTTCTATGATTTCAGAATCATCGTAATCATAAACACCAACTTCGGATGCGAGTGTAATATGTCTATCTTTTGAAATAACATATCTTGCTGGTCTCAAACCATTTCTATCAAGAGCACAAGCAGCGTATCTTCCATCGGTTAAAACGATACCCGCTGGTCCGTCCCACGGTTCCATATGCATCGAATGATATTCAAAACATGCTTTAAGTTTAGTATCAATTTGATTATTATTTTGCCAAGCAGGAGGAATAAGTGTTCTCATTGCTCTGAAGATTCCCATATCACCAGCTAATAGATATTCCAACATATTGTCTAATGAGTAAGAATCGGAGTCCTCCATTGATACAACTGGATGTAGCTTTTTCAGTTCAGGCAAGTCTGATATATCCAGTTTGCTCCTCCTGGCCATATACCAGTGCCTATTTCCTTGAATAGTATTAATTTCTCCATTATGTGCTAGGTGTCTAAATGGCTGAGCAAGTTTCCACTGTGGGAGTGTGTTAGTAGAGAATCTTTGATGAAAGACACATAAAGATGTTTTCATTTCTCTGTGAGTTAGATCTGGATAAAACTTTTGTATATTTTCAGAGACAATTAATCCTTTATATGAAATTACTTTCGAGGACATACTGCATATGTATAAATCAGGCTCATTAAGTATTTTTTCTATATGAAGTCTGGCAACATATAATTTTTTTTCAAATTCATTTTCATGAAGAGCATCACTGCCTGTTATTATTATCTGTTGTATGTCTGGGAGGCTTGCAAGCGCATCTTTGCCACAAACACTTTTATCTATCGGTACATGTCTCCATCCCAGTACATTTAGTCCTGATTTCTTAATTTGAAAAAAGAATGTTTCTTTAATTTTTTTATGCTTTGATTTGTTCTTAGGTAGGAACACTGTACCGAAAGCATAATTGTTGCTTAGTTTGATGCCTAATTCTTGTGCACAGTGATTAAAAAAATCATCAGGTTTTTTGATCAGTAGGCCACATCCATCGCTGGATTTGCCATCATCAGACACTGCCCCTCTGTGTTTTAATCTGTTTAATGCTTCGATACTTGTATTTATGACCCAGCTAGATGGCTTATCATCCATATTAGCTATTAGACCAAAACCACAATTATCCCTTTCGAAAGTAGGTGAATACAATGAATTTTTTGATTTATGTCCGTTCTTCATAGTATTAACATTTTATCACAAATATTAATTAAAGAATTATCTGATGAAGTTTTTAGATATCTCTTTTAGGTATTTATTGTCTAACTTGTCGTTTATAAAAGCATTTCCAATTTTATCCAATAAGATAAATCTATTTCTACCAGATATTTTTTTCTTGTCATGCCCAATGTGTTTCATTATAGATGCTGATGTTATTTTTTTTGGGATCATAGTTGGCATTTGCATATTTAGAAGCATATCTTCAATGTTGCAATATTCATCATGAGTTAAATATCCTTGATCAGCAGAAATAGCTGATGCAATGTTCATTCCCACACTGATAGCTTCACCATGGAGGATCCCTTTATAATTCTTGGAGGCTTCAATAGCATGTCCAAAAGTATGACCAAAGTTTAGTATCGCTCTTATTCCACTCTCAAGCTCATCTTCCTTCACAACTTGAGCTTTGATAGATGCACATGTAAAAATAGTTCTTAAAAGGCAATCAGTATTTTGTTGAATAATTTTAGAATAATTATTATCTATGAATTTAAAAAAACTCTTATTTTTTATCAAACCATATTTTATCACTTCTGCCATTCCAGCCATAAACTCTCTTTTTGGGAGAGTTTTCAGGATTGCACTATCCATTAAAATTACACTTGGATGCTTGAACGATCCAATCATATTTTTGCCTAGAGGATGATTTATGCCACACTTACCTCCAATAGACGAGTCAACTTGAGCAAGTAAAGTAGTTGGAATATGGATTAATTGAACACCTCTCATAAATGTATCTGCAGCAAACGCGACCATGTCTCCAATTACACCTCCACCAAGCGCAACTATTGTAAGCGATCTATCATATTTATTCTTTATCAGATAGTCGTGTATTTGTTGTAATGTTTTTATATTTTTATATTTTTCACCATCCCGTAATATCAAACTATCCACATTGTAATCTTTGAACATACGTTTAGTCTGTTTGAGGTATAACTTTGCAATGGTTGAGTTTGTTATTATTACAACATCATTCCTCTTAACATAATTCTCAGGATTTATTGTTTTCAATATATTCGATCCAACTAGGATAGGAATTTTGATATTATTTAGTTGAAGGTTAATTTTTCTCACTGTAACTCTCTAATCTTCTGATAATAGTGGATAATACATCTTCTTTATCTAAATTTGAAACATCAACTTCGATATTAGAAATACCTGAATAGACGGAACCCCTCTCTTTATCTAGTTGTACAAGGGTATCTTTTGTGACGTTATTCAATAAAGGTCTATGCGTTCGGTTTTTTACTCTCTCGAATTGAGTTTCTATTGATATCTTTAAGTATATAACAAGACCTTTTCTTAAAATATTTAGATTTTGATCTCTTAAAACACAACCACCACCGGTCGAAATAACGAAGTTACTTTCTTCTGAGTATTGCTTTAGGGTAATTGACTCTAAGTCTCTAAAATATTTCTCATTGTGTTTTTGAAAAATATCGCTAATAGACATCTTCTCTTGGTCTTCAATTAGCTTATCGAGATCAAAATAAGGTAAACCTAATTTCTTCGCCAATAGTCGTCCCATTGTAGATTTCCCAGAACCCATAGGACCGATTAAATAGATCTGATTTATCATTTAACACTTAACTCTCTAACTTGGTCAACTAAATATGAGACTTTATCAGGATGTATGTCAGGTGTGATCCCTGTTCCCAAATTAAAAACATGTCCTGTTTCGAAAGGAAAGGTTTCTAGTGTCTTTATGACTCCTTTTTTTATTGTATCCTTGTCTTCTTTGAGAATATCTGTGTTGAGATTTCCTTGAATAGCAAATTTTTCATCAAAAAATTTATACATATCACCTAGATTATTTTCTGAACTTATACCGATGCAATCAATGTCTAAATTTTTAAGCTTATCAAAGTTTGATTTTGATCTACTGTAATAAATAACAGGGACCCCCTCTGTATAAGTTGATGAAATGATTTTTTGTATGTAGTTCAAGGAAAACTTCTCATAGTTATCTCCTGATAGTAATCCACCCCAGGTATCAAATATCATTATAGCATCAACTCCATTTTTAATTTGCTCTCTAACATAGTCTACGCTCCCTTTAGTAATCATATCTAAAATCCTAGACAGAAGACCCGGATTTTCTTTCAGCATGCCATTTACAAATGAGAATTGTTTTGTTGAGTTACCCTCGATTAGGTAAGTTGCCACTGTCCATGGACTGCCTATGAATCCAATGAGAGGAAGCGAATCATTAAGTTCACCTTTTATATTTTTAATTGTTTCATTCACATACTCCAGATTTGATACATCTAGTTCTGAAGGTAACTTCTCAAAATCTGATTCTGTTCTCAGTGGCTCGTCAAAGATAGGTCCTATCTTATCTTCAAATCTTAAATTCATATTAAACATATCAGCAACTACCAAGATGTCTGAGAATAATATTGCAGAATCCAGAGAGTATCTCCTAAGTGGTTGCATTGTAACTTCACAGGCTAGTTCTGGATTTCTTATTAGCTTCATGAATCCACCTGCTTGATTTTTTGTTTTAATGTACTCGGGTAGGTATCTACCAGCTTGACGCATTATCCAGATGGGAGTTCTATCAATTGTACGTTGATATATACTTTCTATAAGCAGATGCTTAGTTTGACTCATTTATTTTTGTCATTGATATAATCAATTATACCTTTTGCAGCATTTCTTCCCTCAAAAACTGCGGTAACAACTAAGTCTGATCCTCTAACCATGTCCCCACCAGAAAAAATTTTTGGATTATTTGTTTGATGAGCATATTTTGAAATATTATTGATTTTTACTCTTCCAATTTCGTCAGTAAAGATCTTATTTTCCTTAAACCATGATTGTGGATTTGGTCTGAATCCAAAAGCTAAGATTACACTGTCACATTTAATGATTTTTTCACTATTTGGAACAATAACTGGGATCTCTCTTCCTCTGATATCAGTTTTTTTTAATTTAGTCTTCATGAATTTCACTGCTGTGGCTTTTTGATCTCCAATGATTTCAACCGGCTGCATATTCCAAAGAAACTCTATGCCTTCTTCCTTAGAATTTTTAACTTCTCTTTTAGAGCCAGGCATATTAGATTCATTTCTTCTATAAGCACAGTAGACTTTTTTCGCTCCCTGTCTTAGTGCTGTCCTATTGCAGTCCATAGCTGTATCACCACCGCCAAGAACAATAACTGTTTTATCTTTAAGATTAATGTACTCATTATCTTTTTTTTGCATGAGGTTTCTAATATTAGAATTTAGATATGGCAGCGAGTCATAGACACAGTCCAAGTTTTCTCCAGGAAATCCACCTTTCATGTATGTATATGTACCCATTCCAAGAAACACTGCGTCGAACATATTTAAGAATTTATCAAAGCTTATATCTGTACCAATATTTGTATTAAGAACAAACTTTACACCCATGTCCTCTAAAATTTTTCTTCTTTGTTTAACAATTTCTTTCTCAAGTTTGAAAGGTGGGATGCCGAAAGTCAGTAGACCGCCTATCTCTTCATACTTATCATATATAATAGGATTAAATCCGTTTCTTACTAGCACATCCGCACATGCTAAACCGGCGGGCCCTGCACCTATAATCCCAACTTTGTACTTATTTTTTTTAATATTTGATAGGTCAGGTTTCCAACCTTGACTGATCGCCTCATCTGTAATGTATTTTTCAATACTCCCTATGGTAATTGCACCAAAGCCATCATTGAGTGTACAAGCACCCTCACATAGTCTGTCTTGTGGACAAATTCTTCCGCATATTTCAGGCAAAGAATTTGTTTGGTGTGATAAGTCTGCAGCCTCGAATAATTTATTTTCTGATATTAATTTCAGCCACTGAGGTATGTAATTGTGAACAGGACATTTCCATTCACAGTATGGGTTTCCACATTCTATGCATCTACCTGATTGTTCAGAGGCAATTTGACTTGTGTAATGCCCATAAATTTCATTGTAATTTTTTTTTCTCTTTGCTGGAGAAATTACATCTGGGTCCATTCTTTTTAATTCTAGAAATTGAAGATTTTTGTCCATTACAGCATTATACAAGACTTATCTCTATTTAGCGATATGAACGAATATTAACTTAAATGTTTTTTTATTAACTGACTAACGAGCGATAAATCAATAGTGTCAGCATGGTTTTTTTTAATTTCTCCCATTGCCTTACCCATTTCTTTCATTGAGCTAATTCCTAGCTTATCTATAGTTGACTTTACAATTTCTTCAGTTTCATTTTCATTCATAACTTCAGGGAGGTAACTCTGAAGCAAGTCCATTTCTTTTTTTTCTTTTTCTGCTAATTCTGGTCTATTAGCAGATGTAAATTGGTCGTAAGAATCTTTATTTCTTTTGATAAGAGATTTAATAACTGCAACTACTTCAGAATCAGATAATTCAATTTGCTTATCCTTTTCCTCTTTGTTGATAAATGACAATGCGAATCTCAAAATTGAGGAATCTTCTTTTTTACCTTCTTTAAGAAAATTTATTTGATCTTGCTGGATACTATCTTTGATAGCGGATTTTGCCATCATTAACTAGAATTTTTTATAAGGGGGTTTTTTTCTGAGTGTATCCATACTGACTTTTCTTTTACATCTTTTAGTTGCAGCTGCAATTTTTCTTTTTCGCATGGCAGTTGGTTTCTCATAAAATTCTCTACGACGTGTTTCAGTTAAGATACCTGCTTTTTCACAGCCTCTTTTGAATCGTCTCAATGCAATTTCAAAAGGCTCATTCTCTCTTACTTGTACACTTGGCATATATATCCTTAATAATTAAATATTGCGATATATTACTCGATATTGTCTATAAAGCAAGTTTTAACTTATAATACACCGATGAATATCTTGGGAATAGAATCATCTTGTGATGACACAGGTTTAGCTATTGTTGATTCATCTGGGCAAATAATTGCTCACGTCACGAGCTCTCAACATCAAATACATGCTAAATATGGCGGCATAGTCCCTGAATTGGCCTCCAGAGATCATGTTAAAAAATTTATACCACTACTTGATTTCTTGCTTAATAAAGCAAATACAAAGATTAGCGATATTGGAATGATTGCATTTACTAATGGCCCTGGGCTTCTCGGCCCGCTTTTAGCAGGAGCGTCGCTTGCAAAGGCTTTGGGGTGGTCTAGAAGTATTCCAACAATTGAGGTGAATCATTTAGAAGCTCATATATACTCTCCTATGATTACAGAGAAGAATCTCGCTCCGCCTTTCATTTCATTACTCGTGTCAGGTGGTCACACACTTTTATCAATTGTAGATGAAGACTTTCAAATTAAAACTTTAGGCACTACGCTAGATGATTCTGCAGGAGAGTGCTTTGATAAAATTGCTAGAAAACTTGGTTTAGGATACCCAGGTGGACCAGAAATTGCTAGGCGTTCAGAAGATGCTATAGACAATAAATTTTCTTTTCCTAGGCCGATGATAAATAGTAATGACTATAATTTCAGTTTCAGTGGACTCAAAACGCACGTAATAAATAAACTACAAAAAATTGAACTAACCGATGAGAGCATCAATAATATTTCTTTTGAGTTACAAGATTCTATTGTTGAGACATTGATAAGCAAATCTCTAAAAGCTTCACAAGATCATGGAATAAAAAATATTGTGGTTACTGGTGGAGTCAGTGCTAATAAAAGACTAAGAGATAAATTCTCTCAAGTAAGCAACTACGATGTTTTTTTTCCAGATGTAAAGTTTAGTACTGATAATGGAGCAATGATTGCATATGCAGGTTTCCTAAAATCTCGCTCATCTGATATTGAAAAAAATTTCAAGATAAAGCCAAATCCTTCTTTAACTCTGTAAGAGCTCTTTTATATTATTTCTGTGATTAATAAGTATTATTAAAGTGTGTAATATTGATAACATTAAAAATTCGCCATTATCAATGATAAAAAGAGCAATAAATGGCAATAATATAAAACTTATAATTGCTGATAAACCTGAAATTCTCTTTAATGCGAAAACTAAAACCCACATTAACATCACGATCAATCCTAGTTTTAAATTTATAGCTAAAAGGAAGCCAAAAGAGGTGGCAACACCTTTGCCTCCGCTGAATCGATTGAAAATGGAAAACATATGTCCTGCGAGAATGAAGAATGCTGCAAGATATAAATTGTAGGTTCAAGTCCACTAACATATATATAGGAATAAAACCTTTAGAAAATCACCCGTGAACGTCAATACCCCAGCAAGAGGTCCAGCAACTCTATACATATTTGTCGCACCAGGATTTTTTGATCCTAATTCTCTTGGATCATTTGTAGATAATAAGTTATGAACGATCAATGCGAAAGGTAGTGAGCCGATTACATAAAAAAGTAAAAAAATAAAATAAATATCAGAATCAGACCCCATTTATAAAGCATACACTAGTGTTTTGTATTATTCTAATTTGTAATGTTAATTCAGAATTTAAATAAAATAATATTTATTCATGGATGGTTGTTTGGCTCATATATTTGGAAAAACATTCAGGGGCGTATTCCAAATATCTCCTCTAGTGAACTGGTGTCTCTCCCTGGATATCACAAATCAAGTACTAATGAACACGGTCGCAAAGTCATTGATTCTATCCTCGGGTCTTCAAAAAAGGATGATATGATAATAGCTTATTCATATACTGCTGCTAGAATACTTTTGTCTAGTGAACTAAATAAGTGTGATGCTACAATTATACTTATTAATCCTTTTTTAAAACCAAAAACCAGTACGATAACTATACTTAGAGATAATCTGGTCGAAGATTTTGATAATACTGTCAAGAAATTTATATTTGAGTGCGTGAAAGGAAACAACCTCGCTAAGAAAAACTTTATAAAACTTAAAAATTTATTTTACAGTAACTATATTCCCAAAAAAGATTCCTTGATTGCAGAGCTTGATGAGATGACTAACTTTGATTTATCAAAATTTAAAGTTAATTTTAGAGAAAATCTTGTGATCTTGTTGTCGGACAGTGATGAAGTTTGTGATACCAGGATTATAGAATACACTCAAACATCATAAGATGAAAATAGTGACTTTAAAAAATTCACCACATTACCCTTTTTTTGACTTCAAAGAGATCTGTGAGACTATTGAACTATTATAATAAAAATCATGAATCCATTTTCAAAAAAAGCTAGTTCGTACGACAAGCATTCATTTATACAAAAGGAGGTAAATAACAGGTTACTTAGTAGGCTAGATTTAATTAAGCATGATAAGTTAAATGTTTTAGAAATCGGTTCAGGAACAGGGTATTTATCTCAGGATCTCCAACAAAAACACCCACATGTAAATATCATCTCTATGGATTTATCATATGAGATGGCGCTTGTTCATAAAAACAAAAACGATAATGCAAAATGCGTTGTAGGCAATGCTGAGAATCCGCCATTTCAGCTCTCAACATTCGATACGCTTTTATCAAGCCTCACGCTTCATTGGTGTAACATTGATCCTAATTTATTTGATAAATTTTCAAATTTACTTACCCCTAATGGTTTACTCTTATTTTCAGTTGCTGGACCAGATACATTCAAAGAATTTAAAAAATGTCCTCCTGATATTTATGAAAAACTTAGGTTTAATGAATATTTAGACATGCATCACTATGGCGATTTCTTACTTCAGTCTGACTTTAGAGATCCTGTTGTGGATAATGAGCAAATCACTATTGAGTTTTCTACATTTAGCCAGCTGCTTGATTCAATTCGTCTAACAGGCACTAATATCACGGATTCCACAAACAGGGCACATATTACTAAAGCTGAATACAACATTATAAAATCTTGCTTGTATAATGATGCATCAAGTTCGTTTGAATTAACTTATGATATAATTTTCGGCTATGCTCTCAAACCCGCGAAAACCCTTGATAAATCAGGTAAATTGATAAAGATCAAAGAGATAAAAAAATAGTAAATTAGAAATTCCATAAGTACTAATATTTTGCTATTATTGAACTCGAAAAGGATGTTATTAAAGGACTAATAACCATATTTTAGGGAGTGAAAATGAATAGACTATCAGCATTAATAATCGCATCGTTGGCTTCTATCTCAAGCTTCGCGGATTGGGAAGTCAATATGCCAAGAGGCGTCTCACCTACCGCTAACGCTGCGTATGATCTGCATATGTTAATTTTTTATATTACTGTTGTGATAGGTGTAATCGTATTTGGGGTAATGTTCTACTCAATATTTCATCACAGAAAGTCTAAAGGAGCTAAACCAGCTTCGTTTCATGAGAGCACTACAGTCGAAGTTATATGGACAGTAATACCATTTGTAATCTTAGTTGGCATGGCTGTACCTGCCACAAAAACACTTATAATGATGGAAGATACAAGAGACTCCGAGATAACACTCAAAGTAACTGGCTATCAATGGATGTGGAAATATGATTATGTTGAAGATAATGTCTCATTTTTCAGTAAGCTTGATAATAAAAGTAATGAAGCGAGACAACTTGGTTCTAAGATAGATGTTAAAAAAGTTGATAACTATCTTCTTAATGTTGATAATGAAGTTGTTCTTCCAACAGACACCAAAGTCAGAATACTGTTGACCGCAAGTGATGTGATTCATGCTTGGTGGGTTCCAGAAATCACTGGAAAGAAAGATGCTATCCCTGGATATATCAATGAATTATGGGTAGATATTAAAAAGCCTGGTGTTTACCGAGGTCAGTGTACGGAATTATGTGGTAAGGATCATGGATTCATGCCAATAGTTGTTCGTGCAGTCCCTAAACAAGAGTACGTAAAATGGGTTTCATTAAACCAAAAGAACCGAGTAGCAGACAAATCAGAATAAGGAAATTAATATGAGTACAAATATCGATCACATCAAAGAGGAACATCATCATCAGCCATCTGGTTTGATGAGGTGGATTACGACCACAAATCATAAAGACATAGGATCCCTATATCTATGGTTCAGTTTACTTATGTTTTTTATTGGTGGATTTATGGCCCTAATTATTCGTGCAGAATTATTTCAACCAGGTCTTCAGCTTGTAGTCCCAGGCTTTTTCAATCAAATGACGACAATGCACGCTCTTATCATGATTTTTGGTGCACTTATGCCTGCTTTTGTAGGGCTAGCTAATTGGCAACTTCCTATGATGATTGGTGCTCCTGACATGGCACTTCCAAGACTTAATAACTGGAGTTTTTGGATATTACCTTTTGCTTTTACTATGCTACTAAGTACTTTATTTTTTGAAAGTGGCGGTCCAGCAGCAGGTTGGACATTATATCCCCCATTATCATTACAGGGCGGAAATTCTATGCCATTTGTAATATTTTCACTTCATCTATTAGGGGCATCGTCAATTCTCGGTGCTATAAATGTCATAGCCACAATCCTGAATATGAGAGCACCAGGCATGACACTCATGAAGATGCCAATCTTTGTTTGGACTTGGCTAATAACCGCATTTCTTCTAATTGCTGCTATGCCAGTACTAGCTGGAGCAATTACCATGTTATTGACCGATAGATTTTATGGAACTAGTTTCTTCACAGCTGCCGGTGGTGGAGATCCTGTTTTATTCCAGCATATATTCTGGTTCTTTGGTCATCCTGAAGTTTACATCTTAATACTTCCTGCATTTGGTATTATATCGACTATAATTCCTGCATTCTCTAGAAAAAAACTATTTGGATACGACTCTATGGTATATGCGACTGCTTCAATCGCTTTACTATCATTTATTGTTTGGGCACACCACATGTTCACAGTGGGAATGCCACTTGCCGGTGAAATATTTTTTATGTTCACAACGATGCTGATAGCTGTACCTACAGGCGTAAAGGTTTTCAACTGGGTCGCAACGATGTGGAGAGGGTCAATGACTTTTGAGACACCCATGTTATTCTCACTAGCTTTCATTATTCTATTCACTATTGGAGGCTTCTCTGGGTTGATGCTTGCAATAACTCCAGCGGATTTCCAGTATCACGACACATACTTTGTAGTAGCACACTTCCACTACGTTCTCGTTCCTGGTGCAATATTTGCTGTTATAGCAGCAGTATATTACTGGCTTCCTAAATGGACGGGGAAAATGTATAACGAAACACTCGGGAAAGTTCATTTTTGGATGACAACAGTATTTGTAAACATTACCTTTTTCCCTATGCACTTCGTTGGATTAGCTGGTATGCCAAGAAGAATTCCTGATTACGCTGTTCAGTTTACAGACTTCAATATGATTGCATCTATTGGTGCATTTGGCTTTGGATTATCACAACTTCTTTTCGTGTACATACTATTTCAAACACTTAGACAGCCTGTAACAGCAGCTGATAAATCTTGGGAAGGCGCTGAGGGATTAGAGTGGACATTACCTTCTCCAGCACCATATCATTCATTTGATACACCACCTAAGGTTGACTAATGAAAAGCGTTAAATCAACTATTACAAAACTCTCACTCGTAGTTGTAGCGATGTATGGTTTTTCTTACGCACTAGTGCCTATCTACGATACATTTTGTGAAATAACTGGTTTGAATGGTAAAACAAATGAGGTTGCATACACAGGTAGTGATATTGAAAAAGAAAATAGATTTATAAAAATTAAATTTATCTCAAACGTCGCAAATTCAGCACCATTATATTTTGAGCCTGCAGTAACAGAAATGGTTGTTCAGGTTGGAAAACCTTATAACACTCATTATGTGATGAAGAATAACTCAACTAAACAACTTCATACCACGGCCAGCCCAAGTGTAACCCCAGGTAAGTTTGCAGAATATTTTAAAAAAATAGAATGTTTCTGTTTCAATCAACAAACAATTGATTCTGGTGAGGTTAAAGATTTAGGGATTCAATTTGTAGTAGATAACGATCTTCCGACCAATATAGGTGATATAGTGCTTTCGTACACTATGTTTGATATTACTAATAAAGTAGTAGAGGCAGATAAATTGTGAGTGGCTCATCGTATTACGTTCCTCACGAGACCAAGTGGCCATTTTTAGCAACTATAGCATTGATGATTATGTTCATTGGCCTTGCCAATTATATGAACGATGAGTCCACACTCACACTTACATTAACAGGTCTGGGTCTATTGTTGATAGTTATATATGGTTGGTTTTCTTATGTTGTCAGGGAGAGTGAAGGTGGATTATATGATGATCAAGTAGATATGTCATTTAGGTGGGGTATGGCATGGTTTATTTTCTCTGAGGTTATGTTTTTTGCAGCATTTTTTGGGGCCCTTTACTATGCAAGAGAGCTATCATTGCCATGGTTAGCAGGCGATGGTTCTGGAGTGAGTACCAATCAGGAGTTATGGCCTTCGTTCGAAAATGTGTGGCCTTCCAATGGTCCTGCCAATTATGGTGGTGATTTTGTGGTAATGAAAGCAGCAGGTATACCTGCGCTCAATACAATTATTTTACTCATTAGTGGTTTGACAGTCACATGGGCTCACCACGGTCTCAAAGAGGGCAAAAGAAATCAGCTTATCCTAGGATTAATCGCGACTGTTCTTTTAGGTTTTATATTTGTAGGTTTTCAAGCCTATGAATATTCTCATGCTTATAATGATCTTAATTTAAAAATGTCATCAGGGATTTATGGTTCGACATTTTATATGTTAACCGGATTTCATGGTTTCCATGTCACACTCGGTGCAATAATGTTGACTGTTATTTTATTCAGATGTATTCGAGGACATTTTAGTAATGAGAATCATTTTGGATTTGAAGCCGTTGCCTGGTATTGGCATTTTGTCGATGTTGTTTGGCTTGGATTGTTTGTGTTTGTCTACTGGCTGTGATTGATATCAAAAATTATTCGGTTTAATCATATCCATATAATATCCTACTATTAACAATGCAAAGAGTAATACAGACAAAACTATTCTTGTTTTCAGTGAAGCAAGTCCTCTGTTAGAGCTTGATTTATCTTTTAGAATGTATACAAAGCCCATAACAAGATTATATATTATTAGGATTAGAAGAGTTATAATCGCGAATTTAAACATAGAAACATGTTATCACTAGAATGAAAAATATACTTAAAAACTTGATCCTATTTTTTCTAATTTTAACTTGTGTGTACTTAGGTTTTTGGCAGTTAGATCGAGCAGATCAAAAACTCAGTATTCAAACTGATTATCAAAATCAATTATCAAAAGAATATTTAGATCTAAAAGAAGTACAAAAAAATCCTTTAAGATACACTAAAATTATGGCTGAAGGGACTTTTCTAGAACCATATTTTCTTCTTGATAATATTGTTCATAATAAAAAAGCCGGATATCTTGTGATGTCACCATTTCTGGTTGAGGATAAGATCATTATTGTAAATAGAGGCTGGGTTGACAACTTTTCACGACAAAAATTTCCAGAGATTCTAACTCCTGAATCTGACCAACAAATAAAGGGATATATAAAATATCCAATGAGACTCTTGGAGTTAAGCGGAGTTAATATGACTAATGAAAAACCATTTATAATACAGAATCTAAATATTAATGAAATATCTTCAATTCTAAAAAAAGAAATCTATCCATTTTATTTAAACTTGGAGATAAACAGCAATCATTCATACATACAAATAAAAGAGAAGACTGAAAATAAATATCTCACACATTACATGTATGCAGGCCAATGGTTTTTGTTTGCTTTAATTGGCATTATTTTTTTAATACTTTTGAATAGGAAAAAAAATGTCAAAACTTAAGTTTCTATTGATAGTATTTGTATTTGTTCTTCCCTTTATATTTGCAAAATACTTTTTCGATAATGACGCAACTACCACTAGAGGTACGACTAATCATGGATCTTTTTTAGCTGATGAGGTAACCATAGCTAGTTTGGCAGATAATGATCACTGGATTATTCTTCAAGTGATCGATGGTAAGTGCGATACAAGCTGCCAGGATAACATGCATATGTTAAGACAGATCAACACAGCTCTTGGTAAAGATATGGGTAGAGTAAAACGGTATCTACTTCATAAAAACACTAATGAGAATACAGTTTATTTAGATAACTATCCAAAAGTTATTCTTTTAGATAGATCAGAAACCCTCTATAATAAACTCACTAAAATGGATGAGAGAATTTTTATTGCTGATCCTTTTGGTAAAATCATACTAGGCTACGAAAATGATTTTATTGCAAAAGGTTTGCTTAAGGACATCAAGAAGTTACTTAAATTCTCAAAGAGGTAGATTATGGATAATTCAATGATATCGAAATTAAGTTTTCTAGGCGCGGCCCTTACACTTTTTGTGATATCGCTTGGGGCTTGGGTAAGACTAACTGATGCTGGACTTGGATGTCCAGATTGGCCTGGTTGCTATGGTCTTCTGACTACGCCTGATACAGTTGATGAACTTGCTAAAGCTAAAGAGAATTATCCTGGTGCTAATATTGACATAGGAAAAGCATGGAGAGAGATGTTACACAGATATGTTGCGGGTATTCTTGGTTTATATGTTTTTTTCATCACTTACATATCAATTAAATACTCAAAACAAAACTACATACTTCCAGTACTGATATCAGTACTAATAATAATTCAGGCAATAATGGGAATGCTTACTGTTACAATGCTAGTCAAACCAACTATAGTTACAACCCATCTATTTTTTGGAATGTTAACAGCAACATTACTTTTTATTAATGGTCTCAAGTATGCCGAGATAGATATTTCACAAAATAAGCTACCTAAATATGCACTTGTGAATGGTGTTTGTTACATGGTCTCTGTTGATCATACAAATTCTGCTAGGTGGATGGACAAGCACAAATTATGCCTCACTGGCATGTACTGACTTTCCAAAATGTCTCGATCAGTGGTATCCAAAAGAAATGGTTTTTGACGGGGCGTTTAATTTAATAAACCTACCTGATATAAATTATGAGGGAGGTTTTTTAGCTTATGGCGCTAAAGTAGCTGTTCATTATGTTCATAGAATTACGGCATTGATATTGACCCTGGTCTTCCTATTAACTATATATATAATTTTTAAACTTGAAGAGCATAGTTTCTTAAAGAAAGTCATAGGCGCAAGTATAATCTTTTTTGTGCTTCAAGTAGCTTTGGGCATATCTAATGTGGTGTATAGCCTTCCGCTAAATATTGCTGTCTGGCATACTATGAATGCAGCTATTTTAATGGCATTAATCTCGGGCGCTTTGTATTATTCTTTGATATCATTTACTAAAACATAGTAAATGAACAGCACTACATCAACACCTAATCCAATTATATTTGACCTGATTGCTCTGACTAAACCGAGGGTAAATTTTCTTATTATCTTCACTGCCATTGTTGGTATGCTTCTAGCTCAAGATTTTAACTTGAACTACAGTCTCATGATCTACGCTAGTATAGGAATCTATCTTGCTGCATCAGCAGCAGCAGTGATAAACCAAATAGTGGACCAGAAGATTGACGCCATAATGGATAGGACCAAAAGTAGACCGCTCATTAAGGGGAATGTTACTTCGAAGCATGCCATCTATTTTTCAATAGTTATATCTCTTATTTCTACTTACATTCTTTATGAATACGTAAACACAATCACCACTGTATTGACTTTATTTTCAATAATAGTTTACTCAATAATCTATTCTGTGTATTTAAAAAACCTAACCTCGCAAAATATTGTAATTGGCGGTATAGCTGGAGCTATGCCACCTTTACTAGGTTGGACTGCTATTACAAATGGAGTCAGTGAACTTCCGTTACTATTATTTCTCATTATATTTTTATGGACACCTCCACATTTCTGGGCGTTAGCAGTCTATAAAAAAGATGATTATAGCAAAGCGAATATCCCTATGTTACCAGTCACTCATGGTGATGATTTTACAAGACTGCATATTTTTCTTTATTCAATTTTGTTGTTTTGTATTACTTTGTTTCCATATTTACTTGGACTCGTATCTTATATTTACTTAGCATCAGTTATCCTACTCGGTGGAAAGTTCATATACGATTCATATGATCTTTATATAACTAAGAACATCAGAAAGGCTCTGATGCTATTCAAGTTTTCTATCACTTACCTGGCAATGTTGTTTGCAGCTTTATTAGCCGATCACTATATTTTGATGCTTTAGTTTTATGCTAGAAGTATTGAATCTTTGAGAATGTTGAGAGACTTCTCTTCAATTTGGCGAATTCTTTCTTTTGATACTTTATATTTTTTTGAAAGTTCATCTAAAGTTGGTTTCTGTTCAGATAGAAATCGTTGTGAGATAATGTCACGACTTCTTTCATCCAATTTGATTAAGTGCAGAGATCAGTTTTTTTGTATTATCATCTTCAGAGTCTTGAGCTTCTAAAATTGTTAAAGGGTTTGTATTTTGTGTTAAATACCCAGATGGTGAATTGTCGTCTTCTTCAACTGGATCAAATGCGACATCCGTTCCGCTGAGACGATTTTCCATTAATTTAACAGTTTTACTGTCAACATTTAATTCAGAAGCAATGTCATGTGTCTCTTGCTCCGATAACCAGTTTGACGAGGTTTTCTTACTTCTTAATTTAAAGAATAGTTTTCTCTGAGCTTTTGTTGTCGCAACTTTGACTATTCTCCAATTTTTCAATACAAATTCATGAATCTCAGCTCTTATCCAATAGATAGCAAATGATAATAATCTGACTTTCTTACTTGGATCAAATTTTTCACTGCCTTCATTAAACCAACATTTCCCTCCTGAATAATATCCAGTAATGGCAAACCATATCCTTTATAGGTTTTTGCAATATGCACGACAAATCTGAGATGTGACATAACAAGTTTTTTAGCGGCATCCATATCGTCTGCATTCTGAAGTCTGAAGAATAATTCTTCTTCTTGCTCTTTGGATAATAGAGGTGTTTCTCTAAGCTGCGCGAGATAATAATTTAAGGCATCAGAAGACTCTAGGTCTATTGCAACCTCTTTAGCAATCGCTCTATTTGTTAAGTTTTTGTTCATTTTGTACATACAATTATAGTTGTAGATTACCTTATTTCAAGTGATTGATATCAAAAAAATGGTCAAGATAATCGTATTATAGAGACAAAAAATCTATTTTTTGATATTATTGCGATATGTTTCGTATCAATCAAACAATCATTTTTTTAATGTTTTTATTTGTATCAATTAATCTTGACGCAAGTATAAAGTTCTCTGAGAGATTAGAGGAGTACTCTTTAGAAAATGGTCTTAAGGTGATATTGATCGAGGATAAAAGAAGCCCAGCTGTTGTTAACAGTATTTGGTATAGAGTAGGATCCAGTAATGAGGTAAATGGTAAAACCGGTATCTCTCATATACTTGAGCACATGATGTTTAAAGGAACCAATAAATTAGGGCCTGGTGAATTTTCTTCTATAGTCAAAAAAATGGGAGGAACTGATAATGCTTTTACGGGCAAAGATTTCACTGGTTATTACCAAAAAGTTCACAATGAAGATCTAGAAAGATGTATAGAGCTAGAGTCAGATAGGATGATTAATCTTAAACTGGATGACAATCAAATAGAAAAAGAAATTAATGTTGTTAAAGAAGAGCGAAGGCTTCGAACAGATGATAATCCAGTCTCTAAAACTTTCGAAAAAATAATGATTAATGCATTTGGAATGAATAGGTATGGTATTCCAATAATAGGAACAATGCAGGACATAGAAGAGACTACAAAAAAAGATCTTGAAGACTGGTACAACTCATATTACCAACCTAGAAACGCTATAGTTATTATTGCAGGTAATTTTGACAGAGATAAAGTCAAACAATACATAAACAAATATTACAGCTCTATAGAAAACGACGAGCCATTAAATTTAATATCAAGTGACGCCGAATATATTTCAAAAGAATATTTTGAAGTGCAGGGAGATGTTTCAAAACCTGTAGTTTTCATCTCGTTTATAAAACCAGAATTTAATGAGCAAGACCCTAGAAAATCATATGCACTCGATTTATTCATAGAAATAATGGATGGAGGATACTCTTCGCGTCTTACAGAAAATTTAGTAAACTCAAAAAAGTTGCACTGGATACATTTATATCGAATGATACATATAATCAGCACGACAACCTCATCATTATAGGAGGAACACCGAGAGGGAACACTACGACTGATGAATTTATATCACATGTCTTAAATGAATTTTCTGATGAATCAATTGATACAATCGGACAAGAGGAACTAGAAAGTGCAAAAGCAAGAATAAAATCTGAAATGTCTTCAAATTTGACTCTGTCTTTTACCAAGCAATGCAAGTGGGAATGTTAGAGACAAAAAATATTAGCTGGAGAAACTTAGATAACTACTACAAAATTTCAGAAACTATAACCTTGAGTGAAGTTATGTCAGCAGGTAAATCATACATAACTCAGAACAAACCCTTGATTACTGTTTTGAGACCCATAGAATGAGAATATTATTTCTTGGCACATTCTTATTTTTTTCACAAACAATAAATTCTAATCCTGTTATACAGTCTTTAGCAGATAATGAAGATTATCTCTACGTCAATTTAAAGAACCTACCAATTATTGATGTCAATCTCTCACTCAAGCAAGGTAGTGTAAGTGATGGTGACACGCCCGGTTTAACCAATCTTATGTTAAATGTTCTGATGAATTCAGACATTAATGGCAAAAAGCTAGTTAGTTATTTTGAAAATGTAGGAGCAAAGCTATCATACTCGGTCAGTAATGAGACCTTGTCGATTGCAATAAGATCTGTAAGTAATTTGGATCGGGATCATGATGCTTTCGGATGTGCTTAACAGCGCTTATTTACAGACGAGATTGATGACGTAGGATTTAATTTACAAAAAGATAAAATACTAAGAGCTATCTCTGAGTCGTATAAAAAACCAGATTCTCTTCTTGAGTCTGTAGTTTCTGAGAAACTTTTTTATGATACACCTTTTGCACATCAGCCAGTTGGTACAAAAGATTCGGTAATAAATATATCTAAAAAGGACATAAAGGCGCATAGGGACAAAATTTTTAATCTAGATAACTTAGAGATTAATATAGTCGGAGACATAACTTCCAAAGGATCAAAAAGACTGATAAATAAATTGACGAATGAATTTTCAAAAAAGAAGTTGAACCTTTAGAGGAATATAAACTTAAGACTGTTACACATCATACTGAGTTTGACTCAACTCAGACCCATTTGGCAGTCATCATTCCTGCTATCTCAAGATCGGATCCGGATTATTATAATTTATTGGTGGCAAATTATATTTTTGGAGGAAGTGGATTTGGTTCTTGGTTAATGGAGGAAATTAGACAAAAAAGAGGTTTATCCTATTCTGTATACAGTTACTTATCTACCTATCAAAATAGCGGATATTTAAGAATTTCATTACAAACTAAAAATGAGAGTATAAATCTTGCTAAAAGCATAATCCGTGAACAGATTAATAAGCTTAGCAAGTTTGATGTTGAGGATACTAAAATAACTGCTACAAAAAAAGCGATCTTGAGAAGTTTTGAGATGAGAGCTGACACGAATCGAAAAATTCTCAATTTAATATCTAGTATTAATTATTTAAATCTTGACCTAAATTATTTTGAAAATTACAAAAACAACTTAAAACAAGTCAACAAGGATAGTATAAAAGCTGCACTGAACCGCGCCATGGATTTCGATAATGTTTCAGTATTTACCGTTGGCAAGTCAATTGAATAATAAATTAAAGATCATATCCGGTAGATATAAATCACGATCAATCAATATACCAGACAAGCCAAACCTCAGACCATCAAAAGCATTTATTAGAGAGACACTCTTTAATGTCATAGATATAGGTTTATGCTCATCATCCTTAGATCTTTTCTCCGGTAGTGGCATACTCTCTTTTGAGGCACTCTCAAGAGGCATAAAGTCTGCAACATTGATTGAGAAAGATATTGATTTAGTAAGGTCGATCAAGTCAAATATGTCTGTTTTGAATATTGAGGGTGCAAGCGTAATCAAGTCAATGGTCAATAAATTTCTTTTAAATCATGATATAGGGCCTTATGACATCATATTCATAGATCCACCGTATAATACTTCGCTTTTAGATGAGACTTTTCAATTGCTTAAAAATAAAAATTATTTAGAAAATAATAAATATTTATACTATGAAAAGTCTAAAAAAGACAAGAGTGAGTATGAGAAATACTTCAATGAAACGCACGATATCATCAAAGATTTGAGTATTGGTGATGTAAGTTATACAATTCTGATAAGTAAAAATCTATGAAAATCAAAGCAATATATCCTGGGACATTCGACCCTATAACAGCTGGCCATGAGGATCTTGTCAAAAGAGCATCAAATATCTTTGAATCAGTAATAGTTGCTGTTGCATCTAACACTCAAAAAATACTTTGTTTTCATATGATGAGAGATATGACATGTGCAGAAAAGTTCTATCAAAATATAAAAATGTAGATGTAATTAAGCTGATAAATTAACTGTAGAGCACGCTAAGGAGCTTGAAGCAAAAGTAATGCTCAGAGGTTTAAGAGCAGTATCTGATTTCGAGTACGAGGTCCAGTTATCAAATTTAAACAGAGCAATGAACCCAGGTATAGAGAGCATATTTTTAAGTCCTGACGAAAAATATAGTTTCATTTCGTCTTCTATAATTAAAGACATAGCAAGACATAATGGGGAACTTAAAATGTTTGTAGATGATTACGTTGAAAAAAAGTTGAGAGAAAAAGTAAACTAGATCATCTTTTCATTGACTCAAAGAATTCAGAATTAGTTTTGGTAGATTTGAGTTTATTTAACATAAATTCCATCGCATCTAACTCGTCCATAGAATGAAGTACTTTTCTTAGAATCCAAATTTTTTGTAATTCATCTGGTTCCATGAGAAGTTCCTCCCTTCGAGTTCCAGAACGATTTATATTTATAGCAGGATATATTCTTTTTTCTGCGATCCTTCTGTCTAAGTGAACTTCCATATTTCCTGTTCCTTTAAATTCCTCATAAATAACCTCATCCATTTTAGAGCCAGTATCAATTAGTGCAGTTGCAAGGATTGTGAGGCTACCGCCTTCTTCAATATTTCTTGCGCTCCATAAAACTTCTTAGGTTTAGTCAGAGCATTTGCATCAACCCCACCTGTGAGCACTTTACCTGATGAGGAGCAATAGTGTTATATGCCCTCGCGAGACGAGTTATAGAATCAAGAAGAATAATTACGTCTTTTTATGCTCAACAAGTCGTTTAGCTTTTTCTATAACCATCTCTGCTACCTGTACATGCCTATTTGCCGGCTCGTCAAATGTACTCGCTACAACCTCACCTTTGACCATTCTTGACATTTCAGTGACTTCTTCAGGCCTTTCATCAATTAACAAGACAATCAAATGAGCATCTGGGTTACTCGCGGTTAAACTCTGAGCAATGTTTTGTAACATAATAGTTTTACCGGCCTTAGGTGGAGATATTACGAGCCCTCTTTGTCCTTTTCCAATTGGAGACGCAATATCAATCAATCTTGCTGAAATGTCTTCAGAACTCCCATTACCTTGCTCTAGCCTTAATCTTTTGTTTGCATGCAGGGGAGTTAAATTCTCAAATAAAATTTTGTTTTTTGTACTCGATGATGTATCAGAATTTATGTTATCGATTTTGAGAAGAGCGAAATATCTTTCACTTTCTTTTGGCGGTCTTATCTTTCCTTGAATTGTATCTCCCGTCCTGAGTGAAAACTTTCTTATTTGACTAGGGGATACATAAATATCATCAGGTCCTGCTAAATATGAACTATCTGCTGATCTTAGAAAACCAAATCCATCTTGAAGTATCTCTAATACTCCACCACCAGAGATATCCTCGCCACTTGAAGAGTGACTCTTAAGTATGGTAAAGATGACGTCCTGTTTACGCAACCTACCGACATTGTCAGCTCCCATTCCCTCAGCTATCTCGACAAGTTCTTGTACTGGTTTCTGTTTAAGTTCTGAAAGATTCATTTTATAGGTTTTTATCTAAAAAACTTGAGAGTTCACTTTTTGAGAGTACACCTACGCTAGTATCTGCCTTCTCACCATTCTTGAATAGTATTAGTGTAGGAATGCCTCTTATTCCATACTTCTGAGTATTACTAGGGTTATGATCAATATTCAGCTTAACAAATTTAACCTTGTCAGAGTAATCTACAGCGACTTCATCAATAACTGGACCAAGTACTTTGCATGGTCCACACCATTCGGCCCAAAAGTCTATAAGAACGGGTTTATCTGATTCTAGAACTTCAGAATCAAAATTATCATCACTAATATCTATTGCATTACTCATATGATCTCCATTAAATTAAATAATTACATCTGGTAGTTGATTTTGTACGGGTTGATTAGTAACTCTGAGTAAGTTTATGATTAAATAGTTTGGTATTTATGTCAAGTTATTCTTTAATCAACAAGTAAATATTTTCTGTTAATATAACTGAGTATGAAAATCTCAGATAATAAGTTAGTGAGTATGACATATTCTATATATGAAGGTGAGGATTTGTTAGAGAATGTAGATACACCAGTAAGCTTTATATATGGTAAAGAAACAAACCTTTTACCAATTGTCGAAAAAGCTTTACATGGTAAAGAAAAAAATAGTGAGGTGTCTATAGAAGTTAGTTCTGAATTAGGTTTTGGAAAAATAGACGAGGGATTGATCTTCCAGGATTCACTTGAAAACGTACCTAAAGAGTATAGGAAAATTGGTATGCAAATTGATTTTGCAAATGATAAAGGTGTAAAGAGAAAATTTAGAGTTACTAAGATGGATGACAGAAACATAACATTTGACGGTAATCATCTGTTTGCTGGGAAAGAATTACTGTACAAAATAAAAATTATTGATGTAGCTGATACTGAACTGATACAAAATTAAGTTAGACCATATCAACATTTCTACATTGCCTAAAATGAAATCCCAATTTCCTTTAAATGATACTCTAAGAATAATTTCTTCTTTGATATTTTTTTCAATGCATTATATTATCTCTCAATTATCAACAATAAAACTTTATACGCGGGTGAACAAATATGACTAATCTGATCATGCCACATGGCTCGAATGAACTGAAACACACTCTACATTGAAGATGAAATGGCAAGATCATCAATGTTATCTGCATCAGCCGAGATGCGTAGTCTTGAAATAAATTCTGCTGCTGCAGCTAATGCAGTCATGATGGCTGCTGGTTACTTCAATCCGCTGACAGGTTATATGAATAAGGAGGAGGCGCTGAAAGTATCAAGAGAGATGCTGACACTAAATGATATATTCTGGCCGGTTCCGATTGTTAATATTACAACAGACGCAAACTCACTTGACTATACGCATGGAGAGGAGATTGCTCTCAGAGACCCGAATGTTGAAGGCAATCCAGTCATTGCGATTCAAAGAATAGATAACGTAGAAAAGCTAAGTGACGATGACATTGAGATCATTGTTAAAAATGTTTTTGGAACAACTGATGTAAATCATCCTGGTGTAAAAAATTTTAAAGATCAGGGTAAATATATTATTTCTGGACCAATTGAAGTCTTAAACTACAGTTATTTTCCGCATGATTTTCCAAATACATTTGCCACAGCTCCAGATATACGAAAGATGCTAACAAAGGCTGGTTGGTCTAAAACTGTTGCATTTCAAACCAGAAATCCAATGCACAGAGCGCACGAAGAACTTTGCAAAATGGCTTATGAGCGACTAGAGGCTGATGGAGTTTTGATACATATGCTCTTGGGTAAGCTCAAAGAGGGTGATATCCCAGGAGATGTAAGAGATGCTGCGATAAGGAAAATGGTAGAAATATATTTCGAGGAGAATACTGCTATCATCTCTGGATTTGGATTCGACATGATGTATGCAGGTCCTCGTGAAGCTCTGCTTCATGCTGTATTTAGGCAAAATGCAGGATGTACACATTTGATAGTTGGTCGAGATCATGCTGGCGTTGGTGATTATTATGAACCATTTGAGGCGCAAGAAATATTTGATTTAGATGTTGTGAAAGATTCACTCAAAATCGAAATTTTTAAAGCTGATCACACAGCTTACTCAAAAAAATTGAACAAAGTGGTAATGATGAGGGATGCCGAAGATCACTCTAAAGATGATTTCGTTTTACTTTCTGGGACAAAAGTGAGAGAAATGCTAGCTGCAGGTCAAGATTTACCCCCAGAATTTGCAAGAAAAGAAGTAGCCAAGATATTGATGACTTACTATCAGGAGAGAAGCTGAATAAAAACCCTATAAAATAGGGTGAAAAAATAAGTAAAATTAAGTAAATAATTAATTCCTAATATTCTCAAATTTGGCTATAATGTTGTTCGAGCAGTTATTCATAAACTGCAGAATATTAAGATAGGGAGAAAACATGCTAGCTTACAATCCATTTTCAGATTTAGGAGCAACTATACCATCAATTGCAATGCAGGCATTCTTAATTGCAATGGTTATATTGGTTATAGCAGGGGTCGTGCTCGATATGATGCACAAAAAGAATGTAAAATATTTTTTCGAAAACGCAAAAAAAGCAAAACAAGCTGCAACAAGAGAATTATCATCCGGTGAAAAAGCATCAATAATTGCAAAGACAGTCGCATCTGACATCATGACTTCTTCAGAATTTTGTACATTTCAAAGACGAGCAGCACACTTATTAGGGATGTATGGAACTATAATTTTCTGGGTAACATCCGCAATGTTAATTTTCAGCTATTCAACACCTTCTTCTGCGGCGCCAGCTATGCTACCTATGTTATGGCACATTGGTGCAATAATGACATGCGTGGGCGGTTTTTGGTTCTGGTTCTCAATAAGAGTAAACGTGTCTGCCGAGGGACATCCTTGGTATCATGTTATGTTCGCGGATTTATTTGTACTAGCATTATTAGCATCTCAATCTACAGCATTATTATGGTCAATAACACAAAGCTCAGGATCAATTCTTAGCGGTTTGTTTTTGTTGTTATTCATAGTCTCAAATGTAGTTTTGTTTGGGGGAGTATATTGGTCAAAATTTGCTCATATGTTTTACAAACCTGGAGCAGCAATACAGAAACACTTAGCTAAGGCTGATGGTTCAAACAGCAATTTACCTGAACCTGCAGACAAGCCAAAGCAATTTGGATTGGGAATAAGACGTGAGTCACCAAAGAATTATTAATAACTATATGGAAATAAGGAGATAAGATTATGTCAACTTTTGTATATATGACCAGATGTGATGGTTGTGGAATGTGTGTAGATATCTGTCCATCAGATATAATGCATATCGATAAAACATTGAGGCGTGCGGTTAACATAGAACCAAACATGTGTTGGGAATGTTACTCTTGTGTGAAAGCATGTGACCAAAATGCTATCGATGCTCGTGGTTACGCTGATTTCTCACCACTGGGCCATAGCGTAAGGGCACTCAGAGAGGAAGAAAAAGGAACTATTTCTTGGAAAATTAAGTTCAGAAACGGTACAGAGAAAAATTTCTGTTCACCAATTACCACTAAACCTTGGGGAGAGTACATTCCTGAGTTAGCAACAGAGCCATCTCCATCAAAAGATGTTTACGACGGCGAGCTACTGTACAATGAGCCAAAATATCTCAAAACAGGTGAAGTGCAAACTGCTAATGATGGTCTACCTGAAATGACAAAAATCGGTAAGCTAAAACAGGGAGTATATTACTAATGGCTAGAAAAACACATTATGAAGATTGCGATATTCTTGTTGTAGGCGGCGGTATGGCCGGAACAGGCGCTGCGTTTGAATCAAGATACTGGGGTAAAGACATGAAAATCATTGTGGCCGAGAAAGCAAATATTGATAGAAGTGGAGCTGTTGCCCAAGGCCTATATGCCATCAACTGCTACATGGGTATGCAGTGGGGTGAGAATGCCCCCGAAGATCATGTGAGATATGCTCGCAATGACCTAATGGGAATGGTCCGAGAAGATCTTGCGTATGATATGGCTCGACATGTTGACTCCGCGGTTCACATGTTTGAAGAGTGGGGTCTGCCATTGATGAGAAATAAAGAAACAGGCCGTTATCAAAGAGAGGGTAAATGGCAAATAATGATCCACGGCGAGAGCTATAAGCCTATAGTTGCTGAAGCAGCTAAAAAATCAGCAGATAAGATTTACAATAGAGTAATGATTACTCACTTGCTGATGGATGAAGCCAAAGAGAACAGGATAGGTGGTGCATGTGGGTTCAACATGCGTACAGGTGAGTTCCACGTATTCCGTGCTAAAGCTGTCGTCTGTGCCGCAGGTGGAGCCTCTCATATATTCAAACCTAGATCAGTTGGAGAGGGCATGGGCCGTACATGGTATGCGCCTTGGAGTAATGGTTCTGCTTATGCATTACCGATTGCTGTTGGTGCAAAGATGACCCAAATGGAAAATAGAATTGTATTGACACGTTTTAAAGATGGTTATGGTCCTGTTGGAGCTTATTTCCTTCACCTTAAAACTTATACACAGAATGCAGCAGGCGAAAACTATGAGAAAAAATGGTATGACAACACAAAAGCAATTGTCGGTGAGTACCTTGATCATGTTCCAACACCAACCTGTCTAAGAAACCATGCTTTATTCAAGAGACAATCATGGAGGTGGACCTATCCATATGGTAACTATGGAAGCATTCCAAGACCCTCACCTTGAGGAAATCGGTTGGGAAAACTTTTTAGGAATGACAGTTGGACAGGCGGTCGTTTGGGCTGCGCAAGACATTGATCCTAAATATCAGAACCCGGAACTTACAACATCAGAACCATATGTAATGGGTTCTCATGCAACATGTTCGGGAGCTTGGTGTAGTGGTCCAGAGGACTTATCTCCACCAGAGTATTTCTGGGGATATAATCGAATGATGACCATTGATGGATTATTTGCTGCTGGTGATGCCGCAGGTGGAACCGCACACGCATTCTCCTCAGGCTCATTTACTGAGGGTAGATTATGTGCCAAAGCAGCCGTCAAGTACATTAAAGACCAAAAAGCTGTTGGAATCAGAGTTTCCGATAGCCAAATTGAAAAATATAAAGAGGAAGTTTACAAACCTCTTGAAAACTATACCGTTGGACGTAATGAGATAACTGCAGGTACAGTATCACCTAGTTATTTACTCCCAATTCAGGGTCTTCAGCGTCTGCAAAAGATTATGGATGACTATGCGGGCGGTATAGGAACAAACTATATGACTAATGGTAATATGCTCAAAAGAGGACTTCAGTTACTCGATACGCTAACTGAAGATCTTGAAAAAATTGGTGCTGAAGATTATCACCAGTTAATGAGAGCATGGGAGCTTAAACATAGAACTTTAGTTTCTCAATGTGTTTGTGAACATACTTTGTTCCGTGAAGAAACACGTTGGCCTGGTTATTATTATCGTGGTGATTTTTTAAAACTTGATGACGATAACTGGCATTGTTTAACAGTCTCAAGAAGAGATCCTAAAACAGGTAAATTCACTTGTGAAAAAGCTCCTCTATATCACATCGTTGATGAAGAGACAGAAAAAGTTTCTTGATAATGACAAAGCTTTTAGAGCTAACTGATCAAGAGATTATTGATATTGCTAACCCGTTGTGGGAAGACTTAATTAGGACTTCTAATAACAAAGACTACGGCGGGTTTACCAAGAATTTCTCAAAAAAAATGCTTATGGGTGCGGACGAAGTAACTCTCGGTAAACAATGGGCTAATAGCCCAATATTAGCTAAATTATCCCCAGATTTTGAAGCATTAGGTTGCTTAAAAAGAGACGAGTACGTTACCGTTGTTTTTAAGCAGGTTAGTGAATCTGTACCTGGCGAGTATTTAGGAAGATTGGTACTAGGCGTTCAGGATGATGACGTTAAGATATATGGATGTACAATTTTTTAATTCTTAGATGCATGATATAAGAAAAATCACGGTTATTTCAGATACACATGGAGTAATCGATGATCAAATAACCTCAGTATTGAATGATTCAGATATGATTGTCCATGCTGGAGATATCATGAGTACCTCTATCATTAAAAAACTCAAGACATATTCTAAGAGAGTTATCGCTGTTGCAGGTAACAATGATCTACCTGAAAGATATCCAGACGAAGAGGATAAAAAAATTATCTCTGAATTGAAAAAGGTAGAGCAGTTTTCAATCAATAACAAACTTGTGACAGTAGAGCATGGCGATAGATTTGGTCATCATCCATCACATGCCGATTTGAGGGCCGCCCATCCTGATTCAAAGTTAATTATTTATGGCCATACACATAACCAAGTATGTGATATGAGCAAGAGCCCTTGGGTTGTAAATCCAGGTGCTGCAGGACATACTAGAAATAATGATGGCGGTCCGTGCTATATGCAAATTTTGATTGATAATGACAACTGGGAAATTAAATCTCATTGCATAAAATAATGAATGATAAGATCCTCACTATTTTCGGTGGTTCAGGATTCATAGCTTTTGAACTTGTTTACAAACTTTCTGATCACTTTAAGGAAATTAGAGTGCTATCTCGTAACATCGAAAAATGCAAACAAATTAAAGTCATTAAAAATGTTGACTTATTTTTGTATGATCCATCAAATACAAGTTCGTTCACTAGATACTTAAAGGATAGTCACGTTGTTATTAATACTGTCGGTATTTTGAATGAGTCTAGAAAAATAACTTTTGACGATGTTCATTTTAATTTTGTAAAAACCTTAGTAAATAAGTCGAGAGAAAATAATGTAGCTAAGTTTATCCATTTAAGCGCTCTAAATGCAGATTGAACGGACCAAGCAAATATCTACAATCAAAAGGTAAAGCAGATGATACATATCCTCTAATAATGATACAAAATTCAAGACTGTGGTGTTTAGACCATCAATTGTTTTGGTGAACGCGACAGTTTTTTAACAGATTTAACCGTTTAGCTTAAATATATTCCTATTTTTCCTCTAGCATGTCCTAAATCCTTATTTTCTCCAATTTATGTGAAGGATTATCAAACTTTGTGGTCGAATCAATCTTGACTAGTAAGTATGATAATCAGGATTAAAATGTGACTGGTCCAAAGAATTATACTTTTCTTGAATTAATTAAATTTATACTAAAAGTTACAAATACTAAGCGATTATAGTTCCACTAAACTATCACTGTCTTATTTGCAAGCACTCGGATTTACCTATCTTGTCCCAGGTAATATTTTTACACTTGATAATCTTAAATCTCTTCAAAGGGATAATATAAGTTCTGATGGCCTGAAAGGCAAAACCACTATTGAGGAGATAGTTCCATCGTATTTATCTAAAAAAAGTAATAAACTTGATACTTATAGAAAAAAAGCGGGCAGATAATGAAGACTTACCTGGTAGGTGGTGCAATTCGTGATAGATTACTTGGTTTTCAACCTAAGGAAAGAGATTGGGTTGTTGTAGGTTCATCACCTCAGGAAATGAAATCCCAAGGCTTTAGACAGGTTGGAAAAGATTTTCCTGTTTTTATTCATCCTCAAACGGGAGAAGAGTATGCGCTTGCAAGGACAGAGAGAAAATCTGGACATGGTTACTCAGGTTTTGAGTTCGATACTAATTCAAATGTTACTTTAGAACAAGATTTGGAGAGAAGGGACCTTACCATTAACGCGATAGCGGAGGATGAACATGGAACCCTCATAGACCCATTTGATGGACAAAAGGACATTGAAAATAAAAAATTAAGACATGTATCTGATGCATTTTCAGAGGATCCCCTCAGAGTTTTAAGATTAGCAAGATTTAAGGTCAGATTTGATGACTTTGAAATAGTACCAGAGACTCTTGATAAAGTTTCAGAAATAATAGAGAGTTCTGAGTTAGATCATTTAACTGGCGAGAGAGTTTGGCTAGAAATGTATAAATCTGATAATCCATGGTTGTTTAGAAAAGAGCTCACTCATCTGGGCGCTGATAATGTTCTTTATATCGATTCAAAAAAAAGTGATGGGATTCGTTTATCTCCAAATATGAGCAACAAACTACATATGATTTCATGTTTTATTCATGAAGAGGTATCTAATATTGATGAATTTTGTCTAAAGCTAAAAATACCAAATGAATACAAAGATCTTGCAAATTTACTAAATCAATCTAAAGCTAGTATAGAAGAATATGAGCCAGATACAGATAGCTATGAGCAGCTTATTGATATTGTAAAAAAACTCGACATAAGAAAAAAGATAGACTTAAAAATTTCTTTGAAGTGTACACCAACGATGGAAATAAGGGTAAGGTTGACTTTTTTCAATCATTCATAGAAAAATTAAATCAATTCAGATTAGAAAAAGAGGACCGTAAAAAGCCAAATGATGAGATCAAAAAAGTTATTGAACATTCCCATAGAATACTTGCACAAGATCATATTAGAGATTATTTAGATAATCAGTAAAATAGTTCCTAAGACAATTCTATATATTATATATGGAGAAAAAGTCACTTTATTAATTGTTGAAATAAATAATCTAATAGTTAAATAGGAGAATACAAATGAAAGTAAAAACCCTAAGATATAATCTTTAATTATGATAACCTCATCTGCACTCAAAAACTGTACAGTTTGGTAGGTTGATGCCATAAAAATAGCAGGTATTGACAAAAGAAAAGATATTCTAATAGAATCTTTTCTTGTGAAACCAGCTAGCAATGCTGCTGTGATAACAACACCTGCCCTAGATACACCAGGCATTATTGCAAGGGTCTGCATTAGACCAATAAAAAACATGAGACTGTATGAGCAGTTAATTATTTTTTTGCTCTCTTTTCTATTTTTATCTGCAAAATATAGAGCTAGAGCGAATATTATGGTCATTATCGCAATAGGTTGAATATTTCTCAAATAGAGAGAAACATAATCAATGAATATTATTCCAATAATTGGTAATGGTATTGAGGCAAATATCATCAACTTCAAATAGTGTCTACCATCATCAGTCATAACAAAGATCTTTTTCATTTCATCCTTGAAATAGATCAATATCGCCAATAAAGACCCAGTATGCAATGCAATATCAAAGCCTAGTCCTTGATCAGGAAAATTACTAAGTTCAGATAATAAGACTAGATGTGCGCTACTCGATATTGGTAAAAACTCTGTCACACCCTGAATAAAGGATAATATAAATATATTTATTATTTCCATTACAATTTCATTATGTCATTTTTAATAAAATTCTTATTAGAGTTACTTTTCATATTCTTTCCAGCAATTAATACTTTAAATATTTCACCCATCTGATTTGGCATAATTAATTTTTTAATTGACGTTAATTCGCCTATATTTTCTATGTCAATATCATCTAGAATATCATAACTTAGTAAGTAGTTAGCTTGACTCATAAAAGCATAAGGAGACCACTTGTTATATTCTAAAATGTTTTTAAGGTATGAAAAATTCACAAAGGAGCTTACATCCTTCTCACCAATATCCTCTAACGGATTAAAATCGGATAAATGATCTTTAATACATGCTATAGTCCCGTTCATCCTATCATCGATATACAGCTCATTTGCAGAATAACCGTAGTCAAAAATTAGAAGATAAGCCTTGTCAATGTATCTACTAATATTATTGATTATGTCATATTGTGCCGGACTAAACTCAAACAAGTAATTATCTATTAGTTCACTGGGTAGCGACAGGTATTTAGCTTGTATCTCTGAGAACAGGTCATATTCCTGCCATGATATTTTAAATTCATCATTTACATAAGCTTTATGAAATAAATTATTTTTATGTTTAATAATTTCAGTTGGAATACAGTCGAATAATTCATTAGTTATAATAAATGCTTCACTCGGTAAGTCTTCATATTTATTAATCCAAATAAAATCTACAGATTCTCCTAGTTCAAGAGCATCTACCACTTTCTTTTGTATTTTTGTCAACTTGGATGACTTCTCTAGGAAATAATATCTTTTTGGTAGACATTTTTTCTTTTTCAAATATAGAATCAAATCTCTCGCAAGTTCAGCATTACCAGCGCCAAACTCTAAAATATAATTTATCTTTTCGTCATTAGAAACTCTGATAAAATTTTTTGCGATGCAATGAGAAAAATGTTTTGAAACTAATGGGGATGTTATAAAGTGACCTTCTTTGCCTAATACTTGGTCTTTTTCATAAAGACCATAATCTTTATCAAAGAGGATTATTTCCATATATTCTGAGAAACTTATATTTTTATCTTCCTTCATTCTTAATTTTAGTTTCTCTCTCAACAAATCTAGTCTCTCCTAATAATTGCTTCACAATCAGTATAAATTAATTTTAGATTATGTAATTATATATTAATGATGAATAAAGTCGTATTAATTACTGGTGGAGCGAGAAGAATAGGCGCGGAAACAGCAAACTATCTCCATTCAAAGGGGATGAATATTTTGATAACTTATAGTAAGTCTGCAAGTGCAGCAAGAGCACTGAAGAAGTCATTGAATTCTAAACGAGAAAAATCTTGTGAGATATATAGAGTAGAGTTTAAATCTAATTTGAATTACAAGAAAGTTACGAATGACATTTTAAAAATATTTGGTCGAATAGATTATCTTATAAATAATGCATCTAAATTTTATCCAACTAAAATTAATGATGTCTCAGAGAAAGTATGGCTTGATACTATTGATACAAATATAAAAGCACCATTATTTTTATCAAAACATTTATTTTCAGAATTAAAGAAAAGAAAAGGAGCTATCATCAACATTATCGATATTCATGTGGAACCACCACTTAAAGATCATATTATTTACAATATTAGCAAAGCTGGTTTGCTTGCACTTACAAGATCTCTTGCAAAAGATCTGGCTCCACATATCAGAGTAAACGGAGTTTCTCCTGGAGCTATCATGTGGCCTGAGAGTGATTCAAGTAAGAAGAAAAAACTAGATATTATAAGTAAAATACCGATGAGATCTACTGGCGAGCCACTTGACATAGCCAAAGCAATATTTTTTCTTCTAAATAGCGCACCATATATTACTGGTCAGAATATTAATGTTGATGGTGGCAGACGACTAAATATGTGAGTCGTACAACCGCGATAAAATTATCAAACTCAGGGATAGAGTAGCTGTTATAGGAATACGTAATCTTAGATAATATTCAGTAGGGAACAACCCTCTAAGGGTTAATAACAAATCAGCAATCAACTGCAATAAAAATGCAAACACTATAGCATTTATCAGGATTACTCTATCAAAATCAAGTAAGGTAAGAATAATTATAATCATTGAAAACAAGCTTGGTAAGAAACCATACAATTCAAGAATAAAATTATTATTTTTAAAGTCCCAGTTATATGCGCCTATAAATGTAAAAATAATACATGCCATAAAAATTGATACATCTAAAATAAAAGTTATGTCAAGAATTTCTATGAAATAGCCATCTAAAATTAGATAAAGAAAAGGCACAAGACCAAGATATGAGACAATATATTTCAAATTCATACTGTTAGAGGTAAGGAAATTCTTTTGATTATCATTTTCTGATAGATGCTATCAGCAAGCATCTTATTATGAGTTTTTCTTGTATTAGGGTGAATGTGCCCTGGAGCCAGATCGTATAGAGGACGTAAGACGAAATCGAATTTGACAATCTCACTTCTTGGAATATTCTTTTCTTCATCAATAATATCGTCATAGTAGAGTATATCTATATCTAGTGTTCGTGAACTAAACTTAACTTCTCCTAATGATCTTCCATTTTGAGTTTCAATATCATTCAATAATTTTTTTAGTGATACTAAATCATTCTTTGTCTCAAAAAAGGCAGCTAAATTATAAAAGTTTGGACCATCAAATCCCATTGATGACGATTCATATATGGGGGAGAGTTGCAAATTGGAAAAATTTTCCTTAAGTGATTTTATACATTTTTTATATGTGCAATTGGTTCTATGTTACTACCAATACCGACATAAACCTTATGTACTCTCTCTATATCGCTCAATTACGACTCCCACTTCTTTCGAACCAGTTACAGCACCCGGTTTGCTAAATCTTCCTTTTATGTAGTTTACATTAAACTTCTCAAAAATCAGCTACTGACTCTCTGCAAGAGCCTCTATTAGTTGAAATTCACTATCACCAATAAATGATTTCAATGTCTTGAAACGGCCTTATAGTCAACAGTATCATCAATCACATCACTATTTGATGCATTACTGATATCTGTTCCTAGCTCAAGATCAATGCATACGAACTGTTTTATCTTTCTCTCCCAGTCATATATGCCTATAACAGTCTCAATACAAAGTTCTTTAATAAATACAATATCCATATTTTTCTCTCAATTTAGACAATAAACAGTATTGTATCTGATTAGGTTTCTGATATCATTACTGAGTTACAAAATCATGTCTAAAATATGCGAAATAACAAAAAAAAGAGTTATGGTTGGGAATAACGTGTCCCACGCCAAGAACCGCACTAGACGCACATTTGAACCCAACCTTCACTCTCACAGGCTATGGTCTGAGAAACAGAATAAGTTTATTAAACTAACTCTCTCGAATAAAGGGCTTAGAATAGTAAACAAACTAGGTTTAGATGCAGCTTTGACTAAATATGGATTAGATCAATGAGAGAGAAAATTAAACTAGTTTCATCCGCAGGAACAGGACACTTTTACACTACAACAAAGAATAAAAAAACTATGCCTGACAAAATGGAGATCAAGAAATTCGACCCTGTTGTTAGAAAGTATGTGATTTATTCAGAGAAGAAAATCAAGTAACTTTATAACTTCTCAATCTGACTAGAAAATCGTCTAAAGCATCAATTCCATGACTTTTGGCTTCTTCCGACCATTTATTCAATATTTGTATGAAGTTATCATGTTTAATTTCTCTAGAGTGAAGAAGCTCATGAAGTTTATTTTTAAGACTGTATACAGTGTTGAGCTTGATATTTTTAGCTAATAGATCTTTGACTATACTTTCTTGATTTTCGCTTAATCTATTTGGATGATCAGCTAAAAGTTTGAAAGAAAGATCGAATTTTTCTTTTTTATAAATCGGTTTTAAAACTTTTTGCGTAAAATCTGTAATTACAGCTAACTTGGATTGTAAAATTGATTGTGTAATGAGCTTAGAGTCAGTATTTTGTTTATTTTGTATGATAGGTCTTGGTGCTAGTCGCTTAACTTTACATAGCCCAAAAAAACCAAATACTTTTATGTACATCCATCCGATGTCAAACTCCCATGGTTTTAGAGAAAATTTTGCGGCTGTTGGGTAAGCGTGATGATTGTTGTGTAACTCTTCGCCTCCGATGATAATTCCAATAGGAGACATATTTGTCGAATCATCATTTGTGTTATAATTTCTATATCCCCAATGATGACCTGCCCATTTATTCCACCAGCTGCAAATATAGGTGTCCACATCATTTGAATAGACCAAATAATAATTCCAACTGTACCGAAAAGAATTATATTTAGTATGAACAAAATGAGTATTCCTAGATTGTTTCTCCCAGTGTATATTTTTTCTTCTACCCAATCAGTTGGACAATTTTGTGAATATTTTTCAATTGTCTCTTTGTTGTTTTTTTCCATATGGTAGAGGTCAGCGCCTTGCAACAAAACTTTGTTGATACCAAAAAAGCAGGACTGTGTGGATCGTGTTCAGTTTCTACCTTAGCATGGTGTTTTCTGTGAATTGCAACCCAATCTGCAGTTCGCATAGATGTAGTTAACCATAGCCAAAATCTAAAAAAGTGTGAGAGCAATGGATGGATATCGATTGCAGAGTGACAGACCCCTCTGTGTAAATAAAGGGTAATAGCCACAATTGTGATGTGAGTCACTGCTAAGGTATAAATTATGTAGCCAAGTGTTGTGAGTGGTATAATTCCGTTAATGAATATTTCGATCATATTTGTTTCCAATAAGCTACTATATTAACAAGAATTTATACTATATCAAATCATTATGCCTGAATTACCGGAAGTTGAGACTGTTAAGACCTACGTATATGAGAGAGTCCTTCATAAAAAGATTAAAAATATTAAGGTTTTAGATAAGAAACTAAGATGGCCGATCGATACTAAGAAAATTGGCAACACAAAAAGCAAGACCATAAAGCTGGTAACAAGGAGAGGTAAGTATATTTTACTTCAGTTTGATGAGCCTATGTTAACTATCGTTATACATTTAGGAATGACGGGCATAATTTACTTTAGAAAAATTAGTGAATACAAGAAGCGGAAGCATGATCATCTCGTATTGTACTTTGATGAGTATGTCCTTGTTTATAATGATGTGAGAAAATTTGGCTCCATACACGTCACTAATGAACCTAGTAATATGTTTTTGCTGAAAGGTTTAGGACCAGAACCTATGTCGGAGGGATTCAATACAGATTACTTGTTTGATAAAGCAAATAGGCGGACCTGCTCTGTAAAAGAACTAATTATGAATCAGAAGGTTGTTGTCGGTATAGGCAATATCTATGCTGCTGAGGCATTGTTTCTATCTAAAATTCATCCATCATCTTCAGCTAATAAAATCTCGAAAAAAAAATATGAAATATTGGTAAAAAATATAAAACAAGTTTTATCAAAGGCAATATCGATGGGAGGATCAACGATAAAAGATTTTGTAAATGCTGAGGGCAAGCCGGGCTATTTTACACAGGAGCTCTTGGTCTATAAAAAAAAATATTGCCCTATCCATAAAAAAAATTTAATTAGTAATATAAAAATTTCAGGGAGATCATCATTTTTTTGTGATAAATGTCAGAAGCTTTGATTAGGAACCTATATCACTTCTAAAGAAAACTAACGATCCATCTTCATCTCGCAATTCAGGATCTTTGAAAGCTTTAATTCTTCTAATGTTCTCATAAGCTAGGTCTATTGCTTCTTGTTTACTATCACAGTACGTATTAACTGACAATATTCTTCCTCCTGTGACTTTTACTGCACCATTATTAATTTTGGTACCCGCATGAAAAACTTTTAAATTTGAACTTTCCTTTATTTCAGATAAGTCCACAAAAAAATCTTTCTTTGGTTCTGATGGGTAGCCGTCTGCTGCAAGTACGACCGTGCAACAAAAGCCAGAATATTTTTTGTCATCTATGAATGTTAGATTAAAGTTATCAGGATATTCTGAATTATTAAAACCAATCAAATCAAGAAAATCGACATCATTATTGTATAAATACATCATTAGATTCTGAGTTTCAGGATCTCCCATTCTACAATTATACTCTAGGAGGTATGGCTTGTTGTCTTCTGTAGATATCATTAAGCCAAGATATAAAAAACCATTATAGTTACTTTGATCACCAGAGCTATTATTGATCGATACAATGGTTTTGATAATAATCTTTTCAATTTCAGTATTGAGTGAGTAGACATCATTTTTTTTGAAGGAACAATATGGATGAGTAATCGCACCCATGCCTCCTGTATTTGGACCTGAGTTGTATTCATCACGTGACTTATAATCTTTTACCCAAGGCAAGCCAATAGTTTTCTTCGATGCATTGGGATTACAGATATATATAGATGAAAGCTCTATGCCTTTGATGAAATCCTCAACTATTATACTTTCGTTTGGTTTGAGAAGATTTTTTATAGATGATTCTGCATGATCTTGCGATTCGCATATATCAACTCCCTTACCAGCTGCTAAACCATCATACTTAACAACAATAGGAGGTTTTTTTGATTTTACGTAATAAGTAGCTTTTTCAATATCATCAAATTCCTTATAATCGGCCGTAGGTAAATTATTATCTTGCATAAATTTTTTAGAAAATACTTTTGATCCCTCTAACTGTGCGAAATACTTTTTTGGTCCAAAAATATTAAGATTATTCCTCTCAAACAAATCACTTATTCCATCCACAAGAGGGACTTCTGGTCCAACTATCGTAAGGTCAATTGTATTTTCAATAGCAAAATTTAATACTTCATCTTTGTTGTTTATATCAATATCAATATTGAAAACATTTTTTTTCTGTTATTGTTCCAGCATTTCCTGGCATCACATAAATCTTATCAACTTGACGTTTTGACTTCGATATTAACCACGCAATCGCATGTTCTCTTCCACCGGACCCAATAATTAATATTTTTAAGCTCATTAATGCTTGAACACTCTTGTATGTGAAAAACACATTGCTAGCTTATGTTTGTCTGCAACGTCAATTATCTTATCATCATTTAAAGATCCGCCAGGCTGAATGATCGCAGATACACCAATTTTTTTAGCTAAATCAACATTATCTCTAAACGGGAAAAAAGCTTCAGATGCCATCACCGACCCCTTAAGCGATATTCTCTCTTTTTTTGATTTATTAAATGCTATATTTGTAGAATCAATTCTACTCATTTGTCCTGCTCCTATAGCTAGCGTCTTATTATTTTTCACGAAAACAATTGAATTTGATTTTACGTACCTTGCTATTTTAAAAGCGAATAACATATCGTCTAATTGTTTGGTTGTAGGCTTTTTTTTCGTTACAACAGACAAAGATTTTTTTGTTACAGTCTTCTCGTCTTTTTCTTGAATTAGAAGTTTATCTCTTAAGAGTTTTGTTTCGTATATCAAATCATTTTTACCTTTCAACTTTATTTCAAGAATTCTTATATTAGGTTTATTCTTGATAACATCTAGTACTTTTTTATCAAATGAGGGAGCTGCAATGACTTCAACGAACTGTTTTTCGACAATTTTTTTATAAGTTTAGAGCTCGGTTTCTTATTAAATACAATTATCCTCCAAACGCAGAGGTGGGATCAGTTTTATAAGCATAATTGTATGCTTGTTCTAAGTTATCCGCACATGCTGCTCCACATGGATTAGCATGCTTTACAATCACACAACTAGGGCGACT
Organism: Ectothiorhodospiraceae bacterium; assembly: GCA_019651095.1. GTDB lineage: Bacteria > Pseudomonadota > Gammaproteobacteria > CACLCV01. Next base: position 40,850 of record BOXR01000001.1, on the reverse strand, counting down.
AAACTGTTCTACACATGAATAAGCACTCTCTGTATCTACAAGATTGTTAAAAGAAAGTGCTTTCCCTGAAAGTTGATTATAATCAAAAGCAGACAGTGAAGGCTCAGATATTTTATATAATTTAGCTTTTTGATGAGGGTTCTCTCCATACCTAAGCTTATCAAGTTCATATGCATTTATAGAAATCTCCTCTTGCATAAAATCTCAGCTTTTATTGATTTACTGTCAGGTAAGACGATATTAGTGAGTCATATTTTGATACTTTAGAGAAAACCTTAGCTGCAAGCTTCAATCTTGTGGATGATCTTACCTTCCCGTTCTTAGAAAGCTCCTCGAGGACCAGATCATAGTCAGAAGGATCAGTCAATACAGTCACTCGATCATGATTCTTAGCTGACGCTCTTAAAAGTGTTGGACCTCCAATATCAATGTTCTCTATAGCATTACTAAAGGTACAACCTCTTTTAGATATCGTTTTCTCAAAGGGATACAAGTTTACTATTACAACATCAATGAGGGAATATTTTGAGTCTCGAAGATCTTCAATATCTTTTTTAGATTTTGCAAGGATACCAGCATGAATAATGGGGTGAAGCGTTTTTACTCTTCCTTCAAGAATTTCCTCAAATTTTGTGAACTCTGATATAGGTATAATTTTAATACCTTTACTGATGAGGTATTTAGCTGTACCACCGGTTGATATGATATCGTACCCCATCTTTGATAGTTCTGATGCAATTGAATCTATGCCCGTTTTGTCAGAAACGCTTATTAGAGCAATTTTCTTCATTTAATCTTAAGATTATACTCTTTTATTCTTTTTATAAGTGTCCCGCGGCTTATTCCTAGAAAATCTGCTGATTTAGTGACATTTCCATTGCATGTTTCTAGAACAGTATCTATTAAAGTGCGTTCTGTATCATTCAAAAATAAGCTATGCATATTAGATTTACTGCCATTTCCATTCATGTTTTTGATAAATGCGTTAGCTTCTTTTTTTACCACAGCACTCAGACTACTATTTGATAAATTTTTGTGATTCTGTTCTTCTTCATCTTAAATTTCGAGAAATGAATACCCCTGAATGGAATATATTACAATCAAAGGAGCTATTGATAAAGACTATTTGAAAAAAAACTAATTATTTTTAATATATTCTGTAAGCGTGTTAATGGAGTACTTACCTGAAGTGAAGAAATCTGTTCTGAGTAACTTCTTATGCAATTCTATATTGGTCTTTACACCTTGAACAACAGTTTCACTAAGCGCTTGATACATTTTCTCTATAGCAAGCTCTCTGGTCTTATCATATGTGATCAACTTAGCTAGTAAAGAATCATAGAAAGGAGGCACAGAATACCCACTGTAAACATGCGTATCTATTCTTACTCCTGGACCCCCTGGTGCATGGAATACCTCTATTTTGCCAGGCGAGGGTATGAAATGTCTTGGGATCCTCAGCGTTTATTCTACATTCAATGGCATGACCTTTAAGCGAGATATCCTCTTGCTTCATGCTCAATCTCTCACCAGATGCGACATTTATTTGTTCAGCTATCAAATCTGTATTTGTAACAAGCTCAGTAACAGGATGCTCAACTTGAATTCTCGTATTCATCTCTATGAAGCTAAATTGCCCATCTTGATATAAAAATTCGAAAGTTCCAGCACCTGTATATCCAAGTTTTATGCAAGCCTCTGAACAAATAGCACCTATTTTATTAATCTCTTCTCTTGTAATACAACACGCTTGCGTCTCTTCAATTATTTTTTGATTTCTTCTTTGCATTGAGCAATCTCTCTCACCAAAATGAACAGCATTTCCATGCTCATCACTCATTATTTGTATTTCAATATGTCTTGGGTTATCGTAATATTTTTCAAAGTATAGGTCCCCATTACCAAATGCATTTTTTGCTTCTGTTCTAACTAGATTCATGCTATTTACCAGGTCTGATTTTTTTTCTACAATCATCATTCCTCTTCCGCCACCACCATGAATTGCCTTAAGCATAATTGGATATCCTATCTCATCAATTTTTTTCAACATTTCTTTATTTGGCTGCTCAGGTAAGACACCATCATATCCGGGGATACACGGGACACCAAAATCATTCATCGCTTTCTTTGCTTTAATTTTGTCACCCATTTTATTTAAGACTTTGCTTGTAGGCCCTATAAACTTAAACTTATTTGTTTCTATAATTTCTGCAAACATCTCAGATTCTGATAAAAAACCATAGCCAGGATGAATTGCATCTGAATTTGTTAATTCTGCAGCGCTTATGATTGAGGGCATATTCAGATAACTTTCTTTTGGATTTGGTCCACCAATGCAAACTGATTCATCAGCTAGCTTGACGTGAGCAAGCTGTCTATCAGCAGTTGAATGTACTGCAACTGTCTTGATCCCCAGTTTTTTACATGCCCTCATTACTCTGAGTGCAATTTCACCTCTGTTAGCTATTAGTACTTTACTAATCATTCTAAAACAAACAATGGTTGGTCAAATTCTACTGGTTCGGCATTATCAACAAGTATCTCAACTATTTTTCCATCAGATTCTGCTTGTACCTGATTCATCATTTTCATTGCCTCTAATATGCATAATGTGTCCCCCTTCTTTACAGATTGACCGATGGTCACGAATGGCTTAGATTCCGGTGAAGCTGAAGCATAGAATGTCCCAACCATAGGCGAATTCACAGTGTTCCTTTTTTCTTTTTTTAAATTATCAACAGCGTTAGCCCCCGCATCGGAAGTCTGTTGATTAGTAGGAGTTTGATTGGTTTGTATAGGTTGTTGAATTATCTGTGGGATCGGTATGTTTGTGTTAGATGAGATATTCCTTGATAGTTTTATAGACTCCTCACCCTCTTTTACTTCAATTTCTGAAATCCCACTCTCCTCAAGAAGCTCCATTAATTTTTTAATTTTTCTTAAATCCATGCTTAACCTCGTTTTATGATTGACAGCAGAGCAAACTCATACCCACTTACTCCTAGCCCTGTTATTAAACCTTCACTTATATCTGATAAGAAGGATTTTTTTCTAAATTCTTCTCTACGATAAATATTTGAAATATGAACTTCAATAAATGGTATGTCTACTCCTAGAAATGCATCTCTTAAGGCAATGCTAGTGTGTGTAAAAGCACCCGGATTAATTATAATCGCGTCAATATTTTCCTGCTTTGCAGTATGAAGTTCATTTATTAATTCATTCTCAGAATTAGACTGATAAAAACGAATATTTACGTTGTGATTTTTAGAAATTGACTTAAGATTTTCTTCAATATCTTTGAGACTTTCTGTCCCATAAACTTCTGGCTCGCGAGTACCCAATAAATTCAAGTTAGGACCGTTTAACACTAATATATTCATTTTATAAGAACTTGATTAATTTTGAGTGATTTTACATGAAGTTAAGCGAAAATAGAAGTTCTATTTCAATTTTTTACTAGTTTGAGTACTTTTAAGAAGTCTTCGCTGCCCACAAAGCCTACAATTCTCGCATCAGTAATTTCATTACCATCTTCATTGAAGAAAAATAGAGCAGGTGGCCCAAAGACCATCATACTTTGTAAATATTTCGAGTGTTCTTCAGTCGTTTTTGTGATGTCAAATTTGATAAGTTTTAGTTTGTTCAATTTCTCGCTAACTCTATCGTCACTGAATGTATATTTTTCTAATTCTTTACATGCTACACACCAATCTGCGTATAAATCAACCATAACAGGCTCATTACTTTTATTGATTTCTTCGAATAATCTCTTTGTTGTTTTTACTGTTACGAATTTAATATTCTGATCTTTTTGTATGAAGCTTGTTATCGGTTCATAATAATTATTATTTATAATTCCATATGTTTGTAACCCAATATAAAAAAACGATAAAGCTGACAACGTCGTTACGATAATTTTAGATGATAAATTATCTAGTAACTTGGACGATTTTAATAATACTAATATTAGGAGTGCTGCAGAGATAGTCCATAAATAAGCTGCTGTCTCCAAGGACAAGATTCTCTCTAGCAACCAAACAGAAACTATAATGAATAGAATGCCAAAAAAATAATTTACAAGCTCAAGATAAGGGCCAATTTTTGATATCAATTTTGTTGTTGTTGAACCTAGAGCAATTAATGGTGTACCCATACCAATACCTAGAAAAAAAAGAGCTAAGCCCCCAACTAAAATATCTCCTGTACTGGCAATGTATATCAGCGCACCAATTAATGGCGCGGTTACACATGGACCCACTATAAGTGCAGACAATACTCCCATAGTCGCGACATCTTTAATATCTCCAGATTTTTGCTTATTGCTTATTTTTGTAGCTAAATTTTGTATCGATTTGGGCATCTGAATATTAAAAAATTTGAACATGGCCAATGCAAATATAAAAAATAAAAAGGATAAAAAGCTAATTACGTAAGGATTTTGTAAGTTAGCCTGTATATTTGTACCTGATGTTGCAACAATGATGCCCGCAACAGCATAAGTCATTGACATACTTAAAACATAAACAATTGAGAGTGTAAGAGATTTTTTTTGAGATACATTCCCACGTCCAGCGATTATCCCGGTGAGAATCGGGACCATTGGTAAGACACAAGGAGTAAATGCTAACAACAATCCAGCTAAGTAAAAAACAAAAGTGTTATAGATCAGAGAGTTAATGTTGAGTGATTCACTCATTGCAGTTTGACTATCAAATATTGATGTCTTTTGAAGACTAGATGTTGTTAACTTTTTTTTTACCGTGATTGTTTTGAAAATTGGTGGATAGCATAGTCCTGCATCTGCGCAGCCTTGATATTTTATTTTAAGATTAAGATATTCTGAGAGATTATTTTCCAAATAAATATCTGCGCTCGTTGAGAAATAATAGATATCGACTTCACCAAAGAATTCATCAGTTTTTTTCTTACCATCAGGCATCTCGACCTTTTGGATTAGGTTATCCGTATCAAGTGATTCAAATTCAAACATTCCCATGTATAAATAATAACCTGGATGAATTTTCCAATTTATTTTTATATGCTTGTCATTAACAACCTCATGGGACATCACAAAAGCTTCATCAGGTGATAGAAACTCAGACTGTGAAATCGGCAGATCACTGGCGAGTGTCTTGCCTCCTGTTAATAGGCATAAAAAAAATAGTGAATTAAAAAATATTGTTTTAATCAATTTCATCTTGTATCCATTTCAAGTACTTTTCATTACCCTCTAATATTTCTAGAGATATTATTTCAGGGGTTTCATAGTTATGCAATCGTTCAATAATCTTTCTAATTTCATTAAATTTATCAGCGATTGTTTTTACGTGTATTAGATACTCATTATCCTCAACAACCTCGCTATTATAGCGATATAAGCTCAATACAGCAGGATAAATATTTACACATGCAGCCATTTTTTTTTCTATCAGCGATCTTGAAATATCTTCACATACTTGTTTTTTATTTGTATGTGTTTGAACAATTATGTATTTTTTTACCATATACTTATATTTGTGAATTATTCAAAATACATTCTATTACTTTTACCCATAATTGAACTAATTATATTCATAGAGATTGGATCTTTGATAGGAAGTTTTTATGTAGTTCTGAGCATTTTTTTAACTATTTTTCTAGGCTACTACTTGATCAAGCAAAAACTAAGAGGCATTGGCCTTAGTTTGTTCAATATTGGTAATATCCAAAACATGTATGAGCAATACACTGATAATATATATTCAATATTAGCAGGTATTCTCCTTATAATTCCAGGATATCTTACAGATGCAGCTGGACTAGTAATCTTACTCCCATTCTTCAGGCCAAAATTGCCCTTATATTTTTAACCAAAAATACGGTAAAAATCTCTAAAAATAATGTGATCGAAGGTGATTACAGAGACAATGACTAGTTTTTGTCATAAATTCTTGAAATTATAGCATAAAGTCCCTATCATTAGCAGTCTAGGTGTTAGAGTGCTAACTATTATTTGAAAGTGAGGTAAATCAATGAATATAAGACCATTGCACGATCGTGTAATCGTAAAAAGAAAAGAAGAAGAAAAAACATCTCCCGGAGGTATAGTTATACCAGATAGCGCAACTGAGAAGCCTGTAAAAGGAGAGGTAGTCGCAGTCGGTAAAGGAAAGATTTTGGAAAACGGTGATATTAGACCTTTAGACGTAAAAGAGGGTGATCAGATTCTATTCGGAAAATATTCTGGAACAGAAATAACTATCGATGGTGAAGAAATGCTCGTTATGAGAGAAGATGATATCACTGCAATTATAACAAACTAATATTCGAGGAAATTTAAAATGACAGCAAAAGAAGTAAAATTTGGTGATAGCGCCAGAAAAAAATTAGCCAACGGTGTAAATATATTAGCAAATGCAGTTAAAACAACACTTGGTCCAAAAGGAAGGAACGTTGTCCTAGACAAGTCATTTGGAGCACCCACTGTAACTAAAGATGGAGTATCAGTTGCAAAAGAAATCGAACTTAAAGATAAATTCGAAAACATGGGCGCCCAAATGGTAAAAGAAGTTGCATCACAAACATCAGATATAGCTGGAGATGGTACAACCACTGCTACAGTTGTTGCTCAATCTATACTCAGAGAAGGCTTAAAGTGTGTTGCTGCCGGCATGAACCCAATGGATTTAAAAAGAGGAATTGATCAAGCAGTATCAGTTTCAGTTGATGCTTTACAGAAAATGTCTAAGCCATGCACTGATCAAAATGCGATAGAGCAAGTAGGAACTATTTCTGCAAACTCAGACAAAGATATAGGCTCAATTATAGCTGAGGCAATGGACAAAGTAGGCAAAGAGGGTGTGATTACAGTTGAAGAGGGACAATCTCTTGATAATGAGCTTGACGTTGTTGAGGGGATGCAATTTGATAGAGGGTATCTCTCGCCATATTTTGCAACCAATCAGCAAACAATGACTGCAGAACTTGATGATCCGTTATGTTTTACTTTTTGATAAAAAGATAGCGAACATAAAAGACATGCTTCCAGTGCTGGAGGGTGTTGCAAAAGCAAGTAAACCACTCTTGATCATTGCAGAAGACGTTGAAGGTGAAGCACTAGCTACTTTAGTTGTGAATAGTATTCGAGGTGTTGTGAAAGTTGTCGCAGTCAAAGCTCCAGGTTTTGGTGATAGACGTAAAGCGATGCTAGAAGACATTGCAATATTGACTGGAGGCACTGTAATATCTGAAGAAGTAGGTCTAAGTCTCGAAAAGGCAGAGCTAAAAGATCTCGGCACAGCAAAGAAAGTAACAGTCAATAAAGAAAATACGACTATTATTGATGGCGGAGGTGATAAGACTGCTATCGAAGGTCGCGTTACACAGATACGCTCACAAATCGAAGAAGCTACCTCTGATTACGACAAAGAAAAAATGCAAGAGCGCGTTGCTAAATTGGCAGGTGGTGTTGCAGTAATAAAAGTTGGTGCTGCAACCGAAGTAGAGATGAAAGAGAAAAAGGCTAGAGTCGAAGATGCTTTACATGCAACAAGAGCTGCTGTAGAGGAGGGTGTAGTTGCTGGGGGTGGTGTAGCCATGCTCAGAGCTAGACAAGCACTTGAAAAGCTTAAAGGCGATAATTCTGATCAAACTCAAGGTATTGCAATAGCTAGACAAGCAATGCAAGAACCACTGAAACAGATAGTAACTAACGCAGGCGAAGAGGGATCTGTAATTCTTGCCAAAGTTGAGGATGGTAAGGACTCTTTTGGTTACAATGCATCTACAGGTGAATTTGGTGATATGCTCAAGATGGGTATATTAGATCCTACAAAAGTAACCCGAACTGCACTTCAAAACGCTGCGTCTATAGCTGGTCTAATGATTACAACTGAAGCTATGGTTACCGAGCTTGCTAAAGACGATGAGCATGATCACGCAGCTCCATCTATGCCTGATATGGGCGGCATGGGCGGCATGGGCGGCATGGGCGGCATGGGTGGCATGGGCGGCATGGGCGGCATGGGAATGTAATTCTCACTCGTCCTCTTAATGTGTATTCAAAGCCTCTTTATCAAGAGGCTTTGTTTTTTCTAGATTTAATAATTTAGAAATATATTCAGTGATACAATACTGTCTATGAGTGATAAGTGGATAGAGCAATACCCAAATAATCTGAATAGCGAAATTGACTCTATTGATGATAGTACAGTTACTGATTTGTTGGAGTCTGCAGTAAATAAATTTTCTTCAAACACAGCATTTTACTCACTTAATACGTCCATAGATTATAAAATGACCAGCCTGCTATCTAAGAGAATAGCGGCTTACCTTCAATATTTAGGTGTTACTAAAGGTACTAAAATTGCCATAATGCTCCCAAATTTACTTACTTATCCCATAACATTATTTGGATCTTATTACTGTGGAGCCACGGTTATTAATATCAATCCAATGTACAAATCACGTGAGATCAATAACATCCTATTGACTCTGAGGCAGAATATATATTTGTTTTAGATAAATTTTATAATGAACTTCTACCGTGTATACCTGACTCAAAGTTAAAAAAAATCATTGTTTGTAAGATAACCGATCTTTTAAGCCCGTTTATGAGAGTAGTAATTCCAATGGTAATGCTTTACAAGAAGCAGTCAGTAAGTATAAAGAAACAAAATAACATTGTTTTTTTTAAAGATATTGTATCGAATAACTTTTCATTTGAAGATGTATTGATTGACGAAAATGATATAGCGCTCCTTCAGTATACTGGTGGGACAACTGGAAAATCTAAAGCAGCAATACTGACACATAAGAATCTTTTAAGTAATGTTCAGCAAGTCTCGAATTGGATCGAGCCACATATAAAGCAGGGACAAGAGATTGTCATCACTGCATTACCTTTATTCCATATTTTTTCATTCACAGTCAACTGTCTCACATTTCTTAAGTTTGGCTCAGAGAATGTTCTAATAGCAAATCCGAGAGATCTAGACTCTTTTATCAAAGTATTAGAGAAAAAAAAGTTTACTGTGATTACTGCTGTCAACACATTATTTAATCTTCTTCTAACAAGTAAAAAATTTAGAGATCTAGACTTCTCAAATTTTAAATTTTCTGTTGGTGGGGGCATGGCGGTACTCAAAGATACAGCACAAAAGTGGAGAGATGTAACAGGTACAAATATAACCCAAGGATATGGTTTGACTGAGACATCACCAGTTGTCACCATCAATCGAATTAACGACCCTTTTAATGGATATATTGGCTTACCCGTTCAATCAACAAAAATAAAAATAATAGATGATAATGGAAATATATTAGGCTGTAATCAAGCCGGCGAACTATGTGTTCAAGGGCCACAAGTTATGTCTGGGTATTGGAAAATTTCAAATGAAAAAAGTAAATACTTTACTGATGACGGTTTTTTATGACGGAGATATTGCTACGATGAATGATGACGGTTACCTCAAGATTGTAGATAGAAAAAAAGATATGATAATATCTTCTGGATATAATGTTTATCCGAATGAACTTGAGGATTATTTAACTACCCATCCTGATATTCTCGAGGCTGGAGTAATTGGGGTTGATGATAAAAATAGAGGGGAGTATATAAAAGCATTTGTTGTTACAAAAAACGAGCATCTTTCATCCTCAGATATAATAGCTTTTTGTAAAAATGGACTGACTGAATATAAAGTCCCAAAAAGAATTGTTTTCATAAAAGAGCTACCTAAAACGAATGTTGGAAAAATTCTAAGAAGAGAGTTAAGAGAGCTAAATTAATCCTCAAAAACAATCAAGTGATCTAAGTCAAGCTTTACTCCGATTACTTCATTTAAACTATGATTATGATGACTGGGGCATAACAAAATACAGTTTGCTTATCTTTTAACTCAATCTATATAAAAAGTCCGAACCACGGAATGTTTTCTCAATGACTTTTGCAGATGCTATAGCATCGATCATCATGTATAATGTCATCTGGGCGAACTAACATACGCACTTCATCACCTTTATTATAGCCTTCAGTACTTGCTACAAAATCTCCAAGGACAGAGCTAAGATGACTTGAGTCCTTTCACGGTTGCTTTTATATAACTTGAAATACCAAAAAAGTTAGCAATTTCTTTAGATACAGGTTTATGATACAAGTCATATGGATCTGCATATTGTATTATTGTATTTTCACTTATAAACGCAATTTTATCTGACATTTAAATGCCTCTTCGGCACTATGAGTGATTAGTATCGCTGTAATTTTCTCAGACTTTATAAGTTTTTTGATATCATTCATCAATCCATCTTTAAGTTCATAATCAAGAGCACTGAAAGGCTCATCAAGTAATAGTAATTTAGGACCTGGTGCAATAGCCCTTGCGATAGCAACCCTTTGCTGTTGACCACCGGATATCTGATCCGGGTAACGATGTTTTATATCAACAATATTAAGAATCTCTTCTAGTTTTTCTGCTCTGTCAAACTGTTGTTTTTTTGATAATGTATTTAGACCAAAGCAAATATTTTCCCTCACAGTCAGATGAGGAAATAGTGCAAGATCTTGAAATATAACACCGACATTTCGTTTTGAGACATCCTCTCTTTTTTTTGAGTCATCAACAATTTTCTCGTCAATATATATATAGCCTGAGGTTATATTATGAAATCCTGCAATCGATCGAATTAGAGATGTTTTTCCAGAGGCACTTGAGCCCATAAGTGACACTATATCTCCATCAATAACCTCAAGATTGACATTATTGAGAACAACCTTTGAATCAAGAGTAATGTTTACCTTTTCTAATTTGAGTTTAGTGTCTGACATTCTTTATAATACCTTTAGAAAGTATTATAACTGGAATTAGACAAATTATTATTAAAATAAGACCAGGTACACCAATTGAAGATAAATTTTCAGCTTCCGCTAATTCATATAAATGAACTGGTAGTGTATTAAAATTAAAGGGTCTTAAAATTAATGTCATTGGAAGTTCTTTTACAATATCCACAAAAAGAAGAATTGTAGCAGAGGAAATTGTTGGAAGAAGTATAGGTAAATGTACTCTAATCAGAGCCTGTAATTTTGAATACCCAAAGCTTGAGGCCAGAAGGTCATAGCTACTTGATATTTTATTAAAGCCAGAGTCTATAGTTTTTATGGAGATAGTTGAAAAACGAACTAGATAAGCTATCAGCAAAAGAAAAAATGTTCCTGATAAAAGATTTTCTGGTGGATAATCTAATACACTTGATATAGCTTTTTCCATATATGAAGTCGGGGTGATTATGCCTACAGCTAAAACGACACCCGGGATAGCATAACCAAGGGAAAATATTTTTATAGACAATCTCGTAAATATATTTTTTGTGACCCTTGATATGAATGCTATATTGAGTGTAAATAAAACGATTACTATTGCCCCTATTAGAGCGATACTTGCGCTTGATGTAATTAGCTCAAAAATAAACAAAATATTTAGTCTCTCTAATGAATAAGATATCCAATAAAAGATTTGAAAAAATTGTAGAATAGAACCAAAAAAAACTATTAAACTACATAAAATTACTAGTTGAGTTTTATTTTTAGGAACTTCTTTTTTTCTCTCGTAGATCTTATTCGTTGGATTATCAAATTTTCTCTTACCACGGGACATCTCCTCAAAATAAATTAGAAAGAATACGAGTGTCAGAAGAATAGAAGATAATCTAAAAGAGCTGACCTCATCACCTAAGACAAACCATGCTCTAAAGATGCCAGTTGCAAAAGTTGGTACTCCAAAGTACTCCATAGTTGCGTACTCTGCTAATGTTTCCATGATAACAAAGCTAACACCTGCTACTACGGCGGGTCTTACAATAGGTAAAGCAATCTTGGTAAGTCTTTGATATGTATTTAATCCAAGAGATTTCCCAACCTCAAATACACTATAAGAATGATTAGCAAATGCGGGTAAGCAAAGTAAGTAAACATATGGGTATAGACTTATTGTCATTATGAAAATTACGCCATAGATATTTTGTATGTCATATAAATTATAGACATATGGCCCTAGCCCAAAGTAGTAATCCATAACATTGAATAATAACCCTGACGTCTCATTTAAGCCCGAGTATATATACCCATTTACGTAGGTAGGTATAGCCATAGGTAATATTAGTAGCCATTTAAAAATATTCACGCCAGGGAATTCATACATACTAACTATCCATGCTAATGATGTACCGATGATTACAGTGAATGCTGCGACAAAAATCACAATTATAAGTGAATTCATCACATAATCTTGAAGAAGATAAGTTTGTATATGCAACCATACTTCTGAGGACTCAGAAAATATATTTAAAAAAATAAAAACAACTGGCACTAAGAATATGAATACAAATATCAGTGTTAATGAGTTATTTAAGGTATCAGTTTTATTTGACAAGTTTAATTATTTCCAGCCAGCTATATCAAAGATCTTTCCGGCTTCATCGTTCAGCCTTCCGAGATTCGTTAAATTCATATCATCCATCTTAAATGGATATCCCCAAGACTTTACAATTTCTGATACTTTTATATCTTGTCTAATCGGATATTCATGATTTTTTCTTGCATAAATTTCTTGTGCTGTATCACCTGCAAGAAATTCTAATAATTGTATCGCATTAGCTTTGTTCTTTGCATTTCTTGTTACAAATCCCCCGCTTATGTTAATGTGTGAACCTCTATTATCTTGATTGGGGAAAAGTACTTTTATTTGTTTTGCATATGATTTTTCTGTTTCTTTTTTTGATGAAATCCATTTGCCCAAGTAATACGTATTAGCAATAGTGACATCACATTTTCCCAGAACAACCGCTGTCATTTGTCCTCTATCATTACCCTTAGGTTCTCTAGAAAAATTTTTTACAACACCTTTCGCCCAATCTAATGCTGCTTGATCTCCGTTATGGAATAATATTGACGCAAGTAATGACTGATTATAAATATTACTTGATGACCTTATACATACACGGCCAGCAAGATTGCCATCAGCCAAATTCTCATAGTTCATAATTTCCTCTGGATTGATTGCAGCTGGGTTATACATAATCACTCTTGATCTTACCGACAGACCATACCAATGGCCATCCATATCTCTCAAGTTTTTGGGAACTAGTTGATTCAATAATTTAGAGTCTATTTTCTGAGAAATATTCTTTAACTTCGCATCATGTAAATTTCCTGCATCAACAGTAATTAAGAGGTCAGCAGGGCTATTTTCCCCCTCATCTAATATCTTTTTGATCAGTACTTTTGTTTTAGCGGTTAAGATATTTACTTTGATACCTGTATCCTTTTCAAAAATATCAATCAGAGGTCTTAGTAAATGCTCTTTTCTAGCAGTATATAAATTAACTTCTTCTGCAACAGCACTACTTAAGCAACCTGTTGTAAATACTGCCGGCAAAACGAGATATACATATATAAATTTTTTAAACATTGTAAATAAGAATGATAATCATTATTATCAGAATTAAGCATAAATTCAAGTAAATTCTTGGGTACTTTTTATGAATTAACAATAACCCACTAATTTCCCAACAGTTGAATACATGCTATAGTTTCCTTTAAATTCTAGTAGGCTAAAAAAATGATAATGTCAGACCTTAAAGGTAAAATATGGATGGACGGAGATTTACTCGAGTGGTCAGATGCTAAAATACATGTTCTCACGCACACACTTCATTACGGCACAGGAGTATTTGAAGGTGTTAGGGCCTATCAGACATCAGCAGGCCCAGCTATCTTTAGGTTAAATGACCACACCAAAAGGCTGTTTAATTCTGCTGATTTAATTGGTATGACAATTCCTTATAGTCCTGAAGAATTAAATGACGCTCAAGTTAATATTGTCAAAGAGAATAAACTAAATAATGCTTACATAAGACCCATGTGCTTTTATGGATCAGAAGGCATGGGTTTAAGAGCTGATAATTTAAAAGTTCATGTATGTATCGCTGCATGGGATTGGGGCTCTTATCTTGGCGATGACAAAATTACAAATGGCATAAAAGTTAAAGTTACAGATTTCCCAAAAAGATGTGAGAAAAGTATGCTTCATAAAGCTAAAGCCTCTGGCAATTATTTATATTCCATGTTGGCATTAAAAGATGCTTTAAACTCTGGTTTTGATGAAGCTTTGATTTTAGACGTCGATAACAATGTCAACGAGGGTTCTGGCGAAAACTTTTTTATGGTCAAAGATGATATACTATACACACCAAGAGATCATACAGTGCTAAATGGGATTACAAGACAGACTATTATTGATATATCCAAGGATTTAGACTTGGAAGTTTTTGAGAAAGATATTTCTGTTGATGATGTAAAAGTAGCAGATGAAGCTTTTTTCACGGGAACAGCAGCTGAGGTAACACCTGTCGTCCAAGTAGATCAATCTAAAATAGGTGATGGTATGACAGGCAAAATTACAAGAAAAGTCCAAAAAGAATATTTCGATTTGATTAGGGGTAAAAATACGAAATATGATCACTGGTTAACGCGAGTCTAAAATGTTTAAGAAAAAGAATATTCTTGTTGTCGGCGACATAATGCTAGACAAATACAGTCACGGTATCGTAAATAGAATCTCGCCGGAGGCTCCAGTACCTATCGTCGACATTAAAAAGACTATTTTCAAGCCAGGTGGTGCTTCAAATGTAGCTCAGAACTTATCAGCGCTTGGTATGAATGTATCTTTACTTGGAATTACTGGTGATGATCCAGAACTTAAAGAGCTGATAAAAGTGTTAAGACACACTTCCATAAAGTTTGATCCAGTAAAAGATTTGTCCATAAGAACAACACTTAAGTCAAGAATAATCGGCAATGATCAACATCTGATGAGACTTGATCATGAAGATAAAAATAAATCTAATATGCATGATTCTTTATATAAGAAAGTTATAAAGCATGCGCAAGACTCAGATTTGATTGTAATATCTGACTATGACAAAGGTGCTATAAAACCAATCGCTAGAAGAATAATAAATTATGCTAATGAGCAAAAAATTAGAGTAATTATTGATCCTAAAGGTTCAGATTACTCTATGTATACAGGGTCATACCTAGTAAAACCAAATGAGCTTGAGTTTGAGACAATAGTTGGCAAACCAAAAAATAAACAAGATATGATAAAAAGAGGTAAGGAATTAAAAGAGTCCCTAAACCTAGACGCACTTTTATTAACACTTGGTAAAAATGGTATGATGCTTTTTCATAAAAAGTCAGTCATTTCTTTTGCTACATCCCAAAAGGAGGTTTATGATGTAACAGGAGCAGGTGACACAGTGATATCAGTTTTAGCAGCATCTCTATCATCTAACAAGACTCTCAAAAAATCATGTGAACTGGCTAATGTTGCTGCGGGATTATCTATACAACACTTGGGTACAGTGAGTGTAAGTAAGTCTGATCTTAATAATGCAATTAGAAAACTCTAAATTAATCACTGATATTGATAGCTTAAAATCTATCCTTAAGGATCAGCAAAAATCAGGGAAACGTGTAGTCTTCACAAATGGTTGCTTTGATATAATTCATCCAGGCCATATTTTTATTCTCGAGCAAGCTAAATTAAAAGGGGACATTCTTGTTGTCGGACTTAATTCTGATCAATCTATCAAAAGTTTCAAATCAGATCTCAGACCTATTTGCTCGCAAGATGATCGGGCGTATGTTCTTGCAGGCTTAGCATCTGTGATTATATTTTCATATTTAACGAAGACACACCTGAGAGAATTATAATGGAAATATCACCTGATGTATTAGTGAAAGGCAAGGATTATAAGATTGAAGATATAGCTGGTGCTGACTATATGTTAAAAGAAAATAAAAAAATTGAATTGGTTGATATCATAGATAAAAAATCAACAACAGAGATTATAAAGAATATTAAGAAACTCAGTTCTTAATTATTTCTTTAATTTTGGCTTTAACATCATCTATAGTTATCAAATTCATTGCACTTGGATCTCGAACCCTTTCACCCCATTTGACACTACTTTTTTTCTTACTTGAAAATTTATCTAAAGCTTCAGAATACTTATCGATTACATGTTCAAGTTTTTGATAAGGTCCTGTTCTTTGAGGATTAGAGGTAGCATATAACCCTATTATTGGTTTATTAATCATCCTTGCCATATGTAGTGTTCCTGAATCTGGACCAATATAAAACTCACTTAAATTAAGTACTGATAACATTTCACTTAAACTAGTCTTATTGATTAAACTTATTACTTTTGAATTTTCACCAAAACAATCCATAACCTTTCTTGTTTTTTCTCGATTAGTTTTACCTAGAATTACAGTATTTAGTGAATATTGATTTTTACAATACTCAGATATCGTCGCAAAATTATCATAGCTCCATTCTCTGTAATTATTCGATCTTACGCTCGTGTAAGGATTAATAGTTATAAAGGGTTGAAGATCATACAAGTTATTATTCTCTATAAATTGATCGTTATTACATAGAATATTTTCACATTGCCAATCTATGACTCTTTTTTTTATATTTATCTTTTCAAGAAAACCAAAAAAGTGATCAATCACATGTGACCCTCTAGTTTCTATATCATTAAATGTGACATTCACTCTGCCATTGATTATATTCGCGATCAACTTTGATCTTAGAGATTTTTGCATATGAAACACAACATCAAATTGTTTATTCTTAAATAAACTGCGCATCTCTAAAATTGAATCGAGTGTCTTTTTTTTATCTACAACAATAAAGTCAATATTTTTAAGATTTTTAACTAATTCATGCTCAGTTTTTCCAATTACCCAACTTATTCTTGATTTTGGGTATACATCTCTAATTGTAGATATTATTGGTATTACATGAGTAACGTCACCTATTGAGGATAATCTTAGAATACATATCGATATTGATGTATTATTATCTTTGACCATATGATAAAAACAAAATTCGGTTCAATTGTCTCACACAAGTTTAACAATCAGTATATCTGTTACGATTCATCTATCCAACCGATTCTTAAAGATAGAATACTTGCTTCGTTAGATTCTGATGAGTTTAGACTTTCTAATACCTCAAATTTTCTTGATTTAAATAATGGTCTAATAAAAAAACATTTCTGTAGAAAAGGCGCAATGCATTTGTTTAATGATAACTACTTTTTTTATGGCTTGAAAAATACGCGTCCTATAAGGGAGCAGAAAAATTACATGGATTTTATGAATATAGTAAAGAATTCAAAAAATGAGTGGATAATAAGTAAACTAGAGTTATGCATGCCTATATTCTCATATGTGAAAAGAAGCAACTTATTTTATAAGGGAGACATTATTCTTTCAAAAATATCGGGTGAGACACTTGATAAAACTCTGATGAAACGCCTCAAGCTGAATATAGAGGAAGAGATTGGACTATGTTTTAGATTTTTATTCAATAATGGTATTTATAATTTTGATATGAACTCTAACAAATATTATTTATAACCAAGGGGTCTGATAAATTATCATTCATAGACTTTGATAAGGTTACTATAAATTCACAAAGATTAACTCCCAAAATTATTCAGCACGTGTAATAAATAAATTTAGTGATTCGCTAAAAAAATATGACTTACTTGCAAAATTTGATTGGGATAAATTTGTCAGGTCGGTTTATGGCTAATATGTTTTTCTATATTTGAAATATACTGGTGTAAAATAGAAGATTTAGCATCCAACAATAATTTAGCATTTTTCTCAAAGATTATTCTTTTAGATTTTGATCTGAAAAGCTTTTCGAATATATTTTTTAACATTTCGGGTTTTTGACACATAATGAGTGCATTGTTTTTTAGAAACTCTTCAGTTTCTTCAACAAAATTGTACATATACGGACCTACTATAATTGCTTTTGAATATGCAGCTGCTTCCATGAATGAGTGCCACCAACATCAACAAACGATCCTCCAAATATTGTGAATTCGGAGTATTTAATTAAATTGTTCATTTCACCCAGAGTATCTGCTATGTAAATTTGTGTTGAACCTCTTATTTTTTCTGCCTTGCTTCTAATTGCGATATTTACGCCTGATAAGGGAATATCTGATAATATATCTCCAAGTCTTTCTGGATGCCTAGGCGCTATAACTAAGAGATGTTTATTAGATTTAAGTTTTAGCCACTCTTTGATTATTATTATCTCTTCTCTGTGATGCGATGATGCAAGAAGAACATATTTCTTATCAACAATTCTTTCTGTATCCACATCACTGCTTACTAATGAGTGTTTAATATTACCCGTAAGACTTATTTTACTTTCCTCTATATATTCTTTGAATGCTGATACATCCTTCTCTGATTTACAGTAGATATGATTAATCTTATCTAGTGTACTTATGTATAATTTTTTTGACATCAAACCAAGAAGTCCTTGAGGAGGATTGAATCTTCCATTGATAGTTATTATTTTAGTCTTATTTTTTTTACATAATCTATAAAGGTTTGGCCAAATTTCTGTTTCAATTATAATCAGTAAGTCCGCAGATACAGATTTAACAAATTTTTTTGTTGCGAAGAAAAAATCAAATGGAAGATAGCAATGATCAACACCGTTTAAGCAAGATTCTTTAAAAATAAATTTAGACGATGGAGTGTTTGATGTTATCAAAATATCTTATAACCTTTTCAAGTAGATACTTTGAGACTTTAATAGCTATTTTCATCTCGCCGATTGATGCTGCATGTAACCAGAGCGAATAATTTTTGGTTAAACTTTCCCAAATAGTTTGTTACTTATATAAGAAAACGATGTAGAATTTTTTAAGCTATAGGCAATTAATTTGAGTAGAATAAATGGTGATATTAAATATAATAAAAAATTATACTTAAGCATTACCAAGCGAGATAGGTGTTTATTCTTCTTAGAGATGAAACGCTCAGGTTATTTTGTAAGTGATCAAGAGTTAACTCGCTGAAGAGGTAGTCCATCATAATACTCTTCGCATCGAAGAGTGCTCTCGAGTATTCTAATTTAGCTTCAAGCATTTGCGTATTAGTATAAATGCCTTTTTCATAACCCTCTTGAGCATTTTCATATTTTTTCTGGTAGGTTTTCAATATTTGTAAAGACGTTGAGTATAAGCCTTCATTAGTATTATAGATGTTATAGTTGTCTATGATTTCCTTTCTGATAAGTCTTCTCGAGTTTGTATGATCAAGACGTGCTTTTTGATAATTCAGCCTTGCCTCCTTGATTTTTGAGGACTGATAACCGCCATTAAATATTGGGAAATTCAAAACTAATGAAATTGTTGAATCTTCTCGAGTAGTTGCTCCGAACTGAGATCCACCTTGAGTAATATCAAGGTAATCATATTCTACTACTAAATCAATTGTTGGATAGTGTCTAGACCTTTGTGCGGCTATTTCATTACGATTGATACTCATACCCTGTTTTGACATCCGGATTGTATTATTATTGGTGAAAGCTGAGGTAATTAAATCATCGAGAACCAGATTTTTATGGTTTATTGTAACTAATTTTATATCATTAATATCATTAAGCTCTTTGCCTGAGAATATATAGACATCATTTTTTATCTGAGTTAGATTATTCTTGCTTATATTAAAATTATTTTTTGAGGACTCATACTCATTCTTCAGTGTTTCATATTCCTCAACAGATATGCTCCCATTTTCATATAACTTTGTAGATACTCTATATTTAGATCTCTGATAGTCATTTTCGATTTCACTAAGTGCAAGCGCGTTCTTAAATTTAATTAGATTAAAATAGTGTCTCACAGATTCAAGAATAAGCAGTGAATCTGAATTATCCTTAGTTATTTCGTTTGCTCTAGTGAGCTTTTTGCTTTTTATTTCATCAAAAACATAAAGATGAAGTAATGGCTGTTTTATTGATAAGGGTTTTATGTATCACGATCATAATTAGATGGATCATATGATCCAAGTGATTTATATCTTTCGATTGTAGTTTCACTAGCTCGTGCATTGAAATTAATTTCTGGAAATACTGATGATCTAGTTTGCTTGAGAGACTCATTAGCTATGTTTATATCAATCTGATTGTTTAGGATATCAATATTGTGCTGTTTTGCTCTTTCATACAGATTAATAAGGTCTGTGGCATGACCATTGATTGATATGAACAACATTAAAAAGATAATCTTTTTCATCTGTATTTTTCCATATCGGGATCTACATCATCGGACCATTTTTCTAGACCACCTGTGAGATTATATAAGTTATTTACTCCATTTTGCTCTAAATATAATGCGACAGTTCTACTTCTAATCCCATGATGACACACTATTACATATTCACTTGATCCCTCAAAGTAATCAATAGAGTCGGGTATTTTACCCATGGGAATGTGTTTGCTATTTGCTATGTGGCACTTATCAAATTCCCATTGTTCCCTAACATCAACTATTTTCAAAATAGGGTTTGAGGCCATCATTTCTTTTATTTCTAAAGGTGTTTTTTCTTGCATTATAATCCTACTATCAAATCAGTCTGTGATGTTACTATATTTTTACTAACTGTGTAACTATTTCTTGTCTTATCGATTATTATTCCTGAGCAATAGGGAGACTTATCTTGCCATAGAAATGTAAAAGTTTTGGAGTTTTCACTCAAATAATCTACAAAAAAGTCATAAGATCTTACTGAACATGTGAAAATTACCTTTGTATGGTCATGCATCTTATCTAGAAAATTAAATATATTCTTGTTAAAAAGATGTATCTTTTCCCTATTGACGCTGTAAGTGTCCAAGTTTTTTTTACCCAAATCATAGAGAGTGTCGTTGCATTCATATGCAGCTACTGAACTACTTAGATGAGATATACATTCCGTTAGATGGCCGCTCCCATTCCCGATTAATAAAACATTATCATTTTCATGGAAATCCATCTCTTGAAGAATTGTCGCCTCACATGAAGGAGTAAGCATAGAAACCCCATGCCCAAGAGGAATAGTTATATCAGAATACGCGAAACTTTTATATGCCTGTGGTACAAAACTCTGCCTTTTTATCTTTCTGATGACACTCAATATCTTTTCATCTAGAATATTACTACTTCTATAGATTTGATTTAGATGATCATTGCTATTCATCAAGTAATTATATCTATGTTTATGCTACTATTGAACTATGTTGAGAGAATCATATGAAAGATAATAAGATCAATCTTAATGGATATAAGGTAAATTATCCAAATTCTGAAAAAATTTATAAACGAATTGATAAACTGAGAATTCCCTATCGAGCAATCACAATATCTGATGGTGACGGTGGAGAAAACAGTTCCATGTATATGATACTACTGGTCCTTATACAGACCCAAGTTATAACATAAATCTAGATTCAGGATTACCAAAAGGAAGAGACCAATGGCTAAAAAACAGAGATCAAGAATTTAAACTAGATACTAGATTTAAGGATAACATTACTCAGCTTACATATGCTAAAAATGGAATTATTACTAAAGAAATGGAATATGTCGCTGCAAGAGAGAATAGTTTCTATTCAAATAAAGAAGCTCTAATAACTCCAGAGTTTGTAAGACAGGAAATTGAATCTGGGAGGGCGATCATTCCATGTAATATAAAACACCCCGAACTTGAACCAATGATAATCGGTAAAAAATTTCTCACCAAAGTAAACGCTAACATTGGCAATTCACCAGTGAAATCAAATATTGAAGAAGAGCTTGATAAGTTGCTATGGGCTGTAAGATGGGGGGCAGATACTGTTATGGACTTATCTACCGGGAAAAATATCTACGAAACGAGAGAAGCAATAATTAGAAACTCGCCTGTTCCAATTGGAACGGTACCTATTTATGAGGCACTAGAAAAAGTAAATGGAAAGGCAGAGAATCTAAACTATGATATCTTTCGTGATGTTATTATCTCACAAGCTGAGCAGGGTGTAGACTATTTCACTATTCATGCTGGACTTAAATTAAGTTTCATACCTACAACAACAAACAGATTAACGGGCATAGTTTCTAGAGGCGGTTCCATCATAGCTAAATGGTGTTTAGCACACCATAAGGAAAATTTCTTATATGAAAACTTTGATGATCTTTGTGACATAATGAAAAGATATGATGTATCATTTTCACTTGGTGATGGCCTCCGTCCGGGGTCAATAGCAGACGCAAATGATGAAGCACAATTTTTAGAATTAAAAACACTAGGTGAATTAACTCTAAAAGCAAGATCACAAGGTGTACAAGTAATGATTGAAGGACCTGGTCATGTGCCTCTAAATAAAATAAAAGAGAATGTAAAATTAGAAGAAGAGTACTGTGAAGAGGCTCCCTTCTATACTCTTGGGCCGTTGGTGACAGATATTGCACCAGGGTATGATCACATTACTTCTGCAATAGGCGCAGCAAATATTGGATCATTTGGTACTTCTTTACTCTGCTACGTTACTCCTAAGGAGCACTTGGGCTTACCAAACAAAGAAGATGTCAAAGATGGACTCGTGGCATACAAGATTGCGCACATGCATCTGATATTTCTAAGGGTCATAATTTTGCTGTCGAGAGAGACAATGAATTATCAAAAGCGAGATTTGAATTTAGGTGGTTAGATCAATTCAACTTATCATTAGATCCATACAAAGCAAAAGAGTTTCATGATGAGACACTCCTCAAAAAGTGCTAAGTCCGCTCATTTTTGCTCAATGTGTGGACCAAATTTTTGTTCAATGAAGATTACTCAAGATATTCGTGACTATGCATCTAAGCATAATATTAAAGATTTTAAAAAATTGCTGTCGAAAAAGGTATGAAAGAAAAATCAGATCAGTTTGCAGCATCCGGAAATAAGATATACATTAAAAAATAGCTATTTTTGCGATGCTTTGAGAGCTTTATCCAAATCTCTAATATGTCGTCAATATTCTCAAGACCAATTGATAGTCTTACTAGATCCTCAGGCACACCTGCAGCTTTCAACTTTTTCTTTAGATAATTGTCTATGAGTAGTGCTAGCAGGGTGGCATGCTAGAGACTTTGCATCACCGATATTAACAAGCCTTGTGATTAGCTTAAGATTATCAATAAATATCCCACCTTTTTTCATACCACCTTTGATACCAAAACTTAGAACGCTCGATGCCTTTCCATTCATTAGTTTTTTCGTTAGTTTATATTCTTTATGAGATTCTAGGCCAGGATAATTAACCCATGTTACACACTTATGATTTTCCAAAAACTCTGCAACTTTTGTAGCATTCTCACAATGTCTATCCATTCTTACAGGTAGTGACTCAATTCCTTGTAGTATCAGAAAACTATTAAATGGAGATATCGCAGCCCCCATATTTTCTGAGTGGAACAACTCTTGCTGCTCCTATAAACGCTGCCTCACCCATAGCTTCTGTAAATACAACGCCATGATAAGACATATCAGGTGTATTGAGCCTTTTAAATTTAGTTTTATGTTTCGCCCATGGAAATTTTCCAGAATCTACAATTATTCCACCTATTGTTGTTCCATGCCCTCCCATATATTTTGTGAGAGAGTGAACAACTATATCAGCACCATGTTCAATAGGTCTAAATAAATATGGTGATGGCACAGTGTTATCAACAATGAGAGGTATGTTATGTTTATGTGCGATTTTAGCTATTTCAGGAACATCTACAACATTTGCTGCAGGGTTACCTATAGATTCACAGAAAATTGCTTTAGTCTTTTTATCTATTAGTTTTTCAAGACTTGGAATATCATCATGATCTCCAAACTTTACGTCAACTCCAAATCTAGGTAGCTGGTGAGCAAATAGTGTATATGTTCCACCATAGAGAGTACTTGTACTCACGATGTTATCTCCAGCTTCGCAAATTGTCATGATAGCGTAAGTTGTGGCCGCAGAACCAGAGGCTAGAGCCAGTGCTCCAATCCCTCCTTCCATAGCCGCAACTCTTTTTTCCAAAACATCAGAAGTTGGATTCATTATTCGAGTATAGATATTACCTGCTACTTTGAGATCAAATAAATCTGCTCCATGTTGAGTATCATCAAATGAGTAAGATGTTGTTTGGTAAATTGGTACCGCAACTGATTTTGTTGTTGGTTCAGGTGAATATCCACCATGTATTGCTATTGTCTCAAATTTCATATTTCTAACCCCTAAGATTCACTCATTACATAGTTTAATAGATATAAGTTAAATTATCTATTGAAAATATCATACTGTGAGGACTCTTCTTTCTTATCATTCAGCCTAAATCCTATTCCAAGCAGCCTTATAGGCTTGATGATTTTCACTATATTAGAATCGAATAAATTTTTAAACTCATTTAGCTCTATGTTCAAACTTTTCTTTTGTCTAGTAATTGTCTCAAAATCATTAAATTTAATTTTTAGATAAATTTCTCTGACCTCATTAGTATTAACGTTGGACGATTTACACCTTTCGATAAGCTTGTGTATAAAATCGAGAGCTGTTGTTTACATGAATTAGTATCATTCAAATCATGAAGAAATGTATCTTCAACGCTGATACTTTTTCTTGTTCTATTGGTCTCTATTTCCCTGTTGTCTATTCCCCTTACTAGATTGAATAGTGTGTATCCATATGATCCAAATATTTTTATCAATTCATCCTTAGACATTTTTTGCATATCATTACAACTTTTCATATTTAAATTTTTGCATTTCTTGAAGTTTACTTTCCCTATTCCAGGTATGGACTTCAAACTCACTGTTTTAATAAAGTTTTGAATTTCATCATCACAAATTGAGAATTGGTTATCAGGTTTTTTCCAGTCAGAACAAATTTTAGCAATCAGTTTGTTTGAAGAGATACCGGCAGATGCAGTTATACCAAAATCAGTTTTTATACATGATCTAATTTGTCTTGCCATTTCTTCAGGATCTCCCTGACAGTATCCAGACTCTGATACATCTAAAAAAGCTTCATCAATTGATACAGGCTCAATTTTTCTAGAATAACATTTAAAAATTTTAAAAATTTCTTTTGATATCTTTTCTATACTTTGTAATATCAACGGGTATTATAATAAGGTCTTTGCATAGCTGAATAGCTGTTTTTGATGACATTGCTGAGTGAAGTCCATACTTACGTGCAAGATAATTACATGTCGTCAAAACTCCTCTCTCATTAGCTTTCCCGCCTACTGCAACAGGCTTATTCTTTAGATTTGGATTGTCTCTGATTTCTATTGATGCAAAAAAACTATCCATATCGATATGGATTATCTTTCTTTGTTTCCAGATCTTAGTTTTTTGATTCATCGAGTGTCAACGCTTTAATAGTTAAAGCATGAATCTCGCCTGTTTTTATATATCCATCTAATAATGCATATATCATTTTATGTCTTTGAATGGTTGATTTACCCTCGAATACATTACTTATAATACTGACAGTGTATTTAGACTCTGATCCCTCCACTGACAAATCATCAAATTCGATTCCTTTTGAGATAGCATCAGTAATTGCATCTTTCATATTCTATTTCTCCCACAGCTCTGGATTAGCCCAGTTTTTGTTATTCAACCAATCAGGATTATCTTTATAATCAGATATATCATAAATAAAAACTTGTACTTTATTGTTGTTTGATGGTCCAAAATACTTATACCCATAACCAAAAAACATATTCAAATACTTAGTAGTATTTTTTTTGAATTTATCATCATTTGTAATAAGTAACATTATATTTTGTAAACCATAATTTTTTTTAAAAAAATCTGAATTAGTCAAGCTCTCAAGATCTGTGATTATAACTACTAGCTCATCATCAGAAAAGACATTTTTTTTATAGTTATCTAGCGAGTCTATACTCTCGTAAGTACATGAGTCTAATTCTTTTAAGAGATCACCATCATCTACTAGTTTTAAGACTCTTACATTCTTTTTATTGCTTATATATTTTTCTATATCCACTTTTCCCTTCTAATAAGTGATATTTGACTGTCTTACCCTTGTAAGTATTTATAATATCAAAATTATCATAGTCATTTGAAGAAATGTGTTCCTTAATTATTATTTTACTTTTAACACGTTGAATGGTTTCATGAATAATATCTACATTCTCATTTATATCATTTTTGACTATTTTCCTTAAAAATTGTTCATTTTTTGAGGGCAGAGCACTCTTATTTATGTTGAACATAAAATCAAAATATATATAGTCGAAATGCTTATTCGTATTTCTTATAAAATCTATACAATTTCCAAATCTAATCTTTATTTTGCTAAAAATAGATCGAATATCATCACTTTTAATTTTTTCTCTAGCATCAACTAGTAAAGACATAATCAGAGGGTTTCGTTCAATTAGTGTTACATTATTTCCCAGAGATGCTAGTATTGCTGCATCTCTCGCAAAGCCGCCGGTACAATCTAAAATACTTAAATTCTTTGCTTTAAATATTTTATTAAGTTGATGTTTTTTATTGTCTAGTAGGATCTTACTGTAATCATCAAAGGATAGTGACATTTTCATATTTTTTTCGTTATCCCTGATCTCATATCCGTCAGATGTCTTATGTAATGTGATTTTTGGAGAATCAGGGAGAGGTCTAGATAGCATTTTCTAGTTAATGCCGCCTATATTAAACTTTCTTCTTATAAACCTAAGAGTATAATAAATAAGTGGCCAAATTGAAGCGCTGACTATTGATCCAACTAGCAAAGCTTGATAATCAATATTTCGGTCAATTATAAAATATGCCCAAACCAGCAAATGTTGTTTTAAGAAAATAAATATAAATAATACCACCGCTTGCTGTGCGATCGTCATATACCTAAGCGAATTATAAGTCGTAGAATAATATATACCAGTAGTACATAAAAAGTGAGGAGATCCTAGTACCTGACCATATACAATGTCGACGATAATTCCAGTTAGAAAAGCTAGAAAAGTTTATTATTTGAGGGAAGTGCAATTGCCCAATATATAACGATTAAAAGCATCCATTCAGGTGCATAGTACCAAGGGGAAGAGTGATAAGGGATATAAAAAGGCCAGAATGATGGTGATAAGGATTATTAGCATGGATACTATCACCTCTCATCTGCAGACAGAATTACCTCAGAGACTTTATCAGCATCTTCTAATGGTTTTATAATCACCTGGCTGAATCGCTCACCTCATTTCTTATAACTTCGACCACTCTACCAATTTTCAACGAGGGTATAAATCTATTTGCCTGCCCCGATGTAATTATAAGATCACCAGATTCTACTTCACTGTCATTTGGAAAAAACGAAACTTCGAGCAAGTTATCTTGTGACCTACCTTTGATTATGATTTGTTGGCCTGTTCGAGCAATCTTTGCAGGGACATTACTATCATTATCTGTGATGAGTAAAACTTTACTAGGTAAACATTTACTTCGACGACCTGTCCTAGAAGACCGTTTACTCCCATCACCGTTTGCCCGACTCTAGTTTTATAATTTGAACCTATATTTATTTGAACTGATTTTTGTTTGGAATGACATCCTTTTGAGTGATCTGTGCAATTTTAATATTTTTCAAATTATTATCCATTTGACTTTTTATTGATCTAAGTCTGGATACCTCATTTTCTAGAACATCAATTCTTTGAAGATTTATTTTCATTGCTGTATTTTGTTTTTCAAGCTCCTCTATTTTTTGTTTTAGTTGCTCAACAGTTTTTTTCTTCGACAAATTTTGAGAAAAATGTTGATGGAGTACTCGCAAGGTATTGAATAGGTGTTATCAAAAAAACATTTATTATGATTCGTATATAGTTAGAATTAGAGTATTTGATGTCTAACACAACTGAACTAATAGACAGACCTATAAAAAATAAGAAGATAAAAGTTAGTTACACTGTGCTTGAATAATGTTGTAGACACTGCTTAATCCATTGAGAGAAATTCTACCCCTTTCTCATCAATTATCTCTAAAACTTTACCACCACCTCGTGCTACACAACTAAGCGGATCCTCTGCCACGACAACATTCATTCCTGTTTCTTCTTTGATAAGCATATCAAGGTCTTTTAGAAGTGCACCACCACCTGTAAGCACCATACCTCTCTCGTGAATATCTGCTCCAAGCTCAGGAGGTGTGTTTTCGAGAGCAGTCTTTACAGCAGCTACAATACCTTGAAGTGCCTCCTGTAAGGCTTCTAGCGTTTCATTACTGTTAATCGTAAATGATTGAGGGACACCTGCTGCTAAATTAGTACCCTTCACCTCTATTTCTAATAAATCACTACTAGGATAAGCGGATCCTATTTCATGTTTTATTTTTTCAGCAGTAGGATCTCCTATGACACATCCATAATTTCTTCTAACATAACTAATAAGGGCTTCTGAGAAAGTATCCCCACCTATTCTAGTCGATGAAGCATAGACAATACCGTTTAGGGATATTGTAGCTACCTCTGACGTTCCGCCACCAATGTCACAAACCATATATCCTCTTGGCTCATCGAGTGGCATACCTGCACCAACTGCAGCAGCCATAGGTTCGTCAATTAAATGGACGACTCTTGCACCTGCACCTGAGGCCGATTCCCTTATTGCTCTTCTTCCATTGTGTAGCCCACATGGTACACATATTAAAACTCTAGGCTTGGCCTAAACCAGGCACTCTTGTGAACTTTTTTGATAAAGTGTTGCAACATTTTTCACAAATTGTGAAATCTGAAATCACACCGTCTTTCAGTGGTCTAATTGCTGTTAGCCCAACAGGTGTCCTACCAAGCATATTTTTAGCTTCAATTCCGACAGCCTCGACCCTTTTATTTGCACCTTGCTCATCTCTAACAACTACAACTGATGGTTCATCTAGAACAATACCTTTTCCTTTCATGTAGATAAGTGTATTTGCTGTACCTAAGTCAATAGATATATCGGTGGAAAACATCCCAGCAATTTGTTTTATAAAATTGATCATCTATCACTCCTTTAGTAGTTTATTAAGAATTTCATTCAAGACTTTAGGATTAGCTTTACCTTTCATCTCCTTCATAACTTGACCCACGAAAAACCCCATTAGCTTGTCTTTTCCATTTTTATAATCTTGTACTTCTTTAGGATGCTTTTCCAGTATTTTTTGCGCTTCTTTCATGAGAATTCCAGCATCTGATACTTGTTCGATGTTTTTCGATCTTATGATTTCATCAATATCAAACTTACCGGCCCATAATTCATTCAATATGTCTTTTGCTTGCTTGCTTGAGATTTTGCCCTGGGTAATATAATTCATTAATTGAGATATATGCGAGGGTTTTATTGTAGCAACAGATATATCTATATTATGCTTATTACACAAGCCTACTAATTCACTTAGTATAAAATTTGCTACGAGTTGAGGATTAGAATCTGACCCTTTAATTGATTCATCAAAGAAACTAGACAAATTTGAATTCAAAGATAATATTTCCGCGTCGTCTTCTTTAAGACCATAATTATTTTTATAGCGATCTTTTTTATCATCTGGCAACTCAGGGAGGGTTAGCTTTATCTTATCAATTTTTTCCTGAGAGATTTCAACTGGAAGTAAGTCTGGGTCAGGAAAATATCTATAGTCATTTGCCTCCTCTTTCGACCTCATAGGTCTTGTCTCATCTTTCTTGGGATCATATAATCGGGTTTCTTGAATTACAGACTCACCAGATTCAAGAATATCTCTTTGTCTTATTACTTCGTAATTAATTGCAGATTCTACAAACTTAAATGAATTTATATTTTTTATTTCAGCTCGAGTACCAAACTCATCACCTGACTTTCTCAATGAAATATTCGCATCGCATCTAAAAGATCCTTCTTGCATATTACCGTCACTTATTCCTAGACACTTAACAATAGAATGTATTTTCTTTAAATAGGTTACTGCCTCTCGAGAAGATCGCAAGTCAGGTTCAGATACAATTTCTATCAGTGGGGTTCCTGCACGGTTCAGATCTATAGCACTCTCATCTTCATAAAGATCATGTATTGATTTTCCTGCATCTTCTTCAAGGTGTGCACGTGTAATGCCAATGCTCTTTTTGATTCCATCTACATTTATATCTAATTTACCATCAAAAACTATCGGTAGTTCGTATTGAGAAATTTGATATCCTTTTGGTAGATCCGGATAGAAATAGTTTTTTCTGGCGAATATTGATTTTCTTGCTATTTTTGCATCCACAGCTAATCCAAATTTTACAGCCATATCTACTGCATTTTTATTTAATACTGGTAGTACACCTGGCATAGCTAAATCTATAATCGATGCTTGCGTATTTTGATCAGCTCCAAAGTCTGTCGATGCAGATGAGAATAGCTTACTCTCAGTTGACAGCTGGACATGTATTTCTAGCCCTATTACAGTTTCCCACATAATTATTTTCCTGGTTCTCTTTTATGCCAATCTGTTTCTTGTTGATAGAGATGAGAGATTTTAAGTATATTTTTTTCATCAAAATGATTACCAATTATTTGTAAGCCTAATGGCATATTCTCTTTAAATCCCATTGGTATAGACATAGCAGGCAACCCAGCAAGATTCGTACTCACTGTATAAACATCTGATAGGTACATTGCGATTGGGTCATTCATCTTCTCACCAATTTTAAATGCTTTATCAGGTGTTGTCGGTCCAATGATCAGATCAACTTGATCAAAGGCATCTCTGAAGTCATTAGCAATTAAGTTTCTAACTTTTTGAGCTTTCAAGTAATATGCATCGTAATACCCTGCAGACAGGGCATATGTACCAACTAATATTCTTCTTTTAACTTCTTTCCCAAAACCCTCCGAACGAGATTCTCTGTATAAATTTTCAAGGTCAGATGAATTATCTGATCTATGTCCATATCGTACACCATCAAATCTAGATAAATTTGAAGAGCATTCTGCTGGCGCAACTACTTGATAAGCTGACACGCCCAAGCTTGTATATTTAAGATTAATAGTCTTAATTTTACATCCAACTTTTTCTAACACCTTCACCGAATCATAAAAAACTTTTTTTACATCATCATTTAAATCTTTAACAAATTCTTCAGGTATACCAACGGTGTAATTATAATTTGTATCACTCAAGCAGTATGAGTGATAATCAGGTACTTCGACACTTGAACTGTGGAATCCTTTTCATCATAGCCAGACATTTCTTTTAGTAAAATAGCCGCATCAAGTGCGTCTGTGGTAAAAATACCTGCTTGATCTAAACTTGAGGCAAATGCAATCATTCCATATCTTGATACTCTTCCATAAGTTGGTTTTAATCCACAGATTCCACAAAGTGATGCAGGCTGTCTGATCGATCCTCCAGTGTCTGTTCCTGTCGAGCATGGTGAAATTCTGGCTGCAACTGCAGATGCAGAGCCGCCAGAAGACCCGCCAGGTACATATTCAGTATCCCATGGATTTTTTACAGGACCATAGAAGCTCGTCTCATTAGAGGAACCCATTGCAAATTCATCCATATTTGTTTTCCCAAGCATAATTGTGCCAGCATTATTAAGTTTTTCTATTACAGTCGCATTATATGGACTTACAAAATTATCAAGCATTTTAGAGCCACATGATGTCTTAATATTTTTTGTACAAAAAATATCTTTCTGAGCTATTGGTAAGCCAGACAATGCTCTAACTTTATTTTTTGCTATCTCTTCATCAATTTTTCTTGCTTTATTGAGAGCGAACTCTTCAGTTAGAGTAATAAAACAATTGAGTTCGTCGTCACGCTCTTTTATTTTATCAAGGTAGTTGTTCGTCAGTTCAACCACACTAACGTCTTTATTTTTGATCGCTGTCAAGATCTCTTTTACAGATTTAAAATTCATATCAATCAATTATTTTTGGGACTATGTAATAACCATCTCTCGTTTTAGATGTATCATTTTGATTTTCTGACCTATTGATATTTTTGATTGGTCTGTCCTCTCGCAAAGGTTGATTGAAATCAAGTGGATGAGCCATAGGTTCCATACCTTCTGTGGGTGCAGCATCAATTTCTCCAATTAGCTTGAGGATATTCTCCAGGTTGATAATGAGTTCATCAATATCATTCTCTGGGATGCTTAACTTAGACAGGTGAGTCAATTTATCAATCGTTTTTCTATCCATTATTTTTTATAAGATGATGTAAATCTTCCATGGCCATTATAATCTATGTGAACAGATATGTCTGTAAAATCATTCGCTTGAAGGAGACGACTTATCTTGTCTGTTTGATCAATTCCATTCTCCATTAGTAGGATTCCTTGATCACTCAATATTTTTTTGGACGACAGGATAATTTTTTTTATGTCATTTAATCCGTCTACACCTGAGAAAAGAGCAGAGTGAGGTTCATTATTCAGCACGCTCTTGTCTATTCTTTGATCCGATAATGCTATATAAGGTGGATTACTAAATATAAAGTCAAATGATTTGGGTTTGAATGGCTTTAACCAGTCTCCACAAATAAACTTTATATTTTGCTGATTTAAAAGATGAGAGTTCTTTTTTGCTACATTTATCGCATTCATATTAATATCACTGAGAAAAATGTTCCAGTTTGGTCTTTCGATCGCCAGAGTAATCCCTACACAGCCTGAGCCGCAACCAGCATCTAGGAAGTTACATCTTTTCATGTCTCTAAATAATTTATCTCCCTATAGTGATTATTTGATCAATTATATTTTCTGTCTCTGATCTTGGAATAAGAACATTTTCATCTACGAAGAACTCATGATTATAGAATGAATGTTTTTTCAAAACATATGATAGAGGGATATCACTTTTTCTTTTGTTAAGAATACGACTAATCTGATCATGCTCATCCTTTGTCATGCTTATCGAGATATTTGTGTATATTTTTGACTTATTGATACCAAGTACATGCATAAATATTTCTTCTGCTTCAATTTTCGACTCTTGATAGGATTGATTTGTATGAATCTGAATAAATTTTGCTGCACTGTTTACAAGATCGGTAGTTCTCATCACTTTGTAGATTCTTCTGTTAAAGCATCGATAAGCGGCTCAATATTTCCGTCGATGACTTGCTCTAATTTATAGAGTGTTAGATTGATCCTATGATCTGTAATTCTTCCCTGAGGAAAGTTATATGTTCTAATTCTCTCTGATCTATCCCCAGAACCTATTTGTTTTTTTCTGCTTTCATCAGTATCTTTTTTTTGTTTCTCCTGCTCAGCAGATAATAATCTTGAGTGCAAATACTCCAGTGCCTTGGCTTTATTTTTGTGTTGGGAACGATCGTCTTGACACTCTGATACGATGCCTGTTGGCAAATGAGTTATCCTCACAGCTGAGTCTGTCTTGTTTACGTGCTGACCACCCGCACCTGATGCCCTATAGGTATCTATCCTTAGATCTGCAGGATTGATTTCTATATCATCCACTTGTTCAACAATTGGTAATACAGCAACTGTGGATGCTGAGGTGTGGACTCTTCCTTGTGTTTCAGTATCTGGCACTCTTTGAACCCTGTGCGTTCCGGACTCAAATTTTAATTGACTGTAAACATTCTTTCCGATTACTTTAAATATTATCTCTTTAAACCCACCATGATCACTAATGTTGCTATTTATAACTTCAATATCCCATTTATTTCTCTCTGAAAATCTCGAATACATCTTAAACAGATCTCCAGCAAATATTGCCGCCTCTTCTCCACCAGTGCCAGCACGAATCTCCATATAAACATCTCTCGAATCATTAGGATCTTTTTCTACAGTTGCTTCTATAATTTTTGTTTCTACTTCTCTTAATTCAATCTCATACTTTTTTAACTCATCTTGTGCAATAGCAATCATCTCCTTGTCGTCATCTATCAATAATTCTCTAGTTCCTGAGATTGACTTCTCTATGTCTAAATATTTTTGATATAACTTAACGCTAGCCTCAAGCTTTGTAAGTTCTTGATTGAGACTCTTCATTTTAGTTCTATCGGAGTATATTTCGGGCGTACTCAACATCGCAGTAATATCTTTATAACTTGAGAGGTTGCTCTCAAGCTTTGCTCTTAAATCAGGATTCATTAGTTTTCTTTAAATAGCTTGTTAAGTTTTTCGATTTTATCCTCATCAAGATTAGGATATAACTCTTTTAACTTAATTGTGGTTTCATGCGCAAGTTTTTTCTTGAGTGTTTCGGAAACATAATCGATTATTTGATTAATATCTTCTGAATTTTTTGCCATCCTTTTTGCTTTAATAACTATACCGTTGGTAATATCGTCGACATACTCTCTGTAATTCTTAATGATTTCAGTACTGTTATTTTCTGATAGCCAATTTTTATATTCTACAATTTTAAATTTGATTATCTCTTCAGCATCTTTGATAGATTTCTCTCGAATTTTATAATTCTTTTCGATGATTTGTCCAAGGTCATCAATGGTATATAAATATACATTATCTAGATTTTTTATTTGTGACTCTACATCTCTAGGAACACCAAGATCGATTATTACTATTGAGTCATTATTCCTCTTGATCAACGCGTTTTCAATATTACCTTTCCCTATAAGTGGTAAAGAGCTTGATGTGGAGGTTATTATAACATCGTAATCATGAATAATGGTCGATAAGTTATTTAAATTAGAGTACCTACAGGAATTTTCTAATGCTAGTTTTTTACCTTTCTCCTCTTTTCTATTGCAGATTGTAATATCATTTACATTATTAGATTTTAAATATTTTAGTGCTAGCTCAGTCATTTCCCCGGCACCAATTAGCAAACATTTTTTTTCTTCAACTGTAGAAAATATTTTCTTTATCAAAAGGATAGATGTATACATGAATGATATCGCATTTCCACCTATATCAGTATTAGTTCTAACATTTTTCGCTACAGAGAAAGAGTATTCAAAAAGCCTTTTTAATTTTCCATCAATGGATTTATTATCAAGAGCAATTTTATATGCAGTCTTTACCTGTCCTAATACTTCACTCTCACCAATAACCATAGAATCAAGACCAGCCACTACTTTGAAGAGGTGCTCAATAGCATCTTCCTCTTGATGAATGTACAGATGCTTGGCAAATGACTTGTATTCTTTCTCTGATAATAGCCAATTTTTAATATCATCAGCACCATTAGTGCTCTCACAATATATCTCTGTTCTGTTACAGGTTGAGACTACTATCACTTCTAGAATATCCCTAACCTTTTTTATTCTTCTCAAAAGAAGCGACGCGCTATCAGCTGTAAAAGAGAACTTTTCTCTAATATCTATATTAGCCGATTTATGATTTAGCCCTATAACTGATATGGTCATTTATGATTCCCTACTAACATAATAGCTTGTGCTATTATACATCTATGTATAGAAATATAAAATTTATCACGTTATTTGCAGCACTGTTTCTTGCATCCTGTAGTACTCAAAATAACTCTAAACCATCAAAATCTGACATTGACGCACCCTATTCAGATACAAATGACAATTTTAAATATAACTCAATGTACAACAAATTAGTCGTAGAATTATTGCTTCATAAAAACCAATATGACGAAGCCATAGAGACTTTCAGTACAAATATCCAATATTTTAGAGACGAGGATGATTTTCTAAAAATGATAAATAAAGCCAGGGATTTGAGGAGATTTGAAGATATAACCAGAATCTCGAAAAGATGGTTAAACATTAATCCAACAAATGTTTCAGCGCATAAGATTTCTTTTTCTAACTACGTAGAATTAGCAGATTTTTCATCTGCTGATTATCACCTAAAATATTTATTTGAAAAGTATAATGAAAAAAATAATAAATCATATATTGATGTTGAGGAAATTCTCTCCAGAAATATTATTATCAATCATATTGTTAAATACTTCGAGCAAAATCTGAAGAACTATGATAATAAAGATTTGTTGATTTCATATGTAAATGTATTACAGAAAAATAACTTAGATCATGTTGCCTTACCTTATCTTCAGGAGATGGATTTCTTAAATAATAGAATACTTGTCAGAAAATATTCTGATTCACTTGCTAGATTGAATCAAGTTGATGAAGCAATAATCACACTAGAGAACTACATTAAAAATCTTTCTATTACCGATAGAGAGTCGTCATATGAACTGCTAGCTTTATATTTAGAAAGCAAAGACGATAATAAGGCTAGCCTGCTAATTGATAATTTGATTTCGATAGATCCAAGCGATGATGATTTTATGTTTAGGGTTGCTCTTCTGTGTTTTGATAAAGATTATTATGATTTGTCTGAGAAGTATTTTAATATTTTACTCTCTAAATCTTATGCTCCCGATAACATTAATTTTTTTCTAGGACAAATCGATTACCATAGAAAACAGTATAACGAGGCTTTACTTCACTACGAAAGAATACAGCAGGGAACATTCGTAAATACAAAATTACTGAATGTCGCGAAAGCCTTACAGAAAAAATATGACATAACGCGAGCTTATAGCTATCTTGATGAAGAGGTAAAAATTAAGACAGATGGTGATGCTTTAAATCTACTAACCTTAAAACTCTCATTACATCAAGATCCATATGATGTTGATAAAATCTTAGAAATATCCTCTAAAATTTTAGAGTCATTCCCAGAAAACCAGAGAGCATTATATTCTCGTGCGCTTGCATATGAAAAGAAAGGGGATCTCAAACAAATGAGTATAGACTTCGAAAAAATGATTAATTTTGACCCTTATAATTCTATTGCACTCAATGCTTATGGATATAGTTTGTCTCTACACGAGAAACAACTTGCTTATGCTGAAAAATTAATTAGAAAAGCTATAGATATTGACCCTGGCAATCCAGCAATATTGGATAGTCTGGCTTGGGTGCTTTACTTAGATGGATCTTATGAGGATGCTTATGAATATGCATCACTTGCATATATCAAAGATCAGGATCCTGAGATTGTGTCCCATTACTATAAGATTCTTTTAAAAAATGGCTTTAAACAGAAAGCAAAAAAAATCCTAGAACAATCATTAATGAATAACCCTGAAAATGATGAATTGCTCCAACTTCTAGATGAAAATGGCGATGAAGCAGCTCAGTTGTAAATCATTTGCAAAACTAAACCTGTGCTTACATGTTATCAACCGACGAGATGACGGTTATCATGATATTCAAGGCATTTTTCATGTTATAGATCTCTACGACACTATAGTGTTTAGGATGAACGAGGGTAACAGCGTAAATTTGCACACCAGTGATAAAAATTTGATGAATAACGACAATCTAATTTATAAAGCATGTAGGATACTCTCACAAAAATATAATCTCAAGATAGGCTTGGATATAACATTGGAAAAAAAGATACCCCTTGGTTCAGGTTTGGGTGGGGGAAGTTCAAACGCTGCAGTCACTCTGCACGCTATCAATAGATTATATAACATTCAATTAGCAAAGATGAGTTGCTAACTCTTGCGGATCAACTAGGCTCAGATGTACCATTCTTTATTAATGGCGGCACGGCCTATGTCTCGGGTAAAGGAAATATAGTAAAAAAAGTCTCATCAAACCCTAAATTTTATGTATTAATTTTCCCTGGCTTTAGTATTTCTACAAAACATATTTTGGAATCATTTCTGATAGGCACTTTTGTAAACCAAATAATCTGAGTGGTTTGCTTGAATCAGAACATAACTCATTTGAAGAAGTGGTGCTTAAGAATTATCCAGAACTAATACAAACAAAATATTGGCTTTCCTCCTTTGGTAAGGTTAGAATGTCCGGTACGGGAAGCACGCTATATATTGAGTTTGACAGTTACGAAAGTGCTATTGAAGCCAATAAGGAAATTGGAAATAGGTACAGATCTAAAATGGTGAGTAGTCTGGAATCATATGATATTTTTTCTTGATAATTTGGGGTGTAGCCAAGCGGTAAGGCAGCGGGTTTTGATCCCGTCATTCGGAGGTTCGAATCCTTCCACCCCAGCTAAAGGTTCTAGTCATGGTTGATATAAAATCCACAATGATTTTCTCAGGTAATGCGAACAAGCCACTTGCAAAATTGGTTGCAAAGAATCTTGGAACAACACTTGGCAAAGCCACTGTCAAGACATTCTCTGATGGAGAAATTTCCGTGGAAATTGAAGAAAATGTAAGAGGGCAGGATGTCTATATCATTCAGCCTTTGTGCGACCCGGTCAATAATAATTTGATGGAATTATTAATTATGGCTGACGCCTTGAAACGTTCTTCTGTGGAGAGGATATCTGTTGTCTTGCCGTATTTTGGATACTCGCGTCAAGACAGAAGAGCTAGATCAGCGAGAGTTCCAATAACAGCGAAGGTCGTAGCTAATATGTTAACCAGTATGGGAGTTGAGAGATTATTAACCATTGATTTACACGCAGATCAGATACAAGGATTTTTTGATATACCAGTTGATAATATCTATGCCACGCCTCTATTTTTAGCAGATATACACAAACAAAATTATGATGATGTAATTGTTGTATCACCTGATGTTGGCGGTGTAGTGCGCGCAAGAGCGCTAGCAAAACAACTCAATACTGATCTTGCAATCGTAGATAAGAGACGTCCTGAGGCAAATGTCTCTGAAGTAATGCAAATCATTGGTGATATCAAAGGTAAATGTTGTGTGATAGTTGACGATATATGTGATACTGCTGGGACACTATGTCACGCAGCAGACGCACTTAAAGATGAGGGTGCATCAGCCGTATATGCGTACATAACACATCCCATATTTTCAGGTAAGGCTGACCAGAATATTATAGAATCAACTATAGATGGCATAATTGTTACAGATACGATTAAACTGTCAAAAAAAATCATCGATACTGAAAAAATCAGGCAGATTACTGTCTCGGAAATGCTAGCGGAGACCCTAAGACGTATCGATAATAAAGAATCTGTTAGTTCACTTTTCGTAGAATAAGAGTATAATCCATTGAAAAATAAGTTATGAATACAGAATACACTTTACAAGCAACAAAAAGAGAAAATAAGGGAACATCCAGTTCTAAGAAAATTAGAAAAAATAATGGAATCCCTGCAGTTGTTTATGGCGATAAAGACAATAACAATATAATACTCGATGCTAATGAAGTAGCAAAACAGATCAAAGATTCCGGATTCTACAGTAACGTCATTCAACTAAAGATTGATAAAAAAACAGTAGATGTAATTTTGAAAGATCTTCAAAGAGATCCAAGAAAATCATCGATAACTCATATGGACTTTTTTGCTGTAGATAAAAATAAAGCGGTTGTTGTGAATGTACCAATTTTGTTCATTAACGAGGAGACATGTTCGGGTGTAAAACTTGGCGGAGGAAAGTTATCCCATATTCAAACAGAAATCGAAGTTTCATGTTTACCTAAAGATATTCCAGAAAATATCCAAATCGATGTTGCTGAACTTGAATTAGGTCACAGCATCCACATGTCTGAAATCAAAATGCCAGCAAATGTAGAACACGCAGTGACAGTAGATGAGGAACATGATTCACCAGTAGTAAGTTGTTATGAACCTAAAGCTGAAAAAGTAGAAGAAGTAGTTGAAGCCTCTGCTGATGCTAGTGAAGAAACTGCTGTTGAAGATAAAAAAGAAGAACCAGCTTCAGACAGTAAAGAAGAAAACAAATAACTCTTTTTACAATGAACTCAACAAACAATCCTCCATTATTGATTGTTGGCTTAGGAAACCCGGATCCTAAATACCTTAAAACTAGACACAATATTGGATTCTGGTTCTTAGACTTATTGGCTGAAAAGTATAATTTATCATTCAATGATAACTTGAAAAAAGGTTATTTAGATTCAACTTATCAAGACGATAACATCACAATCAAGATTCTAAAACCAATGACTTTCATAAATGATAGCGGTTCTCCCTTAGTGAAATTTATAAAGAACACAAATATAAGTCCTAAAGATATAATTGTAGCTTATGATGATTTAGATTTGTCACCTGGTAAAGTAAGATTAAAATTTTCAGGGGGCAGTGGTGGTCATAATGGAATTAAAGACATAACAGAAAAATAGGAACAAAAGATTTCTGAGACTAAAAATTGGAATTGGTAAACCAATGCATAAAGATGATGTATATCCTATGTATTAGGTAAACCTCACCTGAAGACAAAGCGAGCATAAATTCTGGTATAGATAAAATATTAGTAACTCAAAAGATATTATTTCCGGAAATTATACAAACTTCATGAATAACATCAATGGTGGCGGGAATGGGTTTTAAGTGTGGTTTGGTTGGCATGCCAAATGTTGGTAAGTCATCAATTTTTAATTTACTTACATCACAAAAATAGATGCTAAGAACTTTCCGTTTTGTACTATAGACCCTAACATTGCAACGGTAGAAGTTCCTGATGAAGATTAGATAAATTATCTATATTGAATTCGTCTAAAAGCAAAGTAAACGCAGTAATAGAATTTGTGGATATTGCAGGATTAATAAAGGGAGCGTCAAAGGGCGAGGGTCTTGGCAATGATTTTTTAACACATATAAAAAATACAGATGCGATAGCTCATGTTGTAAGATTCTTTATAGATGACGACATAATCCATGTTAATGGTAAGCCAAATCCTGATTCTGATTTCTCGGATATAAATTCTGAGTTAATGCTATCAGATATAGCAACATTAGAGAGCCATTGAACAGAGTAACTAAAAGTAAAAATTCAGATAAAGAAAAAATATTCTTAAAGATGAATATCAAATGCTCTCGACAAACTGAATAACAGTAACTTCTTAGATAAACAGACCTAGAAAAAGTGAAAGAATTTTTCCCTGACATTAAGATGCTTACACAGAAACCAATGTTTGTTATTGCAAATGTTAATGAGAATACATCAAAAGAAGAAATTGAAAAATTCAAAGGAAATTGCCAAAAATATCACAGTTGTGAAGTAGACGTAAAG